>CALUND010000018.1 GCA_944321925.1 uncultured Rikenellaceae bacterium | reverse complement strand
AATGCTGAAATTTTTCTCATAAGTAGTTTTGTTTAGTGTTTTGATGATTGATTACCACTCTTCATAATCCAGATCGGAACCCACATTTTCGATGGATTCTGTCGGATCGTAGCTGGTTGCGAAACCGCTCTGTACGTCTGTTTCGACAATCGTAAGCATGGGTGCGGAATAGCTCTCCCGCCCTTGCTGAAAAGGTTGTTGTTCCATGTTCGTAGTTTTTCGGTTAATGTTTTTGGTTCGTCATTGAATTCAAAAGTAATAAATCTTTCGGATCTTGCAAAGCAGAAGCCCATTTTTCAAACACTTAGACATTTGATACACCTGTCGTTTGGAGGGGTTTGTATTTTCTTGTAATTTTTTCGGTCATCCCTCAAGAGATCAGAAATAACTGACCACTCGGTTCTCTTTCAGACACTCGCTTGCTTTCAGGTCGACAACACGATTGCCCTGACACGATCGAAACGCCCTGACACAAGGTCCTCCGGGGATATCAGAAAATCCAATACCCCGAGATCCATGAATCGGAGATCGAAATCCGTTCCGCTGAATGAATCGACCTGAAGAAGAATTTGCCACGCCTCATAAGGATACTCCCAACTATCCCACTCCCGATAGACAGGTTCGGCGAAAAGGGCATGGTCCTCGGAACAATCCGTCGAGGCTCCGTTTCGGAAGAGAATCCGCAACTCTCCCGGATTGATTGGGACGTCTGCTTCATCGAGAAGAACCATCTCTTCGAATTCGGGATTTTCACCCGGGAATCCAACTTCCGGGAAGAACAATACCCTTACGTCTTCCGTATCGCTAATATATCCCGAAAGGCCGCTTCCACCATCGGGATGTCCGAGATAATGATCGATCTTCGCGAAAAAAGAGAGCAATCCTTTCGCGGGAAGCCGTTTGTCGGGGTCGAACGGCGCAAGTTCCGACAAATTGATCTGACAGATGAACTGATATTCGAACGGATCTCCATCCCGGTCCCGATAGGTCGGATACTCGAACCCCTTGGGCAGATCGGGATTGCCCCAAAACCTACTGCCACAGGGAGCAATCCGGTCACACGGCTTTGTCAGAATCAGACCGATCGGTTTCATGACATCTATCTTCTCGATATTCTCCCTGGAGAAAAACAAGCTCTCAATCGAACATAACGCCCGGATTCATCATGGAAGGAGTTCTCCATTCGATACCATACTCTTCACGCAGAATCTTCGCCCGAGTACTCCAAAAAGCAAAACAGAAACCCATCCCACGAGGATACTCCTCCAATAATGCATCTGCCTTTCGGTCGACCTCGTCGATCACCCGTTCGAAATCTGCACTCCATTCGATCGGATCCTGTTTCAGATGTCCGATCCGGTCGATCCGATCGAAATCGCCCCGCTCCGCCCGATCGATGTTGCGCTGATAGAACAATATCTCCTCCTGAAGCTCTTCGCACTCCCCCAGCTCCTGATCGTGCAGTGCTTCGATTCGCTGAAGAACAAGTTGTTCGAATTCGAGCAATTCAAGTTTCAGCCGAGGGTGAGAAAAGATCGTCTCCTTCATTCTCGATACGGCCGAATAGAGGTTATCGAGCATCGAATCATATCCTTCCAGATAGGTTGCGATATCGAGAAATTCCCGTACCAGCGCAGCATTTTCCCAACTTCTCTGTTGGTTTCGGAGATTCTCTTCGGCAATCAACACGTCGCCGCAACAAACTTCCCAATAGGCCTCGAGGGTCTCCGGATCGCCATTGCGATCCAATCCCGCTACCGCCTGACGCGCCTTATCCATCTCTGCTCCGTAATCGATTTTTTTCTCCATTACAGTATTATTGCCCAAGCCTTTGCAGGAAGGTTATCCTTTCACGACAAAATGTTTCACCAACTGGAGGTCTCCGGCAGGAGGTTCTTCGGCTTTGAAGAGCGGACAGAAAATGGTCTTTTCGGTACTCTGTTTGCCGTCGATATCCAGTGCGTTGTTGAGGATTGCCTGCAGGAACTGCGCCTCCACGACTTTTTCTTCGTACATCTGCTCCACCAGAGCCTTACACTCCTTAAGCACCGCATTGCCAACTTTAAGCAGTTTGCCATACGCAATCGCATTCAACCCGAGACCGGCCAATCCGATGGAGGCGCTCGCCTGCGAGATCGACAGTTCAGACAGGGTGGCTTTGAGTTCTTTCAACTTTTCAAGATTTCTGTTGCAAGCCGTGAACTGACTCGGTATCGACTCCAGATTATCTCCTCGTGTCGATTCCAACGTGACGGCCTTACAGATTTGTCCGGCATCGGTCTCCAGGTAATAGGTATATATTTCGTAATTCGGTTTGGCATTCTTGATGAGTTGTTCGACTTGGTAATAAGCATTGGAAAGTCCCACCAGGAATGCATCTACGTTTTTCTGTCCGGAGGACTGCGGTCTTTCCCATTGGTTTCGGATCGTCTTATCACTCCAGGCGGGTTGTGTCACGACGGCCTGGGAAAGACGGGCGTCTTTCGGGATATCGAGAGCCAGCCGTTCCTTACTCAGTTTGATATCGTAGAAAATATATTGTCCCGACCAGTTGTCGGTATTCGCCAGCCAGAACATCAACTGCTGGCACCCGTCGATCGGGACCGTCACGGTTTGCGGCTCCATGGTCTCGTATACGGTCAGTTGCGCCACCACCCGATGATCTGCGCCGATCAGCAACGTCTCCTTGTAGTCATCGGGACGGATATGGGGATGGCAACAGGCGACGGTAAAGGTCACACTGTTGTATTCGCCATAGGTGTTGAATGCCGCACAGGAGTTTTCCAACGCTTCGCCTCCCGCAGCCAGCATCAGGAAAGCGGCCGCACCGATCAGCGTACTGCCGACCATCGCTCCGCCGACAGCCGCGGCTCCCGCAACGAATGCCGATCCGACGGCAGCTCCGCCCAATGCGCCGGCAATAGCTCCGTCCGTACCGGAGAGCACTCCGTGATCGAGCGAGAAATGGACGCTGGTCTGAAGCATGAACCCTTTGTAGATTCGTTGGCCATTCAGGTCGAAATAGTTCTTCTGCGTGGTACCGTCGTAGAATATCTTATCCTTGGAGTCTTTCATCGGGCTCACGTAATGGATGTAGGGAGCGCCCAGGTCGATGAGGTCGACGGTAGGCGGGCAGTCGGGTTTGGGGTGGACAAAAAGATCGTTCTCCACCGGTTCACCGCGATAAACCACGAGATCGGCCACCCCGAAAGCCGCCACATCGAGCGTTCCCGACCCCTGATTCTCGAAACGCAATTTGCGGCAACGATTCAACGGCACGGTATAATGTTGATTGGGATAGGTAGGAATCAGCGGGGTTTCGAGCACCAGTTTGTCATCGGCATACACGCGCAAAACGTCGTTATTCATCGCTCCGCTCTTGCCGATGTATCCGGCGGTGAAGCTCACGTAGTCGAACTCATTGCCAAGATCGAACACCGCATAAGAAGAGGTATTGTCATCCAACACATTGGCTTTCGCATAGAGTACGAATCCCTCGCTGAATTTCACGCCTCCCATGGAGAAGGTGATGTGGTCGGACGAACCGTCGTAAATCTGCTTTTGGGTGAGGGCTCCCGTGGAGTAGGGCGGGATGTTCGAGATGAGTTTGCAGACATCGGGAAGTTCTTTCAAACGGGGATCGACGGGTGCTTCGGTCTCACCCTCTTCCTGAGGCTGCTCCCCTTCGGGATAGAGCATGATCCGGACGATACCTCCGTTCGTAGAGCCCGATTCCTGTTCGGAATGGAACGAAAGCATTTCGCAACCGGTCACATCGAGCGTCACCTGCTGGGCGATGTCATCGTGTTTCATCTCCCATTCGTAGATGATTTTGCCAT
Organism: uncultured Rikenellaceae bacterium; assembly: GCA_944321925.1. Classification (GTDB taxonomy): domain Bacteria; phylum Bacteroidota; class Bacteroidia; order Bacteroidales; family Rikenellaceae; genus UBA940. Next base: position 174,682 of record CALUND010000018.1, on the reverse strand, counting down.
CGGCTTTCACGGTAAACCATCCCGAACCCGAATTGCTTTCCGTGTCATCGAGCAGCCCCGCGATGAACCGGAGGGTCGCATACTGTTTTCTCAGGTTGAAATAGGCCCAGCCGGGATTGTCGCCGGAGATCGCCCGCTGCATGATGGCCGACAAACCATAATTATACTCCTGTCCATTGATTTTAATAGACTTGCATTTGTCGGAAGGAGATACGTTGGTCAGTCTGTTGTTCTGGAAGTAGGGTTTGAGATCCTTGATCAGTTCGATGGGTTTGGGTTTCTCCGTAAGAAGATTTCCCGTTTCGACGGGAGTCTGTCCGGCAGTCCAGAGCGTAGCCTCGGCCACAGCGATATAGCCCGTTCCGGAGACAAGAAGGAATTTCAGCTCACTCACCCCTTTGACATCGAGGGTAATACGTTTCGGAATACCGTAGGGATAGACCACTTCGTCGACCACCTTACGACCGTCGGCATAGACCGTGACGATGTTCGGATCCGTAGCGATTCCCGTACCGCCAGCACCCATATTGAAATTTTCGTGACCGAGCACAAACATCAGGGTCTCGTATCGGCCACCGAGATCGAAGACGGCATAGCCGGGTTTGTATGGCCCCATGGTGTGGCCGATCGTGAAACCGCCGTACCACTCGAGCCCTCCGCTCATGGCAATCCGTTCGGACGAGGGGCCCGTGTATTTATAGGCCTTGTAACTATACGAGTCGACAGGTGAGAAAAGATTGACAAGATATTTCGTCTGAGCAGCCAGGTCGACACACCCTGCGACCAAAGCCAGCAATATCGCAACAACTTTCTTCATAAATTATGGAGTAGTTTATGGTTTCGAATCCCGGTCAGGCGCGGTGCTTTGTCTCCCTGTTTTGTCGAAAGCGTACGAATCATCGAGCCCATTTTCAGGATGCAACCAAGAGATTTTCGCGCGCTACAAATCGCGGTCGCTATCCGAAATTCGCGTTAAAACGCCTTTCCCTTCTTTTGCACAACTTTTCTCTTTCACTCCCCCTCTCCTCGAATACCAAATCGCGATCTGCCACAACCGATTTCGACAAAACAACTCGCACGCATAAACAAAATTACGAAATAAATTCGATTACACACAACGTTTTACGTCAAATCGTAAAAAATTCAAACATTTATACGATTTAACCTATCCGAAATCGACATGGACCAATCCTGCCCGATAAAATTTCACTCTGAGGAATTCAACCCTCGGAAATCAGCTCCCCCAGAAACATCACAACGATCCGCGCGCCAACCCGCCTTCTTTTAAGGACAGCCCAAACCTACGGGTGATGGAACATTCACCCGATCTGCTGAAAATACCGATCATTTGATCTTCTTGCCGAACCCACCAGAGAGGCCTGGGTCCTCCCTCTGCTCCGGGTCTGACCCCGGGCTTTTATTCCTGGAAGAATCGGCTGCGACAGACGAAAAACGGATTGAGCAACGACTCCTTGTTGTAGGCGAATTTTCCCAATCCGGGCAACGATTTCGTGGTTCCGCCGGTCTCGCTGAGAATCACCTCGCCGGCGGCCGTATCCCACTCGTACGTATGGGTCGTTCGAACATAGTAATCCACCGAGCCTTCGGCCAACAGGCAAAATTTATAGGAGCTGCCCTGCTCCACAACGACGGCATCGGGATGGGCTTTCTTCACTTCGGCGAGTCGGGCAAAGGTCTCCTCGTTGTTATGCGAACGGCTGATGGCCAATCGCAAGGGGCTATTGGCTTCCGTGCGAAGCGGCAGTTCAACGGCTCCTTCGTAGATTTTATCGTACGTATAATCGGCATTGGGATCGGGACGCACCCCCTCTTTGAGGTAGGAGCCGAAGCCCTTCTCACAGAAGTAGATTTTTTGGAAATAGGGCACGTAGATGATCCCCATCACCGGTCGGTTGTTGGCCACCAGTGCAATGTTGACAGTGAACTCGTTGTTGCCTTTGATGAACTCTTTCGTTCCGTCGAGCGGATCGACCATCCAGAACATTTCCCAATCCTTCCGCTCCTCGTAACGCATTTCACGCCCCTCCTCGCTGAGCAACGGGATCATCGTCTGCGCCAAATACTCCTTGATAAGGGTATGGGAGCGACGATCAGCCAACGTGATCGGCGTCATGTCGCTCTTCAGATTGACATCGAAATGATCCTTGCCGGCAGCGTAGACGTCGAGGATCACGGCCCCGGCCCTCACTGCGGCATTGAATGCCTTGGGAAGCAAAAACTCCCGTTGTTCAGCCGTAAGAATAATGCGATTTATCATCTCTTTCTCATTGTAATTCATAACAGATCAAATGACGGCCATGCGTTGCGGCATTCAACACGAGCGGACCTCTATAACGACGACCCTCCTGGTCCTTCCACACGCCGCGCGGCAGACGCACCAACCGTTCTTCCGCCTCGTCGAAGACAGGAACCACCAACAGACGGCTCCCCAACATGAACTGATCGTTGCAGTCGGCAAAACCGCTCCGCGGGAATTGATACTCCAGGTGGCGTACGATCGGCTCGGCGGCAAGCGCCGCCTCCTGTGCGATCTGCTCCAGATAATCCTTCTTCGAGTTTCGGAAGGCAAGCGTCTGTCTCATCTCGTCATAGAGCGTTTCGTCCGCCACCCGCCAGGGAGCGAACGGCACGTATGCCACGGGCATCATCATCCCGAGAATAAACGCCCGCGCAACCGTCTCTTCCTCGGCCGACCGGGAGAAGAGGATCTCGGATGCAGGACGCAAAAAGGTATACCCCGACAGCCCCGCGACCAAGACATCGTTCAAATAGGCCTCCGGAGTCGTTGCCGCGGACTCCATACAACTCGCACAGGAGGTTTGCGGCATCCGGCCTCCCGGTACGAACTCCGCCAGCGGAAATTCGCTTCCGAGCGACATCCACCCGGCCAGATAGGCATCGAACCGGTTGTCCGTCCGCAGCAAATGGGGCACGAGGTCGAGACAATCGAAGCGGAATCCGTCCACACCGTAGTCGTCCGTCAGCCGACGCAACTCGGCCCGAAGCGTATCGCAAAGCTGTTCCTTAGTCACGTCGATGGCGACGAAACAGCCGTTTCGATTGGTCACCTCAACCGGATCTCCCGGTTCTTCCTCATAGAGCATTCCATTTTGCAGAGCGGCAACATAGGCGCGCCCCGAAGCGGAGAGATAGGGCGTGACGGTCAACATAACCTCGAATCCCTTGGCATGCAGCGCATCGACAAACTCTTTGGGATCGGGATAATAGAGCCGATCGAAGTCATATCCTCCCGAAGCCGGACGCCATCCGTCCGCCAACAGGATCACCCCCGCCGGAAACCCTTCGGCCAACAAGCGGTCGGCATAGGCAAGAATATCATCCGCACACTGAAGAAATCCGAAGTCGTACTCCGTCTCATAAATCGGGCGGGTAAAGAGCTCTGCGGGCAGACGTCGCTCCGCCGAAGGAGGAAAATGATGATGGCAACAGAGAAGATAGGCTTCGCGCAGCGTTCGTCCGGCCTTTTTGACCTCCACTTTTTCAGTCTCGGAGATAATCAGGAACTGGCTGCCATCGAAATCGATCTCCATGGGAGAGTCGCTCCAAATATACCGACCTGCCGAAGAGACCAAAACCGGAACGAAGAATCCCCCCTCGGCCGACTCTGCGGTATGGATACGAAACGGTTCGTCGAACGGTTCGAGCGGAGCTCCGCCAACGAATGCTCCCCACCATTTTTCTCCTTTCAGCACCTCAATGCGGAAAGTCGCGCCGTTCTGGGCGGAAACGGTCAGAAAAATGGCCAGGAAAATGGATAACGCAACGATTTTTTTCGGCATGCCCCGATAAGGAATGGATTTTCGTGCTACAAGATAGGGAGAATTTACGAACTTAAAAAATTTTTTCGAAACAATAGCCTGCCGATAAGCAAAACGGGATAGATTAACGGACATATCCACAATTCTCCTCTCCGAAAGGGCATGCCTGCTTGTCGTGCAGCGCCCACCGAAATCGCCACCACCGCAGCAGCGGCAGCCCACGCCACCGATACGATCAGCAGAAAAGTTACAAATCCGCCAATGCCATCCTCCAACACGAAAAAGAGAAGCAGCAACAAAAAAAAGAGCAAACAGAAAAACAAGGTTCTTCCGCCGATCGGCGCTTGATCGAGCGACGAATTGTTCCCCGTCCGTAATACGGCGAACGGCAACATTTCGGGCGACGAATGGGAGGCGTGACGAATGCGACGGAGCAGCTCCCCGTCGGGATTGTGCGGATCGCGATAGCCGCCGACCCGGATCAACGCATCGCGATCGAACAGCAAAACGCAATCGTTGGCCAGACCGAACGTCATTCTCAACGCTGCAGAGACTCGTCTCACAAGCCCGATTTCCAATCCGAACACGCGATAGCCACCCACAGCCAAAGGAGTGTGTTCCCCATACTCTCCCCATTCGATAGCCAGTGTCTGCAGGGCTCCGGGCAAAAGCTCCGACCGACCATCAACGGCGAGAATCCGATCGTAAGAGGCCACATTCACGCCACAATTGAATGCTCCGGGAAGATCGTCCGCGACACTGTCGACCAACAGCAACCGACGGTAACGCCTTTCGCGAGACCGATACAGGGCGCGCAATCCTTCACAGGGAAGTTCTCCCAGCGTCGGAAGCGTAACCGCCGTCATGGCGTATCGATCCATGAGCGCACGGGCATAAAAATCGGTTCGCAAATCGACAACCCAAACCACTTCATACCGCGTATAGCGATTGCCGAGCCACTGTTCGATCCGCACCTGTTCGCCAAATCCCGCAACGACAACCGAAATGCCCTCTTCGCTGACCGGATCGTTTCCATAGCCGGGCCTCTCTCCGAACAACCGGTTGCGCTCCCGCATCCGGGAAATCCGCATGGCGCCCGCCAACGTGCGACCGATTATCCAAAAGATGGACATCCCCAAAACAATCGTCACGATCCACCCGATTCGTATCCAAATCATACACCCAACCTTTTTTTGTACGACCCGATCAACTGCCTGAGATACTCTCCGAGGTAATTATCCCCCTCCAGTCGTTGCAGCCGACAAAGAGCCTGAAGCGAATACCCTTCGGCCGAAAGTTTGCGATAAAACCGACGGCGATCGTGTTCCGACAGCGCTGCGATCGCCTTTACAACGCTCCGCTTCGTCAAAGGGGATTTCAATACGACCAACGTATCGAGTGCAGCGCGACGAACCGCAGGATGAGGATCTCCCACCAGGTCGTAAAGCCTGTCGTTCACCCCTTCGAGCTGGAGGTGGCGAATGAGAGCCATTCCGAGTAGCTTGACATTGACTCCCGGATTGCACAACAAAGATTCGCAAGCGACCGGAACGACTCCCCGTTTAAACTGCATGAGCAGCTCCGAAAGAGCGAACGGAGTCAACGTCCGGGGATGACTCTCCAATTCCGGGAGCATTTTTTCCGGATGATTGGCCGTTCGAATCAGCAAAGCATACCACCCGATCAGCGGTTCGCGACGACTCCGGAATCGGCCTGCACGCAGAACGACCGGCTCCGGCAACGGGAGTTCCGATAGCACCCGCAAAGGGGAAAGCCTGTGCGACGCTCTGCCCCAACCTGCCCGACGCAACAAGAGCCGACCGATACCGCTATCGGCTACCAACCTGCGTATCCGACCCGGATCACCGCCGGAGGTAGAGATACAGAGTGTGGCGAGCGATTCGGCGGCCAACATGCGGGAACGTGCGAGGTTACCATACGGCAGTCGACACGGGTAAGAAGAAGACTCGTCCGGAGCGAAGAGATAGTCGCAAATTATCCGGACATACGGATCGCGGAATCGTTCGCGGTGCCGCTCTTCCCGTCGTCGCATGAAATCATCCCGATCGGCCACGACAAGCGCGATCAGAACCACCGACAAACAGACAAGAAACATTGCAACCAAAACCCCGTTCATAGGCCTCTGGAATAGAGTTGCGTCGCCACTTTCCCTCGAAGACGCGCCACGGAGAACGGAAGCGTGAAATATTGGTCGATGCCGCTCTCATAAAGGCTCATGACCGTCTGCTCGTCGTGAAGCCATGAAAGGACAAAGAGCGCCGGCGGCCGCAACACGCTCTCGCGCAGTCGACGTCCGAGATCGAATCCGTTGAGAAAAGGGGCGAGAAAGAGGGTCACAGCCACCTCGCAACGACCTGCGAGACACATCCGACAAAATTCCTCCTCATTCGCAACGGGCTCGACCACGGCTCCGAGTCCGGAAAGCGAACAACAAAGCACTCCCGAGAGGTAGGGATCGGACGACGCGACAACGATTTTCATGATCCGAAAAAGATTGCATTCGCAACGAGGTTCAAAAACCGTACAAAAAATTTTCTATCATTTTTTTGCGGTCCCGGAAAAAAGGCGTATCTTTGTCACCCAAATTTATACCAAGCATTACAAAATGTACGTAATTGTAGAGATAGCAGGTCAGCAATTCAAAGCTGAGAAGGGACGCAAGCTCTATGTTCACCGTCTTAAGGGAGAGGAAGGTTCTCCCGTGAGCTTCGACCGGGTACTGCTAACGGATAACGACGGACAGGTCAAAGTAGGCACGCCTGTAGTAGAAGGGGCCTCGGTCAATGCGAAAATTCTCAAACACCTCAAGGACGACAAGGTCCTCGTGTTCAAGAAGCGCCGCAGAAAAGGGTACCAGGTTTTGAACGGTCACCGGCAATACCTCACCCAGATTCTCATCGAAGACATTGTTGCTTGAAGAAAGGAGTTTTAGGAAATGGCACACAAAAAAGGCGTAGGTAGTTCGAAGAACGGCCGTGAATCCGAGAGCAAACGTCTCGGAGTGAAACTTTTCGGTGGTCAGTTCGCCAAGGCGGGCAACATCATCGTTCGTCAGAGAGGTACGGTGCACAACCCGGGAGAAAACGTGGGTATGGGAAAAGACCACACCCTGTTCGCACTCGTAGACGGCACGGTAACTTTCTCCAAAAAGGCGGAAGGAAAATCTTTCGTCAGCATTACTCCTCTTGCCGAGTAACACGGCAACCAAAAAGAAAAAAACAGCCGTTCAAACCCGAACGGCTGTTTTTTTTCCCTGTTTTTTCTAAACTTGCAAATCGGTTCGTTTCTTTCAGGCTTTCCGCCGGAGAGGATTCATAAAAAATAGTACAAAAGATGAAAGTAATGAAATTCGGAGGGAGCTCCGTAGGCTCCGATCAGGCTATCCGGAATGTGCAACGCATCGTCGAACAGACAAACGACGACTCTATCGTGGTCGTTGTTGCGGCATTCGACGGTATTACCGATGCATTGCTTCGCACCGCGACCCTGGCCGGACAAGGAGAATCCTCTTACGAGAAAGAGTTCGATGCGATTGCAGCCCGCCATCTCTCCGTGGCACAAGCCGTCGTTCTTCCCGACCGACGCGAAGAGACAAAGAACGCCATGGAATCGATACTGAACGAACTGAGCAATATTCTGAAGGGTATTTTCTTGATTCGCGACCTCTCTCCGAAAACGACCAATACCATACTTTGTTACGGGGAACGGCTCTCCTCTACGATTCTTTGCGGAGCCATTGCCGGGGCGGAACTGTTCGATGCCCGACAGATGATCCGGACGAATCCCTATTTCGGCAAACATGTCGTGGACTATGAGTCGACCGAAAAATCGATCCGTACCGTATTGGCCAAACGGCCTCGCATCGCCATTGTGGCAGGATACATAGCCTCCGACACCCATACGGGCGAGATCACAAACCTCGGTCGCGGAGGATCCGACCACACGGCAGCTCTCATCGCGGCGTCGCTCGACGCCTCGGTCCTGGAGATCTGGACCGATGTCGACGGCTTCATGACCGCCGATCCGAAGATCATCGACAACCCCTACCAGATCGAACGGCTCACCTTTGTCGAGGCAATGGAGCTGTGCAACTTCGGAGCTCGGGTAATCTATCCGTCGAGCATCTTCCCGGTCTACCATAAAAACATACCGATTCAGGTGAAAAACACCTTCCGTCCCGATTCTCCCGGCACCTTCATCTCCTCCGAGAGCGATCCGAACGACCACGGGAAACCGATCAAGGGAATCTCCTCGATCAACGATACCTGTCTCGTCACGATTCGCGGTCTGGGCATGGTCGGTGTGATCGGGATCAATCGCCGCATCTTCACGGCTCTTTCCGATGCGGGCATCAGCGTCTTTTTCGTTTCGCAGGCCTCGAGCGAAAACACCACCTCGATCGGCGTACGCAACGGCGATGCAGACGAAGCCGTAGAGGTTCTCTCCAAAGAGTTCCATGCCGAAATCGCCCTGGGTGAGATCAACGAAATCTCGGCCCGTCACAACCTGGCCACCCTGGCCATCGTCGGCGAACAGATGCGCAACACTCCGGGCGTGGCAGGACGGTTGTTCGATACGTTGGGACGCGGCGGTATCAACGTGATCGCCTGTGCACAGGGCGCCTCGGAGACCAACATCTCCTGCGTGATCTCGCTCGACCAGCTCCGCAAAGCGATCAACCTGATCCACGACGCCTTCTTCCTCTGGGAATACCAGGTGCTCAACCTCTTCCTGGCCGGCATAGGCACCGTGGGCGGGAGCCTTCTCGAGCAGATTCGTCAACAACAGCCCACTCTGATGGAGAATAACTCCCTGCAGATCCGCATCGTGGGTGTTGCCAATTCGCGAAGGATGCTGATCGACCGCAACGGCATCGACCCGGCAAACTGCAAAGAGGAGTTGGAAAAACGGGGAACGGCATCTTCACCGGAACGGCTTCGCGATGAAATCGTACGGATGAACATCTTCAATCCGATCTTTGTCGACTGCACGGCGAACGCCGATATTGCATCGATCTACGGCACCCTGCTGGAGCACAACATTTCGGTGGTGGCAGCGAACAAAATTGCCGCATCGGGTCCTTATACCATCTACGAGTCCCTCAAACAGACGGCCCGTCGTCGCGGAGTGAAATTCCTTTTCGAGACCAACGTGGGAGCCGGTCTGCCGATCATCCATACGATCAACGACCTGCTCAACAGCGGCGACCGGATCCTGCGGATCGATGCAGTGGTGTCCGGAACCCTCAACTACATCTTCAACGAGATGAACGAAGAGCTGCCCATGAGCGCCGCCATTCGCAAAGCCATGGAGGCAGGATATGCAGAGCCCGATCCGCGGATCGATCTGAGCGGAACGGACGTAGTGCGCAAACTGGTCATCCTCTCCCGGGAAGCCGGCTATCCCATCGAACAAGACGATGTGGAGAAAGAGCTCTTCATCCCGAAACGGTATTTCGAAGGCTCGATCGAAACTTTCTGGCAACAGATCCCGGAGATCGATGCCGAGTTCGAGAGACAACGACGCGAAATCTCCTCGAAAGGGCTTCGCTGGCGGTTCATCGCATCGATGGAGAACGGCAAAGCCTCCGTATCGCTCCGGGCTGTGGACAGTGTCAGTCCGTTTTATTATCTCGACGGCAGCAACAACGTGATTCTCATCACCACGGAACGTTACAAGGAGTACCCGATGCAGATCAAAGGATACGGCGCCGGAGCGGCCGTTACGGCCGCAGGCGTCTTTGCCGACATCATCAGCATCGCCAACATCCGCTGAGGCCATGAAACGATTTCTTTGTCTTCTGCTGGCCCTCTCGGCTCTCTCGGCCGCCGCACAACGCAATACGATCGCCATCAGCGATCTTCCTCATCTTCCGTCCGACACGCTCCCGACGGACCGGCCCAACGTACAGATCATACTCTATACCGACAACACGTTCCGCTACCTCTTTACGAACGCCGACTCCCTCTCCCGGACAGAACTCTATGCCTCGCATTGGGACACCACCGGTATTTTCGCCTACCGCGACATCTCGCTTCAAAGCCTTCCGCCGACGATCGAGATCCACGTGATCGACCGTTACGACGGATTTCATTTCCCGCGAACGGGACAGATTGTCTCGAGATACGGTCTCCGCGGGCGTCGCAACCACAACGGAATCGATATCGCACTTCGTACGGGAGATCCGATCCATGCCGCATTCGACGGACGGGTACGCTATTCGCGCTACAACATGGGCGGTTTCGGCAACCTGGTGATCATCCGCCACACGAACGGACTCGAAAGCTATTACGGCCACCTCTCACGCCGCAACGTGAAGGCCGGCGACTTCGTGAAGGCGGGGCAGGTGATCGGCTACGGAGGAAGCACAGGCCGCAGTCGAGGACCTCATCTCCATTTCGAACTGCGCTATGCCGACCAGGCGTTCGATCCGGAGCGGCTGATCGATTTCACCTCCGGCCAGCTCCGCTACCAGACCTTCCTGCTGGAGCGATCGTTCTTCAATATCCGATCGCGGGCTGTCGAAGGGTTGGAAGAGGAGGACGACTCGTTCGATATCGAGGCTCTCATGGCCGCCAACGAAATTCCCGAGGACGGAACCCTCTCCGAAGAGATCATCCGGGCCATCGAGGAGAAAGAGCTGAAGGCCAAGGAGGCCGAAGCGGCAGCCAAGGCAGCTAAATACCATACGATACGTTCCGGCGACACCCTGCTGGGACTCGCCCTCAAATACGGCACGACGGTCGACAAAATTTGCAAACTGAACGGCATTTCGCGAAACACCACGCTTCGAATCGGCCGTAAACTGCGGATTCAATAGGTACCATGACTCAGGCATAAGATTCTTCGGGCTCCTTTCAGAAAAAGGAGCCCTTTATTTTTCGCTCTGTTCACTCGCAACTCCGATCGATACTCCGGATTTTCCAATTTTTTCCTATTTTTACACGACGAATCGTCTTCGGCTGTTCCGTTCGGTTCAACCACCCTCTCCCGAAACAAAAACTTTTCGACTCGATACCAAATTTTAATCGCTCATGAAAAAACTGTTCACACTTTCGATCATCGCCCTCTTCGCCATGGGTCAGAATGCCCTCGGTTGGGGCCGACTGGGACACGATGCCGTAGCCTACATCGCCGAATGTCACCTGAAACCCAAAGCGAAAAAAAATATCGAACGATTCCTCGACGGCCGATCGATCGTATACTACTCCTCCTGGATGGACGATTGGCGCGAAACACCGGCTTACGCCCATACGACCGTATGGCACTCGGCGGCTGTCGATGAAAACCTTTACTACACCGACGAAGTGCGCAGTCCGAAAGGAGACTGCATCTGCGAACTGGAGAACGCCATCGAACGGCTCAAAAACTGGCGGACGCTCGACGATTCGACCGTTGCAGTGAATCTTCGTTACGTCATCCATCTGACCGGCGACATGCACTGCCCGGGACATGTGAAATTTCCGGGACAAAAATCGTTCAACGTGGTGTTCAACGGCAAAACATGCTCCTACCACTCCATGTGGGACGAGGGTATCCTCTCCGCAGCACACAAATGGCAATACCTGGAGTTCGCCCACCAGCTCGACCGGCTCTCACCCAAAGAGATACGCGCCGTTTCGGCCGGAACGCCCCGCGATTGGTTCCATGAAAATGCCGTGGAAAACCGGGTGATCTACGAAATGGCCTATCCGAATCAGAAGTTCTCGAAAGTCGAAGGAAAATGGTTCGTCAACGCCGCACATCCGATTGCCGAAAAGCAGCTTCAGCGGGCCGGATATCGTCTGGCACGGATCCTCAACGAACTGTTCGGATAGTCCCTTCCCCAAGGCAAACAAGAAAGGCCCGCATCCCTGATGAGATGCGGGCCTTTTCCGTTCGGAACAACGCCTCTCAACGAACTTCGTAGAGGAACGGCAGTCGTGCCTTGACACCCTCTTCGGAAAGGGTACGAATCAACCGGTTCCATGCATCTTCCTGCAACTCGAAATTTTTCGATATCACCCCGGAACCTCTTTCGGAAGCAAAAAGCGAATTGACCAACGTGAAAAGACTCTCCGGCTGATCGAGTATCTGAATCAACTGAAAATCCCCGTTCAATCCGGCACGATCGGCCGCCAAAGAGGCCGCTTCGCGCAATCCGCCGAATCCATCGACCAAACCTACCTGCTGCGCATCCACGCCCGACCATACCCGACCCTCGGCAACCTGCTCCACCTGTTCCAAAGAGAGATTACGCCCGTCTGCCACATGTTGCACGAACGTGCCATAGGTCCTCTCCACCTGCTGTTGAAAATAGCGAAGCTCCTCGCCAGCCGGATTACGGAAGGGAGATCCCATGTCGGAATAGGGGTTCGATCCCACACTTTCGACCGTTACGCCCAGTTTGTTTTTCAACATGTCGGAAAGATCGAACCACAATCCGAAGACCCCGATCGATCCGGTTACGGTAAGCTCCTGAGCGAGGATCGCATCGGCCGGACAGGCAATGTAATAGCCACCCGAAGCGGCCGTCGGCCCCATCGATACGACCACCGGTTTAACGGCTCTGAGTCGTTCCACCTCCCGCCAGATCACGTCAGCGGCCAAAGCGCTTCCGCCCGGCGAATTAACCCGCAAAACCACCGCTTTGATCTTGTCATTGCGCCGTGCACGATCGAGTTTTTGGGCCAGCGAAGCCCCTCCTACATAGCCCGGGATGCTCTGTCCGTCGATAATCTCCCCTTCGGCATAGATGATGGCCACCTGATTCGGATAAATATTTTTGGCATCGGGCATCACCTGCGCCGCATAATCCCGGAACGAAACCAGATGCAACTTCCTGGACGAAAGAGCGGTCGAAACGACTTCATCCTGCCGAACCAGGCTGTCCGGAGAGAGTGTGACCGAATCCGCGACCGAAGGATTCACGAGCGATTGAAGAATCTCTTCCAGCTGATCTTCATAGATCGCCTTGTCGATCAGTCCTTTGTTTTCCGCAATTTGCGGCGAACGAATCGCCAGTTCATCGGCCCATTGCTGAAGCTGCTCGGGCGGCAGATTGCGAGAAGTTGCGACAGCCCCCACAAACACCTTCCACATTGAATTCACGAGCATCTCGCTCTGTTTTCGATTGGCCGGACTCATCGTGTTCGCCAGGAAAGGTTCAACAGCCGCCTTATACGTACCGTGCCGCACGACGATCGGTTCCACATCGAGTTTGTCGAGCAGCCCTTTGAAAAAGAACTGTTGCATGGAGAGTCCCCGCCAGTCGAAAACCCCCTCGGGATGCATGTAAACCCGATCGGCCACCGATGCGAGATAGTATCCGGTCTGCGTATAAATTTCACTATAAGCCACAACAAACTTGCCCGAAGCCCGAAAATCGTTCAAAGCACTACGGATCTCCTCGATGTGGGCGGCCGAAATCATCGCCATGGCATCGGTGCGGATATAAATACCCTCTATATTGGGATCGGAAGCAGCCGCGTCGATCGTAGAAAGAACGGAAAAAATCGACGCGGAAGGCGTTTTAGAGAAGGTCAGCCAATCGATATCCTGCATGAGCGACGAAGGCGGGGAGTCGGTAACGACATCCAGATCGAGCATCAAAACCGATCCGGGACGTACCGTCGTACGGATACCGTTCATTGTCGCAGCGATTCCGACAAAAACCATGACCGAGAAGACCGACAACACGATCGACCCAACCACAAAGGCCAACAAAGCGGCCCAGAAACTTTTCATGAAACTCATATGCTATATCTATGCTATGTTACACGAACTTTTTACGCTCGATCTCGTTTGCACTCATGCCGTAAAGTTACGTTTTTCATCGCCCAAAACTGCACGCTTCCATCCCTTTTTCAACTCTTCGACCAAAATTCCTGCCCGATACTGCGAGGTTTCCTAATTTTTGATCGTAAATTTGCCCGAAACAAGAAACATCCGATATGAATCAAGAAGCGATTCTTTCGTTGCTCCGGACCGTCGTCCATCCCGAAATGGGGAGCAACATCGTCGAAAACGGCATCGTCGAAGAGATTCTTCTCGACGGTGAAAAATTACGACTCACACTCAATTTTCCGAAAGCCCGCGATCCGTTCGCGCTCTCCATCAAACGACAGGTCGACACATTGATCCGTGAAAACTATCCGTCGCTTACCAACATAAATATTCTCATCAAGGAACAGGCTCCGAAGACGCCCGCCCCCAAAACCGTACCAACCGGTCGAATTGCAGCGGTGGATCACATCATCGCCATTGCCAGCGGAAAGGGCGGTGTGGGAAAAAGCACGGTCGCAGCCAACCTGGCCGTCACACTGGCCCGGATGGGATATCGGGTCGGACTGCTCGATGCCGACATCTACGGCCCCTCCCTTCCACGCATGTTCGGCGTAGACGGTTACACGCCCGCAGCAGCGGAGAGCGACGGGAAAGAGTTTATCGTACCGGCCGAAAGCCTCGGCGTAAAACTGATGTCGATCGGCTTTTTCATCCGTCCGTCGGACGCACTGGTCTGGCGTGGTCCGATGGCCACGAACGCCTTGCGGCAACTGATCCGCGACACGCAATGGGGCGCGCTCGACTTTCTGCTGATCGATCTGCCTCCCGGAACCGGCGATGTACATCTTTCGATCGTACAGGAGTTGAAGCTGGACGGTGCCATTGTGGTAAGCACCCCGCAACAGGTGGCTCTTGCCGACGTGCGTCGCGGCGTCGAGATGTTCCGTACACAGGGTATCGACGTGCCGGTTCTCGGGCTCATCGAAAACATGGCCTGGTTCACGCCCGCCGAACTGCCGGGGAACCGTTACTACCTCTTCGGAAAGGAGGGTGCGAAACGGTTTGCGGAGGAGGAGAAGATTCCGTTCCTCGGTCAGATTCCGATCGTTCAATCGGTTATGGAGGGAGGAGAAGAGGGAATCCCTGCGGTCAACCGACACGAGGAGGTCGGCAAGAGATACCGGGAGGCGGCGGAAAAACTTGTTGAAAATCTGTCCGGCGGTTGTCAATAATTTGTCTAGTTTTCCGACAAATTTGTTTGACGGGCATGAAATCGAAAAGTTTTCAAAAAAAAGAAGACAGTCGACTGACGGGAAAAACGAAAAATTGTGGATAAACGATCCGCTGTTGAAATGTGTATAACTTTTGTCAACAATGTTCATAACGACAGTTTATCCTTCCCGGAAAAACAGCAGAAAAAGGAGTCGATGCTAAAAACTTTTGATAACTATTCTTAATCCCCCACCTCGGAAAAGTTACCGACAGAATCAACACCCTTTTTTATTCTTATTGGATATATTCTTTTATTAAAATTAAAATAAAAACAATTGAACATGACTTCCGCCCATTCGATAATCGCCCGAATCCGTCTGTTGAAACAGGAGAAAAACGCCGTAATTCTCGCCCACTATTATACACGGGATGAGGTACAAAGCGTTGCTGATTTCGTAGGTGATTCCCTGGCTTTGTCGGTGCAGGCAGCCGAGACCGACGCCGATATCATCGTTTTTGCCGGAGTTCATTTCATGGCGGAGACAGCGAAAATTCTCTCTCCATCCAAGAAGGTGTTGATTCCCGATCCGGAGGCCGATTGTTCGTTGGCCCGATCGTGTCAGCCGGCCGATTTTGCCGCTTTTCGGGCTGCGCATCCGGGACATCGTGTCGTTTCGTATGTCAATACTTCTGTTGAAATCAAGGCGCAGACCGATATTTGCTGTACCTCTTCCAACGCGCTTGAGGTGGTTAATTCAATTCCGGCCGATGAACCGGTGATCTTTGCTCCCGACCGAAATCTGGGGGCCTATATCCGTCAACGGACCGGTCGTTCGAATATGGTACTTTGGGAGGGGGCCTGTCACGTACACGAACAGTTCTCTCGGGAGAAGATTCTCGAGTTGAAACAGCTGCATCCCGGGGCCAAGATTTTGGTGCATCCCGAGTGTCGTGAGGAGGTGGTAGCGGTGGCCGATTATGTGGGAAGTACGGCCGGTATTCTGGCGTTTTGTGGATGGGATGATGCGCAGGACTACATCGTGGTGACCGAACCGGGGATTTTGTATGAGATGCGGCGCCGTTATCCCGACCGGAATTTCCTGACGGTACCTTCGACCGATTCGACTCTCTGTTGCAACGAGTGTGAATACATGAAGAGGGTGACGCTCGAAAAGATCGCACGTGCGCTTGAGACCGAGACGCCCGAAGTGAAGTTGGAGGAGAGTCTTCGGGTTGCAGCCGAGAAGAGTATTCGGGCCATGTTGGATTTAAAACGAAAATAGAGCCTGCAGATTCTTCTTTTGTTTTGGCGAAGGTATATCTCTTCGGTTCGGGTGTTTTCTTTTTATTTATGCCCGTTTAAACGACTTGAAACGGGAAGTTGAGTCAGGGGTATTGGACCTGGATGCAGGGAATTCGAAAGAGGGGTTGTTATGCGGGGCAATCGTGTTGTTTTTGGGAAGGTGACAGGGTGTGCTGCTGCAACTGTTTCGAGGAGGGTCGACGTCGGATTCCGATTTGCCGGGAAAATCGCATCGTCGATTTCATGTCGTGCGGTCCGCTTGGAGACGAATCGATCGCGATTTTGTTGATTTTTATTTTAAGTATTTGATTATTAGTATTTTGTATTGATTGTTAACGGGTTATGGGGAAAGGTTTCCACAACCGGGAATAATTTTATAACTTTACGCCAAAATTTCAATTGGGTATGACGGAAGAAAAGTTGGTGGAGGAGGGTTCGGCCCGGTCGCTGAATTTCCTGGAAGAGATTATCAACGAGTCGATCGATCGAGGTGAAAAACGGATACAAACCCGTTTCCCGCCGGAACCGAACGGATATCTTCACATAGGTCATGCGAAGAGTATCTGCCTGAATTTCGGATTGGCGAAAAAATATGGCGGAAAATGCAATCTTCGTTTCGACGATACCAATCCGGTCAAGGAGGATGTGGAGTATGTCAATTCAATCAAGGAGGATATCAATTGGCTCGGTTTCCAGTGGGCTGAGGAACATTACGCCTCGGACTATTTCGATCAACTCTATGATTGGGCTATCGAATTGATTAAGAATGGAAAAGCGTATGTGGACGATCAGAGTCAGGAGGAGATACGTCTCTCCCGGGGAACCGTTACCGAACCTGGAAAGGAGAGTCCGTGGCGCAATCGAAGCGTGGAGGAGAATCTCGATCTGTTCCAGCGTATGAAGGCGGGTGAATTCCCCGACGGTTCGAAGGTGTTGCGTGCCAAGATCGATATGGCTCATCCCAATATGCTCATGCGCGACCCGATCATGTATCGTATTCTCCATACGGAACACCACCGTACGGGGAATAAATGGTGTATCTATCCGATGTATGACTATGCGCACGGGCAGAGCGACTCCATCGAACGGATTACCCACTCGATCTGTACGTTGGAATTCGATGTTCACCGGCCGCTTTACGACTGGTTTATCCAGGAGTTGGGGATCTATCCGAGCCATCAGTACGAATTTGCCCGGCTGAATCTTACCTATACGGTAATGAGTAAACGGAAGCTGTTGCAGTTGGTACAGCAGGGTGTTGTGATGGGATGGGACGATCCTCGTATGCCGACCATCGGAGCGCTTCGACGGAAAGGGTATACGCCCGCTTCGGTACGGGCCTTTGCTGAAAAGGTGGGCGTGGCGAAGCGTGACAATGTGATCGATTTGAGTCTGCTCGAATTTTGTGTTCGGGAGGATTTGAATAAGACATCGGAACGACGTATGGCTGTTTTGAATCCTTTGAAGGTTGTGATTACCAATTACGAGGAGGGTAAAAAAGAGCTTTTCCGGGCGGTCAATAATCCGGAGGACGAAACGGCAGGTACGCGTGAAGTTCCTTTCAGTCGTGAGCTGTACATCGAGCGGGACGATTTTATGGAGAATCCGCCGAAGAAATATTTCCGTTTGCAGCCCGGAGGGGAAGTTCGTTTGCGTTATTCCTATCTGATTCGGTGTGAAGAGGTGGTAAAGGATGCAGCAGGAGAGATTGTGGAGTTACGTTGTACGTACGATCCGATGTCCGGTGGAGGTTCTTCTTCCGATGGTCGTAAGGTGAAGGGCGTTATTCATTGGGTTTCCGCTGCGGATGCTGTAGAGGCGGAGGTTCGTCTTTTCGATCATCTTTTCACGAAAGAGGATCCGAACAATGTGGAAGCGGATAAGAGTTTTCTCGATTACTTGAATCCCGATTCGATGGTGAAGGTTACGGGATATTTGGAGCCTTCCTTGGGAGGAGCGAAGCCGGGAGATCGTTTCCAGTTCGAACGGGTTGGTTACTTCTGTTGCGATAAAGACAGTAAATCGGGTCATCCGGTTTTCAATCGGACGGTTACATTGAAAGATTCCTGGGCGAAAATGAATAAATAGTTTATTTATTGCTATTTGTAAAAAGAGTGTTCCACGTGGAACACTCTTTTTTATATTATGTATGTTTGTCTGATCGGAGGAAATAGCTTGTTTTTTGTGAATTTTTTTAATGTCTTTTGTGGATATTATTTAGGGTTGATCTTTTGTGAATTATTTTAAAAAATCAATAAAAAGATTTTTTTGAGATGTTAGACTGCTTTTTTTTATCCAGGAAATGTTTTCTCCATCGAATGTTCCACGTGGAACATCGAAAGGTTGTTATCGCCCGAAGTAGATCAGTAAAACATTGATGTCGGCCGGAGAGACTCCGGGAATGCGCGATGCCTGACCGATGGTGGCTGGACGAATCCGTGAAAGTTTTTGCCGAGCTTCCATGGTCAACGACTGAATGGCATGAAAATCGAATTCCGATGGAATGCGAATGTTTTCTAATCGATGCAGTTTCTCCGCAACCAGTTTCTCCCGCTCGATGTAACCCCGATACTTTACCTGAATCTCCACCTCCTCGAGAATCTCTTCCGTTATGTGATTTTCCCGAATGAAATCCGCAAGACAGGGTAGCGCCTCGGACATGCTCCGAAGTGTTACCTCTCCCCGTGAGAGTAAAAATGCAATCTTTCTGCCTTGGGTCAGTGGAGCTGAACCGACTGAAATTAAATAGTCCTGAATTTCTTCTGGAGTGACACTCGTATCACGAATAAATTTTTTAAGCGATTCTACAAGCGATTTTTTTTGAGCGAAAATTTGTGCTCTTTTTTCCGAAACCAATCCGATTGCTTCTCCTTTCGGAGTCAGTCGCAGGTCGGCATTGTCCTGACGAAGCAAAATGCGGTACTCTGCTCGGCTGGTAAACATCCGGTACGGTTCGTCTACTCCTTTGGTTACCAAATCGTCGATTAAGACCCCAATGTAGGCCTCGTCACGACGAAGCGTGAACGGTTCCTTTCCCGAAAGTTTCAAATGTGCATTGATTCCTGCCATAAGTCCTTGAGCAGCAGCTTCTTCATATCCTGTCGTGCCGTTGATCTGACCGGCGAAGTAGAGATTTTCCACCCGTTTGGTTTCCAGGGTATGGAACAGTTGCGTGGGTAGGAAATAGTCGTATTCGATGGCATATCCCGGCCGGTAGAGATGGACCTTTTCCAGCCCTTTGATCTTTTGAAGCGCCTCCACCTGGACTTGCCACGGTAAAGAGGAGGAAAATCCGTTCAGATAGTATTCATTGGTCTCCCATCCTTCCGGTTCGAGAAAGAGCTGATGACTCTCCTTATCGGCAAAGGTTCGCAATTTGTCCTCTATGCTGGGGCAGTAACGGGGGCCTATGCCGTGGATTGTGCCGTTGAAGAGCGGAGAGTCGGCAAATCCTGTCCGGAGCGTATCGTGCACCTCTTTCGAAGTGCAGACGATGTAGCAGGGCATCTGTTTTCGGATCGGCTCCGTATCCGAGAAGGAGAATTTGGAGGGGGGATCGTCTCCCGGTTGGATTTCGAGGGCACTGAAGTCGATAGTTCGGGCGTCGAGACGTGCGGGCGTTCCGGTTTTCATGCGTCCGGATTCGAATCCGAGAGCTTCGAGTTGTTCGGTTAGTCCGTGAGATGCCGGATCTCCTGCGCGTCCACCTTCGAGGCTCCGACGGCCGACATGCATCAGACCGTTGAGGAAGGTTCCGTTGGTCAGGATGATTGCGCGGGCATGAAACTCTACGTCCAGGGCTGTTTTGACTCCGCGTATCGTAATTTTGTTTTCGGACGACTGTTCCGTGAGGAGTTCCGTGACGGCATCTTGCCAAAGGAAGAGTCCCGGGATGTTTTCGAGCGTATGGCGCCAGAGGGCGGAGAAGCGAGCCTTATCGCACTGGGCACGGGGGCTCCACATGGCAGCGCCTTTCGATCGGTTGAGCATTCGGAATTGGATGGCGCTTTGGTCGGTGATGATTCCCATCTCACCGCCGAGAGCATCTATTTCTCTGACAATCTGCCCTTTAGCTACTCCACCTACGGCCGGATTGCATGACATGGAGGCCAGTTTCGTAAGGTCCATGCTGATAAGCAGCGTTCGGGAGCCGAGTCTGGCTGCCGCCGCCGCCGCTTCACAACCGGCATGTCCGCCGCCCACCACAATAATATCGTAATCGAAAAACATCTTGTTTATAGCAACTTATCGAGTTGAGCGAGATGGAAATCCTCTCTTTCGTGCATGATGCGTTCCGTTTCGGGCGTTTTGTCGGGATAGCCGCAGAGGTGCAGCAGTCCATGTACGATTACGCGTTGCATTTCGCGTTCCGGTGTCGCTCCGAAGCGGGCGGCGTTGTCGGCGACGGTTTCGATGTCGATGAAAACATCTCCGCTTGCCCGTTTCTGTTCCGGATCGCTGTAGTCGAACGTGATTACGTCGGTGTAGTAGTCGTGACCAAGGAATTGACGGTTCATCTCCAACAATCGGCGGGCCGAGCAGAAGATGTAGTTGAGCTCCCCGATCCGAAAGCCCTCCGTAGCGGCACAATTGCGGAGCCAGGTTCTTATTTTGATCCTGTTTCGCAGGATGTATTCGCAGTCGTTCGTGTGGAATCCGATAGCCATTCGATGATCTCCTAATTTATTTAGCGAGCCAACTTTCGGGATTGAGATTGGTGGTCTCCTTCCATATTTCGAAGTGGAGTGTATATTCGTCGCTGTTGTCGCCGGCCGACAGGTAGCCCAAAACCTGGTTGATGGAGACATTCTCTCCGGTTTTGACGGCGATTTGATCCATGTTGGCATAGACCGTCACATAGTTTCCGTGGCGGACCATGACTACTTTGTTCAGGCCGGGGATGGCGAGTACGCTGGTTACGACGCCTTCGAATACGCACTTGACAGGGGCTGCTTTGGTTCCGGCAATGTTAACACCCTTGTTGTTCACGGTCATGCCTTTTTGGGTGGCATGGGGATGTATGCCGTAGTGGTCGACGATCACGCCGCCCCGGACTGGATAGGGCAATCGGCCTTTGTTTTCATCGAAACGTCCCGTGAGCGTCACGTCGTAATCGATCTGAGCCTGGGTACGGCTTTCGCCCTTCGTTTTGCGGTTCTGTTCTGCAATGATCCGCGCGATTTGAGCCTGAGCCTGCTCGATACGTCGTTGCTGTTGCCGGATTTGCGAAGCGATCGATTTCTCCTTTTGCTGCAGGGCGGCTACGGTATTCCGATATTGGGTTTCATCCTTGGTGAGTGCTTTCAGTTCGTTGCTTCGGGCGTTTTTTGTCTGATCGAGTTCGACACGACGGGCATCGAGCTGCTCCACCTCGATACGCAGTTGTGCGGTCAGCGAGTCGATCTCTTCCGCTTTTTGTTCCCGCATGCGGTTGTAGCGTCGCATGTAGGCGATGCGGAGGGTGGCATCGTTGAAATCTTTCGCGGCGAACAGAAAGGTCAGCGCGTTGTTGAGTTTGTAATTTTTCCAGGCCGAGTAGACATATTCGCCGTAGACTTTCTTCAGTTCGGCCAATTGGTTTTCCTGTTGCGCAATGAGCCGTTCTTTGGTCGTCACGTCGCGATCGATCAGGTTGATCTGTTTGTTGAGGTTGTTGACGATGTTGCGTCGGCGATCCATGTTTCCGCGGATCAGTTTGAGCTGCCGCTGGTTGGTTTGCTGCTCTTTCAGGTTGCTTTGGAGCAGGGCGTTACTTGCTTCCAGAGCCTTCTGGTCGCGTTCTATCTGACGACGCAACTCTTCAAGCGAGGTTTGTGCCGGGGCGATCCAACTCGCGGAGAGGAGAAAAAGAAGGATAGCGAAAAGTCGTTTCATGGTGCGGCGCTCTCCGAAAGTTTTAGTTTGGCATCGATTATTTCCGGATCGTATCCGGCCTCTTTGGCCCGTTTCCAATAGATCGACGCCATGAATTTATCGCCCAGCGCCCAGAGGATGTCTCCGTAGTGGACCAACAGTTCGGGACTGTCCGTTCGGTCGAGCGAGAGGGCCTGTTGCATCACTTTTTTCGCTTCGGCGACCTCTCCCGCCTGGAAAAGCACCCAGGCGTAGGTATCGAGGTAGGTCGAATTGTTCTCTTCCAGTTCATTGGCTCGGATCGCCATTTCCAAAGCCCGGTCGAGGTCTCGTTTCTCGATGCTGAGAAAATAGGCGTAGTTATTGAGAACCAATGGATTGTCATAATGCAAGGCAAGCGCTTTGTCGTAATAGGCGAATGTTTTGCGGAGGTTGTTCTCCAGATGATAGAGATCGCCCATGATCCCGAAAACGACGCTTCGGACCGAGTCGTTGTCCGTTGTTTCCAATGCGGTTTTCAACACCTTGCGAGCCTCCTTCGTTTGTTGTTTTTGTTGCAGTATCCCCGCCTGCTGGATCAGGAAAGAGGTGTTTTGCGGGAACATCTCCAGGGCCAGGTCGATGTAACGGGCAACCGAATCGGGATGGTTGAGGTAATTTTCGATTTCGATGACGGGAGGAAAGGCCTGAGCGGCCAACTCGGGTTTGTCGAGTTGTGCTTTGAAGAGGTCGAGAGCCTGTTGGATGTGCCCGAACAGAATCATGTGTTGGCCGTAGAGTTCGATGGCCGGCCATTGATCGGGATATTGCAGGATGAGGTTCGCAGCAATGGTATTGAGTTGCGGATAGTACTGTCGGTAAAAGTCGCGATCGCGGGTGATGTTCTCAAACATCTCCACTTTTTGTTCTACGTTCAGTTGGGGTGTTGCGAATATCCGTTTTGTCGTGGCGAAAAAGGCGGGCGCATTGTCGTGTTTCCGGTAGAAGTCGCTCAGTTCGAGCAGCGCCGGAAGGTTGGTCGAGTCGAGCTTCAGGACACGCTTCAGTGTGATGCGTCTCAGAGAGTCGTCGCCGTTGTATCCGTAAAGGTCGGCCAATGCCAGCATGGGCCGGATTTCAAACGGGTTGTTGAGCAGATAGGTTTCCGCTTCCCGGATCGCTCGTTTGATTTGCCCGGTTTCGATCAGCAACTGTCGTTTCAATATGACGAATTCGTCGAGCGGACCAAATTTGTATTCGGCCGAATCGAGCAGGGCAATTGCGGCAGAGGGTTGGTGGTCCAGATAGAGGAGCGCAGCCAGGGAGCGGTAGTTTTCCGCATTGAAGGGAGCATCTACTACCAGCTCTTCGTAAAGCGGGAGGGCGTCCGAGAATCGTTGGGCGAAGATGAGCAGCCGTCCCAACAGGTCTTTGTACCAGATGTTGGCCGTGTCGAGTTCGTGGGCACGTATGCTGTATTCGAGAGCTTGCGGGATGGAGTCGAGTTGTGCGTAGGCGTTGGCCGCTTCGAAATAGGCCGGCGCATAGAGCGAATCGATCTCCAGTGCATGGTGGAAAAGTTCCAGTGCACCGTTATAGTTATTCTCTGCCGTCGCCAGGCGCAAACCTTCCGTGTAGTAGTAGGTCGGAAGATCTTCTTTCGAAAAATCGGCTGCCGTAGGTTGTGACATTTGGAGTCCGTCTCCGTTGCTGCGCGTGTGTCTGGGGTTGCGCACTCCGCAAGAGAGCAGCAACAAACCGACAACGGTTGCGAGCAGAAACCTACGGCATTCCATTGAGACGATTTTTTATCAGAGCACTGCGTCGAACTGGTGAAGGAAGCGGACGTCGTTTTCGAAATAGAGGCGGAGATCTTTTACGCCGTATTTCAGCATGGCAACCCGTTCAATCCCCATGCCGAAGGCGAATCCGCTGTATTTCTTGCTGTCGATGCCGCACGCTTCGAGCACGTTGGGATCCACCATGCCGCAACCCATGATTTCGAGCCATCCGGTTCCTTTGCAGACGTTGCAGCCCTTTCCGCCGCAGAGGTTGCACGAGACGTCCACTTCACCGGAGGGTTCCGTGAACGGGAAATAGCTGGGGCGCAACCGGATTTTGCTCTGTTCGCCGAACATCTCCTTGGCGAAATAGAGGATCGATTGCTTCAGGTCGGCAAAGGAGACGTTTTCGTCCACATAGAGTCCCTCGACCTGGTGGAAAATGCAGTGGGCGCGGTACGAGATCGCCTCGTTGCGGAACACACGGCCGGGGCAGACGACGCGGATAGGCGGTTTTTGCCGCTCCATCGTCCGGATTTGGATCGAGGAGGTGTGGGTCCGGAGCAGCACGTCGGGATTCTTTTCGATGAAGAACGTGTCTTGCATGTCGCGGGCCGGGTGTTCCGGGGGGAAGTTGAGGGCGGAGAAGACATGCCAGTCGTCTTCGACCTCCGGTCCGTCGGCGACGGTGTAACCCATCCGTTCAAAGATGGAGAGGATCTGCTTGCGCACCAGGGAGATGGGGTGTCGGCTGCCGGCCGTTTCGGCCGATCCGGGGCGGGTCATGTCGCCGATGGTTTGCGCAGCGGTTTCGCTCTGCTCCTCGGCCATTTTTTTCAGGGTGGCGATCTTTTCGGTGGCGAGCGTTTTCAACTGGTTGATCTTCTGTCCCAGTTCGCGTTTTGCCTCCGGAGCCACTGTTTTGAACTCCTCCAAGAGGGCATTCAGTTCGCCCTTTTTGCCGAGGATGCGGATACGGAATTCCTCTATTTCGGGTACGGCTTGGGATTTGAAAGCCTCCACTTTTTGGATGAGATCGTTGATTTTGTCGATCATATCGGTTTCTCGAAAACGGTTTTACACTCTAATGAATCTACAAAGTTAAAAAAAATTTCCGAAATCGGGGCGGAAATCGCACTCGAACAGATAGCTTTCGTTAAATTTGCCGTTATGGAAAACGATCGGATCGCCTATCTGAAGGAGCAGGTTTCGCTGCTTCCGTTGCTTCCCGGGGTTTATCAGTTCCTCAACCGGGAGGGAACGATCATCTATGTGGGCAAGGCGAAGAGTCTTCGCAAACGGGTTTCGTCCTATTTTGTCGATTCGCGGGAGCATAGCGTCAAGGTACGTGTCATGGTGCGTCAGATCGCCGAGATCCGCCACATCGTGGTGGGGAGCGAAACGGATGCACTGTTGCTGGAGAATTCGTTGATCAAGACGCTGCAGCCGCGTTACAACATCCTGCTCAAAGACGATAAGACCTATCCGTGGATCGTGGTTCGCGACGAACCTTTTCCGCGGGTCGAATCGACGCGTCGGGTGGTGAAGGACGGATCGAGCTATTACGGTCCCTATGCATCGATCAGTGTGCAGCGCAATGTCTTGGAGTTGGTGCACGGGCTCTATCCGTTGCGGAACTGTTCGCTTGACCTCTCTCCGGAGAAGATCGCGAGGGGCAAATACCGTCCGTGTCTCCAATACCATATCGGTCGTTGCAAGGCACCTTGTGCCGGAAAGCAGAGCCGGGCCGATTACGATGCCTCCATCGAGATGGTGCGTTCCACGCTGAAGGGAGACCTGCGTGCGACGCGGGCCTATCTGGAGTCGCAGATGAAGGAGGCGGCATCGGCCATGCAGTTCGAGACGGCCGAGCAGTACCGGTTGCGGCTTTCGTTGTTGGAGAACTATTCGAGCAAATCGGTGATCGTGAGTGCGTCGATCGGCGATCTCGATGTTTTTTCGCTGCTTCCCGACGACGACGTCGCCTATTGCAATTTCGTGCGGATCGTCTCCGGTAGCGTGGTCAATTCGTTCACCGCCACGTTGGTGCCGGGGGTCGACGACGATCCGAAACAGATGCTTACCGCTGCCATACAGCAGATTACGGAGCGGATCAACGGTTCGTTGGCCCGAGAGGTGGTCGTACCGTTTCTGCCCGAGACGGAGCTCTTTCCCGGAGTCGATTTCACGATTCCCAAACGGGGCGACAAACTGAAATTGCTCGAATTTTCCGAGAAAAGCGCGCGGGTTTATCGGCTCGAACAGTTGAAAAACCTGGAGATCAAGGACCCGGAGAAACATACGAACCGGATTCTGGCCGGGTTGCAGAGCGAGCTGCATCTTGCGAAGCCGCCTCGGCATATCGAATGTTTCGATAATTCCAATATTCAGGGAGCCTACCCTGTCGCTTCGTGTGTGGTGTTCCGCGACGGGAAACCCTCCCGCAAGGAGTACCGCCACTTCAATGTGAAGACCGTGGAGGGACCGGACGATTTCGCCTCGATGCGGGAGATCGTCCGTCGGCGTTACGCCCGGTTGTTGGCCGAGGGGTCGGAGTTGCCCGATCTGGTGGTGGTGGATGGCGGCAAAGGACAGCTATCGTCGGCCTACGGCATTTTTCAGGAGCTCGGGATCGCCGATCGCGTGCCCCTCGTAGGGCTTGCCAAGCGGATCGAAGAGATCTATTTCCCGAACGATCCAATGCCCTACTATCTCAAACGGACGGGAGAGCCGCTCAAAGTGATGATGCATATCCGGGACGAGGCGCACCGATTCGGCATCACGTTTCACCGCAACAAACGGTCGAAAGCCTTTATACGTACCGAATTGGAGGAGATCGAGGGGGTAGGCCGTGTCACGGCGGAGAGACTGCTTTCCCATTTCCGTTCCGTCGCAGCCATCCGCAAGGCCGACCGGGAGGCGTTGGCCGAGGTGGTAGGTGCGTCCCGTGCAGATAAGATATATGCCTATTTCCACTCTTCCGAGCTTCGGGACCCGGAAGGAAAACAGGTCGATTGATCTTCGATTCTCCCACTCTGTTTGCTTGTCGGGGGGATAGCTTTCCCGTCTGTTTGGGAACTCCTTCCCCCCCCCGGGGACTTGTCCGGGAAGTCGTTGCTCGAAGCGGGGTCAGAGCGGATAGTTTTCCCGGTCGTACAGTTCGGTGGAGAGGTAGCGTTCTCCGCTGTCGGGCAGGATCACCACGATGTTTTTCCCGACGTTTTTCGGCTCTTTGGCCAGTTGGAGGGCACCCCATGCGGCCGCTCCGGAGGAGATTCCCACCAGCAGGCCTTCGCTTTCGGCCAATTCGCGGGAGGTGCGCATGGCGTCGTCGCTGGCAACCGTGATAATTCGATCTACGACCGTCGGGTCGAACGTTGCCGGAATGAATCCGGCTCCGATGCCCTGTATCTTGTGCGGTCCGGGTTTTCCGCCGGAGAGCACGGGGGAATCTGCCGGCTCCACAGCCACCACCTCGATGTCGGGATTGAGCTCTTTCAAACGACTGCCTGTGCCGCTCAGTGTCCCGCCTGTGCCGACGCTGGCGACCAATATGTCGACCTTTCCGTCACAGTCGCGCCAGATCTCTTCGGCGGTGGTGCGTCGGTGTGCCGCGGGGTTGGCCGGATTTTCGAACTGCTGGAGAATGATCGCTCCGGGATGGGTGTCGCGCAGTTCGCAAGCTCGGGCAATCGCTCCGTTCATTCCCTGCGATCCGGGGGTGAGGACGATCTCCGCGCCGAGTGCACGCAACAGTTTGCGCCGTTCGAGGCTCATGGTCTCGGGCATGGTGAGGATCAGGTGATATCCTTTTACGGTCGCGACGAAAGCGAGTCCGATTCCCGTATTTCCGCTGGTCGGTTCGATGATCACCCCGCCCGGACGGAGGTCTCCCTTCTGTTCGGCCTCTTCGACCATGGCCAGGGCGATGCGATCCTTGCTGCTGCCCAGCGGGTTGAAATATTCGAGTTTGGCGATGAGGTGTGCGTCTGCTCCGTGCCGTGCGGCGAATGCGGAGAGGTGGAGCAACGGGGTGTTGCCCACCAGGTCGGTCAATTTTTCTGCGATGTGTGCCATAAAGGGTATCGTATTTCGGTAGCAAATATAGGGCAAAACTTGTTTGTGTGTTGTCGTCGGTCGGAAGTTTGTCGTTGTTTTGTGATACGGGCGATTTCGTCCGCTCCGTCTGGAAGGGCGGAGAGTTTTTCGGTCAAAAATTTGCACGCTCTTCGGAGAGTCGCTAACTTTGTAAGCCGTTCTACAATCGGGAGGAATGGAGGAGAACAAGAGGCATGGAAGAGAACAATAAGCTATTGGAAGACCTTGCGGGGCAGGATTACAAATACGGTTTCGTGACAGACATCGATACCGATACGATCCCGCGCGGGCTCAATGAGCGGATTGTCCGGGCGATCTCCGAGAAAAAGGGAGAGCCGGCCTGGATGACCGAATATCGTTTGCGGGCCTATCGTCACTGGCTGACGATGACGCCTCCACGTTGGGCCCATCTCGAGATTCCGGAGATCGATTTTCAGGACATCATCTACTATGCAGCGCCCCGTACCGATCCGAAATACAAGAGTATGGACGAGGTCGATCCCGAATTGAAGGCCACGTTCGACAAGTTGGGTATTCCGCTCGAGGAACAGATGGCCTTGGCCGGGGTGGCGGTGGATGCCGTGATGGATTCGGTTTCGGTGAAGACGACCTACAAGGAGACGCTCGCCGATCTCGGGATTGTCTTCTGTTCGATGAGCGAGGCGATTCGCGATTACCCCGAATTGGTGCGTAAGTATCTCGGAAGTGTGGTACCCTATACCGACAATTTCTACGCGGCACTCAATGCGGCCGTCTTTTCGGACGGTTCGTTCTGCTACATTCCGAAAGGGGTGCGCTGCCCGATGGAGTTGAGCACCTATTTCCGCATCAATGCGGCCGGTACCGGGCAGTTCGAGCGGACGCTGATCGTGGCCGACGAAGGGGCTTACGTGAGCTACCTCGAAGGATGTACCGCTCCGCGTCGGGACGAAAACCAGCTGCATGCGGCCGTTGTGGAGATCGTGGTGCTGAAGGACGCCGAGGTGAAGTATTCCACCGTGCAGAATTGGTACCCCGGAGACCGTGAAGGCCGGGGCGGCATCTATAATTTCGTCACCAAACGGGGCATTTGCAAGGGAGATAACGCCCGGTTGTCGTGGACCCAGGTGGAGACAGGTTCGGCCATTACGTGGAAATATCCGAGTTGCATCCTGGCCGGCGACAACAGCGTGGGCGAGTTCTATTCGGTGGCGATGACCAACCATTTCCAACAGGCCGATACCGGAACGAAAATGATTCACATCGGGCGAAACACCCGTTCGCGTATCGTATCGAAAGGTATTTCGGCCGGGAAGAGCCAGAACAGTTACCGCGGTCTGGTGCGGATAGCGAAGGGCGCGGACGGTGCGAAAAACTATTCCCAGTGCGACTCTCTTTTGCTGGGTGACAAGTGTGGAGCCCATACGTTCCCTTACCTCGAATCGTCCAATCCGACCGCCGTGGTGGAGCATGAGGCCACGACCTCGAAAATCAGCGAAGAGCAACTCTACTATTGCAACCAGCGGGGTCTTTCGACCGAGGATGCGGTTGCACTTATCGTGGGCGGTTATGCCCGGGAGGTGTTGGGAAAACTGCCGATGGAGTTTGCGGTCGAGGCGCAGAAGTTGCTCTCGATCAGTCTGGAAGGTAGTGTGGGTTAATGGAAGAAAACGGATAAAAATATGTTGGAAGTTAGAAATTTACATGCGACCGTGGCCGGGAAGGAGGTCCTTCGCGGCATCGATCTGACGGTTCGGGCCGGCGAGGTGCATGCCATCATGGGGCCGAACGGTTCGGGGAAAAGTACGTTTGCATCGGTGTTGGCCGGCAGTCCGCGTTACGAGGTGACGGCGGGTGAAGTGACCTTCCTCGGGGAGGACCTGCTCGGTAAAAGCGTGGAAGAACGGGCGCGTGAAGGCCTTTTCCTCGGATTCCAGTATCCGGTGGAGATTCCGGGTGTGAGCATGGCCAATTTCATGAAGGCTGCCGTGGCCGAACGGCGTAAACATCTTGGCGAGGAACCATTGACCTCTGCCGAATTTCTGCGGATGATGCGGGAGAAGGCCGCCATCGTGGAGCTCGACAGCAAACTGGTGAGCCGTTCGGTGAACGAGGGCTTTTCGGGAGGTGAAAAGAAGAAGAACGAGATTTTTCAGATGGCGATGCTCTCGCCGAAGTTGGCCGTTCTCGACGAGACGGACAGCGGACTCGACATCGATGCACTGCGCATTGTGGCTACCGGCGTGGAGAAGCTCCGCCGTCCCGACAACGCCACCGTGCTGATCACCCACTATCAACGGCTGCTCGATTACATCGTGCCCGATTTCGTGCATGTCCTCTACAAGGGCCGTATCATCTATTCCGGAGACAAGGAGCTGGCCGTCAAGCTCGAACACGAAGGCTACGACTGGCTGATCAACGAACATCAATAACGCCATGGGTCAGACCATCGAACAGAAACTTTCGGACATCTATGTCTCCAACCTCGATATCATCGGGGAGGGTTTTCCTGCGGCTTTCATCGCTCCGCGCAGCGGCTACATCGAAAATTTCATGTTGCTCGGACTCCCTTCGGGTCGCGATGAGCGTTATCTGCACAGCGATGTGCGTCAGCTGTTTGCCTCCGAAGAGCGGGAAACCTATTTCACACAGTTGAGCGAGCGCGGAGAATTCGATCCGCTGGATGCGATCGAAGGGCGTCGCATTGTGGTGGAGAATGGCTTTTGTTCCGAGCAGATGGTACGTACGCTTCCCGACGGAGTGATCTTCGGTTCGCTGCGCGATGCGGCGACGCGTTACGAGGAGTTGGTACTTCGTCACTACAATGCTGTGGCCGATAATGGAGGCGATGCCCTGACGGCTCTCAATAGCGCCTTCATGCAGGATGGAGCATTTCTGTATGTGCCGTCCGGAGTGCATGCGGCCGAAAAGTTCCTCATCGATATGCGTTTCGCTTCGGCGGAGAGCGCTCAGCTTTGCTTCTCCCGGATGCTTGTGGTGGTGGAGGATGGGGCCTCGGTGGAGGTCGCGGTGATATGGCGTACGGCAGGCGATACCCGATTCCTTGTGAACGGCGTGCGGGAGGCGATTGTCGGGCGCGATGCTTCACTGACGCTTACGGAGGTCAACCGGATGGGTGTCGGAAGCAATCTCGTTCTGAACGGCTATGTGCGACAGGAGAGCGGTAGTCGTGCGGAGACCACGGTGGATGAACTGGGCGAAGGATTTGCTCGGATGGGTTATGCGACCGATCTGATCGGGCGCGATGCGGAGTCGAAACTCTGGGGTCTCTATCTGGCCGGTGGCGAAGAGCATGCATCTATTGCCGTGGAGGTGCGCCATCAGGTGCCGTCCTGCCGGAGTTACGAACTGGTCAAGGGAATTGCATCCGGTTCTGCGGTAGGTTCTTTTTCGGGCCTGGTCTATGTGGCTCCCGGAGCCCAGCAGACCGATGCCATGCAGCAGAATCGTAACCTGCAGATGAGCGATACGGCTCGCATTTATACGCGGCCTCAGCTCGAGATCTATGCCGACGACGTGAAGTGCAGCCACGGCTCCACGATCGGGCAGTTGGACGACGAAGCGGTCTACTACATGCGGCAACGCGGCATCGGCGAAGCGGAGGCCCGACGGATGCAGCTGTTCGGTTTTGTGGACGACATTATCTCCCGTTGCGGTTGCGAGTCGCTTTGCGAATATGTGCGTGAGGCGGCGCGCGACAGGCTTGAAACGATCTGAAAATAGGGTCTCTCCATGTTCGATATCGAAAAAATACGTGCCGATTTCCCGATTCTTTCGCGGCGGATCTACGATCGGCCCCTCGTCTACCTCGACAGTGCGGCGACGGCCCAGAAACCGTTGTGCGTCATCGAGACGGTGGATCGGCTCCACCGGGAGTTGAATGCCAACATCCATCGCGGCGTACATTATCTGGCGGAAGAGAGCACGGCGCTTTACGAGGCCGCTCGCGAGACGGTCCGGAAGTTCGTCGGGGCGGAATGCCGCGAAGAGATCGTCTTTACGGCCGGTGCGACGGCCGCTCTCAATCTGGTCGCCTATTCGCTGGCCGAGTTGCTGATCGGGGCGGGAGACAACGTGGTGGTGAGCGAGATGGAGCACCACTCCAATTTGGTCCCGTGGCAGATCGTATGCGAGCGGCGCGGAGCCCGTCTCCGTATGTTGCCCTTTTCGGACGATGGACGGCTGCAGGTGGAACGGTTGGCCGAATTGATCGATGACCGTACGCGTGTCGTGGCTGTTACCCAATGTTCCAATGTCCTCGGTTCGCGTCCCGATCTGCGCACGGTGATCGACACGGCGCACGCCGCCGGAATTCCGGTGGTAGTCGACGGGTGCCAGGGGGTTGCCCATGGCGGAGTGGATGTCGGCGAACTGGGTTGCGACTTTTATGCTTTTTCGGGCCATAAACTGTACGGCCCGACCGGCACGGGCGTTCTTTACGGTCGACGGGAGTGGTTGGAAAAACTTCCGCCCTGGCAGGGGGGAGGCGATATGGTGGCCACGGTCCGTTTCGAGAAGACCACATTCGCCGAGTTGCCGCTCAAGTTCGAGGCCGGCACGGCAAACTACATCGGAGCGATCGGGATGGCCGAAGGAATCCGTTACGTGGAAGCGTTGGGAATGGAGCGGATCGAACAGCACGAACAGGCACTTCTGCGTCGGGCGACAGAAGCGCTTTCGGATATCGGGGGGTTGCGGATTTACGGTACGACTCCGGATAAGGCGGCGATCGTGTCGTTCAATGTGGAGGGCGTGCATCCCTACGACCTCGGCATGATCCTCGACAAATTGGGAATCGCCGTTCGTACGGGTACCCACTGTGCCGAGCCGGTCATGACCCATTTCGGAATCACGGGAATGTGTCGTGCTTCGTTTGCCCTCTACAACACGGAAGAGGAGATCGACCGGCTCGCCGAAGGGGTGAAACGGGCGGTGAAAATGCTCCGTTGAGAGTGTCGCGGAAGCGGTGTCGGAGCGTGTCCGCCCGGGATGCAGAGGAGACAATAAAAAGGAGGCGACGATAACCATAAAAAAAGAGAGGGAGTATGCCATTTATCGTATTGGAAGGGGTTGATGGGTCGGGCAAGTCGACACAACTCGGTCTGCTTCGGAAACGGTTGTCCGAAGAGGGGTTGCAGAGTGAATATCTTCATTTCCCCCGTTTCGACACGCCGGTGTGGGGCGATCTGATCGGACGTTTCTTGCGCGGTGAATTGGGCGCGGTCGATGCGGTGAATCCCTATCTGGTGGCGTTGCTTTTTGCAGGCGATCGGGCGGCTGCAGCCACGACGATTCGGGGTTGGTTGAACGAAGGACGTTGGGTTGTGCTCGATCGCTATGTCTACTCCAATGTCGCTTTCCAGGGTGCCAAACTACCTGCAGGCGAACCTCGTAATGCATTGAGAAGGTGGATCCTCGATCTTGAATTTGTGCAGAATGCCATCCCGCGTCCCGATCTTTCGCTCTTTCTCGATGTGCCGTTCTCGTTTACGGAGAAGCGGTTGCGCGGGGAGCGTACGGGAGCGGACCGGGACTATCTGCAGGGTGGACGCGACATTCACGAAGAGTCGCTCACGCTGCAGCAACGTGTCCGCGAGGTTTACCTCGAAACGATCGGCGAGGAATCGGACCTGAAGGTTGTTTCGTGCGCGGATCAGAGCGGTAATATGGCGCCGGCGGAGGAGATATTCGAACGGATCATGAAAGAAATCAGCCGATTTTTGTAACTTTGCCCGCAGAACAGCCCTCGAAAAATGAATGCAAGAAAACTCCATGTCGTTGCCGAAGTGTGTCGCGTATTGCTGGCGCTGACCTTCATCTTTTCCGGTTTTGTCAAGACGATCGATCCCTGGGGCACCGCCATCAAGATTACCGAATACCTTAACGGATTCGGCTTCCATACCCTCAACGAATACCGTTTCGGATTCGCCATCTGGCTTTGCGGTGCGGAGCTGATGATGGGTTGCATGCTTTTGGCCCGGGTCCGTACGCCACTCATCTCCATCTTCTCGCTCTTTACGATGACGGTCTTCACGATCCTTACATTCATCATTGCGAAGTGGGGTACGGTTGACGATTGCGGCTGTTTCGGAGATGCCGTGAAGCTGACCAACTGGGAGACCTTCTTCAAGAACCTGGTTCTTTGGCCGATGGCGTTCCTTGTCTGGTGGGATGCCCGAAAAGGGCGGATATGGCCCATTACACGCCGCGAAGGCATCACGACGGTTGTGATCATGTGCTTTGCTTTCGGATTGGGAGCTTACTGTTATCGTCATTTGCCGCTGATCGATTTTCTGCCGTATAAAGTCGGAGTCGATCTTCGTGCAGCCCGGAATGCGGAAGTTTCGGGCGAGGTGCATACGACGCTCATCTATCGCGACCGGACCGACGGCTCGATCCATGAGTTCTCGGTCGACGACACCACGTGGTACGACACCGAGCGATGGGAGTTCGTCGATCGTCGGGACGATCTCTCGTTTTCGGCCGACGTGTCGCTTCGGGAGTTTGCCGTGTTCGATCCCGAGGGCGACTATACGGATGAGATTCTCGGGAATCCGGGACGCGTTTACCTGATCAGTGCCGTCAAACTCGACGCCGTGAAGCCGTGGTGTGCGAAACATCTGGCGGCGCTCGTGGAGCGGGCGACGAGTGAGGGTGCTGCGGTGGTTTGCCTCACGGCAACGCCGATCGAGGCCGGAGAACGGATCTCATTCGGTGAAAGTCCGTCCATCCCGTTGTACAATGTGGATGCGACCACGCTCATTACGATGATCCGGGCCAAAGTGGGCGTCGTGCAACTCGATGACGGAGTGATTACGGGCAAACGCAACTGTCGCGACGTGGAGTAGTAGGGCCTGTCGATCGGGCCGCGACCGAGCCGCTCCGGGAAACCCTTCCCGATCGCAATATTCTGGCGCGATTGGCGTTTTACTCGAAAATGCGTATCTTTGTAAGACGTAAAAGCGCGAAATTTGCATAAGTCATGAAATTCCTGACCTTCCTGTTTTTTCTGGTTCTGTCGTTCTATCTGATCGGATTCCTGCTTCGTTTGGCATTCCGTTGGTGGATCGTCCGTAAGAGCCGGGAGTTCGAGGGTTATGCAAAAAAGATGGAGCGCGAACGAAGCAAGGCCGGAAAGAGAGAGGGCGAGGTGATCGTTGAACAGGTCGTTGCGAAGAAGCGGGTCCGCCGCGATGTGGGCGACTACGTCGAGTACGAAGAGTTGAAAGATGATACGCGAAATAATCAAACCGTTTGAGGAGCTGGGACGCTATTGCATCCTGATGGGGAAGGTCTTTTCCCGTCCGGAGAAGGCGAGCATCTATTACCGACGGATCCTGTTCGAGATGGAGGCTCTCGGCATGAGTTCCATTCTCATCACGGCGATCATCTCCATCTTTATGGGCGCTGTGGTTACGCTGCAGATGTCGATCAATCTCGAGTCGTCGTTTATTTCCCGGTCGCTGATCGGTTACGCCACGCGCGAGACGATGATCCTCGAATTCAGTTCGACGGTTGTTGCGCTCATCCTGGCCGGTAAAGTCGGTTCGAACATTGCTTCCGAGATAGGGACCATGCGCATCACCGAACAGATTGATGCTCTGGAGATCATGGGGGTCAATTCGGCCAGTTACCTGATTCTGCCCAAGATCGTGGCTACGGTCCTGTTTTTCCCGTTGTTGACTATTCTCAGCATCCTGATCGGCAACTTCGGCGGATACCTGGTCGCCGTGGTGACCCGCATCATGATTCCGGACGACTATGTACAGGGATTGCTGACCGATTTCAAACCCTATTCGATCGTCTATTCGCTTATCAAGATCGCGGTCTTTGCCTTCATCATCACCTCCGTGTCGGCTTTTTACGGCTACAACGCCAAAGGGAACTCGCTCGAGGTGGGACGCGCCAGTACGAAGGCTGTGGTGGCGAGTTGCGTCATCATTTTGATGTTCAATCTGATTCTTACCCAGTTGCTGCTTATCTGATGATCCGGGCCGAACATATCGCAAAGAGTTTCGACGGGCGTAAGGTGCTCGAGGATATTTCTGTTAGATTCGAACAGGGTAAGACCAATCTGGTGATCGGACGCAGCGGTTCGGGGAAGACCGTTTTTCTGAAATGCCTTGTCGGTCTGCTCGACATAGACGAAGGGGCGATCTGGTATGGAAACACCTGCTTTTCCGATCTGGGGTTCCGAGCCAGGAAGACGATTCGTCGCGATATCGGAATGATTTTTCAGGGCGGCGCGCTGCTCGATTCGTCGACCGTGGAGGAGAATGTTCGTCTTCCGCTCGACCTGTTTACCCGACAGAGCGAAAAGGAGAAGGCCGAACGCGTCGATTTTTGCCTGCAACGTGTTGCACTCAAGAATGCCAATCAGCTCTATCCATCGGAGTTGAGCGGCGGCATGATCAAACGTGTGGCCATCGCACGAGCCATCGTGCTCAATCCGAAGTACCTCTTTTGCGACGAACCCAATTCGGGACTCGATCCGATGACCTCGAATGTGATCGATAACCTGATTCGTGAAATCACCGAGGAGTATAACATAACAACCATTATCAATACCCACGACATGAATTCCGTGATGGAAATAGGCGAGAAAATTGTATTTCTTCACGAGGGGAAGAAGTGGTGGGAAGGGACGAAAAGCGATATTCTCCACTCCGACAACCGGGAACTCAATGATTTCGTGTTTGCCTCTACCATGGCGCAACGGGCACGCGGATACGAGCGGATGGTGCAGGAGAGACCGGAATGTGCAGCCAAAGACGTTTTTAAATAATTTTAAAAAACATTTGGTTTTCTTTTGGAATATCGTTAGTTTTGCGGTGTGAAAAGAATAACAGGGAAGTACTTGAACTTTTAATACATTAGCGTTATGTCAAAAATTAAAATCGGTATCAACGGATTCGGACGTATCGGTCGTCTCGTATTCCGTGCAGCCTGCAAAAAGGCAGACCAGATCGAAGTAGTCGGTATCAATGACCTGATCGACGTAGATTACATGGCTTACATGCTTCGTTACGACACGATGCACGGCCAGTTCGACGGTACGATCGAAGTGAAAGACGGTAAACTCGTAGTAAACGGCCATGCGATTCGCGTGACTGCAGAGAAAGATCCTGCCAACCTGAAATGGGATGAAGTAGGTGCAGAGTACGTGGTTGAATCGACCGGTCTGTTCCTGACCAAGGAGAAAGCAGAAGCTCACCTGAAAGCGGGTGCAAAACGCGTTGTGATGTCGGCTCCGTCGAAAGACGACACCCCGATGTTCGTAATGGGTGTTAACAACACGACCTATGCAGGTCAGCCGATCGTTTCGAATGCTTCCTGCACGACGAACTGTCTGGCTCCGATTGCCAAGGTGCTCAATGATAAATTCGGTATGTTGGACGGTCTTATGACCACCGTTCACTCGACTACTGCAACGCAGAAGACGGTCGATGGTCCCTCGATGAAGGACTGGCGTGGCGGTCGTGCTGCCAGCGGCAACATCATCCCGTCGTCTACGGGTGCTGCCAAGGCCGTAGGTAAAGTGATTCCTTCGTTGAACGGCAAACTGACCGGTATGTCGCTCCGCGTTCCGACGCTCGACGTTTCGGTTGTGGACCTGACCTGTAATCTTGCCAAGCCGACCACCTACGAGGAGATCTGCCAGGCAATGAAAGAGGCTTCCGAAGGCGAATTGAAAGGCATTCTCGGATATACGGAAGATGCTGTCGTTTCGAGCGACTTCCTGGGCGATCCGCGTACCTCGATCTTCGATGCAAAAGCCGGTATCCAACTGACTCCGACTTTCGTGAAGGTCGTGTCGTGGTATGACAACGAGTGGGGTTACTCCAACAAGGTTGTCGAGTTGATCCAGTATATGAATACCGTGAAGTAATTCGAACGAATCCATAGAGCGGAAGCCGGCCTCCCATACAGGAGGCCGGCTTCTTTTTGTGCAGGGCGGAGCTTGAAATGATGTGAGACGAAGCGGCTCATGACAAAGACTTCAAATTCCCGGGCCGATCTTTCCGCCATCCGTTGCTTTCTGCTGGTGTGCCTGTGTCTGTGCCGACATGGAAATGGTTGTAAACAACCGTTTCAGGCCCGTCTCATCCCGGGAATTGCTTTGTGGGCCTCAACCGATATACCTTCCTCGATGGCGTATGCTTAAGGTTTCGGGAAAAGGGAGTTGGTCCGCCTGGCTTGCGGATTCCTTATCCGGGAAAAATTTGATCGTTGTGCCGGTCGCCTCCGGGTTCCGAGTCCCCTTGCCTTTGGATTGGACTTTGCTATTTTTGTCGGAAGTAGATCTGGATCGGAACGCCGCTGAAGTCCCATTGTTCACGGATTTTATTCTCCAGAAAACGGCGATAGGGCTCTTTGATGTATTGCGGCAGATTGACGAAGAACGCGAATGTAGGCGTTTCGGTCGGCAACTGGGTCGCGTATTTGATACGGATGTATTTCCCTTTGGTTGCGGGAGGGGGTGTCTGCTCGATGATGGGCAGGATGTATTCGTTGAGTTCCGAGGTGGAGATGCGGCGTGTGCGCGACTCGTTTACACGAACGGCCGTTTGCAACACCTCGTGGATGCGCTGTTTGTTGAGTACGGAGGTGAAGATGATCGGCACGTCATTGAACGGAGCCATTTTTTTTGCGAGAAATTCGCGCCACTCCTTCATGGTGTTGCTGTCTTTCTCCACCAGGTCCCATTTGTTGACCACCAGTACGCACCCTTTCTTGTTGCGTTCGATCAGGCGGAAGATGTTGAGGTCCTGGGCCTCGATACCTTGTTGGGCGTCGAGCATGAGGATGCAGACATCGGAATGTTCGATGGCGCGGATCGAGCGCATTACGGAGTAGAATTCGAGATTCTCCATCGTTTTGCTCTTTTTGCGCATGCCGGCGGTATCCACGAGGTAGAAATCCATGCCGTATTTGTTGTATCGGGCGTAGATGGAGTCGCGAGTCGTTCCGGCGACCGGTGTCACGATGTTGCGTTCCGTGCCGAGCAGGGCGTTGGTCATCGACGATTTTCCCACGTTGGGCCGCCCCACGATGGTGATCTTCGGGAGATCCTCCATCTCCTGTGCCGTGGTGTCTTCGGGAAGTTCGGCAAGGATCGCGTCGAGCAGCTCGCCCGTGCCGCTGCCGCTCATGGAGCTGATCGGTATGGGATCGCCGAGACCGAATGCGTAGAATTCGGAGATGGCGAAATATTGCTCGTTGTTGTCCACCTTGTTGACGGCAAGCAGCACTTTTTTATCCGTTCTTCGGAGGAGGTCGGCCATCATCATGTCCAGGTCGGTGATCCCTGTGGAGACCTCTACCATGAATACGATCAGGTCGGCCTCTTCGATGGCCAGCAGCACCTGCCGGCGAATCTCCTCTTCGAAGAGATCGTCGCTTCCCACGGCGTATCCGCCCGTGTCGATTACGGAGAACTCCTTGCCGTTCCAATCCGTTTTGCCGTAATGGCGATCGCGTGTCGTTCCGGCGGTGGAGTCCACGATGGCCTGTCGCATTCCTACCAGACGGTTGAAAAGGGTGCTTTTACCCACATTGGGCCTTCCGACGATGGCAACTAAACTCATGATTTTTTGTTTTTGTATGCTGCAAAGATAGTGCAAGCCGCGAGTAGTTGCAAGAGGGTCTTCGGAGTCGTCGTGCGACTGTTTTTTCGGGCAGAGAAATTCGACAGGGCAGAACGGTTGTGCCCAAGAGAAAATTTCGGACGCTTTGTGGGCGGAACGGCACGAAAAAAAGTTGTGTCGGAAAAGATGGGGAGTGCAGACAGGCTCTTTGTTTTTCAGTGATATAACTTTTTTTGGATGTTTTGGTCGGTATGAAATTCAGATTCGGTGGAAGGGAGATTTTCCGAACATTCTACTGTATGACGGGTGGAAGTTGTTAAAAAATGTATATATTCGTGCCGTTAATTTTATTTTCAGGCCATGCATAAAATCCTTTTACCTCTATTTTGTTTTCTGATTTCTGGCTTTGTCGCTTTTGGGCAGGATATCTCGTCGGAAGAGCTGAATGAGAAGATCAATCCGCAGCGGTCGAGTGCCCACAAGATGATGCATGATACGAAAAAGACTCCGCTTATTCAGTGGGGTGTAAAAGGGGGTCTAAATACACAAAGTCTGAAGTTGTGGGGCGATATGCAGCAAAAAGTGGGTAATTTCTTTATTCCCAAAGTATCGACTTCGGGCGCCGGTTGGACCGTGGGTATTGTGGGCCGTGTCAACCTCGGCCGGTTCAATATCCAGCCCGAGTTGCTTTGGTGGCAAAACTCTTATTCCCTCGAATTGCATGCGGAGAATTTCGATGACATTATTACAACGGGAGATGTGGTGCATCGCTCCCTGGAACTTCCCGTTGTATTCGGATGGAAATATTCCGTTTTTCGGCTCTATCTCGGACCGCAATTTTCGCTTTGGAACAAAAAGAGCTATACGATGGAACATAAGCAGCATAGTGGCAGCGAACTGGTCCCCTTCGAGGAGGCCGATCTCTATCTTGAGTCGCCTTCCGTGCGGTTTGTTTGCGGTGTGTCGTTTGAGTTCTGGCATGTGACCCTCGATATTCGTCACATCAACAATTGCGTAAGGCAATCGTTCCGGGTCACCCCTCTGGTTGAGGAGGAAGACGTTCCGAACCTGTCGAAAAGATACGATACATTCAGTAATTACTGGCAGTTTACGTTGGGATTGCTCTTCTGATCTGTTTCCGGAAGCACACTATTCGCATTCCTGTATGGATGACAATCTATTACAGGAATGCGTTTTTTAGTGTGTGTTGTTTGAGTGTTGTTTCTGCAGTTGTTTTAGGCTCGGCAGGAATACATGGATGCGAAGAATAGACGATTTTTCCCGACAAAAAGAGTAGTGGTTGTCGATTTTTACTATTTTTGTTGACAAAACTATTCATTTGTGCGCTGGTTTTTTCTCTACATATTGGCATTGATGTTTTCTTCGCAAGAGGCTGTTCTCGGTGCTTCTTGGGGTGAAGATGGGGATACGATCAGCGATCGATCGGTTGTATTATTTCTCCTGTTCCAACCAGCAGGGAGCCTCTCAGACATCACTTTTTAAGCTTTCACAATATTTTCATGGCCGTTCCATCTATGCTCCGTTGCCTTCGATTGCAGAATTCGGTTCCTGT
This sequence comes from uncultured Rikenellaceae bacterium, assembly GCA_944321925.1. GTDB lineage: Bacteria > Bacteroidota > Bacteroidia > Bacteroidales > Rikenellaceae > UBA940. The sequence continues at coordinate 133,709 of CALUND010000018.1, read as the reverse complement.
TTCCATTCTGTGCCTATGGAGCGAGAAAGATCTTTTGTCGGAATAGGTTCACGCCCGTTACCGCCCGCAGATCTTCATAAATTCCATGTTTCTCGGCTGGCCGCGCCTCTTCTTTTAATTGGATTCGGTGGCGGCAGTTCGTTATACAGTTCGCCGGACGATCTCCGGCATCGGCTTCGCGACCATTTTGTGGCTCATCCGGGGGTGCTCGGCCCTGTAAGTGACGTTATTCAGTATGCCCCGATGGTGACGCCTTATGTATTGAAACTGGCTGGAGTGCGAGGCCTGCATACTTGTTTGGATTATTCCATCCTTCTGGCTACTTCTTATCTCTCGCTGGGGGTGATGGTCAATGCCGGGAAATATGCGTTCGGTGTGTTGCGCCCCGATGGATCGTCGCATAATTCTTTTCCTTCCGGCCATACGGCAACGGCCTTCATGGGTGCAGAGTTGCTGCGCATGGAGTATCGTGATGTCTCTCCGTGGATCGGCGTTGCAGGATATGCTGTGGCTGCATTTACCGGATTTTGTCGGATCGAGTACAATCGCCACTGGATAACCGATGTTTTGGCCGGTGCGGGTGTGGGAATTCTGAGTGCAAGGATCGGATATTGGTGTTTGCCATGGGTGAAAAATCTTTTCTCTTGTACGAAAAAGGAGAAATCGGAAACATTCTCCGCGCCCCATCATTCGACTTATGCTTTTGCCGCGCCTTATTACGACGGCTTTTGCGTGGGGGCATCCGCTTGTCTGCTTTTCTGAACGGAGTGTTGTCTGTTCCTGTTCAGCTGTTCCCGGAGCGAGTAAATTCGTTGTTGCTGGGTTGCATTCCCGAACTTTTTCGATCGAAACAGGCTTATTTTATGGAATAAGGTCCTGTTGATGCATCTTTGGGGATGGGTCGGTTGGCGAGAATAGCTTGTTGTTCGATGACCCAGTTGCGTAGTGTCGGGTCGGGCCGTTTTGATTCGAGTGTTTTGCGCAGGGCAGTTCGTAGAACATACGGATCGGTTATCCGGAGCAGTTGTCCTTTGGTTTGGTCCGGGAATTCGATGAGGAAAGTCGACCAGGCCCACGCAGTACCCATTCGGGCGTAGTATCCTGTATGGCGGACGGAGAGTAATCTTTCGAAGGCTTGTTCTACAAACAAACTGTCTGCATAGTGTCTTAAGGAGAGGACCGCCGCAAAGCGAACACCATACTCTTTATCCGAACTGAAATAGGAAGGCAGTCGTTCCCATAAGAGCATTTTTTCTGCTTGGCTTGGTCGGAGACCGAAACAGAAGCTGTCGCAAACCGACCAGTTGTCGATTTGCGGGACAAAGTTTTCGATCCAGCGGAGCCGCTCCTCTTTGGAACAGGGGATGAGACCGATGACCATTCCGTACACCATCTTTTCTTCGAAGCAGGATTGTCTTGTTTGGGTGAGATATTCCTGCCATGTTCCGGAGGCGATCTCTTTGGCGATTTCCCGCAGTTTGGGTAGGCGCACACCGAGAAGATCGGTTACTCCGGGTAGAAGCGAGGAGGCGAATCGTCGATAGTCCGGGTCGGCCATTTGCAAGAGCCGGGCGTAAAGGTCATTCGGTTGATTGGGGTTCATCGCATTGCTTTTTGTTGAAAGTTCCGTTTTAAAAGAGTTTGTGGCTGGTGAGTAAGGTTTCATTTTGGCGGTTCGGGGGAGAACTTGGGGCCGTTGAGAAAGAGACTCTGTCGGGGTGTGCGAATAGGTGCAAGGCAGATCGGAGGATGGGTGTGGAGAAAAAGATACGACCGGCAAATTAGACCGGTCGTATCTCTTTTGGGGCTTGATGGGAATTACTTCTTCATCGAGTTATACAGCGCATTGTATTGTTCGTATTTTTCTCCCATACCATCATCGCGCAGACGGAAGGTGACGTTTTTCAACAACTCGACAGTCGTCAGATCGTCCGGATTGGCCTGATGTGCTTTTTCCAGGATCGGAATGGCAGATGCGTAAACGGCAGATACTTTAGCCAGGTCTTTGTTGTATTCTTCCTGACTTGTGTAGTAGTGCCCGTTCAATTCGTTGTTCATTTCGTCGCCTTTTTTCATGATGAAAAAGGCGAGATTGAAGTTGCTGTAGAAGTCGTCCGGAGAGAGGTCGACCGATTTTTGCATCGACTCGATCGCTTTGTCGGTCTGTCCCAGTTTGTCGTATACGCGACCTAAACCGAAATAGAGAGATGGGTTCTTGGGATCGAGCTCGATGGCATGTTCCACCATCGGGATGATCTCATTGGGATCCTTGCCGTCCATCGTCGAGTAGAGCGTAAGCAGGCCTTCGATGATGTTGTTATTGTTCGGATATTTGGTGATAGCCTCTTTCAGAAGTTCCAGTCCTTTCTCATACTCTTCGAGATTGTAATAGGCATGGAAAAGATAGTAATAGGTATCTCCATTATCTTCGAGACCGAGTTTAAGCGCTACTTGGAGATAGTCGGCACCGTCTTTGAATTTGCCGGCGATCGTGGAGATGTATCCGGCATAGTAGATCGACAGGGTGTCCACAACACCGACTGTTTCGTTAAGTCCCATTTCATAGGCACGACGGAACAGATAGGCTGCTTCCGGATATTTGTGGAGGGTAAAATAGTTGCCGGCTTGCTGTTTGCTGCTGGAGATCAGATCGAGAATACCGGTCCGCACTTTCTTTTGCATTTTGGGTGACGGATCGAGCGAATAAGCTTTCGCATAGGCCTCGTAGGCTTTGTCGTAAGCGTTCGGGTCGATCACGGTGACTGGAACGAAACTGGCTACTTTTTTGTCTTTCACGTAGGCTTTGAAGTGCTCGAACGTATATTCGGAGAAGGTCTGACCGTCGATCTCTACCGGAGTCGGTGTGATATCTTTCCCGAAGGTGGCGAGCAGCGTGGCTTCGTCCAAGCCTACATAGAGACCGTTGGTCGGTTTGATCGCCGCATCATAGAAGACGTTGCCTCGTTTGAACCATGTGGAGGCTTTGGCATTTTTCTTTGCATCTGTAATCTCCGCATTCGATTTGGCGATGGCTTCCGAGAGCTTTTTCGGATTGACCTTTTCGACGAGGATGCCGTAAGTCTCTTCCTGAGCCTGCAACGTGAAGCTCGAAAGCAACAATAGCGCAGAGGCTAATAAAACATACCGTTTCATAGTTTTGAATGTTAGATTAAGTTGATTTTTCTTTCGTTAGTTATTTGTTGTTTCCGGAGTATTTTCTTGCGAGGCTTCACCACTCTTTTCGGAATCGGTTGTTCCCGATTCGTTCTCGTCGCTCTTCGGTACGACCATGACCGATGCGATTGCGTCGCCTTCGCGCAGGTTGATGATTTTAACCCCCTGCGTGGCTCGTCCGGCCATGCGGATGCCCGAGATGGCGGTGCGAATCGTCAGTCCGCTGCGGTTGATGATCATCAGGTCGTTTTCGTCGGTTACCGCCTGAATCGATACGAGCTGTCCGGTTTTTTCGGTCACGTTGATCGTCTTCACTCCTTTGCCGCCGCGGTTGGTGATGCGGTATTCGCTCAGGTCGGTCCGTTTGCCATAGCCGTTTTCGCTGAGAACCAGAATATCTTGTCCGCTTTCGGGCTCCACACAAACCATACCAACCGCTTTTTCGCCCTCTTCCAGTGAGATGCCGCGGACACCGGCGCCGACACGTCCGATGGGACGGACTGTTTGTTCGTTGAATCGGATCGCCTTGCCGGCATCGGAAGCGATCATCACCTCGGCGTTTCCGCTTGTCAGTTCGGCAGCGATCAGCTGGTCGCCTTCGCGGATCACGATGGCGTTTACACCGTTCTGGCGAGGCCGTGAATAGGCTTCCAACCGGGTCTTTTTGATCGTGCCGTCCTGCGTGCACATGATGATGAAGTTGTTGTTCACGTACTCTTTGTCGTCGAGATGCCGCACGTTGATGTAAGCCCGAACCTTGTCGTCGGGTTCGATCTGGATGACGTTCTGGATGGCACGTCCCTTCGAGGAACGGGTCCCTTCCGGAATGGCATAGACTTTCAGCCAGTAGCAACGGCCCTTCTCCGTGAAGAAGAGCATCGTGTTGTGCATCGTGGTGACGTAGATATGTTCGATGAAGTCTTCGTCCCGCGTAGCGCTTCCTTTGGCTCCGATGCCGCCCCGATTCTGTGTGCGATATTCCGAGAGAGGCGTACGTTTGATGTAGCCCAGGTGGGAGATGGTGATGACCATCTCGTCATCGGCGTAGAAGTCTTCCGGATTGAACTCTTCGGCGCTGAATACGATCTCCGTGCGTCGCGGATCGCCGTATTTCTCTTTGATTTCGAGCAGTTCGTCGCGTACGATACCGAGTTGCATCTCTTCGCTGGCCAATACCTCGTTGAAGTAGTGGATCTGTCGGGTCAGTTCGTCCCGTTCCGCCTCCAGTTTGTGCCGTTCGAGTCCGGTCAGGGCACGGAGACGCATGTTCACGATCTCGGTAGCCTGCACTTCGCTCAGACCGAATCGTTCCATGAGCGCATTTCTTGCGGCATCGGGATTCTCCGAGGCCCGGATGATCCGGATTACCTCTTCGATGTTGTCCTGGGCGATCAACAGACCTTCGACGATATGCAGTCGGTCTTCTGCCTTTTTGAGGTCGAATTTGGTCCGGCGTACGACCACCTGATGCCGATGCTCCACGAAGTGGTGGATCAGGTCTTTCAGGTTGAGGAGCTGGGGCCGTCCGTCGACGAGGGCGATGTTGTTCACCGCGAAGCTCGACTGGAGCGGCGTGTTTTTGAACAGGGTGTTGAGCACGACGCTGGCCACGGCATCCATTTTCAGGATGATGACGATCCGCGTTCCGTTTCGGTCACTTTCGTCGTTGATGTAGGAGATACCCTCGATCTTTTTCTCGTTGATCATGTCGGCGATCTTCTTGATCATCTCCGCCTTGTTGATCATGTAGGGGACCTCCGTGATAACGATGCAGGCGCGGCCGCTGGCCGTATGTTCGATTTCGGTTTTGGCACGGACGATGACTCTGCCGCGTCCGGTTTCGAGTGCTTCCCGTACCCCTTCGTAGCCGTAGATGATACCGCCTGTCGGGAAGTCGGGGCCTTTGACATATTTGGCCAATTCCGACACTTCGATATCCCGGTCGGCGATGTAGGCACAGCAGGCATCCACCACTTCGGAGAGGTTGTGCGGGGCCATGTTGGTGGCCATACCGACTGCGATACCGCTGGCTCCGTTGACCAGCAGCAGCGGGATGCGGGTTGGGAGCACCGTAGGTTCGGGAATCGTATCGTCGAAGTTGAGCGTAAAATCGATCGTATCTTTATCGATGTCGGCCATCACTTCGTCGGCGATCTTCTTCATGCGGGCTTCCGTATAACGCATGGCGGCAGGGGAATCGCCGTCCATCGATCCGAAGTTACCCTGTCCATCTATGAGGGGGTAACGAAGGCTCCACTCCTGTGCCATACGAACCATCGCGTCGTAAACGGATCTGTCGCCGTGCGGGTGGAATTTACCGAGCACGTCGCCGACGATACGGGCCGATTTACGGTGGGGTCGGTCGGAATAGAGGTTCAGTTCGTTGCTCATGTCGTAGAGGATACGGCGATGTACGGGTTTCAAGCCGTCGCGCACGTCGGGTAGAGCTCTGGAGACGATCACGGACATGGAGTAGTCGATGTAAGCGGACTTCATCTCCTCCTCGATGTTGATCTGAATGATTTTGCCTTCTGCCATTGTTCGATAGTTTCTTTTTGCTGACGGGACCTGGGTGGTTCGTTGTTGTTCGTCGTCTTGCTCGGTTCCTGGTTTACGACCTTACTTCGTTGCCGTATTCGACATCGGTTTGCGGCCTTGTTTGGCGCCGGTTTTGTCGCTTCGCTCGGCTTTTGATCCGTTGCGGAGTCCGACTGTCGGTTCGTTACCTCGCTCAACTTCGGTCTATCTCCACGCCCAACTCCGGTTCGTCGCCTTGTTCGGTTTCGGATTCATCGCTTTGCTCGGCTCCAATTCGCCACCTTGCTCGGTTTCGGATTCATCGCTTCGCTCGGCACCAATTCGCCACCTTGTTCAGTTTCGGCCTCGTTACCTTACTCACCCCCCCCTCTTGCTGGGGCCCCGTTTATGAGCCAAAATTAGGTTTTTTTTCGCTAATGGCCAACTAAAAATGGACGAAAATTGTGCCCTGCATCCGGACGTTGCCGTTTAAAGCCTGTTTTCAGGCGATTTGACGGCCTTTCGGAGCGTGATGCGTACAATGGTCGAAGAAATGGGCCTATACCTTTTCCCCGTTGTGGTCGATGCAGAATCTCTCGCCATTGAGCATAACCTCCGCAACTCCTTCGGAGAAACTCGACGCATCGTCGTACTGTAATGGGATGGCAATCTTTCCGTCGAGCGTGATGAATCCGTGTTTTCTGTTCCGCATGACGAGTATGAGCCCTTCGCAACACTCGCCCATCCAGTCGAAAGTTTCCTGGTTGACGGGCGATCCGTCGCGATAGAGCATCGACCACTTGCCTTGCTCCTCGACGTAGATTCGGTTGTTGTAGTCGTCCCAGCAGATCTCTTCGTAAACGGGCGGAAGGATGAACCGTCCCTCTTTGTCGATCAGCCCAGCGCCGCTTTCCGTCTCCACTTCAGCCCGCCCTTCGTGAAACGGCATTGCGTGACGGAAGCAGCCTTCGAATAGCGGTCGGTTTTTGCAATCTACGAAATGCCATCCTTGCGGATCGTACACCCGGATGATGCCATCGCTCGGCTCGTCGACCTGCAGATGACCTGGGAAGCGCTCCCGGAAGGGGATGGGTCGGATGACAGGCTCGTTGGCTCGGGCTGTTTTCGACGAGGAAAGGGAGCGTAGAGCCTCGAAATCGATAAGAGGATCTTTTGCGGAGGCGTTGACGAGTTGTTCCAGCGCCCGATCGACTTCGGTCGTCTGCTCCCTGTGGAACAAGATTTCGGGCAGGTTAAATCCCGTGGCGGTTGTCTGGCGACAAATTGCGTCGACGATACGCAGGTAAGGAATCTGACGCAGAAGCAACGGGCGGGCGATTTCAGGATAGCAGGTCGGTTGGACGACGGCCAGAAAGAGGGCGAAAGCGATCTCCGGAGAGCGGTCTTCACCACCCACTCCGTTCAGGTATAATTTTCTGTCCGGAGCGACGACGATGTTGTGTTGTTTGATGCCGAAATGTTGCGAACGGATCCAGAGAGCCATCTCCACGAATGCGGCCAGCAGCTCCTGGAGCGGACGTTTTTCTGCAGCGAGGGTTGCTCTTTTCAGGAAATCGTCCAGTTTTTCTCCGGTGTGCAGACTTTGCAGGATCAGGCTGACCCGAAAATCCCGATCGGAAGCATCGAACAGGATCACCTCCTCGTCGAGGAATTTCGGCGCATGGAACCATTTGGAGTCGCAACAGGCTGTCGATCGGCACATGCGTTCCATCCGAAGCGCTGTTTCTGCATCGTAATGGAGCGGACAGAGCAGCTGACAGGGTCTGTTTCCGATGGTTACCCGAAAGGATACGAAGTTTTGATTGTGTATCCGGAATGCGAGTTTCCCTTCGGCGTCCCGCATCGGGACGAGGTCGGAGAGAGTCTGAAATCTTCCGGCGGGATTCAACAGGGCTTCCGCGTATTGGGCGATAGAGAGTATCATGGGTCGTTTTCTATGGAGTCATGGGGGATTAGATCAGGGAACTCGTAACCGAACCGATGTTCATCATGGCCACGAGATCGGCAATCGATGCGTTATAGCCCATTCCGCGGAAAGGGGGTTGAACGGCTGCTGTTTTCATCTCGGCGACGAGCGGTTCGTAACGTTGCGGCAAGGCGCTCGATATGTCGTAGAGCAGCCGGGCATATTTTCTGTCGGGCAACTCTTCCGGGGAAGAGGGAAAGATAACGTGTTGACGGGTTTCGTCGTCCGAGGCTCCGAGGTGGATGTTGAACAGGAGCGTGTGTCCGTCTTCGGTACCCTTGTTGCGGATGCGGGAGGCAATGTCCCGTATTTGGGATTCGTCGCAGTCGGAAGCCTCTCCATCGGTGATGTGGAAGACGGTGGGCGGGTAGCTGGTCCGATTGGTGTTCCGACGACACCAGTTTTCGGTGAGTGTCACCACACGGCGAAGCGCATCGTACATCGGAGTGATACCGGCAGCTTTCGGCGCGATCCACATGTTGTGCTCGGTGACGGCCATGACGGCACGCCCGTCCGGAAGACGTCGTTCGCGGATGAGTTTGCGACAAGGCACATCCCGGACGATCAGTTGCGACGGTTTCACGAAACCCTCCCCGGCATCGAGCAACAACTCCACGCCATCGCCGGAATAACCCACTACAGCCAGGTCGTAGTAGTCTGCAACGCCCTCTTCGCGTCGGGCCCGGTTGATCAGTTCGTCGATCAGGTTGTTGGCGACCAGGGCGACCGCTTCCGATTTGGCCATTCGTTCGCCGTTGAAAGTGATGGGTTCCGCCATGGAGCCCGATCGATCGATTGCAATGATGAAGGCTGTCGGCCGGAGGCGTGTGATGGGTGTGCTGTACATACGTATTTGGGTTAATTGTCCGAAAGATATGTTTTTTCGGCGACATTCGGAACGATTTGGCGGAAAAGAGGAGCCCGAGAGTTCCCGGAGGATTGTCGCCGGAAGATTATTTGTTCGGTTCGGGAGCCGGTTGTTCGTTGCCTTGTCGGTCGATCCAGCGTGTTTCTCCGTTTTTGCGGACTTTGGCCGTGCCGTTGCGGAAAGAGCCTGCGGCTTCGTAACCGGATGATTCGAAGAGCAACTCTCCACGGCGGTCGATGTAGTGCCAGCAGTGGTCGATCCGGACGGCTGCGATCTCTTCGTGGAAGTCCAACACGTCGTCCCAAAGCGGTTCCACGATCGTTTTTCCTGTCGGATCGGCGAAGCCCCACCGTCCGTTGCGTTCGAAAGCGTGAAGAGGTGCTTCTGCGGACTCTTTCCCCGGAGCGAAAAAGCGTTCCAGATTCTCAAGGGATGGATCCGGCGAACGCAACAATTCCAGCAATCGGCGGTGGGTGATGGCGCCCGCTTCGGCAAATGTCCGGCAAGCGGCATCCCAGGCGGGTGGTTTGTCGGTGAGCAACTCTTCCGGTGCGAAGGGAAGAGATCCCGGATCGCGTTGCGGGTCGAAGAACGACGGGTCGAGTGAAAGGAGTTTCAGTCCGACCGACAGCAGTGCCATGGGGTAGTCGTCGATGTGTTTGTCGTAGTGATGGATGCCACGGGCCGGATGTTGGTAGCCCGGCGTGCCGATCTCCTCGGCGTTTTCTCCGGCCAAGGCCGGGATGAAAAGTGCGTCGCAATCGATGAGGGTCATGTTTCCGTCGGGAGTCACGACGATGTTTTCCGGTTTCAGGTCTCCATGCGCCCACTCCTCCCGCAACAGTGCAGAGCAGAGTCGGTCGAATTTTTCGGAGAGTTCCGATAGTCGCTCCCGGTTCCCTTCAGTAAGCGCCCGAAGCAGTTCCCGATCGAGGGTATTCCCTTCGACCCAATCTCCGATTACGACATCGTACCACCCAGCCTCTCCGCTGTCGGAGTAGACGTAGATTTCGTCAGGGCGTATTTTTTGACGGGGCAGCAACGGGGAACCGTTCCGTTCGACGTAGTCGTAGATGGTTCGGAGTCGTGGTTTGGGTCGTATGTAGCATTTAAGCATAAAGTTCCGCCGGCCGTCCGAAAGACGGAACACGGCGGAACTGTTGCCTGCGCGGAATTTGATCTTTCCGTATACGTCCCTCTCGGCTACGGGTTCTCCGAGTGTTCGGAACATCCCGAAGGGGTGTTCCAAAGTGTGGAGATACTCCGAGATGGAGGGCATGCGCATGGATCGCTACTGTTCGCTGTTCATCACCTGATTCTGCCGGTTGATACTTTCGAGGTGAATGGCCTCCAGCACCACTTTCAGGAAATCTTTGCTCAGGTCGAGTTGCTCCGATTGCGAAAGGACTCTGTCGCGAATCGATCCCCAGCGGCTGCTCTGCAGAATCGCCACGTTGTTCTCTTTTTTCACGCGTCCGATCTTTTCGCTGATCTTCATGCGTCGGCTCAGGAGTTCGAACAGTTCGGCATCGATCTGGTCGATCTCCCTGCGGTAGAGTTCGAGCGACTGTTTGAATGCGGGGTCGTCGGTGGCATCTTTACGCCAGTTGATTCTGCGTACGAGTGCCTCCAGGTCGTCGGGGACGAGTTGCTGGGCGGCATCGCTCCATGCCTTGTCGGGACAGATGTGGCTTTCGATGATAAGTCCGTCGTAACGCAGGTCTGCCGCAGTTTGGGAGATTTCGAGCAGGTAGTCGCGACAGCCGCAGATGTGCGAAGGGTCGCAGATCATCATCATCTCCGGGAAGCGGCTGCGCATCTCGAGGATCATGTGCCACATCGGCGGATTGCGGTATTTGGAGTGTCCGAAGTAGGAGAATCCGCGGTGGATCAATCCGATCCGTTCGGCGGGAATGCCTGCATTGAGGAATCGGGTGACGGCACCGGCCCAAAGGTTGATGTCGGGATTCATCGGGTTTTTGATGAGGATCGTCGTGTCGACACCGCGTACGGCATCGGCCACCTCCTGCACGGCGAAGGGACTGACCGTGGTGCGGGCACCGATCCAGAGTACGTCGGCTCCGAATTCCAGCGCGCTTTCGACGTGTTTGCGGGTGGCCACCTCTACGCCGAACGGAAGACCCGTCAGTCGTTTGGCCTCGGCCATCCAGGCCAGGCCCTTCAGCCCTACTCCTTCGAACGAACCGGGCTGTGTGCGGGGTTTCCAGATGCCTGCTCGCAGCACATCGACCACTCCGGTAGCGGCCAGCCTGACACAGGTGTCGAGCGTCTGTTCGCGCGTCTCCGCGCTGCATGGTCCCGATATGATGAGCGGCCGTTTGGCCCCCAGTACGAATTTTTCCATATGGTTTTTCTTCTCTCTCTTATTTCAAGATTCGTTTGATGGTGTTTGCCTTTTTCATGGCGGCCAGGAGCCCCTCCCGATCGTCTTTTTCGAGCATGCGCCGCAGAATCTGCAGCTGATGGATGTGTTCGCGAAGCACGTCGAGCACATTGTATTTGTTGCCCATGAAGATCGGGGCCCATGTCTCCGGAAGACTTTTGGCGAGTCGGACCGTACTTTCGAAACCACCGCCCGCCAGATCGAAGATGTGCTCCTCCTCACGCTCTTTTTCCAGGACAGTCAGAGCCAGGGCGAAAGAGGTGATGTGCGAAATGTGGGAGACATAGGCCGAGTGGAGGTCCTGCTCCTCGGCGCTCATGTAGACGATGGGCATGCCGAGGGTTTTGTAGATTGTCTCCACCTGGATCAATGCATCGGGATCGCTTTTTTCACGTTCGCAGATGACCACCGTACGGCCCGTAAATGCGTTGTGCTGAGCCGCTTCGGGGCCGCTGTATTCCGTACCCCACATGGGGTGGGTCGCCACGAAACGGCCCCGGTTGGGGTGCATCTGGATCGTTTCGCACAATTCCCCTTTGAGCGAACCCATATCCATGACTACCTGATTGGGGGTTACCTTGTTGAGGATTTTGGCCACCAGAAGGGGAATCGTGTCGACCGGTGTGGCGAGCGCGATGAGGTCCGCATCACGAACGGCCTCATCGAGCTCGATTACCCGATCCACCAATCTCAATTCGAGGGCTTTGGCAGCGTTGCGTTCCGAACGCTCCACGCCCCACACCTCCGATGCGAGACCGTGTTCCTTCAGACTCAGAGCGAAAGAGCCACCGATCAATCCGAGTCCGATTACCGCTGCCTTCATCGCCTATTTTTTCAGGTTGGCTTTTACTTTGTCGATCGCCTTCTGCAACTGCTCTTTCGTCACGCAGAGCGAGATGCGGATGCAACGGGTACCTTCGCTGCCGAAGATACCGCCCGGAGTCACGAATACGTCGCACTCCTTGAGCACTTTGTCGGAGAATGCGAAGCAATCGCCTTCGAAATCGGCCGGGATTTCTGCCCAGATGAAGAGGCCCGCCTGGTTTTTACGGTAGGTGCATCCGAGTGCGTCGAGCAGTTCGTAACCCTTCTCTTCGCGCGAATAGTAGACATCGTTGAGTTGGGTGAACCAATCTTCCCCGAGCGAGAGCGCCTCTGCGGCAGCTGCCTGAATGGGATAGAACTCTCCGGAGTCCATGTTGCTCTTGAAGCGGAGGATATCCTGCAGCCACTCTTTCTTTCCGCAAACTGCGCCGACACGCCAGCCGGCCATGCTGTGACCTTTGCTCAGGGAGTTCATTTCGAGAGCTACGTCTTTGGCTCCGGCGATGGAGAGGATGCTCAGGCGGATGTCGTTACGCACGAAGCTGTAGGGGTTGTCGTGCACGAGCAGGATGTTGTGTTTGGAGGCGAAGGCCACCAGTTTTTCGAACAGTTCCACCGACGAACGGGTTCCTGTCGGCATGTTGGGATAGTTGACCAACATCAGCTTCACGCGGCTGAGGTCCTGTTTTTCCATCTCTTCGAAGTCGGGCAGGTAGTCGTTGGAGGCTTTCAGTTTATACTCCACGCATTCACCGCCGGAAAGGGTTACGGCAGCCCGATAGGTGGGATAGCCCGGGTTGGGGATCAGGGCCTGGTCGCCTTCGTTGAGGTAGGTCATGCAGATGTGCATGATGCCCTCTTTCGATCCGATGAGCGGAAGGATCTCCGAGGCGGGATCGAGCTGAACGTTGTAGTATTTGTTGTACCATTCCGAGAAGGCTTTACGCAGAATGGCCGCACCGTTGTAGGGCTGATAGACGTGCACATCGGGACGATGGGCCTCTTTGCAGAGTCGTTCGATCACGCTTTCGTGGGGCGGGAGGTCGGGCGAGCCGATTCCGAGTGCCACGATATCGCGTCCTGCTTCACGCAGTTCGGCGATTTCCCGGTTCTTCTTCGAGAAATAGTACTCCTTGATGCAATCCAGTCTTTGTGCCGGTGCGATTTCCACTTTTTTCATTTCGATTCGATTTTTATGGTTTGACATTGATTCTCGGTTAACAGTTGTGTTGCGTATCCAGTCCGCTTCGGTAGACGCCATAGACGTGTACCTCTTCGGCCTCGCGGTGCAGCCGGTCGAGGCTGCGGATATAGTCGTCGAGGCAGTCGAACTCCAGATCCACATGGAACAGGTAGTGCCAGGGTTCGCTGGGGATCGGATAGGACTGGAGCTTCGAGAGGTTGATCCCTTCCAGCTGACTCAGAGCGCGGAGCAGCGAACCCTGCTTGTGATCCGTTTTGAAATAGAGCGACGCCTTGTTGGCCAGGGGATCGATACGGTGGTCATGGCGTTTGAGGATCATGAAGCGGGTGTAGTTGTATTTGATCGTGTTGATCTCCGGCGCGATGATCTTCAACCCGAACAGTTTGGCGGCCAGTTCGCTGGCAATGGCTGCGGAGTGGCGTAATCCTTGTTCGGCGATGATTCGCGCGCTCAGGGCCGTATCTTCCGATTCGATCAGTTTCCACGAAGGGTGCTGGTCGAGAAAGTCGACGCATTGGCGGAAGGCCATTGGATGGGATTGTACGTCGATGATGTCCTCCATCTCCGTATCGGGGAGGACCATGAGGTTTTGTTGGATCGGCAGGTATACATCCCCTGCTACCTGCAGGTTGGCATCTTGGAGGATGCTGTAGTTGGCGATGATCGATCCGGCGATGGAGTTTTCGATCGCCATCACGCCGAAATCGGCTTCGCCGGTCTTTACTCGCTGAGCCACTTCACGGAACGTGGCGCAGGGAAGCGTCTCGATGTCGTTGCCAAAATAGTTGTAGGCGACGATCTGATGGAAACACCCTTCGTATCCCTGTATGGAGACTCTTTTCATGTTTTTTCAAAAAAAATCCCAACCTCTCTCCAAGGTCGGGATCCCGTATCGTTCTTTTTTCTAATGTTGTCTCATTATCAACAAACCGAACCCCGACCGCTCTCGCAGTAAAAGTAATAGGCGTAATAAAACGGCGAATGACTCAACATCTCTACTTGCATAGTTCGGAAAAGTTCATCGCCACAAATATACAAACAAATTCGGGAAACGTCTCCGCTTCGTGCGAATTTTTAACAAATTTGTCTGCGCGCGATCGTTTTGCCACGTTTCCTTTGCTCCTTTCCCGTCGCGATTTCGGAGGTTGACCGGAACTCGCCTTTTGTGCGCAGGGATGTCCGGATCGGATGCCCTGAGGACCCGTTTCTGCACTTTTCAGCCCGCTTTCGGCAGAAGAAAAGTCGTTGCCCTGTTCCGATCACGCTTTTGCCTTGTCCGTTTTCTTGCAACTCCCGAGGGCTTTTATTACTTTTGTCGGGGTCTCTCCCAATAGAGAAATTTATAGCAAAGTGATGAAACCGGAATACGAACCGTTCGTGGATGCGCTCATCGAGCTCTGTATCCGCGAAGATATCGGCGACGGCGACCATACGTCGCTCGCCTCCATACCCGTCGATGCGCACGGGGCCATGAAGTTACTTGTCAAACAGGCCGGCATTATCGCCGGCGGGGAGATCGCTGAACGCATTCTCCGTCGTCTCGATCCGCAGGTGGAGTTCCGGTCGCTGATTCCGGACGGGACGCCTGTTGTCCCCGGTGATGTCGTATTCACCGTGCAGGGGCGTACGCAATCATTGCTGCAGGCCGAGCGGATTCTGCTCAACGTCATGCAGCGGATGACGGGTGTGGCCACCGAAACGGCGCGTTACGTGAAGCGGCTCGAAGGGTTGCCGACCAGGGTGCTCGATACGCGCAAAACCACTCCGGGGATGCGTGTCCTCGATAAAATGGCGGTCAAACTGGGTGGCGGAGAGAACCATCGCATGGGCCTGTTCGACATGATTCTGCTGAAGGACAATCACATCGATTTTGCAGGCGGGATCCGTCCCGCGATCGAGGGGGTTCGTCGCTATCTGGCAGAAAAGGGGAAAGAGCTTCCCATCGAGGTGGAGGTGCGTTCGCTGGCCGATATAGACGAGGTGCTGGCTGTCGGGGGAGTCGATCGGATCATGCTCGACAATTTCGATCTGCCGACCACGCGCCTCGCGGTGCAGAAGATCGCCGGAAGGTGCGAGATCGAATCGTCGGGAGGCATCACCTACGACAACTTGCGTGATTATGCGGAGTGCGGCGTCGATTTCATCTCCGTGGGAGCGTTGACTCATCAAATTAAAAGTATAGATCTCAGTTTAAAAGCTTATCAACCATGCGCAGATACCTCGTTTTAATTGCCTTGCTGCTGTCGGGAAGTCTTTCTGCGCAGCAGCTTCCCTCCTCTTATGGGGATATTGTGGATATTCTCCGGCTACGTCGCGGAGTCGGAAGCGTTCGTTCGATGAACGACGGAGAACATTATACCTATCGCATCGATGACCGCCTGATGCGTGGAGCCTATCTTACGGGAGAGGAGGATACGCTTTGCACGTTCGGCATACAGGGCGTGACCAACTATCAGCTCAGCCCCGATGAACGGATGATGTTGGTGGAGATCGGTCGGCGGAACATCTATCGTCGTTCCTATACGGCCGATTGGGTCGTACGCGATCTGACGACGGGCCAGGAGGTGTGGTTACCTCGGGAAGAGAACAAGATGTTGGCCACGTTCTCTCCCGACAGTCGTCGGGTGGCTTTCGTCCGGGAAAACAACCTCTACCTGATGGACCTTCCCGAAGGACGGGTTACGCAGGTAACCTCCGACGGGGTGAAGAACCGGATTATCAACGGTGCCACGGATTGGGTTTATGAGGAGGAGTTCGCCTTTACGAAGGCGTATGCGTTTTCTCCCGATGGCAGTAAGATCGCCTATCTGCGTTTCGATGAGAGTCAGGTTCCGGAGTACACGATTCAACGCTTCGACGGAAACCTCTACCCTCGCCCCTATACTTACAAGTATCCGAAGGCCGGACAGGTGAATTCCATCGTGGAACTGCATGTGTACGATATTGCGACCGGCCAGACGACCAAGGTGGATGTGGGGCCCGAGACGGATCAGTATCTCTCCCGCATCGGCTGGACTCCGTCCGGAGAGCTGTGGTTCTATCGCAGCAATCGTCGTCAGAACTGTTTTGAGGTCCTTCTGGCCGACGAGGAGGGTCGGAGTCGGGTGGTCTATTCGGAGACGTCGCCCCGTTACATCGACCGGGTGGATGACCAGACGGTGACATTCCTGTCCGACGGGGATCGGTTCATCGTTAAGAACGAGACTCATACAGGGTATATGCACCTCTATCTCTACAGTCTGAAAAAGGGATTCCTGCATCCGATTACCTCCGGCGAATGGGAGGTGACGGAGCTCGTCGGTGTCGAGGGAGATCGTGTGTGGTATCTCTCTACCGAGACTTCGCCTTTGCGTCGCAATCTCTACAGCGTGAAGTTGAATGGTCGGGACAAGAGGCGGCTTACCGAAGGAGAGGGCACCTACAGCATCGTTCCGTCGAAGGGGATGCACTATTATGTCAGCAATTTCAGCAACGCGTCTACTCCGTCGGTCACTGCGTTGTACTCGGGAAAAGGCGAGCTGATCCGCGTCATGGAGGAGAATAAGCCGTTGGAAGAGTACATCGAGAAGATCGGTCTGCCCGAGAAAAAGTTTTTTACCTTTACCACGGAGCGGGGAACGGAGCTCAACGGTTATGTCATGCTGCCTGCCGGGTTCGACTCTTTGAAACGCTATCCGGTACTTATGACGCAATACAGCGGCCCGGGTTCGCAAAGCGTCGCGGACAGTTGGAGCATCGGTTGGGAGCAGGCGCTGCTTGCACACGGTTATGCGGTAGTTTGTATCGACGGTCGCGGTACGGGATTCCGGGGTGAAGAGTTCAAAAAATGCACCTACGGTGATCTGGGTCGTCTCGAGACCGAAGATCAGATCTCCGGGGCGCGGTATCTCGCATCGTTGCCTTGGGTCGATCCCGACAGGATCGGCATTTACGGTTGGAGCTACGGCGGCTTCATGGCGCTCAACTCCGTTTTGAAGGGGAACGATGTTTTCAAGATGGCCATTGCCGTGGCTCCGGTGACCTCGTGGCGCTATTACGATACGATCTACACGGAGGTTTACAACGATCTGCCCCAGGAGAATCCGCGGGGGTACGATGAGAACTCGCCGATCCATTTCGCCGATCTGTTGCGAGGTAAGCTGCTGCTTATTCACGGTTCGGCGGACGACAACGTGCATGTGCAGAATTCGTACGAGATGGCCCGGGCATTGGTGGCTGCCGGCAAGCAGTTCGATATGATGATCTATCCCGACTGCGACCACTCGATGGTTCCGAGCGGAACCTATAACATCCGGGAGAAGATGATCGACTACACGTTGAAGAATTTGTAGGTCTTTCCCGCGAGGAGTCAATGAAAAGCCGCGTCGAGATATTTCCCGACGCGGCTTTTCATCTAATCCATTACACTATGACCCTAACTACGCTTTTTGCTTCCGCAAAAAACGTGACAAATTTGCAATTTGGCGACGGATTTTTGTGGAAGAGCGGTGTTGTCCGACCGGTCGGCTGATGATTTTTTGCGCCCCGGTTGTGTTCGGCCGAGAGGATCTCGTTGAATGAAAAGCCGATTCGAGATCGGTCGTGGAACGAATCTTGAGAGGATGCCCTGTGGTTCGACGGATCGAGAGGCATGGTGAGCGGCAGGGTATTTGCGACAATCTGATTGGTCTGTCGGATGCCGATCGGTTCGGAGCTCTTGCATTTGATTCGGTTGCTTTCTATTTTTGAAGGTAGAGGAATTTGGAAAATTCAACAGAGGAAAGAATATGGAATTCAGAACGACGACATTGGTGTTGCCCGACGATTATGAGGGTCGGGTGACGGCTACGCTGATCGAGACCCATCCCGATCGCCCGACAGAGGCGGCCGTACTCTATCTGCACGGTTATTCGGACTATTTTTTCCAAACCCATTTTGCCGCTCGTATTGTCGCTTCGGGGCGCAGTTTTTATGCACTCGACTTGAGAAAGTACGGGCGTTCGAAATTGCCTTTTCAGCACCCCGACTATACGCGTGACATGAGCGAATACTATCCGGAGATCGACCGGGCTGTGGATAAGATGCGGGCCGACGGCAAGAGCGACATCACGTTGATCGGACACTCCACGGGCGGGTTGCTCGCCGCTCTCTATTGTGCCGACGGGCCCGAACGACGTTTCATCGATCGGTTGATTCTCAACTCCCCTTTCCTGGAGTTTAATCAGCGTTGGATTGTCCGTCACCTGGTTATACCGCCGGCAGCCTGGCTGTCGCGCGTGTTTCCCTATATTCATACGGGAGGAGCCTTGTCCGACGTCTATTTCCGGAGTATTCATCGTTCCGAAAGGGGCGAATGGGATTTCGATACGGAGATGAAGCCGTCCGGCTCCGTGCCGCTCTATTTTGCCTGGCTCCGTGCCGTGCGCAATGGCCAGAAGCGGATCAAAAAAGGGTTGGGTTTGACGATTCCCGTGTTGGTGATGTATTCGGGGGTCTCTTACCATCGTCGTCGTTGGGATGAGGCTGCTTTGCGGAGCGATACGGTGCTCGATGTGAAACAGATTGCCCGGTATGCACTTCGATTGGGCGACCGGGTGAAACGGGTCTC
The DNA here is from genome assembly GCA_944321925.1 of uncultured Rikenellaceae bacterium. Lineage (GTDB taxonomy): Bacteria > Bacteroidota > Bacteroidia > Bacteroidales > Rikenellaceae > UBA940. The sequence continues at coordinate 115,143 of CALUND010000018.1, read as the reverse complement.
GATCGATGGCGGTCTGCACGATCTGGTGCTCTCCCGCAAAGAGGTCCGCGAGCGGGTGATGGATTGCATGGTAGCCTTCATGGACGATCGGCCCGTTCGTGCAGAGGGTGAACACGCAACGGAGAAGATCGTTGCTCTGTGACGGTCGTTCCGAGAAATTGGAGAGCGTTCCTGTTCTCCATTTGTCTTGCCCGGTTGCTTTGGGTGGGTTTTCGGAGTGCGGTCGGCAGGAGGAAGGATCGGCTCAGAGACCGAAAATCAAAAATGCCCGACACGATGCGGGCATTTTTGCGTGTAAATGGGGTGACTATATTTTCGGCTCAGATCAGCATTTCGAACAGGTCGGGTTTGTCGTTGAGATGTTCGAATGCCACATCGTACTCTTTCATGCGTTCCAATAACCCTGCGAGGTCCTCTTTTCGCTGCAGTTCGATGCCGATAATGGCCGGACCTTGCTCCCGATTGGTCTTTTTCGAGTAGGCGAAGTGGGTGATGTCGTCGTTGGGCCCCATGACTTTTTGTACGAAGCTGAGCAGGGCACCCGATCGTTGGGGGAAACGCACCATGAAGTAGTGTTTCAGCCCTTCGTAGAGTAGCGATCGTTCCCGGATCTCCTCCATGCGGGTGATGTCGTTGTTGTTGCCGCTGACGATGCATACGACATTTTTCCCGCGAATCTGATCGGCATATTGGTCGAGCGCTGCGATGGAGAGCGCTCCGGCCGGTTCGGTTACGATGGCGTTGAGGTTGTAGAGCTCGAGCATCGTGGTGCAGATCTTTCCTTCGGGTACGCTGATCACGTCGGCCAAAGCCTGGCGACAGATGTCGTAAGTGATCGTTCCCACCTGTTTGACGGCGGCACCGTCAACGAATTTGTCGATCTCCGGCAGTTCGGTCACGTGACCCAGATCGAATGCTGCGCGCATGCTGGCTGCTCCGGCCGGTTCGACGCCGATGATGCGGGTCTCCGGGCTGACCTGCTTGAAGTAGGAGGAGATACCTGCTGCGAGACCGCCTCCTCCGATCGGTACGAAGACGTAATCGATGGGTGTTCCCGCCGCTTCGATGATTTCGAGTCCGACGGTTGCTTGTCCCTCGATGATTTTGGGATCGTCGAAGGGGTGGATGAACGGTTTGCCGCTCTGTTCGGCATATTGGATCGCTTCACGCGAGGAGGCGTCGAACGTGTCGCCTACCAGTACGATATCGATGTCTTCGCGTCCGAAGAATTTCACCTGTGTGATTTTTTGTTTGGGCGTGGTGGTCGGCATGTAGATCGTTCCCCGGATGCCGAGTTTATGACAGGAGTAGGCGACGCCTTGCGCGTGGTTGCCGGCACTTGCACAGACAACTCCTTTTTGCAACTCTTCGGGCGAGAGAGAACGGATTTTGTTGTAGGCTCCGCGAATTTTGTAGGACCGTACCATCTGCAGGTCTTCTCGTTTGAGAAGAATGCGGGCATCGTATCGCTCCGAGAGATTGAATGTGTGGATCAGCGGGGTAGTTGAGATGACTTCATTGAGGGTGTTTTTGGCCCGAATGATATCACTCAGATGGGGAAAATAGTTTTTCATCGTCCGTTTTTTCAAAATAGTATCGGAGCGAAATTACAAAAAAAAGCGGTGCGGAGCCATTTTTGGCCTTAAAAAGTGTATTGCGCCGGCTGATCTTTCGGTCGGAGTGGACTCGTTGCGGCCTCCAAGAGACCGTTTCGCGGTGATTTATCGGACGGCAGACCGATCGTTGCGGATCAAAGACCCGTCTCGATGATGGTGGCGGTCTCCGGAATCTGTGCTACGGAGAGGGAGGAAAGCAGATAGCAGCGCAAAGTCTCGAGCGGATTGTTCAGGCATCGCAGGGTTTGGAGCGACCGGGCCGGGCTGACATCCAACTCTTCGAGCAGGTTGTCGTTGCAGCTCAGCGAGTCGAGCGAGGTATTGATTCCTCCTGTCGCTCCGGGGATTTGCAGGTCGGTAAGTTGGTTGTTGCTGCAGTCGATCCAGTTCAATACGGTGCATGCGGTCAGGTCGAGGGCGGGCAGTTTGTTGTTTTGGCACTGGATGGAGAGCAGATAGCCGTTTTTCGACAGGTCGAGCGAAGCGAGTTGGTTGTCCGAACAGTTCAGTTCCTGCAGGTTCCGCATGGCCGAGAGTGTCAGACCCTGGAGCTCGTTGTTCTGGCAGGCCAGGAAGGAGAGGTTGGCTGTACCGGTCGCCAATTCACTCAAGCGGTTGTTGTTGGCGACGAGACGCGATAGCTTCGGATTTTTCGACAGATCGAGTGACGTGATCCGGTTGTTGTCGCAGGAGAGTTGCTCGAGCAGAGGCATGTTTTTCAGGAAGTGGGCGTCTGATACCTGATTGTTGCTGAATGCGAGGGTTTTTAAAGAGATTACCGAATCGATCGGCATCTGTTCGAGCAGGTTGTCGGAGCAGTCGAGATTCTGGAGCATGGTATTGTTGTCCAGGTCGATCTCGGTCAGACGGTTGTGGGCGACGTTGAGCGTGATCAGAGAGCTGTTTCTCCAGAGCTCAGCGGTGGTTGTCAACAGGTTGGAGTCGCAAAAAATATACTGGAGCAGAGTCAGGTTCTCGATACCTGCGAGCGATTCGATGCCGAGGTTCGTCACATTCAGTGTGCGCAGGCCGCGTCCGGCGGAGTTGATCTTGATTTTGTCGCCTTCGGTTGCCGAGGCATAACCGTTGGAGAGGAAGAAATTCCGGAAGGCGGCATCGGGGACGGAGAAGATGTCGCCCCATTGGTAGACGTAGATGCTTTTCGTCTCTTTGCCGGCTGTGATTTGGAGTTTCGTATGGCGCATTTCGCCATCGTTGGGCGTTACAGTGAGGGTCAAAGAGTAGAATCCGTTGCCCGATGTCCTGTCGACAGAGCACCAGTCCGTCGTTCCCGCAATCTCCCACGATTGGTTGGTCTCGATCGAGAAGGTGGTGGTGGTTCCGATGTAATCCACCTCTATGGTGTCGGAGAAGAGGTTGAATTGCGGCGTGGAGTTGCTCTCCTCTTTTTGGCAGGAGGAGAGTCCAAATGCTGCACAAAACGTGAAAACGAAAAGTATGCGAAAGGAGAACTGTTTCATTGGGATAAGGGATTTCAACGTGGTTGGGAATTTGTTCTTAACGAGATCGATTGGTTCGACCCTCGGTCATGCAAACATATGGATTTTTCCGATAAAATGCAACAATGGGGTGTCTGTGGAGCTCTTTCCCGGGGGCAGGGACAAAAAAGCCCCGCCTCCACACGGGGAAGCGGGGCTTGGGTTCACGGGAGTGTGATTATTTGACCGCGATCTGACGCGAACTCTTTTTCACCTCTTCGAGTCTCTTTTTGGGAATGTCGATCGTGAGCACGCCGTTTTCCACTTTGGCTTCGATCTTGTCCTTCTCCACGTTGTCGGGAAGGATCATCGTCTGCTGGAATTGGCTGTAGGCGAATTCCCTGCGCAGATAGGTTCCCTTTTTGTTTTTGTCCTCGGTTTCGGATTTTTTCTCCATGGAGACAACCAGTTCGTTGTCTTCGTTGATGTTGATCCGGAAATCGTTTTTGGTCAGTCCCGGCGAAGCGATCTCCACCTTGTAGTCGTTTTCCGTCTCCAGAATGTTGACAGCCGGAGCCGTCGAGTTGGTTTTTTCTACCCATTCGTTACCGAAAAAGTCGTTGAAAATGTTCGGCAACCAATTTTGTGATCTTTTTACTGGCATCATAGTTTTGTCCTCCTATTACGTTTTTTGTTTTTTATCTTCTCTGGCGCCTTTTTAGCGGCGCGTTCGACCAAGAAAACAACAAAAGGAGTGCCAGCCGCAAAATACGCCGTTTTGTCGGTTGGAGTCGATTCGACGAAGAAAAACTGGCAGCCGGAGCGTCGGTTCGACAGACGGTCGTTGTCAAAGCGTCTGCCGGGGTGGACAAGTTGTCCATTTTGTCAGACAACGGGGCTCCTTTCCCGCCCCTTCAATGGTCTATAAAAAACAACGGGGCCCTCTCCTCAAAAGGATGGACCCCGCATAGGATCGTGCAAAACAGCCTGTTAGAAGTTCATGTTTGCCTGGAATACGAAGGTGCGCGGTGCCGAGATGTCCATGGGGCGCATGCTGTACTCCTTGTTGAACAGGTTTTGGATGCTGGCCTGGAATCGGATGTTGTTGGTTACCTGTACGCCGACGCGAACATCGACCGTAAAGTGGCCTTTGTTCATTTGTTCCCAGTACCCTTTCAGGTCTCCGAACATGAGATAACGTACATAATCCATCAGATCCCATTGCGGCTTGTCGCGTTCGTCCACCATGAAGTAGTCGACGGCGAGCGTTTTGCTCTTCCAGATAAGGTTCGTACCGATGCTGAGCCGTTTCCACTGGTAGTCGATGACAGCCTTTACGGAGTGTTTCTGGCGATATTTCAGGTATTTCGAATTGTTCGACTTCATCTTCATCTGGAGCGGATCGGTATAGGCGTCTTCCTGTGCGTTGCGCGTTTTGTAATTCAGGTCGAGGGGTTCGATGTAGACGTAACCGAGGTTGTAGGTGATCTGCGAGATGGGATTGATTCGGCAAATGCCGCTGATCGAGAAGTCCACGCCGTAGATGCGAGCCTTGTCCACGTTGAAGAATTGGGCTCCGATTCCGGGAATGTTGCCACTGAGGATCATCGAGACCGCCTGGTTCAGGCTGTTGATCTGAGTGTAGGGTGCTTCCGTGTCGAAGAGTCCGATGTTGAATTCGATCATGTCCTTGTATTCCGTCCAGAATCCGGCGAGGTCGATGTATCCGGAGAAGGGACCGAAACTGTATCCCTGCTTGAATCCGATTTCGGCGTTCCAGCCGCTTTCGGCCTTCAGGTTGGGGTTGGGATAGGCAGAGACGCCGCCGATGTCTTTCAGTACGAATTTTTCGGTGATCGACGGATAACGGTATCCTTGTCCGAACGACGCGCGCAGGAAGCTTGCCTGACCGAATTGATAGTTGAGTCCGCCTCGAAATACCGGTTTCATGGGAATTTTCAAACCGAAAATATCGGTCTCCGCTTCGCGGTAGTTCTGGTCCACACGGTAGTATTCGAATCGTACGCCGAGCGAGAGGTTGAGACGATCGAAAAATTTGTCGTCGTATTGGAAGTAGAGTGCACTGTTGTCGCTCTGGTGGTTGCCGGTGACTTGCGATTTGGCGTATACATGTTCGTAAGTGGCGCCGGCGGTAATGGTAGCCTTCTTGTATTTTTTACTGAATTGATAGTCCAGGTAGTAGGAGCCGGTCCGATCGGGATAGATGACCGGATCGGGTTTCGCCTGATCGGGATTGAGCAGCCATTGCACGAGGCTGTTTTGATCGGTGGGGAGCGGCAGGCGTCCCATGATCCACGATACGAGGTCCATGTAGTCGGCGGGCTTGGCTGTCGGGAAGAACTCTTTACCGATTTCGCCTATTTTGTTCGCCAGTTTGTTAATGTCGCCCGTAAGCAGCGGAGGCAGGAGTTCGCCGATCAACGGAGTGGGATCTTTTACGAGGTTGATGATCTCCGGGATCGATTCAACATAATCGAACCCCATGTTGTTGGCGATCTGGAAAATCGATTTGTCCGTGGTGTTCGAAACGATGTTGTTCGACATGAAATAGGCGCGACCCTTGATTTTGTGGGACGTATTGTTTTTCGAGTTGTAGTAGTTGACGAACGGGTCGATGTAGAATTTGTTGCTTTGTCGCGACATGTTCGTGAGGGGAGATTGGCGGTAAGCCTCTTCCGGCGAACGCCAGATAAACTGATCTCCTCCGTCGTCCGACAGGAAAGCGAGGTTCAATCCGTAGTGGAGTCCCGGGGTGTTGGGGTTGTGGTGGCTTACGCTTCCTCCCACGCGAATGCGTTTGTTGAAGGCACCCTCTTTGTATCCCTCATCGGTGAAGAGGTTGAGGCTTCCGGAGACATCCCAGTTTCCGATGCGCCGGGTGTGCGAAAAATCCACGCCGTTGTACATCGGATTGCGCACACCGAAAAATGCCGCTTTGCGCAACAGGGGTTCCACCTGATATTTGTTTTGGTTCCAGAAATCGCGGCCCCACCAGATGTAGCTCTTTTCTTTCGGGTTGCCGTAGACACCCATGTAGGCGTTGATGCGGGTTTGGGGTTGTAAGCCGGGTCGGGCCGATCGAACGTTGATCACACCGTTGAGGGCCGATGACCCGTAGAGTACCGAAGAGGCTCCTTTGATCACCTCCACCTGTTCGATGTTCTCCATCGGCACGGAGTTCCAGTCGATTTCGCCTCCTCCCGGCGTGAGGATCGAGAGTCCGTCCACCAGAATCAATGCACGGCTACCCACGCCATAGGTCCAGCCGCTGCCGCCACGGATGGAGGGCTGCTTGTCGTTGATGTCGACACCGGGTAAGGTCGTGAGCGTCGAGCGGATATCCGACGGGTTTTGACGGGCAATGTCGGCGGCCTTCAACACATCCATGGAGACGGTGACATCGCTCAGTTTCTGCTCGAACCGGCCGACGCTGACCACGACTTCGTCGAGCACGCTGACTGAAGGCTTCATCACCACGTCACGCGTCAAGGTTTCGCGTCGCTCCACTACCAACGGGAAGTTTTGTGTTTCATATCCCAGGTAGCTATAGGTCACAACAACAGCTCCTTCAGGCAATTGTAGTTCGTAAAACCCTTCTGCATCCGAAACGGTGGCTTTCGTGCCGTTTTTGTCTACATAGTAGATGCTACAACCTACTAAGGGTTGATTTTTGCTGGCAGCATCATAGATGTATCCCTGTACTTTTTGTCCGAATGCTGAACTGAAACAAAGAAGAGCTGCTGAAAGCAGGTATAATTTCTTCATGGTGTTGAGTTTATTCGTTTTTTCTGTCGAAAGCCGTAATGCGGAATTGATCGAAAAGTGCCCGAAGTCGATGGAATCTCATCGCTCCGAGCACTTTTTGTGATTGGACAACAGGTCTTTAATGTGCCAATGGTTCGGAAGAGAGATTCAGCCCGACTTCCAAAAGGGATGTGTATTCCAGCACTTTCGTCACGCTGTTGATCAACGGATTGATGATGGCCATCAGGTTGGCTGCTTCAGCCTCATCCATTCCGGCCGTCAGCTGTTCGATCAATTCCGGCAACTTGGGAGTAATGAGCGGAAGCAACGTGGTAAACGGCTCGATCTCTTCGTAATCGATATACATACGTACATAGGGAGCCTGTTGGATCAGGTGGAGCGGAATGCCTGTGGTGCTCCAGCGGGCCAAAGTGGCCATGACACCCTCGATGTCCGGGGAGACAGCACGTCCTCCCTGATTGGCTTTGATCAGGGCGGTGATCATTTCGATCTGCGGGATCACGTAGAGCGTTTCGCCTTGCGTATACCAGAAGCAGAGATTCTTGGGAGACTCTACCCATGTGCGTTCTGCCGGAAGGAGCCCCGAGCCGTCGATGGCAACGGAATCCGTCGAATAGGAGGCTACGATATTACCGTCGGCCTGGAAGGTTACGTTTTTGAGTACTTGAGGCAATACGTTTTGCCCCAACAGATTCGGCAGATAGGCTGTCAGCAGTGCGGTGTACTGTTTGAGTGTATCGACAGGAGTTTCCCAATAAACGAAGACCGGATTAGTCAAAGAGTCTTGGGCGGGGTTGTATGTGGGCAACGACCAGGTCCCGACAAGCGTACTGGAGGGGAGTGTAGCATCCACATCGATGGTCAGTTTTCCTTTTTTGATCGAGCCGGCATAGTTGACGGATGTCCCGTTAACCGTTGTGTTTCCCTCGAAAAGATACTCTTCGGCATTCTCTTTTTTCACTAAACTTACGGCCAGTTTAGCTTCGTATGCGCCCGGGATGATTCCTTGCAGGGTCAGTTCGGCGTTTTCTTCATCGATGCCGTTGAACGTGACATTTTTGCCGAGCAAAGGCATATCACTGTAGGTGAGGGCCAACGTGTCGGCGACTCCTGTGGTGTTGGAATAGGTTCCGTTGAGGCTGGATGCCGTGAACGAAGGACCGTCATTCTTGTCGTTGCTGCACGATGCGAACAACACAGAAAGACATAAAGCTCCTAAAAACCAAAAAGATAACGTTCTTTTCATATACATAATGATTGGTTTGCCGAAAAATATTTTGCAAAGGTTCAATTATTTCGCTCTCCCATTCAAGTTCTGTATCAAATATTTTATGGTCAATTTTTAAGATATCTGCTCTTTCGGATCATTAATTCCTATCTTTGTTCCAAGCCATTCGAAGCGATGAAACACAATCTGCAACAACTCGATATTTCGGTCGATTTCCTTGTGGAAGAAGATATTAAGGGGGAAATGGTCGCCGTTTACCATGCTCCGTGCCGAGTGAAAGCCGGGTTGTTCGTGCTTTGCGTGCAGGGTTCTCTGGATGCGTCGGTCAATCTCAATGACTATCGGGTCGAAAAGGGCGATTTGATCTCCGTCGTCCCGGGCAGTATCATCCAATTTCGTCGGAGAGAGAGTCGGGAACCTCTCCGACTCTATTTTGTCGCATTCTCTTCCGATTTTGTCAACCAGGCGATGATCGTGAAGACTTCAATGAATTTTTATCCGCTTGTCATCGAGAATCCCGTATTGTCGCTGGACGAAGGGACTGCCGCCGTGTTGCAGGACTATTTTGCGTTTCTTTGCCGGAATTATGACTGGATGATGAAGAATCCCAACCGGGAGATCACGCGGAGCATCCTTTCTGCGCTTATGCACGGGGTCGGCGCTTGTTACGATCGACAGGAGTGGAACAACCGGTCGAAATCGCGGGCGGAGGAGATTTGCAAGGAGCTGGCCCAGCTCGTAGCGAAACACTACATGACGAACCGGCGGGTCTCGTTTTATGCCGATCTGCTTCACATCACGCCGCAGCATCTCAGCATGACGGTCCATCAGGTGACGGGACGTACCGTTTCGGAGATTATCGCCGAGGTGGTTATCATGGATATAAAAGCGCAGCTCAAATCGACCGATCAGACGATTCAGGAGATCGCCTATTCGCTCAATTTTCCGAATGTCTCTTTTTTCGGCAAGTATTTCAAGCGGCATGTCGGCATGACTCCGGGCGAATACCGGAATCGCTGATGTTTTTCGCGGGGGTAGAGTCGTGAAGTCTCCATTGCCTGCATGGATAATTCGGGACTTTGCTTTGCGAAACGGAATAGGAGGCGCTTTTCTCGTGTAGAAAAATTGTAAGGGGGGGGCTTGATGCCGGCAGCGACAGCTGTTTTGGACTGGGCCAGTCGGTTTCCGAGAGGCTTGTCGGCATTTGTGAGGTAGAGTCGATCTTCGGTTTTCTGCCGATCGAAAATTGTCCGGGCGGAGAAAATCGTTAATTTTGTCGAAAATCGTGAACGAAGATGCGTTTGGATCGCAACAAGCCGGGTGGAAACTGGTGGGCGCTTATGCCGCTGGTCGTTTTTTTGATGCTCTATTTGGGGGCCTCGCTGGTCGCGGGGGATTTTTATAAGGTCCCGGTTTCTGTGGCTTTTGTGACCGCGGCTGTTTTTGCGGTTGTTTTTACGCCCGGAATGCGGCTTTCCGAGCGGATCGCCTCTTTCTCCAACGGAGCTGCCAACGGCAACATCCTCACGATGATTTGGATCTTTATCTTGGCGGGAGCCTTCGCCCGTTCCGCTTCCGGAATGGGGGCGATCGATGCGACCGTGGGGTTGACGCTTCGCGTCTTGCCGGCCGAGTTGATTCCGGCAGGGATCTTTTTGGCAACCTGTTTTATTTCGATTTCGATCGGGACATCGGTCGGTACGATCGTAGCGCTGGTTCCCGTGGCGCTCGGACTGGCCGAACAGACCGGTGTTTCGGTCCCCTACATGACTGCCATTGTGGTGGGTGGGGCCTTTTTCGGCGACAATCTTTCATTTATTTCCGATACGACCATTGCGGCGACCCGTACGCAGGGAGTCGATATGCGCGATAAGTTCCGGGTGAATTTGCGGATTGTCGCTCCGGCGGCTCTGGCCGTGTTGATTATCTATCTTTTTTCCGGCGGAGCGGTGAGCGAGCCGACGGCATTGCCTGCGGTGGAGTGGTTGAAGGTGACCCCTTACCTGCTGGTACTGGCACTTGCCGTGGCAGGGGTGAATGTCATGGCAGTCCTCGTGGCGGGTATCTTGCTGACGGGGGTTGTCGGTCTGGCTACCGGGTCACTCGGTTTTTTCTCCTGGATCGGTGCGATGGGGGATGGAATTGCCGATATGGGGGAGTTGATTATTGTGACTTTGTTGGCCGGTGGCATGTTGGAGATGATCCGGATCAATGGCGGCATCGAATTTCTCATCTCACACCTTACGCGTCGGGTTTCCGGTAAACGCGGCGCCGAGTTGAGTATCGCGGCACTCGTTTCTCTGGCCAATTTCTGTACCGCCAACAACACGATCGCCATTATCACGGTCGGACCGATCGCTCTCGGTATTGCCGAACGGTTCGGAGTGGATCGTCGGAAGAGTGCCAGTCTGCTCGATACGTTTTCCTGTTTCGTGCAGGGCATTATTCCTTACGGGGCTCAGCTGCTGATGGCGGCCGGACTGGCTGCCATCTCTCCGCTCGAAATCGTCCGCTACCTCTATTATCCGATCGTCATGGGGCTTTTTGCCCTGTTGGCCATCGGGTTGAAATATCCTCGAAAGTACTCTTAATTCATACGATCCCATGAAGAAATTTTTGTTATTGGCTCTTGTGTTTTCTCTGGCGGCCTTGCAGTCGTCGGAGGGGCAGATCCGTTATGTTCAGGCGTCGGATTTCACGCTTGTGGGGCATGCCGTGAATCGTCCCTCGGGCAATCCCTATCATCGTATCGATACGGCCCGATTCTCTTTGCCGTCGGGGGTGGAGAAACAATACCTCTGTCCGGCCGGACTGGCGGTCGCTTTCCGGACGAACAGTCCGCAGATTACGGCCCGTTGGAGTACGACTCCGCGTTCCCTGTATGCCAACATGACGCCGATTGCCCAAAGGGGGCTCGATCTCTATATCCGTCGCGATGGAGAATGGGTGTGGGCCGGTGTCGGAACGCCCTCTGAGAATACCCACGAGGCTGTCGTTGTGCAGAAGATGGACTCCTCGTGGAAAGAGTGCCTGCTCTATTTGCCGCTGTTTGCCGAATTGACCTCGTTGGAGATTGGGATCGACGAGGGATTTTCAGCCGTTCCGATGGACGATCCGTTTCGTCATCGCGTCGTGATCTACGGGTCGAGCATTGCGCACGGAGCTTCGGGAAGTCGATCTGGCATGGCCTATCCGGCCCGGCTTTCGCGCAGTTCGGGCATCCACTTCATCAACCTCGGCTGCTCGGGGAATGGGAAGATGCAGCGGGAGATGTGGGATGTGCTCGTGGAGTCGAAGCCCGACATGCTGATTCTCGACTGCATGCCCAATCCGTCGGCCAAGGAGATCGCCGAGCGAACGGTTCCTTTTGTCCATTATCTGCGGGATCGGTTGCCGGGCGTGCCGATTGTACTCATTCAGACCACCGGGCGCGAAACAGTTAACTTCAATCACTATTTCGCGAACATGGAGGCTGAAAAGCGTGCAGCGGCAAGGGAAGCTGCACGTATCCTGAAGGAGGAGAAGGTACCCGATTTCTACTTCATCGACGGAGAGGATTTTCTGGGGCTCGATCATCTCGGAACTTGCGACGGCACCCATCCGAACGATTTGGGTTTCGATCGTATGATCAACAAGATTGCCCCAAAGATTTTTAAGATTCTTTCCCGTTACGGCATCCGTTGACGTGCCGAACAGGAATGTTTTTTGCGGACTTCTGGAGCGGGGTCGGCCTGTTTTCGTGTTCTGACTTGTTTGCAGTGGATTTATAGATTTTGTCTATTGTTTTATAAGTCAAATCGATTTGATTTATGTGTTCGGGCGCTTTATCTTTGTGCCAGGAAACAAGAGATAAAATTTATAAACCTTAAAAATACAAGAACATGAAAACGTTGGATTATCTTCAATTGAACAGTGCCGATGCGAACAAGATCGTGAACTCTCTTCAGCAGTTGCTGGCCGACTTCCAGCTCTATTATGCCAATCTCCGCGGGTTCCATTGGAACATCAAGGGGCACGCATTCTTCACCCTGCATGCCAAATTCGAGGAGCTGTACGACGATGCGGCCGAGAAGGTCGATCAGATTGCGGAACGGATCCTGCAATTGGGCGGTGTGCCGGCAAACAAGTACAGCGACTACCTGAAGGTGGCCAAGGTAAAGGAGATCGACGGTGTGTCGTGCGGCGGAGAGGCTCTGGGCCATGTACTCGATACCTATAAGGTCTTGATTGGCGAAGAGCGCGAGTTGCTTGCCGTTGCGTCGGCCGCAGGAGACGAGGTGACCGCTTCGATGATCAGCGATTACCTGGCTGGACAGGAGAAATTGGTCTGGATGCTCTGCGCATTCTCTGAGGGCAAGGCGGCTTGCGGAGGCAAGTAGGATTTCTGAAGTTTGTCTGAAAAAGGATCGGGTCCGACACACGGCGGTGTCGGACCCGGTGTTTTGTTTGGCGGTCGGAACAACGAGAAAGGGGCCGAAAGAATTTTTCAGCCCCTTGTCGATCGCCCTATTCCACTTGGGTTATCACGGCTTTCACGCGCTCCTTGAATGCTGGCCCAATCTCCTGCATGCTGTCGATTTTTTCGAACAGGATTTTCATATTCTTTTGGTAGGCATCGAGGAATTCCGCCGTGCGGCCGGGCTCCTCCAGAATGAAGTTCGGACATTGCGAGATGCTCAGATACTCCTGCGGCAGCATGAGATAGCGGTCGGCTTTCCCCTGCTCGTACTTGAATTCGACGGTCAGATCGAGGCAACGTTTGAAGACACCGCTTTTGCCGTAGAGGTCGCGTTGGTGTGCCATGGCATAGTCGTCGAAAGCGAGAACCACTTCGAGCGGTCGATCGCACATCTCGCGCGGGGTGTAGATCACCGGTGCGAGCGTGTAGGCGTCATAGCTCCACTCTCCGGCCTTCGGGAAACGGGCATAGGGATACTCTTTTCCGTTTACCGTCACCTTTTGCGGAGGGAAGTTGGCCGGCAGGCGCAATTCGTAGCATCTGCTCGCCGGAGCACCGTCGTAACTCCCTTCGCGGGGCGATACGGTGATTCGGATCGTGTTGCCTTCGGTCCGTTTGGTGATTTGGGTGGTGGCGAAGTTTTCTTTGTAGGCCTGGCTGATGCCGTCGTCTTCATAGAGGCGAAGTTGTCCGTCGGCTCCGGGGATGAACGTGAGAACAAGGGTGTCGCACGGTTGCTGCACATTTTCGATCGTTTGCGGATTCATCGGCAGGATGGCACCGGCACGAGCATACCAGGGATTCTCGGAAAGCGTATAATATAAGGTGTCGATCCGATTGCCTGCATGCATGGCTCCGGTTGCACAGTCGTACCATTCGCCCTCCGGGAACCAGATGGTCCGTTCGGCGAGTCCGGTGACGCTGTCGCGGGGCGATACGATTGCCGTGGCAAGGATATCGTCGCCGAACATGTATTGTTCTTTGGCTTCGTAGGCTTCATCCTGTTCCGGGTAGTCGTAGTACATCGGGCGACACATTCCCACACCGGTATCGTAGTTCTGACGGGCGGCATTGTAGATGTAGGGGATCAGCGTGTAACGTAGGCGAATGGCGTCGCGCATGATGAAGAAGTGGTCGGGGAACTGCCAGATGCGGCGTTCGATACGCATGTCTTTGGTGGAGTGGGTCTTGAAGATCGGCGTGAAAACTCCGTATTGCAACCAGCGGGTGTAAAGTTCGGGATCGGTTGTCAATTGCGTGGAGAGGAACAGGTGTCCGCCGATGTCGTGTCCCCAATAGCCGTAGTTTACGTTCGAGGCCGTGGCCGTAAAGTAGGGGAGGAATGCCAGCGTGGACCAGGTGGCGTAGGTGTCGCCGGAGAAGGCGAGCGGATAGCGGTGGCTGCCCAGACCGCCCCAGCGGTGGTAGATGAAGGGCCGCAGGTCGGGGTTTTGGCGTTCGGCGTGGCGGAAGAAGGTGTGGTTGAGCCAGAACGTATTGCTCAGGCCCGGGGTGAATTTGGACTCTTTCCATTGCTGCCAGTCGAGCCACCAGAAGTCGACGCCGTCGCGTTCCATCGGTTCCAGGACGGTTTTGAAGTAGGCGTCGGCCCATTTTTGTTCGTCGATGTGGAAGGGTACGCCCTTGCCGCTCTCCGTCCATCCGTACTCTTTCGTGAAGGCTTCGTAAACATCTTCGTAGGGTTGGATACCCGATGCGGGGTGGAGGTTGAGGGCGGTCTTCAGATTTTCGGTTTTCGTCCATTTCAGGAAGTTGCTCGGAGAGGGGAAGAGCTCTTTCTGCCAGGTGTAACCGGTCCAGCCGATACGTTGGCCGTATTCGTCGCGGGCGGGATTGATTTGACGCATGCCCCAGGTTTCGTGCCAGTCCATGTCGACGATCAGAACGTCGATGGGGATGTCCAGCGATTTGATCTGTTCGACCAGGTTGCGGAATTCGTTATCGGAATATTGCCAGTAGCGGCTCCACCAATATCCGAATGTGTATTTGGGCGGCAGAGGGGCTTTGCCGGCCAGCAATGCGTAATCGGCGAGGGCCTGTTTGTAGTCGTGCCCGTAGGCGAACAGGTACCAGTCCTGACGGTCGCCTTCCGGTCGGACCGATACCCACTCTTTCCAGACCGATTCGTCGGGAACAAGCAGATGCCGTTTGCTGTCGTCGACGAGTGCCCAGCCCGAGCGGGAGAGTACACCCGGTTCAATCGGCTCTACGATCTCGTCTCCGAGGAGTTTGTCGAGCGTCCGACTGGTCCCGAGCAGGTTGAGCGAATCCTCCATTCCCGGTTTCCAGACAACCTGTTTGCCGTTCAGGAGAAAGGTGACGTTGAGATTCTCCGGGGTGAATTTTCCGGTTTTATGGTAAGTCAGGGTCAATGCCTGGGTGGTGATGGTGAGCTTCGAACGGCTCTCTTTGACCTTGAATTTGGGAGGTTGAGTCTCGCGGTTGACAAAAGTCAGCGTAGCGCGGTCCTCGAATTGTCCCTCTTCGCTCCACTCCATGCGGATGATCTGGGGTGTAAGCACGGTAAAACGGGCATTTCCTGTCGTAACGGTGGCTTCGGGTCTGGCTTTGGGGTTTGTTGCCCAACCCCATTCGAAACAGCATGTCATCATGAGGGCGAGGATCACTGAAAATCGGTTCATTTTGATGGATTTTTGGTTGCTACTGCACAAAAATAGAGATTTGGGGAAAATGGCCAAATTTTCCCGGATTATTTTTAGGATATATGGGTCGGAAAAACGTGGTTTTGGTCGGGCTGGGAATCGGATTGAGGAAGTTGAGGGTGTGCCGAAGAGGCGTGTTTTGGGGACCAGCACAGCGGGGCGGTCGGGAGAATGTATTTTTTCGAGAGGGATAACGAAATTTTTTCTATATTTGCAGAATCTTAGCCCTATGGGCAAGAAGAAGGACCCGTAGCTCAGTTGGTTAGAGCAGCGGACTCATAATCCGAAGGTCGTGGGATCATGCCCCTCCGGGTCCACTCCGGGCTTCCCGAAGCTGAAAGCATAAACAGTACAGCCATATTTTGTTGAGAGGTCTCCAGCGGAGTGTATGGGGTGCGGCTTTGTCGGCCCGAATGAATTAATCGGATAACGGAACACGTGGGCCTACTGAAAAAACTTGCCGGCCAAACGGCCGTTTACGGGATCAGCACGATCGGAGCCCGACTGCTCAACTACCTGCTGGTTCCCTACCTTACCCGGGTTATGACCGATGCCGAGTATGGCGTGGTCACCGATATCTATGCCTTTATTCCGTTTGCTCTCGTGGTGCTGACGCTCGGTATGGAGAGCGGCTATTTCCGGTTTGCGGGACAAGCCTCTTCGGAGGAGGAGAAACGACGCACGTTCGCTACCGCGTGGGGTGCCGTAACGTTGGCCGCTTCGCTGTTTCTTGTCGGCATGCTGTTGTTTTGCCGTCCGATCGCTGCGGCGACCGGCTATGCTGCGCATCCCGCCTACATCGGTCTGACGGCATGGATCGTCTTTTTCGATGTGGTGACCGCCATTCCCTTCGCCCGTTTACGCGAACAGGGCCGCGCCCGGACGTTCGTGGCCCTGAAGTTGCTCAATGTGCTCATCAACGTCCCGCTCTGTGTCTTTTTCTACTCCCTGTTGCCTCGGTTGGCTGTCGGCGGAGGTTTCTGGAGTACGCTGTTCGATCCCTCGTTCGGCGCAGGATATTATCTCGTATCCAACCTGGTGGCGAGTGCGGTCATGTTGCCGTTGTTGTTGCCGTTTACGGATCGGGTGCGTCCCCGCATCGATCGGGCGATGGCCAAAAAGTTGCTGCTCTATTCGCTTCCGTTGCTGGTGAGCGGCATCGCCGGTACGGCCAACGAATTTCTCGACCGGCAGATGATCAAATACCTGCTGCCCGACGATATTGCCATGGGCCGATTGGGCATTTACGGAGCAGCGGTGAAACTGAGCGTAATCATGGTGCTGTTCACCCAGATGTATCGTTATGCAGCGGAGCCGTTTTTTTTGGCAAGATTCAAGAAGGACGATTTCGTGCGAACCAATGCCGAGGCTCTCAAATACTACTGGATTGTTTCGGTGCTGATTTTCCTGGGAATCACGCTCTTCACCGATCTGTTCGCACTGATTCTGGGTCGCGATTTCCGGGAAGGGGTCTATCTGTTGCCGGTCATGCTGGGGGCCTGCATCCTGTCGGGGGTGGTGCTCAACCTCTCGTTCTGGTACAAGCAGAGCGGGCAGACGAAATTTGCAATCTGGGTGACCGGCTCGGGTCTGGTGGTGACGATCGTGTTCAACCTGCTGCTGGTCCCCCGTATCGGTATCGCCGGAGCGGCCTGGGCAAGGTTGCTGTGCGAGGGGGTGATGGTGGTCGTGAGTTATGCACTCAACCGCAAATATTGTCCCACGCCTTACGATTTGCCGCGCATGGCGGAGTATCTGTTGTTGGGGGCCGTGCTTTATGGGTTGAGTTTCGCCACCCAACTCTGCTCTCCGGTACTGCATTATGCATTGAATGCGCTGTTGGTGGGTGTCTTCCTGCTCTATGCCATCCAAAGGGAGCGGATGTGGACGATGTTTCGAATTAAAATCGGATAGATAAGACCATGAAAGTGAAAATCATCAATCGTTCCGCCTACGAACTGCCGCGTTACGAGACGCCGCAGTCGGCCGGCATGGATGTGAAAGCCAACCTGACGGAGAGTGTGGTGATCGCGCCGCTCTGCCGGGCCATGATCCCTACGGGACTCTATGTGGAGCTGCCGGCAGGTTATGAGATGCAGATCCGTCCGCGGAGCGGGCTGGCTGCCAAACATGGGATTACCGTGTTGAACTCTCCCGGGACGATCGATGCCGATTACCGGGGTGAAATTCGGATCATTCTGGTCAACTTGTCGCAGGAGCCCTTCGAGGTGAAACCCGGAGAGCGGATTGCGCAGATGGTCGTGGCCGCGCATGCCCGTGTGGAGTGGGTGGAGACGGAGGTGCTGTCCGAAACGGAACGTGGCGCGGGCGGTTTTGGCAGTACGGGCACGGCAGGCAAACCGGCCGATCCGACGGGAGCGGAACAGGAGTTGTTAGCTCTTAACCGATCGAAAAAGGAGGACGCAAAATGAGATTCGCTGAGGTGATCGGTCACGAGAGCCTCAAACGCCACCTCGCTCGGGCGGTGGATGAGGGACGGATAAGCCACGCTCAACTCTTTACGGGGCGGAGCGGATACGGTACATTGCCGTTGGCTTTGGCCTATGTCCAGTACCTGAATTGTACGGCGCGGCACGACGGAGACTCCTGCGGAGAGTGTCCATCCTGTCGGAAAATCGCGGCGTTGGTCCATCCCGATCTCCATTTCGTGATGCCGGTCAACCGACAGGGCAAGAAGAGCGGCGAAGCGGTACTCAGCGATCAGTTCCTTGCCGAGTGGCGGGAGCTTTTTGCCCGGACGGGAGGGTACTTCACCGAATCGATGTGGTACGAAGCGATCCAGCTGGAGAACCAACAGGGATTGATCTCCAAGAAGGAGGCCGACGAGATCATCCGGAAACTCTCTTTCAAGAGTTTCGAGGCGGATTACAAGGCGGTGATCGTCTGGTTGCCGGAACGCATGCGGGCGGAAGCCTCCAATACCATACTGAAAATTTTGGAGGAGCCGTGGCCGAAGACGCTGTTTTTGCTCGTTTCGGAGAGCCCTTCGGCTCTTTTACCGACCATTCTGTCGCGAACGCAGGAGGTGGTCGTACCGGGCATCGATCCGGAATCGATCGAACGGTTTCTTGCAGTACGTCACGAAGGTGCGGAGCGTATACGGGCGGCTGCGCGTCTTTCGGGCGGCGATCTGCTTGCTGCGGAGCAGATCCTTTTGGGCGAGGGACGCGAAGAGCAGCGTGAGAATTTCGAACTGTTCGTGGAACTCATGCGCTTCAGCTACAACGACAGGCATCTCGAACTGATCGGCTGGGCAGAAAAAGCGGCCGGACTCGGTCGCGAGCGCCAAAAAGCCTTTTTGGCCGATGCGTTGCGACTGTTGCGCGAGAGTTACATGATCGGAGCCGGAATGGAACGGATTGCGTATCTTTGGGGCGAGGAGTTGGCCTTTTGCCGGAAATTTTCACCTTTCATAGGCAATCACAACATAGAGAATCTCGTTAACGAGATAGAACTTGCCGCAGCGCAGCTGCGTCAGAACGGCAATGCGACTATTGTATTCACACATTTTGCTCTCACGGTGAGCAAACAAATACGGAAAATCTGATGGCACGCGTAGTTCTCATTACAGGAGGCAATTTGGGCGACGTGAAGAGTCGCTTGCAACAGGCACAAAGATTGATCAACGATCGGATAGGGGCTGTGATGCGTTGTTCCCACCGCTACAAATCGAAGGCGTGGGGGTTCGATGCGGAGCCGATGTTTACCAATCAGGTTCTCGTTGCCGATACCGATCTTACGCCGGAGGAGGTGCTCGAGGAGGTACAACGGATGGAGACCGAGTTGGGACGCGATCGGGCGGCCGAAGAGCGGGAAAAAGCGGCTTCGGGGCAGCACTACTGTTCGCGTTGCATCGATATAGATATTCTTTTTTACGATGACCGGGTCATCGATCGGCCGGAGTTGAAGATCCCCCATCCGCTGATGCAGGAGCGCGATTTCGTGCTGGCTCCGCTCTGCGAGGTGATGCGTGACAGGGTCCATCCGGTATTGGGAAAAACGATCGGATGCTTGCGAGATGAATTGGCCGCCAGGGAGGGCCGTGTGCGATGAGACGAACCATTCTGTGTCTGTGTGTGGGCTTGTTGGCAGCCTGTACGAGCGTGAAAACCGATACGCTCTACCTGGTCTCGCCTCACATCCAGTCGGTCTCCGGGCAGCCGGCCTATACTCCGACGGAGGCGATCGGATTCGCTTTTTACGCCTCTTCGACAAGTTGGGCGCCTGCTTCGTACGCACAGGCCGAGGCGGGGGTTTTGGAGAACCTGCGTACCGGCGAGTTGCGGGGCTACAACCTCCATTCGGAACTCGATACGGCGGGAAAAATCTCTTTCCGGCTGACCTCCTCTCCGGCGATCCTGGTGGTGTGCGATCCGATCAACCGGCTCTATGCCTGGCGGGAGGTTTCCGTACCGGAAAACCTGCCTCAGATGCTTCTTCCGGTCTATTTTCGTCTCTGGCGTACGCAGTCGCTCTACACGGATTCGGGATGGACGGTGGTAAACGATTTTACGGAGGAGAGCGAAACACAATCGTTGGAGCTCCCTCTCCGGAGTATGGACGATCTGTGATTTTGCGACGAATTTCGAACGAAACAGCTTTTGGTTCTGCCTGTCGCTTGTATTATCTTTGCGCACGATGAGAAGCGTTTTCTTGCATAATCTGTTCCGTAAGCTATCCGGTCTGGTGTTGAGGCTGGCCGTGGCGGCTTTTTTCTGCATGGGACTGTTTATGCAGTGCGCCCGCCAGATGACCCCAACAGGAGGACCGCGCGATTCGATCCCTCCACGGGTCGTCTCCATGAAACCGCTTGCGGGCGCCACGCGTTTTACGGACAAACGCATCTTCATCGAATTCGACGAATATATCCAGCTCAAAGACCAGGTCAAGGAGTTCTACACCTCGCCGTTCATGAAGAAGATTCCGACGCTTACGCAGCGCGGACGCGGCGTGCAGATCGATATCAAGGATACGTTGCTCGAGAACCAGACCTATTCGCTCAATTTCGGCAGTACGATACGCGACAACAACGAGGGGAACATCCTTTACGGTTTGCGTTACGTCTTTTCGACCGGCGACGAGATCGATTCGATGCTGATGACGGGCTACACGGAGAATGCCCGTACGGGAGACAGCCTCGGTAAAAGTTTCATCTTCTTTTTCGAGGCGGCCGCCGATTCGATGCCGGAATACGACTCTACCCTGCTCAAGGGGCGACCGATCGCGGTGGCCCGTTCGGAGAATAACGGTATTTTTATTGCGCAGAATCTCAAACCGATTCCTTATCGCGTCTACGCGGTGCAGGACAAAAACAACAACCAGCAGTACGATCCGGGAGTCGATATGGTGGGATTTGTCGACGGATCGTACAACCCGGCGGAGATGCCCGATTTTGCCGTTTGGCTCGATTCGATGCGTCACTATCCGACGGCCGATCCGCAGCTCTATTTCCGGATGTTTCTCGACAAGGCCTTCGCAAGGCAGAATTTGCGCTCGAAGGAGCGGCCTGGACAGTTTCAGGCCGTTTTGCAGTTCTCCGCGGCGAACCCCGAGATCAGGAACCTTACGTTCGAGGGGATCGCTCCCGAGAATATCATCACGGAGTATATGACCCCGGGGCACGATACCATTTCGTTTTGGTTCCATGTCCCGGCGGAGACATTGCCCGATACGATCAAGGGTGAGATCACCTACATGAAGCACGATTCGATCAATCGGTTGGTGGAGGTGACCGAACCTCTCGCCCTGCCGTGGCAATATGTGAAGACCAAGGAGGAGCTCAAGGAGGAGAAAGAGCGCGAACGGGCCGAAAAAGCGGGCGAAGAGTATATCCCGAAACCGAAACCCAATCCGTTCCGCATAAGCATGAGCTCTTCGAACGAGCAGAATCCGGAGACCAATTTGCCGCTGGAATTCGACATGCCGCTCGTGGCGATCGACTCTCCCCGAATCTCGGTTACGAAACTGATCACTCCCGAGCAGTGGGATTCCGTACCCTATACTTTCCAACAGGATACGGCCAACATGAGGCGTTGGACGATCGCTGCCGAGTGGGAGGAGGGTTCGAAATATTGTCTTTTTATCCCTTCCGGCGTTTTTGAAAATGTGGCCGGCTATCGGAACGATACCATTCGTCGGGAATTTACGATTCTCAAGTCGGAAGATTACTCCACGCTCATTGTGAATGTGATCGGCAAGGATGAGGAGGCGGAATACGTGTTGCAGTTGCTCGATGGGAGCGGTCGGCAGATGGCCGAGAAACGGCATGTGCGTACGGGCTCCTACACCTTCCGTTATCTGCCGGAAGGAGAGGTGCGTCTGCGGGTAATCGAGGACCTGAATCGCAACGGGAAGTGGGACGGCGGCGATCTGATCAAACGCATGCAGCCGGAACTCTCGGCGATGTATCTGACGGCGGAGGGCGATCAGGAGATCCCCACGAAGGTGAACTGGGAGATTACGATCGATGCGAATATGAATGAACTGTTCGTTCCGTTGACCATGGATATGCTGATCGACAGGTTGAATCAGGCGGAATGGACACGCGTGCGCAAGTTGATGGAGCTTAGGGCCAAACAGGCGGCAGAGAAGGCGCGTCAGGGAGAGACCGACAACCAGCAGAGCGGAGGCGGTCTCGGAATCGGCAGCGCACTCAGCGGTGCTCGCGACAAACTGGGAACGGTAGTGAATACGCAACGATGAGTAAGACGGTCAAATATCTGTTTGCGGCGTTGATCGTCGGGGCGTGTCTGTTCGGGACGGCAGAAGAGGCTGTAGCCCAGCACTATGTCGGTATCAAGGGGGGATACGGTGCCGCCATGGGCCGGTTCTATCCCAAACGGGAGAGCGCCATGTTCTGGGGATGCTATACGGGTGGTCTGGCGTGGAAATACTATAGCGCCACGCAGGTGCTCGGCGGCATTTCGGCCGAGCTGGAGTATCAGGACCGGGGTTTCATGTACTATTACGGCAACAAGACCGACTCCACGGTCTATGAAAAACGTACGGTGACCTCGCTGACCATTCCTTTCATGTGGCAGCCGCATCTCTATTTTTTCAATCGCAAAGTGCGGTTCTTTCTCAATGCCGGCATCACGTTTACCTACAACATGACTTCGCGCTATGAGAGCGGGACGAAACGCGACGGAATTATTTCGAGCGGGAAATACGAATGGATGACGGCCCGCGACTGCCGGTGGGGTTACGGACTTTGCGGCGGTGTCGGTTTGAGTGTGCTCGTGGGGCGTTTCGACATCGGGGTCGAAGGACGTTATTATTACGGCTTCTCGGACATCCTGCGCAATCGAACGAAATATTCTCAGAATCCCCTCCGCTCCGAGCTCGACAACCTTTCCATCACGTTTGCCGTCTTCTATCGGCTGGGTAAGGGTGGTATCAAGGCGCCGCCGCTCCGGAAACGACCGGCCCGGGCTGCCGAACGGAAGGCGGATCGCAACGAATTTACCAATATTCACGTACAACAATGACGACTATGGAGACAACTCGCCAGCAAAAAATCGCTCGTCAGATTCAAAAGGACCTCGGGGAGATTTTCCTTCGGGATCTCTCCCGGCTGCTCGATGGGGCCATGGTTTCGGTGACGGCCGTTCGGGTAAGTCCCGATTTGGGTTATGCGAAGGTCTATCTCAGTATTTTCCCGTTCGAGAAGAAAGACGTTGTCATGGCTTCGGTCGAGAAGAACAACTGGTTGATCCGCAAATCGCTCGGTGCGCGAATCCGCAACCAACTCCGTGTCGTTCCCGAACTCGCCTTCTTCCTCGACGATTCATTGGAATATATCGAGAACATCGATCAGCTGCTCCGGGAGGAGTGAGCCGGAGTACCGCGCCATGCGTTCCTTATCCCTGTTTTTGGCCCGCCGCCTGTTGCTTTCGCGCAAGTCCCACAGCGTGATCGGAGTGATTGCGCGCATCAGCGCCATTGCAGTGGGGGTTCCCGTTGCGGCCATGGTGATTTTGCTGGCCGTATTCAACGGGTTTGAGGGGCTGGTACGGGCCATGTATCACGATTTCGATCCGGATATTCTCATTTCGCCCCGTACCGGCAAGGTATTCGATACGGCTCGGGTCGATACGACAACTCTTGCCTCTTCGGCAGGGGTTGCCACATGGAGTTGGGTGCTTGAGGAGAATGCCTTGGCGGAGTATCGGGGAAACCAGCAGACCGTTTTGGTGCGCGGTGTGGGGGATCGTTACGATCGGGTCGTTCCGATCGGCAGCATGGTGCGAGAGGGAGAGTATACGCTCGACGGGGATTTCGACGATGCGTTGGTGGGTCAGGGGATAGCCTACGAACTGGGCATTCGTACCCGGTTTTCCGATACGTTGACCCTCTATGCGCCGCGCAGGGGGACATTCTCCGCGCTGCTTCCGGTTGCCGGTTATGCCATGGGCGTGTTGCGCCCGACAGGCATCTTCGTCCTCGATGCCGACACGGATGGAAAATACCTGCTCGTTCCTTTCGGTTTTGCCCAGCGGCTTTTCGATTACGAGGGACGGGCATCGGCCGTGGCGGTGCGCGTTGCCCCGGGGAGCGATCCGGAGCGGGTCAAGGAGCAGTTGGAGGAGCTGGTGGGTTCCGATTTCAAAGTGGAGACCCGTTACGAACAGAAAGCCTCGATGTATCGGCTGATGCGTTACGAGAAGTGGGGTATTTTTTTCATTGCGGCGATGGTATTGCTCATCGCCTCCTGTTCGATCGTGGGATCGTTGGCCATGTTGATTCTCGATAAACGGGCCGACATACGCATTTTGGCGGCGATGGGAGCTCCGTTACCCTTGATCCGGCGGATTTTCGTGCATGAGGGATTGCTGATCGGCGGCATCGGCGGCATCGGCGGATTTCTCCTGGGGGTCGTTTTTTGCCTGCTTCAGCAACATTTCGGCTGGATCCGCATCCCGGCGGAAACCTTCCTTGTGGAGAGCTATCCGGTAGAGTTGCGGATTGCCGATCTGTTCGTTACGGTGGCTACATTTGCGGCAGTTTGCTATTTTATCACTAAATTTACGGTGGCGAAAATGATCACACGAGCCGATATGTGCTTATGAAGAGGAACCGAATGAGATACGGATGGTATGTGGTGGCGCTGCTGACGGCGTTGCTCCTGTCGGCTTGCAACGAACGGAAGGTGATTCCCGATGACGAATTGGCTTCGATCTTTCACGACGCCTATTTGGCCAATGCCTATGTGTTGAACGAGAAGGTGGATGTCGATTCGGTCGATCTCTATGGACCGATCTTTGCCAAATACGGCTATACGCGTGAGGATGTGGAGTACACGATCGGTAACTTCTCCAAACGCAAAAGCGCCAAGCTGGCCGACGTGGTCGATGAAGTGATCAAGCGGTTGGAGCGCGAAAGCGGCCTTTATCAGGTTCGTGTCGCCCGGCTCGATTCGGCCGACCGGCTTATTCGGGACCGTTATAGCAAGATTCTTTTCAGCGACACGCTCATCACGGTTCGGCGCGTGTCCGACACATCCAAACTGCATATCGAACTTCCGGTGGATCTTCCCGGAGAGTATGAGGTAAGCTATCGCTATTCGATTGACTCGACCGATCAGAATGTTTTGCTTCGTACCCGTCACTATCTGGTCGATCGTCAGGGCAGACGCCTTTCCGAAGTGGTGCATCGACTCCAGCGTAGGCGTCGAGGCGAGTTTTCCAGAACTTTTGATGTGGACACGTCGATCCGCTCTTTGGTGCTGGATCTCAACCCTTACGATCTTCACCCGTCGCCTCCCCGCATGCAATTCGACACGGTGGTTGTTATTCGTTATCTCGATCCGGAGTTGGCTGCCGATTCGCTCATCCGCAGTAAATTCGACTACACGTTTTGGCCGGAGATGTTCCGTCCGGTAGGGACTGGAGACAGCCTCGTTTCGGATACGCTTCCTTCTGTTTCCCATGCGCAAGATAGCCTCCCACTACCTGCTGACTCCGGACGGACTGCGCTCCGATAGGGTCGTGACGATCGCCGACGACGGGGAGATTCTCTCCGTCGAAACGTGTAGGGAGATCGATCGTTTGGCGGGGGTGGAGTTCTATTCCGGAATCCTGCTGCCGGGATTCGTCAATGCCCATTGCCATCTGGAGCTTTCGGCGATGCAGGGGATGATCCCGGAAGGGTGCGGGTTTGCCGGATTCGCCCGGGGCATGCGTCGTTTGCGAGTCCGCTGTACGGAGGAGGAGCTCCGTCGCGCTGCGGCCTTAGCCGATAGCCGGATGTGGCAGGAGGGGGTGCAGGTGGTCGGGGATGTATGCAACGGTCCGATCACTTTCCCGATCAAGGCCGCCAGCAAAATCTGTTACCATAGCTTTATCGAGTTGTTCGGAGTTGGGAAAACCGATTCGGTCGCGGCGGACCGATTGGCCGAACAGGCCCGTTCCATGGGCCTTCGGGCAACGGTTACGCCCCATTCGCTCTATGCGGTCGGACGGGAGGCTTTCGCTTCGATCGTGGAGAAGGCGGATAACGAGCCGCTCTCCCTCCATTTTCTCGAAAGCGAACAGGAACAGGAGTTGTTCCATCGGACAGGGGCCTTGTGGAAGTGGTATGTCGAACAGGGGCTCGATCCCGATTTTCTCGATGGGGGCTCTCCCACCGAACGGCTTCTTCGGGAGCTTCCGCACGACCGGCGCCTCCTGTTGGTTCATGACTGTCGGTTGGACTCGACCTCGTTCGATCGGATTCGCGCCCATTTCGAGTCGGCGGTGTCGTGGGTCTTTTGTCCCGGCTCGAACCGTTATATTTCGGGGGAGCGGCCGCCTTGGAAATTGTTGCGGGACCGGGGTGCACGGATCGCGCTCGGCACCGACTCTCTCGCTTCGAACCGAACGCTCTCGATGGTCGCCGAGCTCTCTCTTTTGCCGGAAATTCCGTTGGAGGAGCGGCTTCGCTGGGCTACGCAGGGGGGAGCCGAGGCGTTGGGGATCGACGACCGCTGCGGGCGTATCGAACCGGGCATGCGACCGGGGCTCGTCTTACTCGAGGGGGTGGATTACGCGAAGATGGAGCTCACGCCACAATCGCATGCGCGCCGCATCGTTTGAGTCGGGGAACATTCCTCTGCAGGGAGTGCGGCGATTCCATTTATTTTCCCTACATTTGTGTCATTCAATACGAGAAATGCAGGCATGAAAGAGCTGTACCGCAGGGAGGAGTTGTACGATCCCGATACCATAGAACAATTGAAAACGCACTATCGCGCGATCCTTACTCTGCTCGGCGAGGACCCGGAGCGGGAAGGACTGCTCAAAACGCCGGAACGGGTCGCGAAAGCGATGACCTTTTTGACGAAAGGGTATACGGAGGATCCGCGTGAGATTCTGTTGTCGGCCAAATTCAAGGAGGACTATCGGCAGATGGTGCTCGTGAAGGATATCGAACTCTACTCGATGTGCGAACACCACATGATGCCTTTTTACGGCAAAGCGCATGTGGCCTACATTCCGAACGGCTACATTACCGGCCTCTCGAAGATCGCCCGGGTGGTGGAGTGTTTCGCCCGGCGGCTGCAGGTGCAGGAGCGTCTTACCGTGCAGATCCGCGATTGCATTCAGGAGGTTCTGCAACCGATGGGTGTGGCAGTCGTTATCGAGGCCAACCACACCTGCATGCAGATGCGTGGGGTGCAGAAACAGAATTCGGCTACGACCACTTCGGCCTTCACCGGCGTCTTTCTCTCCCAACACCGCACGCGGGAGGAGTTCATGACTTTGATAGGAACCAAATTGCGATAAATAAGATGAAGAAAAACTGTTTTTCAATCGGGATATGTTTTTTTGCGCTCTGCGCAATCACGCTGTCGGCTTCCGCTCAGGAGAGCTCATGGCATGAACAACGGACCCTTCGCCTCGATTTCTACCATGCCGGCGATGCGGCGAGCGAGTGTTACTGGTTCGACGAACTGGTCGAGGAGCCCTATTGGGCCGGATCGGAGAACTCGCTGGTCGACAGTACGGATTTCGGGGGACAACAGTTCCGTATCGTCGATCCGGAGAGCGGAACGATACTCTACAAACGAGGATACAATACCCTGTTCAACGAGTGGCAGACGGTGGATGAGGCTCGCACGATGAAAAAAGCGATGCCGGAATCGGTCCGTTTCCCCTGGCCGAAGGAGAAGGTGCTGCTGCAGATCTTTGCACGCGACAAGAAGAATCGTTGGTCGAAACGGTACGAACAGCTGATCGATCCCGCTTCGCCCTATATCCGTCGCTTTTCGCCCCGATACGAGACCTTCGAGGTGTTCTACAACGGCGAGCCGGCCCACAAGATCGACGTGGTGCTGATTCCGGAGGGCTATTCGGCCGAGGAGAAGGAGGCCTTCAAAAAGGCTTGCGACAATTTCGTGAAATCACTCTTTTCGTACACTCCCTACCGGGAGAATCGGTCGAAATTCAATGTGCGTGCCGTGTGGGCTCCCTCGGAAGAGAGCGGTGTGACGCTCCCCGGCGAAGGGATCTGGCGGCGTACGGTGACCGGGGCTTCGTTCTACACCTTCGGAGTCGAGCGTTACCAGATGATCGAGGATCAGCAGCGCCTTGCGGAGATTGCCGCGCATGTGCCCTATGAATATGTCTACGTGCTCTCCAATACGCAGAAATATGGCGGCGGCGGTATCTATAATTTCTACGGCATCAGTTCGGCCAACCATCCGAGCAGCACCGGAGCGGTCTATGTGCATGAGTTCGGTCATCTCTTCGCCGGTCTGGGAGACGAATATGTCGGGGGTGTGGCCTATAACGATCTCTATCCGCAGGGGGTGGAGCCGTGGGAGGCCAATCTGACCACCCTGACCGATTTCAAATCGAAGGAGTGGAGCAGGATGCTCGACCCGAAGACCCCCGTACCGACTCCGCTCGATCCGGCGCAAGCCGACCTGCTGGGGGTCTACGAAGGCGGTGGCTATGTGAGCAAAGGGGTCTACAGGCCTCTGCCCAACTGTTTGATGAACAACCTGCATACGACGGATCGGTTCTGCCCGGTGTGCGAACAGACGATTCGTCGGCAAATCGAATTTTTATGCAGGTAAAAATCCATCCGGAGAATCCCAGTCCGCGTGAAATTGCGCGCGTGGCTGCTGTACTGGCGGGCGGCGGCGTGGTCGTCTATCCGACGGACAGCGTCTACGGTTTCGCCTGTTTGCTCTCCAGCGCAAAAGGGGTGGAGCGTCTGCAGGCAATCAAGGGGAAGCGCGAGACGGAGTTGGCGATCGTATGCGATTCAATCGGTCGGGTGGCGGAGTATGCCCGGGTCGATAACGCTGCATTCCGCCTGCTCAAGCGCAATTTGCCGGGTGCTTTTACGTTTATTTTACCGGCCTCGTCGAAGGTTCCCGGGCGGGTGCTCGAACGGCGGAAGAATGTCGGTATACGCATCCCGGCCAATGGGATCGCCCGGGCGTTGGTGAGTGAACTCGATTGTCCGTTGTTGACCACCTCGGTCAAGGACGACGACGAAGTGGTGGAGTACACGACCGATCCGGGATTGATCGAGGAGCGTTACGGCCGGCAGGTCGATCTGGTGATCGATGGCGGCATCGGCGATAATCGCCCTACGACGGTAGTCGATTTGACAGGCGATGATCCGGTGATTGTGCGTGAAGGGAAAGGAGAATTGAATTGATTAACAAATACGTCGATGAATAGATCGTTATTTTGGAGAAATGCGGCCAACTGGGGCTTTTTGCTCGGGTTGGCGGTTTTCCTGTGGGCTCTTGTTGTTTGGGGATTACGGTGGGAACCTGCCAACGGATGGCTGGCCGAAGGTCTCTTGGCGCTCATATTGATGGCCGCTATTTGGATTACCGGCAGGAAGAATGCCTCTCTGACCGGTGATGCCGGTTACAGTTACGGGGAGGCCGTAGGATTCGTTTTCGCCTTGATGTTGTTTGCCGGCATCGTGTCGGGCGTGGGTCAGTTCGTGATCTACACTTATATCGCGCCGGAATACTATGCGGACCTGATCGGCGATATGTTCGATCGAGCTGTAGCGGAGGGCAACGATATCGTGAACCAGACCGGACTCGACAAGATGAAGTCTTTGATGATTTCTTTCACACACAATCCGTTCGTTATGATTTTCAGCGGAGTTTTCGATCTGGCGGTCAAGGGCGGTTTCCTGGGGTTGATCTTCGGAGCCTTCCTGAAACGCTTGCCGGAGGCGCCCCGCACAGAGATACACGGCGATGAATAGCGAAAAGTTGGACATATCGGTGGTCGTTCCCCTCTACAACGAGGAGGAGTCGCTCCGGGAACTGATGGCGTGGATCGACCGCGTGATGCGGGAACACGGGTTCCGCTATGAGGTGTGGTTTATCAACGACGGCAGTACCGATCGATCGTGGGAGGTCATTCTTGAGTTGGCCTCCCAATACGACACGGTGCATGCCCAGTCGTTCAGCCGTAACTATGGCAAGTCGGCGGCGCTCTATTGCGGATTTGCCGCAGCACAGGGCGATGTGGTGATCACCATGGACGCCGATCTGCAGGACTCTCCCGACGAGATACCGGCTCTCTATCGGATGATCATGGAGGAGGGCTACGATCTGGTTTCGGGCTGGAAAAAAGAGCGGCACGATCCGCTGGGGAAACGTTTGCCCAGCAAATTTTTCAACGCCACGGTGCGGGCCGTTTCAGGAATCCGTCTGCACGATTTCAATTGCGGTTTGAAGGCCTACCGGCTTAAGGTGGTCAAGACCATCGAAGTTTACGGGGAGATGCACCGATACATCCCGGTAATGGCTCGAAAGGCGGGATTCCGTCGAATCGGAGAGAAGGTAGTGGAACATCACGCCCGAAAATACGGGGTTTCGAAATTCGGTATCGAACGGACGGTGAAGGGCTATCTCGATCTGATTACGGTGCTCTTTATCACCCGATTCGGACGTAGCCCGATGTATTTTTTCGGATCACTCGGTACGCTCATGTTTTTGCTGGGCGGCGGTACGACCGTTTGGCTGATCGTCGAGAAGCTCTGGAAGCAGTCTCAAGGTTTGCCCTTGCGAGGCGTGACCGACCAGCCGTTGTTCTACATTGCCATGCTTGCCGTAATGCTCGGAGTGGTGTTGTTCCTGGCCGGATTCCTCGGCGAGATGATCAACAGAAATTCGCCGGATCGCAACAAGTATGTGAAAGATAACGAGATATAGAAAATGATACAACGTATTCAAAGCATCTATCTGTTACTTGTGGCCGCTGTGATGGCCGCAACGACCCTTTTCCCTCTTGTGGAGTTCAGCACGGGCGGCGAAGTTTATCAGCTGTTGTCCTATGGTTTGCGAGCAGAAGGAGCGATGGTTGAGGCGGGGGATGCCGTAGCCAATTCCGTGTCCGTTTCCCGATTGTCGGTTTGTGTGGGCGTACTCTGTGCGGCTTCGGCCCTGCTCCCTTTCATAACGATTTTTCTGTTTAAGAAACGTCGGGTTCAGATCCGTTTGGCGTTTGCCGAATTCGTGTTGCTTGTGGGAGCGATTCTTTTTCTCGTGTATGCCATTTGGTCTACGCGCGAGGTGTTCGTCTCCAGCGGGGCGGTGACCTGGCGATTGACGATGGTCGGAGTCTTCCCTCTGATAGCGCTCATATTGAATTGGATGGCCTTGCGCCGGATTATACGCGATGAGGCTTTGGTAAGATCGCTCGATCGGATCCGATAGTTTTTTCGATCGGACGAAGGTCGTTCGAGAGTGGATCTTTCGGTCGGAGGACGTCGTATAACTTGGCTCAGAAATGGGCGAAATGAGTTTTTGGCCTCACTTTTTTGGGCGAATCGTCCTGACGATTGAAAAAAAATATCTATCTTTGTAAAGATATCTGCCCCGAAATGTGGGGCGCAGAGCGGCGATTGTTTTCTTTCAACTAATTATAAATAAACTATCTTTATGGGAATCAACAGAAGAGATTTTTTGAAAGCGTTGGGTGGTGCAGCGTTGTTGACGGTTGTGCCGCGTAACGTACTCGGAGGCCCGAAGTACATCGCTCCGAGCGACCAGCTCACCAAAGGTATCATTGGTGTAGGTGGTATGGGTGTAAGCCACTTCAGGTATGAGGGCTCCCGTCTTGTTGCCATTTGCGATGTGGACAGCAAACACCTCGCAAATGCCAAGAAGCGTGCGAAGGATCAGGGCCACGGAGAGGTGCAGACCTATCATAATTATCGGGACCTGATCAATGATCCCAATGTGGATATCGTCCACATTGCTACGCCTCCCCACTGGCACGGTATCATGTCCGTGGAGGCTGCAAAGGCAGGCAAGGATATCTGGTGCGAGAAACCGATGACCCGTACCATCGGAGAGGGTAAACGCGTGATCGAGGCTGTGAAACAAAACGGCCGCATTTTCCGTCTGAATACCTGGTTCCGTTTCAAGGATACGTTCTATGGTTTGGGAACTACGGTAGAACCGCTGAAGAAGCTGGTCGACAGCGGGCTGCTCGGATGGCCTCTCACCGTACGTATTTCGGGTGCGACGGGATTCGCTTGGAAATTCTTCTGGGTAGGACAGGAAAACCTCGTTCCGCAGCCCGTTCCGGCCGAACTCGACTACGATATGTGGCTCGGTCCGGCTCAATACAAGCCGTATAATGCACACCGTGTTCACCAAACCTTCCGTGGTTATTGGGATTACGATGGCGGCGGTCTGGGCGATATGGGTCAGCACTACATGGACCCGGTACAGTACCTGCTCGGTAAAGACAACACCTCTCCGATCAGCGTGGAGATCGACGCTCCGCAGCAGCATCCCGATGCAATCGGCACATGGCGTTCGATTACCTATACGTACGACGATGGTTGCAAGGTGATTCTCGAAGGCGAAGGCTACGAGAGCAAAGGCAAAGTTCCTTACATCGAGGGCCCGAACGGTTGCGTTTACCAGGGCTTCGAGTGCACGATACCCAACGTCATGCAAAAGATCGCGGAACTTCCCGATCCGGAGCCTCAGAAGACCGATTTCATCGAATGTGTGAAGACACGTGAGAAATTCGCCTTGAACGAGGAGAACGGTCACCGCAGCTGTACGATGGTCAATATGGCCGTTTGTGCACTTCGTCTGGGCCGGAACCTGAAGTTCGATCCCGTTACGCAACTTTTCATCGACGATGACGCCGCCAACCGCCTGATCGATCAGCCGATGCGCGGACCTTGGAAAATTTAATTGATTGTGAAATTATAGCGAATTAAGTATATGAAGAGATTATTTTTGATGTTGGCGTTTGCGGCACTCGCACCTTTCGTGGTGAATGCCCAGTTGGATTCGCGCCAACGTACGCCCGAGACGGTAGTGGCCGATGCTTTGGCTCAGCTGCCCGCCGAGACCCCCCGGGAATATAACCAAATCATGAAGGAGCTGGCATTTACCGGGTCGGAAGGAGTCGAGATGCTGGCTGCCATGCTGGTTCCGGCTTCCGAGGGACAAAATGCCAAGGTAGAATATGCGCTGAACGGTATGGTCGATTTCGTGACTGCCAAGGGAATGGAAGCCAATGCCGTTGAGGTGAAGAAAGGTCTTAAGGCTGCGCTCGACAAATGTACGGACAATGCGAATAAGGCTTTCCTCATGACGTTGCTTCAGATCAGCGCAACGGCCGAGGATGCCGATACGTTCGTTAAATATTTGAGCGATTCCTATCTGGCCGACTATGCGATCCGCGGTCTGATCTCCACTCCCGGAACGGAAGAGGTGATTCTGGACCTGGTGAAAAACGATGGCGCAAGTCGTGCTGCATTGGCATATGCCGTTGCGGAAAAAGGCGTTGACGGTGCGGAGAGCTATCTGCTGGCATGGCTTCCCGAGGCGGACGATGCACAGAAAGCACAGATCTATTATGCCTTGAGCAAAACCGGAACCGTCGCTTCTCTGAAAACGTTGGCCGATGCAGCGAAAGCAGTCGGATACGCTTTCGAGGCAACGGATGCGACAGGTGCTTACGTGGCTTTGTTGAACCGGTTGGTTGAGCAGGGCGACCAGAAGAGTGCCGTTGCAGCTGCAAAAGCGCTTCTGAAATCGGATCGTTCGAACATCAAGAGCGATGGACTGAGCGTGCTCGTTCGGGCCCAGGGGAAAGATGCCATGCCGCAAGTACTTGCCGCTCTGAAGAGTCCGGACAAGGCTTACCGTTACGCTGCTCTGTTGGCTACGGAACCTTTCGTAGACGATGAGGTTTATGCAGCTGTGGCCAAAAAATACAAATCGGCTTCCGATGAGGCCAAGATCGATATCATCAATTGGTTGGGAGCCAGCCATGCTGCTTCTCAGATCGATCTGGTCGTTTCGGCTATCGGTGACGAAAATGTTTTGCTGGCTGATGCCGCTATCGAAGCTGCCGGTCGTATCGGTGGTGAAACCGCACTGAATGCACTGGTTACTGCTCTCGGTACGGATCAGAGCGACGCTGCGAAAGAGGCGCTTCTCGCATTCAACGGCGATCCGAATCCCGGTTTGATTGCGGCGCTCGACGGAAATGCACAGAGTCAGGTGGCTGCGCTCGACATCCTTCGTGTTCGTCGTGTGAAAGCTGCTTCTGCAAAGGTATTCGGGTTGATCGCTTCGGACAATGCGACTGTAAAAGCCGCTGCCATGAAAGCTATCTCGGGAACCGCTACTCCGGACGATTTCGATCAGTTGAGCAACATGCTCGAGCAGGCTTCGGCTGATGCGATTGGCGATATTCAGGCCGGAATGAAGTCGGCTCTTCTCGAAATGACCCCCGATCAGCAGGTAAGCACCGTGATGGCTCGTCTCTCGACGGCTCCCGCAGGTAAAAAGGCGCTCTATTATCCGGTACTCGCTCAGGCCGGTAACGACCAGGCGATCGCAGAGATCGTGAAGGGCTATGAGGCTGCTACGGGCGATGACAAGACCATCGCATTGAATGCATTGCTCTCGATCGACAACGAAACGATGATCGACATCCTTTACGGTATCGCTGAAAAAGACGCAACGAACGCGAATAAGATTCTGAACCGTTTCGGACGTCTCGTTGTAGATTCCCAGACGTTGACGGGCGTAGAGAAATACCAACAGCTCCGTAAGGGCCTCGAGCTCGCTACGAACGACAAGCTGAAAAGCCAGTTCCTTACCCAACTGGCCAAGACCAATACCTTCCAGGCGATGATGGTAGCTGCTCCCTATATGGACAATGCCGCTACGGCACAGGCTGCTGCCAATACGGTTATGACCATCGCTCAGAAACATCCCGAATTCTACGGAGAGACGGTTGTCGCCATGTTGAATAAGGTAATGAGCGTGCTCAACGACTCGGATGCTGTCTACAAGGTTACTTCGTTGAAGAAGCATCTCGCAGCGCTTCCCGAAGGCAAAGGCTTCTATGCATTGTTCAACGGAAAAGACCTGGCCGATTGGAGCCCTGTTGTGGCCAATCCGGTAGAGAAGGCCAAGATGCAGGCAAAACGTACGACGGCCAAACAGCTTGCACAGAAGGAAACCGAAGCTGCCGAGGCTGTCGGTCAGTGCTGGAAAGCAACGGCTAACGGCGTCGAGTATGTAGGTGCTCCGGCTGTTGTTAAGGCGATCGGAACCGATAAGGAGTACGGCAACTTCGAACTCTACATCGATTGGAAGACCACGGGCGAGGCTGGTATTGCCGTTCGTTCGATTCCGCAGGTCAAGATCGGCGGTGCTGCCGGATCGGGTGCCCTCAGCGGCAACGTCAATGGCGCCAATACGCCGAGCAAGGTGGCCGACAACAAACCGGGCGAGTGGAACTCGTTCTACATGAAGGTCGTTGACGACCGCGTGACCGTACAGCTCAATGGCGAGACCGTAACCGACAACGTGATCCTGGAGAATGCTCTCGACAATACGATTCCCGCCTATGTGAAGGGTCAGATCGAATTGTTGGCCGGCGATGCTCCCGTTGCATTCCGTGACGCTTATA
The DNA here is from genome assembly GCA_944321925.1 of uncultured Rikenellaceae bacterium. Taxonomy (GTDB): domain Bacteria; phylum Bacteroidota; class Bacteroidia; order Bacteroidales; family Rikenellaceae; genus UBA940. The sequence goes on along the minus strand of CALUND010000018.1, from coordinate 79,988 downwards.
TCAACGAGTTGCCCGACACTCCGGTATTCGTTCTTCCGGAGGACGAGGCTGCTGCGGGCTATGAAGTGCTCTTCGACGGAACTTCGATGCACAAGTGGACCGGTAATACGACCGATTACGTTACCGATAACGGAACGATCTACGTGACGGCCAAATACGGTAATGGCGGTAACCTCTACACCAAGAAGGAGTACAGCGATTTCGACTATAAATTCGAGTTCTGCTTTGTTCGTCCGGGTGTGAACAACGGTGTGGGTATCCGTACCCCGATGGGCAAGGATGCCGCTTACTACGGTATGGAGATTCAGATTCTCGACCATGACGATCCCGTTTACAAGAATCTGCGCGAGTATCAGGTTCATGGCTCCGTTTACGGTATTATTCCTGCCAAACGGATCAAATCGCCTGAACTGAACACCTGGAACACGATGGAGATTCGTGCCGTGGGTGATCACATCACGGTAACGGTGAATGGCGAGGTGATCGTTGACGGAAACATTCGTGAGGCTTGCCAGGGCCAGAACGTGGCTCCCGAAGGCGCCAAGTCGAACGACAAGACGGTCGACCACAAGAACCATCCGGGTCTGTTCAACAAGAGCGGTCACATCGGATTCCTCGGCCACGGTGCAGGGGTTCGCTTCCGCAATGTCCGTATTCTCGATCTGAGCAAAGACAACAAATAGTCTTATAGCGAAATTCAATTGGCGTGCGGGTCTGCGAAAAGCGGACCCGCATGCTGTTTTTTGGGATTTCGAATATTATTCGTTATATTTGTTCGTTTAATGTATGGAAACTTTTAAACAGATCGACATATGTTTTTGCCCTGTTTTTTGAGTGTTCAGCAGATTATCGTGATTGCCGTCGTGGTACTGCTGTTGTTTGGCGGGAAGAAGATTCCGGAACTGATGCGCGGTGTGGGCCGTGGGGTGAAGGAGTTCAAGGATGCCGTGAATAAGGACTATACCGCGGAAGACAAAGCCTCCGGAGAGACGAAAACCGAATCCACGGAGAAGAAGGAGATCGAGCAGTAATTCCTGAAATTTCTGTTCCGTTATGGTCAGACAGCTGAAAGAGTCATCCGAAGAGATGACTTTTTTTGAACACCTCGACGACCTGCGGCCCCATCTTTGGAGAAGTGCCGTGGCCGTTCTGGTGATCGGCATTGTGGCGTTTTGCTGCAAGGGGCTGATCATCGACCATATTTTATTCGGGCCCCAATCGCCCGATTTCCCCACGAGCCGTTTCCTGTGTCGGCTGGGAGAACTGTTCGCTCGCATGTGCGCATGGTTGGGCGGCCTGTTTGGGACGGAGTGGTATGTGGATCCTACGACGCTCTGTATCAATCAGCAGAGTTTCAATACGATTAATACCTCGTTGGCCGGACAGTTCAATCTGCATCTGCGAGTTTCGCTCGCTACGGCGATGGTGCTCGGTATCCCCTACCTGCTGTGGGAGTTCTGGCAATTCGTGAAGCCGGCTCTTACGGAGCGGGAAAAGGCGGGAACCCGCATGTTCGTGTTTTATGTCTCGCTCTGTTTCTTCGGAGGGTTGCTTTTCGGATATTTTGTGATCGCCCCGCTGTCGATCAACTTCCTGGCGAATTACAACGCCAGTGAGTTTATTACCAACATGATCGATGTGAACGACTATTTTTCAACCGTGATCGGAGTCTCGATCGCTTGTGCGGTCGTTTTTCAATTGCCGCTGCTCATCTATTTCCTGACGCGCATCGGAATCATCTCTTCCGCTTTTTTGAAGCGTTATCGCCGCCACGCCCTCGTGGTGCTGGCCGTCATTGCCGGTATTATTACTCCGCCGGATATCTTCAGCCTCGTGTTGGTTACGTTGCCGCTTTACGGTCTGTATGAGTGCAGCATTGCCATTGCAGCCCGTGTGGAGCGGCACTATCGGGAGAAAGAGCCGGTGGAGGCCGCCTCGTAAGTTATCATTCTGTTTTTTAGCCCTTCTTTTGGGGGACCGGTTCTGCTCAGAGACGAATCACCTGTTCGAGGTCGTTTTTCTCGGAATGGGGTTTTATCTCTCCGTCCGGATACCCCAGTGCAATGACACACAGGGGTTGCCAATTCTCCGGAATGGGCAAGATCTCCCGTAACCATTCGGTTGCCGTTTCGCCATCGGGTTCTTCGCGTTTCCGGGGTCGTCCGTTCACATGGACCCAGCAGGAGCCCAATCCTTCGTCCACAGCAGCCAGCTGGAGGATGGTGGCCGAGATGGCGCAGTTGTCTACCCAGAGGTCGGTTGCCGAAGTGTCGCCCAGGACGACGATCGCCAGCGGAGCATCTTTTACGAAGGCCGAACCGAAATCGCGCATTTCTGCGATGCGGGCCAACAGATCGGGGTTCTCCACCACCATGAAGCGGGTGGAGCGGGTATTTTTCGAGGAGGGTGCCGTGAAAGCGGCTTTGAGGAGTCGATCTATGAGGTTCCGGTCGATTTTTTGCGAGGTGAATCGGCGGATGCTTCGACGCCGGTTGAGAATTTCGGTAAAAGTCATGATTTGAAAAAGTTTATCTATTTGCAAAGATAACGAAATCGGGCAAAATTTATACCTTTGTTTTTGTACCGGTCCAATACGGTTTAATCTGCGCTGCTTATGAAAGATTATAAATTGACCGTCGCGCTCATCTACGATTTCGACGGCACGCTCTCTCCTGGGAACATGCAGGAGTACGATTTCATCCCTACGGTGGGGAAAAGCAACAAGGAGTTCTGGGACGACAGCCGGCAACTCGCCATGGCGCAGGATGCCGATCCGATTCTTACCTACATGGCGAAGATGATCCATGAGGCTCGCAGCAAGGGGTTGTCGCTCAAACGCGAGGCTTTTCAGGAGTCGGGTAAGAACATCACGTTTTTCCATGGCGTACGGGAGTGGTTCGGCCGAATCAACCGCTACGGGGAGAAGCGGGGCATTCGCATATTGCACTACATCAACTCGTCGGGCATCAAAGAGATCATCGAAGGGACACCGATAGCCAAGGAGTTCAAGAAGATTTATGCCTGTTCGTTTCTTTACGATGTCGACGGCGTGGCCTATTGGCCGGCGGTGGCGGTGAACTATACCAACAAGACGCAGTTCATTTTCAAGATCAACAAGGGGGTCGAGTCGGTCTATGACGGGAAGGCCGTTAACCGCTATATCGAGGAGAATAAACGGCCTGTACCGTTCAAACACATGATCTATTTCGGGGACGGTACGACCGACATCCCGTGCATGCGGCTGGTGAAGGCGTCGGGCGGCCATTCGATCGCTGTCTACGATCCCGAATCGATCGAAGAGATGCAGGATCGTTACACGTTGGTCCGGGAGAATCGTGTCAATGCGGTCTGTCCGGCAGACTATTCCGAAGGGAAGGAGATCGATACGCTCGTCAAGGCGATCATCGATAAGATCAATGCCGATTACCAACTCGCTCAACTTGAAACACTCGAAGCATGAAAATTCTTTTTGCGACCAACAATGCTCATAAGATTGCCGAGGTTTCGAGCATGCTGGGCAATGGCTTTTCGTTGATTACACCCCGCGAAGCGGGTGTTACGGAGGAGATTCCCGAGACGCAGCCGACCATCGAGGGGAATGCCCTGCAGAAGGCGCGCTATGTGCATGAGCGGACCGGACTGGACTGTTTTGCCGACGATACGGGATTGGAGGTGGCGGCTCTCGGAGGAGCTCCGGGCGTTCGTTCGGCCCGATACGCCACGGAGGGTCACGATTTCGATGCGAATCTTCGGCTGTTGCTTCACAACATGGAGGGCGTTACGGATCGTCGGGCACGCTTCCGCACGGTGATCGCTCTCATCTGGCGGGGAGAAGAGTATACGTTTGAGGGAATCGTGGAGGGTGAAATTACTCGAACACCCAGCGGTGCAGGCGGCTTCGGATACGATCCGGTATTCGTTCCGGAGGGGGCGTCGTGTACGTTCGCCGAGATGACGGCTGCGGAGAAAAATGCCATCAGCCATCGGGGGCGGGCCGTTGCCGCTTTGGTCCGATTTCTCCACGAGCAGTGCGGTATCCGGTAAAAATAATTCAAAGGGGAACTGAACGATGAAACGTCTCTTTTTGTTTTTCGTAGCGATTTTTTGTGCTTTTACCCTTTCGGCGGCTCAGCCTTACGGAGTGGCGCATGGACCTTATCTGCAGGAGTTGACCGAAACAGGGGTGACCGTGGCATTCGTGACATCGGCACCCGGGTTTTCGTGCATCGAGTTGAGAAGTCCCGACGGGAGCGTCTCTGCGCATTATACGGTGCGCAACGGGTTGCGCGATGCCGCCAATACGATGAATACTGTGCGTCTGGAGGGACTCTCTCCGGCAACCCGTTATGCCTATCGGATCGTCACGCAGGAGGTGCTTCGTTTCGAGCCGTACGACATCCGTCTGGGCGATACGGTTCGTAGTCCCTGGTATGCGTTCCGAACGGCCGATCCCGAAGCGGAGGGTGGATCGCTGTTTATTGTGAGCGACATCCATGGGGACTCCGCGAAACTTGGCCGATTGCTCGATCGGGCCGACTGGTCGACCTGCACGGCATTCTTTTACAACGGGGACATGGTTAACTACATGAACGATGATACGACGATGTTCCGGGTCGTTGTCGATCCCAGTGTGCATCGTTTCGCCACCTCCATTCCCTTTGAAGTGGTTCGTGGCAACCACGAGACTCGGGGCGATCGTGCGCGCCGTTTCCTGGAGCTGTTCCCGCGGCAGGATGACCGGATCTACGGCGTTTTCCGTCGGGGCGACGTGATGGTGGTTATGCTCGACTGCGGGGAGGATAAAGCCGATACGACCCGGGTTTATGCCGGCTTCAACGATTTCGATGCCTATCGCACGGAGCAGGCCGAATGGCTCGCTCGGGTGGTCCGCACGAAAGAGTTTCGCCAGGCTCGTTACCGCATCGTGGTTTGCCACATCCCGACCGTTCCCGCTGCACGTGAAAGCTATCTGGATCATGGTATGCGCGATCTCTACCGAAAGATGCTTCCCGTTTTGAATCGTGCGAAGATCGATCTGATGGTGTCGGGGCATCTTCACCGTTTCTCGTATCGCGAACCCGACGAGGAGCGTCTCTTCCCGGTGGTGATCAACAGTAACAGGAGCGCTACGAGGCTCGATCTGGAGGCAAACCGTATTCGGGTCCGGACTTTCGATGTGGATGGCCAACTCCTGCTCGACCGGGTGTTGGAATGACATTCGAAGTGGGGGAAGAACCGCGTATTCCGCTGTTTTCATAAACAGCCAGCCCTGGATTTTGCACTTCGGACTGTTTGGACGGAAGCCTTTCGTGCCGGATTGACGGCCATTCGGTCGTTCTTGAGTTGCGTGGCGGATGGATGACCTCCAAAAACAGGAACAGCCGTCCACGAAGGGCGGCTGTTCCCGTCACAGAGAGTTATATATTTCGACTATGCCATTGCTTGTTCTGTCTGTTTTCGATCGACGGTCTCGATCGTTGCGTGTTTGTCGCTGAATATGTTGAGCCCGAGTTTGTTGACGATGTATTTGATGGCGGCCTGCGCTTTTACGCTGTTCCCTGCATCGTCGAGCGGCGGCGCGAATGCCGCAATGCCCATCACCCCGGGCAGAACGCCTACAATGCCTCCGCCGACACCTGTCTTGGCCGGTATGCCGGAGGTGAAAAGCCAGTCTCCCGTGTGTTCGTAGAAACCGACCGTGGCGATCAGCGATACGATTTGCGGCGTAAGTCCCGCCGGAAAGACTTGTTTCCCGGTTACCGGATTCCGACCGTCGCAGGCGATCGTCGCACCGGCAATCGAGAGCTGTTTGGCTGTGACGCCCATCGAACATTGACGGGTATAGAGATCGAGCGACATCTCCACGTCGTCGTAGATGCGTCCGTAATTTTTCAGCAGCCAGGCGATCGAACGGTTGTTGAAATTGGTCTCGGATTCCGATTTATAGAGTTCGTTGATTAGGTTCAGCGGAGAACCGCACAACTCCTCGAGAAAAGAAGTGATGGCTTTCCATTTGCCGAAACTGTTCCCTATGGGTTTGACCATGCTGTCTGCCGCGATGGCCCCCGCATTGACGAGGGGTGTGGAGGGATGGTCGTTTTCGAGCAGGATGGCGAAGATCGAATTGAAGGGGAGGCCGGTCGCATCGGCGCCGATCTTCGACAGCAGCTCGTTTGCACCGTACTGCTTCATCACCAGAAGGGCCGTCGGGACTTTGGATACCGATTCGATGCCGAAGGCATATTCCGTATCGCCCGCTTCGATCACTTCGCCGTCGGGCAGGGCGACCGAGATGCCGAAGAGATTGGGATCTATATTCGCCAGGTAGGGGATGTAGTTGGCGTTTGCACCGCCTGTCATGCCTTTTACCTTGTCGTAGGCCTCCTGAACGGCCTCTTTGACCTGTTGTTTGGAGATGCGATGAATCATGGTCGCGAGGATTTAACGATTAGACATTGGTTTTCCCGGTTTGTCCGGTTTCGGAGAGGGCGCCGCAGTGGAGGTTTGTGTCGCTGGTTGAGCGGTTGCGGTTGTACTTTTTGCCGGAGTTTCCCAATGAAACGGGGCGAAATGGGCCGCTGCATCGGGGTCCTGCCAGGAGGGTTTGCGCGACGCGTAGATGATATACGGGATGATCACCACGACGATACATCCGATAATGAGGACGGAGAACCAAACCATATGGCTTCCGGTGGCGATCTGTCCGGGAGGGATGAAGCTCAGGATGAAGGCGAGCAGCGAACCGCAGAATCCGAGTCCGGCGACGAGCCACATGAGTCCGTTTCCTTTACCGATGCGGAACGGTCGCTCGGTGTCTTTCATTTTATAGCGCAGCACGATGGCCGAGGCGAACATAAGCAGGTACATGATCAGGTAGAGCAGTACCGTTAGTTGCGAAAGAATCTGGTAGAAAGACTGCACGGAGGGCATCACGACGAACAGGAGGCTGAGCAGGGTTACGATACCGCCCTGGATGAGCAGGATGTTGCGCTGAATGCCGAGTTTGTTGGTCTTCTGGAAGAAAGGAGGCAGGTAGCCCGCTTTGCCCACGGCGAAAATACCTTTCGATGGACCCGATACCCAGGTCAATACGCCGGCCAGTACGCCGAACATCAGGGCGACGGCGATGATGGGCGAAGCCCAGCTCATGCGCAGGTATTGGAAATAGTTGTCGAATCCGATCAGCAGACTCTGCGTCAGATTGATGTCTTTCGCCGGAATGATGAATCCCAGGGAGAAAGTTCCGAGCACGAAGATCAGGACCGTGATGAGCGAACCGATGAGGATCGCTTTCGGATAGTTTTTCTTCGGATTGTTGACATCCATCACGTGGATGCCCATCATCTCCATGCCGGCGTAGAAAAGAAAGATACTCGATGCCAGCACAAGATTGTCGAAGTTGGACAGGTCGGGGAAGAATCCCTGGCTCATGTCCATGTTGTTGTGGCCGCCGGAGGCGATGTAGATGATGCCGAGCAGAATCAGCAGCCCGGCCGGAATGATCGTGCCGACCAGACCTCCGATTTTGGCAATCTTGCCGACCCAGTCGATGCCTTTCAGGGCGATGAAGGTGGCGGCCCAGTAGATGACGAGCACCATGACAAGGGTGAAAATCTTATTCGATGCCAGAAGCATGTCGTGCGAGGTGTTCATGCCGATGAAGGCGATCGACACCGCACCGAAGGTCAGTACGGTCGGGTACCAGATCGTACTCTCGATCCACTGCAGCCAGATGGCGAGAAATCCCGTGCGGGGTCCCATCGCTTCGCCGACCCAGCGGAACACGCCTCCCTGCTTGTCGGAGAACATGGCCGCCAATTCGGCTGCGACCAGTGCGGTAGGAATCAGGAAGACAATGGCTGCAAACAGGTAGTAAAAGGCGGAGGCGGGACCGTAGACCGCTTCTGCCGGAAGTCCGCGCAGACTTACTACGGCGGTGATGTTCATGATGGCGAGCGTCATCACGCTTAGCTTGAACCCTGTGTTTTTCTTTCCGTCCATAAGATTCGATTTGTGTTAAAATGATTTCGTTCTCGGAACGATCGTTTACAAAGAGTGTGCAAATATGCCGAATGCGGCCGAAAAAGCCTTTTTCCGGGCTCTGTGTCGTGTGAAATATCGGTAGATTGATTAATTTTGCGGGAAAGAGACCAAATAGCGTGGTTATGAGAAAATCGATGATTCTGTGTTGCGCCTTGTTGATGCTCGGCGCCTGTGGTCGCAGAGGAGCCGCTCCGGCCGTGCAGACCGAACCGACTGCATCGTCGGCCGAACAAGTTGAACAACGAAAGGTGGTCGTTCCGGAGCCGCCGGCCATGATGACCGATCGTGGCGAACAGGCGTTGTGGTTGACCGAGCACTATTGGGATAATTTCGATTTTACCGATACCACCTATGCCGATGCAAAGCAGGTGATGGAGGTTGCATTCGGATCTTATGCGACCGTTCTGAGCGCTGTTCCCGTGGAGGCCGGCATCCGGTCGGTGGAGACCCTCTTCGATAAGGCGCAGGCATCGCGAAAAATGTACGACTGTTTTACGGAGTTGGCCGAGCTTTATTTTTACGATCCGAACTCCCCGGTGCGAAACGATGAATATTATATCGTCACCCTTCAGTCGATGGTGGCCAGCCCTTTGCTCGACGAATATGAAAAGATCCGTCCGCAGGAGCAGTTGAAACTGTCGCTCAAGAATCGGGTGGGAACGCCTGCGGCCGATTTCCGTTATACGCTCGCTTCGGGGGAAACGGGAACATTGTATGGGATCAAAGCTCCTTTTGTGTTGATTTTTATCAATAACCCCGGTTGTCCGGCATGCAAGGAGGTGAAGGAGGCGATTACGGCTTCCGGCTTCCTTTCTCAGTTGATTCAGTTGGGTGTGCTGAAGGTGTTGGCAATCTATCCCGATCAGGATCTGACGGAATGGTATGATTACGCGCCCAATATCCCGGAGGAGTGGATCAACAGTTACGACAAAGAGCTCCGAATCAAGGACCAGGAACTCTATGACCTGCAGGCGATTCCGACTCTTTATCTGCTCGATGGCAAGAAACGGGTACTCCTGAAGGACTGCATGTCGATTCCGCGTATCGAGCAGACCATCTACGACAATCGGGAAAAAGCGAATGAATGGGTAAAATAGAGACAAAGAAGACGATTATGACGATTATCGACGGAAAAGAGGTGGCGGCAGCTTTGCGCAAGCAGATTGCCGACGAGGTGGCAGAAATGGTTCGGGCCGGGAAACGTGCCCCTCATCTGGTGGCGATCCTGGTGGGAACGGACGGTGCCAGCCAAACATATGTGGGACATAAGGAGAAGTGTTGCGGAGAGTGCGGGTTCCGATCCACGGTGCTCCGGCTGCCGGAGGAGACCTCCGAAGAGGAGCTGCTGGCGCATATCGATCGGCTGAATGCCGACGAGGAGGTCGACGGATTCATTGTGCAGTTGCCTTTGCCGCGTCATATTTCGGAGCAGAAGGTGATCGAGGCGATCGATCCGCGCAAGGATGTGGATGGGTTCCACCCTATCAATGTGGGACGGATGAACTCCGGCCTGCCGGCATTCGTTTCGGCTACGCCCGACGGTATTCTGTCTTTGCTCCGTTATTACGGGATCGAGACGGCCGGTCGACACTGCGTGGTGATCGGTCGCAGTAACATCGTGGGTCGCCCGGTGGCCAATCTGCTTTCGCAGAAGGGTTGGGACTGCACGGTGACGCTGTGCCATAGCCGGACACGCGACCTGAAACAGGTGGCCGCTTCGGCGGATATTTTGATTGCGGCGCTCGGCAAGGCCGAATTCGTCACGGCCGACATGGTGAAGCCGGGAGCTGTGGTGATCGATGTGGGAATTACCCGTTTGCCGAGCGACAAGACGAAAAGCGGCTGGCGCTTGGTGGGCGATGTGAAATACGATGAAGTGGCTCCGAAATGTTCATTTATTACGCCTGTTCCGGGCGGAGTGGGGCCGATGACCATCATTTCACTCATGCAGAATACGCTGAAAGCGGCGCGGCACGAAATCTATCCTCGGTAGCGGAAGCCGTTTCGTTTTGCCGTTTTCGGCCGGCGAAGAAAAACGACGGACATCTTTCGAAAGATGTCCGTCGTCGTCTAATAGGCTATTCTATTGAGCGTGCTGTACCGGCGCTTTCTCCGGTACGGAGTAGATCTCTCCGAAGGTGTTTTCCGCGTGTTTGTTGCGATAGACCGCCGGAGTCATCCCATACTCTTTTTTGTAGAGTTTGATGAAGTGCGACGTGTTGGGGAAATTGCACTCGATACCGATCTCTGCAATGGATTTGTCCGTAGTGATCAGCAGCATGCGGGCATGAGTCAGTCTCTGTTTGATGAACCATTTGTGGGGCGGTTCGAAGAAGTGCCGTTTGAACTCCTTTTTGAATGAGGTGAGCGAACGATTGCACTCTTTGGCCAGGTCGCCGATTGAGATATCGACGAAGATATGGTTCCTGACAGTCTTTTCAAAAGACTCTTTCGCCTGATCGACACTGCTGAGGATTTTACTTTTCAGGCAGCAATCTTTTTGCGATACGATCAGGTAGATGAGTTCCGTCATCTTGATATTCTCGGCAGTCTCATCGTGGGAGAAGAGATCGTCCTTGATGTACTGGTTGGTTGTGGCAAAGAAATTCTTGATGGCATTCCAGGCCGGATAGATGACATAGTCTTTCCCGTAACAATTCTCGCACGAGTGACTCTTTTCGATATTCATGTTGTAGGTCATGCTGAGGTGGGAGAGAATCCGTCCCAATTGATCCGGGGTGTAGAAAAAGACGATCTGTTCGAAAGGCCGATTTTCTTCCGGGATGTCTTCGATGTAGTGAGTTCCGGCACTCAGAAAGAAGAGATCGCCGCGATTGACCTCATGGCAAATATCGCCATTGTAGATGAGCTTTTTGCCCCGAATTACATAACCGATTCCGTGGCGGGAGAGATTGTGCGATTGAGAGCCGTTGCGATAGGGTTGAACATACTTGACGATCATGGGTTGTTGGATCGTCTTTTGGGGAGAGTTAAGCATAATGATGAAATATTAAATGAATAGTTAAATGTATAGCTCCGTTTTTTACTGGAGTGTAACTCAAAATTACAATTTAGTTTTAGAATATACAATATTTAATTTTAAAATTATGCAATAAAATTGCAATTAATATTGTAATCATTTTATTATATATTGATAATCAGTTGTTTGTACTGTAGTATGCCTCGAAATGAAATATACTTTGGCCTTGTTGGACTGTAAAATATACTGATCCGTTGCCTATTTGTGTGCGAATGGAATATAAAAAAACTCGAATACAGAATGAAATATAACGAATTATATAGAAATAAGGAGTGGAAAATTGGAAAAACCAGGTTGAATAGCGTATGGATTTGTTCGATGACGAATAAAAATCGTTCGAACGGTTGACTTGTGTAGCTCTTTTTTGTTGCTTTTTAGAGAAGCGAGCTCAGATTCGATGCGAGGATGACTGCCAGAATCATCCAATAAGCCACCGATGCTGTCCGGATCGATCTGCCGGTGAAGGCGCGAGCCGTGAGTAACGTGATCGGAAGGGCTAAGAGGGGAAAAAGGAGTGGGCTGCTTCCTCCGGCGGCAGCGGACAGAGACAGTACGAATAGTAAGAGCAGGAGATGAACCATGATTTTTCGTAGCCGAGTCCGGTAGCTATGCCTGAGCGAAAGGATATATCCGATCGCAGCCACTACGGCTAAGGATAGCAGGGCTGTGGTTGCGAGAGTGGCCGGTTGAAAAGATGCCCAAAACATGTAATCGTAGCCTTGTGCTTCGGTAAACAGGAGCCAAAATGGATAACTGAAAGGATATCCCATGGCCCAATAGATGTAGGCTGCGGTGAAAAGCGGAAGGAGCAGTCCGGCGAGACCGATGATGCACTCTCTCGGAGAGCGTCTGTAGAGAATCCACAGTCCGGGGGCGAGTAACATCAGGAGCAGTGCAGGCGCATAGAGTAGCGGTAGCAGACCGAGGTAGAAACTTCCGCGAAAGACGTTGTCGAACCGGTAATCCTTATGGAAGGAGGCGATGAAGTGTTTTGTGGAGAGGATCAGCAACCATCCGCCGATAAAGGCGACCAATGATTGTTCGGGGAACAGCAATCCACAGGCTGTGAGTAGATAGATGATCGTCGGCAGATAGTTTCGTGTGGGGACGATCGTGTAGCGGATGGCCAGACGGGTTGTTGCCAGAGCGCTCCACAGGGCGATGGCGTATGCTATCGTTTGACTCCAGCCGGGGGCGGAACGCGAAAATCGGGTTAACAGCTCTGCCAGGGGAGCTCCACTCGGTCCGACGCTTTCAGCCGTCCAGGGGGCGAGCTGATGTCTTATGACGAAAAACGTCATGAGAAGCAGACTCTCCAGCAGGATGAGTCCGAGCGGCTGGTGTGTGGCGTCGGGTTTCATGCCCCGTTATAGGGTTTTATTGGAGGTCTTGTCCGATGTCGCGTCGGAAGGTCATCGCCTCGTAATCGATGCTGCCGATGGTGCGGTAGCTGCGCGAGAGAGCTTGCCGGAGCGTATCGCCGAGGGAGGTGATGGCCAATACGCGTCCTCCGGCGGTTAATGTGCGTCCCTCTTTGAGTTGGGTGCCGGCATGGAAAATGATGCTTTCCCGGCTCTCGGCGCTGTGGAGTCCGGAGATCGGGAATCCTTTTCGGTAGGTCTCCGGATAGCCTCCCGAGACGCACACTACGGTGACGGCACACTGTTCGTCGACGGTCAGGTCGTAGCGGTCGAGCGATCCGAAGGCGATCCCTTCGAACAGCCCCATGATGTCGCTGGTGATGCGGGGCAGAACCACTTCGGTCTCCGGATCGCCCATGCGGACGTTGTATTCGATGACGTATGGATCGCCCGAGACGTTCATGAGTCCGATGAAAAGGAAGCCACGGTAGTCGATTTTTTCCTCTGCGAGGCCTTTGATCGTGGGTTCCACAATGCGGGTGCGCACCTTCTCCATGAACGCTTCGTCGGCAAACGGAACGGGTGATACGGCTCCCATACCGCCTGTATTGAGCCCGGTATCTCCGTCGCTGATCCGTTTGTAGTCTTTTGCCACGGGGAGGATCTTGTAGTTTTTGCCGTCTGTGGCGACGAAGACCGAACATTCGATACCCGAGAGGAACTGTTCGATTACGACTTTGGAACTTGCCGTTCCGAATTTTCCCTGGAGCATCTCCTGCAGTTCGGATTTTGCCTCATTCAATTCCGGAACGATCACCACGCCTTTCCCGGCTGCCAGTCCGTCGGCTTTCAATACGAACGGCGGTTCGAGGCTCTCCAAAAAGGCTTCGGCGTCGGCCGCTGTTTCGCGGGTAAAGGAACGGTAGGCCGCAGTCGGTATCGTGTGGCGGCTCATGAATGCTTTGGCAAACTCCTTACTCCCTTCGAGACGAGCTCCGGCCTCCGAAGGTCCGATGACGGGGACCATGTGTAATTCGGGGTCTTCGCGGAAGAAATCTACGATTCCCCTGACCAAGGGTTCTTCCGGGCCAACCACGACCAGTTGGATGTGGTTGTTCAGGACGAATTGGCGGATGGCTCCGAAGTTGTTCGGTGCGATCTCCACATTGGTGCCGAGTTCAGCTGTTCCGGCGTTGCCCGGGGCGATATAGAGTTGTTCCAGTCGGGGGCTCGCTGCGATGCTGCGTGCGAATGCATGTTCTCTGCCGCCGCTGCCGAGCAGCAGGACGTTCACTTTGGACGGGAGTTTCATATTTCGGTAATATTGGAATCGATGAATGGTTTAAGAATGGCGTTGAGTTTGTCGGCCTCCACCAGGAATCCGTCGTGCCCGAAGTCGGACGAAAGCAGATGGATGCGGGCCCGCGGAATGTGTCGGTAGAGAAAGATCAACTCTTCAACGGGCATGATGATATCCGATGTGATGCCGATCAGCAACGTTTCGGCATCGATCGTGGAGAGAGCCTGTTCCATCCCGCCACGGCCGCGCCCCACGTTGTGCGAATCGAACGCTTCGGTAAGGGTATAGTAGGAGTAGGCGTCGAATCGTCTGGTCAGTTTTTCTCCCTGGTATTGCTGATAGGTGATGGCCCGCCGGTCCGTGCGTCTGAGCGTGTTGTCCGGGTCCTGTTGGGTGGCGTTGTAGGCGAGGCTGCCCCGGTAGGAGAGGAGTCCGATGGAGCGGGCGACGCTCATTCCCTCTTTGCCTGCCGCTTCATTCGGCTCTCCGAAAGTCTGGTCGGCCCGGATCGCCATGCGTTGCGATTCGTTGATGGCGGTAGCCCAGGGGCGACTGCAGGCCGACGTGGCAATCAGCACGAGCCGTTCGGCGAATCCGGGTTTCGTCAGGGCCATTTCGAGTGCCTGGAATCCTCCGATCGAGCTGCCGATCAGGGCACGTACGGATTGGATTCCCAGGTGGTCTGCCAACAGCAGGTTGACGCGAGCGATGTCGCGGATGGTAACGAACGGGAAGTCGGTGTAGTAGGGAAGGCCGTCCGGTTGACTGCTGAGCGGTCCCGTCGTGCCGTAATGGGACCCGAGTATGTTGGCGCATACGATGAAGTAACGCTCCGGATCGAGGAATCGTCCCGGTTCGACGGTATGGGGCCACCAGTCGTTCACGTCGGAATTGGCCGTCAGTGCATGGCACACCCACAGGACGTTGTCGCTGCGTTGTTGGCCGTACGTGTGGTAGGCAACGGTCAATCGGGGCAGAACGGCTCCGCTTTCCAGTTGAAAAGGCTTGTCGTATTTGAAATAACGGACTTCCATCTCCCTGCAAAGATAATACAAGCCGAGAGCAGATGCAAGAGCTCGGGGTAGCTCGCTTGGGGGAGAACTCTTTTTTTCGTCTTTTTTGTTCGGAGTGATTAACTTTGCCTCGGAAATCAAATAGTTGCATTCGGGAGATGTTGGAGCGTTGTCTGCATGAAGAGCTGTTGGAAGCGGGTTGCGATGAGGCGGGACGGGGTTGTCTGGCCGGACCCGTTTTTGCGGCGGCCGTCATTTTGCCCGTCGGGTTCAGTCATCCGTTGCTCAACGACAGCAAGCAGATGAGCGAAAAGAACCGCAACCTGCTCCGGGAGGTGATCGAACGTGAAGCAGTTGCGTGGGCTGTGCAGGCGGTGTCGGCGGAGCGAATCGACCGGATCAATATCCTGAATGCCTCGTTCGAGGGGATGACGCTTGCTGTCGAATCTCTGGCGGTGAGGCCGGAGTTTCTGTTGATCGACGGGAATCGGTTTCGCACGACGCTCGATATCCCATATTGCTGTATCGTCGGGGGCGATGCCCGCTATGCCAATATTGCGGCGGCTTCCGTGTTGGCGAAAACGCATCGCGACGAGCTGATGTGCCGGTTGGCAGAGGAGTATCCGCAATACGGATGGGAGCGAAACAAGGGATATCCCACGCGGGAGCATCGCCTTGCAGTGGCCCGATACGGATTGACCCCTTATCATCGCGTGTCGTTTCACAGCGAAGCGGGGCAATTGTCCCTTTTCGGGCGTGATATATTATAAGGTATTTCTTTCTTTTGTTTTGCGGGAGACCGAGGGGAGGGGTTGAACGGCTTCCCGATTAGCGGGCCATGATGGTGCGTAAGATCCCTTCCGTGTTGTAACCGCACAGATGTCGCAACTCTTCGGGAGTCCCGTGCTCGATGAACCGGTCGGGGATGCCGAGACGTTCGACTTTCGTACGGAAGCCGTTGTCTGTGAAGAAATCCTGCACGGCACTTCCGATACCGCCACGGATAACGCCGTCCTCCACCGTGATAACGCGTTGGAAACGGGTTCCCACTTCGCGGAGCAACTCTTCGTCGAGCGGTTTGGCGAATCTCAGATCGTAATGGGCGATGGAGCGACCCTGCTTTTCCGCCTGATCGATTGCGGCGGCGGCCCAGATGCCTGTCGGGCCGAAGGTCAGGAGGGCCATTTCGCTGCCATCCCGCAATTTTCGTCCGCGGCCGATGGGAATCGTTTCGAAGGGAACCCCTTTCCAGGGAGCACCGGGTCCGCGACCGCGCGGATAACGGATGACGAACGGTTTGCCGTATTGCGAAGCGGTGTAGAGCAGGTTGCGTAGTTCGGTTTCATTCATCGGCGAGGCGATGGTGAGTCCCGGTATGCAGCCGAAATAGGCGATGTCGAAGGCTCCGTGGTGGGTCGCTCCGTCTTCGCCGACCAGCCCTCCCCGATCGAGACAAAGTACGACGCCCAGCTGTTGGATGGCCACATCGTGGATCACGTTGTCGTAAGCCCGCTGCATGAAGGTCGAATAGATGTTGCAGAAGGGAATCATTCCCTGAGCGGCCAATCCGGCCGAGAAGGTGACCGCATGTCCTTCCGCGATACCCACATCGAAACAGCGGTCGGGCATCGCCTGCATCAACAGGTTGAGGGAACAGCCGCTCGGCATGGCGGGCGTGACGCCGACGATCCGGCGATCCTTTCGGGCCAGTTCGACAACGGTTTCTCCGAAAACATCCTGGAATTTGGAGGGAACCGAGCTGCCTCCTGCCGACAGGATCTCTCCCGTTTCGGGATTGAAATGGCCCGGGGCGTGCCAAAGAGCCTGATTGCGTTCGGCCGGTTCGTATCCTTTCCCTTTGACGGTCAGTGCATGGAGCAGTTTCGGTCCGGGAATCTCTTTCAGGTCTTTGAGTACTTTGACCAGACTCTTCACGTCGTGTCCGTCGACAGGTCCGAAGTAGCGGAATCCGAAACTTTCGAAAAGGTTGCTCTGCTGCAGGAGGCCCTGTTTAATGGCGTTGCTGGTTTTTTTCAGGAAATTGTGGATGCGCGACCCGGGAGGAAACTGATTCCAGACACGGGTTTTGAACCGGTTGTAGTGTTTGGAGGTGGTGATGCTGAGCAGGTATTCTTTGAGGGCTCCGACGTTGGTGTCGATCGCCATGCGGTTGTCGTTGAGGATCACCAGCAGGTCGCTTTTGGCCACGCCGGCGTTGTTGAGTCCTTCGAATGCGAGTCCTCCCGTCATGGCTCCGTCTCCGATGATGGCCACTACGTCTCGTTTCTCCCCCTCCATACGCGATGCGGTGGCCATGCCGAGGGCCGCAGAGATCGATACGGAGGCGTGTCCGCCGATGAAGGCGTCGTAGGGGCTTTCATCCCTTCGCGGGAAGCCGCCGATGCCTCCCAGTTTCCGCAGGGAGTCGAATCGGTCGCGCCGGCCGGTGATGATTTTATGGGCATAGGCCTGGTGACCTACATCCCAGATCAGTTTGTCGTTCGGGGTGTCGAAGACATAGTGGAGCGCTACGGTCAGTTCGATTGCGCCCAGACTGGCTCCGAGATGGCCGGAATTGGCGGCCAACTCTTCGATGATGAACTGTCTCAATTCCGCGCAATAGCGGGGAAGCTCATCGAGGGAGAGCGTTTTCAGATCGGCGGGGCTGTCGATGCGCCAGAGGTATTTGAAATCGTTGTGATTCATCGGTTCGTGTGCAAATTCCGAGGACGGATCGGGAGACCTGAAAAATTTTCGGAGGCGTATGAACGCCGGTCCGGACGGGAAGGGCCTCTCGGTGTCCTGCGGTCGGGATCGTGTGAGGGCAAAGATACTCATTATTTTAGGATATGAATTGAAAAATTCATATCTTCGTTGGCAGAAATAGGCTTAAAATAACGATCGTATGCGTAAGATATTGATAATTGGTTTGGTTGCCGCGCTGGCCGGCGGATGTGTTTCCATGCGGAAATACGATTCGATGCGGGCGGAGGCGTTGCGTTATGAGTCGGAGCTGGAGGTGTCGCGCGAACGGCTCGCTGTGATGACCGAAAGTAAGAACGGCTTGCAGAACGATTGCAAAAAATTGTGTGCCGATACGGCTCGCCTGGGGGCCGAGTGTCGCCAGCTGAATGCGAACTATAAAAAGTTGCTGGCCGATGGATCGGCAGAAGCGGCCCGCATGCTCCGCCAGTTGGAGGTGAGTCAACAGGAGATTGCCGCCCGTTCGCAACGGGTCGACGAGTTGGAGCAGATGCTTCGGGCTCGCGAGGAGGCCATGCAGGAGATTCGTCGCAAGGTGGCCGATGCGCTGCTCGGATTTGAGGGCAAGGGGTTGACCATCACGACGCGCGATGGCAAGGTGTACGTTTCGATGGAGGACAAGCTGTTGTTCCGCTCGGGAAGTTTCGAGATCGATCCGAAGGGAGCCGAGGCGGTCAAGGAGCTGGCGACCGTTCTGGCAGCCAATCCCGACATCAACATCATGGTGGAGGGGCACACCGACAATGTCCCCTATCGTCCGAACGGACAGTTGAAGGACAACCTCGATCTGAGTGCCAAACGTGCAACGACCGTGGTGCGTTTGTTGCTGCAGAACAAGAGTATCGATCCGGTGCGGATCATTGCCGCGGGGCGTGGAGAGTCGTTGCCGATCGACACGGCGGATACCCCCGAAGCCCGTCAGAAGAACCGGAGAACCGAGATCATTCTCACGCCGAAACTCGATGAGTTGCTTCAGATCATGAAATAAGGATATCGGATGACCTATAAGAGAATTTTGCTCAAGTTGAGCGGCGAATCGCTTCAGGGCGAACAAAAATACGGACTGTCGGTGGAGGTACTCGCCTCGTATGCGCGACAGATCAAGGCGGCGACCGAATCCGGTGTGCAGGTCGGTATCGTGATAGGAGGCGGTAATATTTTCCGGGGGTTGAGCGGAGCCGGACGAGGATTCGACCGGGTGAAAGGCGACCAGATGGGAATGTTGGCTACGGTAATCAATTCGTTGGCGCTCCAGTCTGCGTTGGAGGCCGTGGGTGTGAAAGTCCGGGTGTTGACCTCGATCTGCATGGAGCCGATCGGAGAGTATTTCTCCAAGGCAAAGGCGATTGCCGCGCTCGAACGGGGCGAAGTGGTCATCATCGGTGGCGGAACGTCGAACCCCTACTTCACGACCGATACGGCATCGGCTTTGCGTGGCATCGAGATCGAAGCCGACGTGTTGTTGAAGGGCACGCGTGTGGACGGAATCTATACGGCCGATCCCGAAAAGGATCCTCAGGCCGAGCGGTTCGAGGAGATCACGTTTGACGAGGTCTACCGCCGCGGGTTGAAGGTGATGGACCTGACGGCCTTCACGCTTTGCAAGGAGAACGGACTGCCGATCGTCGTGTTCGACATGGATACCGAGGGTAATCTCGGGCGGCTGCTGGCCGGGGAACGGATCGGAACATTGGTGAAAATTTAAAACCCGATAAATATTATGGAAACGAAACAAATCATGGATCAGTGCACCGAAAAGATGCAGAAAGGGATCGATTTTCTGCAGGAGGTGTTGGTCAATATCCGCGCAGGTAAGGCGAGTGTGGGTGTGCTCGACGGAATCACAGTCGAATATTACGGGACGCCGACAAGCATCTCTTCCGTGGCCAGCATTACGGTGCCCGATGCCCGGACGATTTTGATTCAGCCGTGGGAGAAGAACATGATCGCGGCGATCGAGAAGTCGATCATCAACGCCAACATCGGTCTGACGCCTTCGAACAACGGCGAACAGATTCGGCTTACGATTCCCGTGCTGACGGAGGAACGACGTAAACAGCTCGTCAAGCAGGTGCGTGAGGAGGCCGAGAAGGCGCGTGTCGTATTGCGCAACATTCGTCGCGATGCGGTCGAGGCTTTCAAGAAGGCGCAGAAAGAGGGCATGCCCGAGGATGAGGCCAAAGGCGGCGAGACCGAAGTACAGAAGGTTACCGACAAGTTCTCCAAAAAGCTCGAGGAGGTCGTTGCTCAGAAGGAGAAAGAGATCATGACGGTCTGACGATCGTCGGATTTTTCGCAGCGGCCCGATTTGTGGCCCCCCTGTTTGATTCGAACCGTCTTCTGTCGGAATGTTCGTGGGGGGAGGCTTTTGCGAATCGTGCTGTCGGAACGGAGGTGCGGTACGGCGTTGGAAGGCGTATTGTCGTCGGGCGTCGAGATTTCTCAAAACGTTGAAGCGGGTCGATAATCGACCCGCTTTTTTGTTGTCCGGAGGCGTTTGGAAGGCGTAGGAGTGGCTGTGGTCGGAATCGGCGGGCACGCACCGCACATTTCGCGATAAATCCGTTCTTCCGAACGGCGTTTACTGTTTGATACCGATCTCCTGTTGCGAGACGCAGAGTACCGCCACGCTGATACGACAATCGGGAACCGCCTTCAAAATGGCTTCGGCACAGGAGGTGATGGTGGCTCCGGTCGTGAACACATCGTCGACCAGCAGGATGTGACGACCTTTCAGCCGTTCGGGATGCCGTACGGCGAAGATGTCGCGGACATTCTCCCATCGCTCCTCTTTCGGTTTTCGGGCCTGACTCGGGTTGTGTACCCGACGAATTACGCTTTTGGTTTCTGCCGGTCGTTCCAACTCTTTTGCCAATCCTTCGGCCAGGTATTCCGATTGGTTATAGCCTCTTCGGAGCCGTTTGAACAGGTGGAGCGGAACGGGTACGATCAGGTCGACCGTTTCGTATCGGCCCGATTCGCGAAGCGCATGACCGAACCATCGGCCCATCTCCAGGGCGTCGTGCCAGCTTCCTCGGTATTTGAATCCATGTACGACCCGACGATAGTTCCCCTCCATGATGTAAAACAGGAATCCGCAAGCCTCCTCCACCGGGATTATGCCCCAGAATTTGCGCCACAGTGGATTGTCGCGCTCCTTTTCGTAACCTGTCAGGGGTGCATCGAGCCGACATGCGGTGCAGAGGAACCTTCCGCCGGGCGGCAACGGATTTCCGCACGCCGGACAGACCGGCGGAAAGAAAAGTGCGAACAGATCGGCGAAGGGAGTTATCATTGCGGATCGACGTCGAAGATGAATGAAACCGATTTGAATTCCGGAACGGCGACGATTTGTGCCGAGGCCTCCCGGAGGAAGCCCCGGACTTCGGAGAAAGGGGTATTCCGCTCCGTTTTGAGCAGAAAAATTTGGACGTATTCGTTGCGGATCCTCTCTACGAGGGGCGACTGCGGTCCGAGCAGCCGATCTCCGAATCGGGGTCGCAGCAGCTTTTCCAGCATCCGTGCAGCGTGGATTGTGCGTTGGCGGTCGCGATGAAGCAGGGTGATGGAGACGAGCCGGCAATAGGGAGGAAACAACACGGTACGCCGTTCTTCGAGTATGCGGAGGGCCGATTTCTCGAAATTGCCGTCGAGCGCCTCCCGGATAACCGGATGATTCGGTTGGGCCGTTTGGATGATGACCGTCCCTTGTTCCGAACGGCGGCCTGCACGTCCGGCCACCTGGGTGAGAAGTTGGAAGGCCCGTTCTTCGGCACGGAAATCGGGGTAGTTGAGCAGGTTGTCGGCATTGAGAACCCCTACGAGCGTTACCCGCTCGAAATCGAATCCCTTGGTTACCATCTGTGTGCCGATCAGAATGTCGGTGCGTCCCGTTTTAAAATTGTCGATGATTCGCCGATAGGCAGACTCCGAGGGGGTGGTGTCGCGATCGAGACGGTTTATGCGTGCTTCGGGCAGAAGACGTTGGAGCTCGATCTCGGCTTTTTCGGTTCCGAATCCCCGGGGAATGACAGCTCCTCCGCATTGGGGGCACTGCTCCGGAATCGGCATGTGATAGCCGCAATAGTGGCAGCGGAGAGTCGTACGGTGGTGGGTGAGCGTGACGTTGCAGTGGGGGCATCGGGCCGTCCAGCCGCACGATTCGCATTCGATGTAGGGGGCGAATCCCCGGCGGTTCTGAAACAGGATGGCCTGTTCCCCTGCTGCGAGTGTGTGGCGGAGCGCATCGAGCAGCTCTTTGTTGAAATGGCTTTTCCGCTCACCCCGTTTGGCGGATCGTATCGTATCCGAAAGAATCACCTGCGGCGCGGGCGATCCTCCCCAGCGTTCGGCGAGTCGCACATGGCCGTATCTCCCCGACACGGCGTTCAGGTAGCTTTCGAGCGAGGGGGTCGCGCTGCTCAGAATGACTTGTGCTCCGAAAAATCGGCCCAGCATGAGCGCCGTGTCGCGGGCATGGTAGCGCGGCGCTGTATCTTGCTGTTTATAGCTGGAGTCGTGTTCTTCGTCGACCACGATGAGCTTGAGCCGGGCGAGTGGTAAAAAGAGGGAGGAGCGTACTCCTACGACCAAATTCCCTCCCGGTCGGCGCAACAGCCGCAGATAGATTTCGGAACGTTTTCTGTTGGTTATTTTGGAGTGGTAGAGCAGGACCCGGTTGCCGAAGGCGCGTTGTACCCGTTCGACGAATTGGGTCGAAAGAGCGATCTCGGGGAGCAGCAACAGCACGTCGCCTCCACGCTGGAGGACCCGATCGATTTCGTAGAAAAAGAGTTCGCTTTTCCCGCTGCTCGGGACTCCTTGCAGCAACACGGCAGATTGGCGGCTCCATGCTTCGCGCAGTTGTTCGAGCGCTTTTTGTTGTGCCGGGCTGAGCGGAGGCAAAGTGGAGGGGCCGAATGGGTTCTCGGGGTCGACCGTTTCCCGTTCGGTAATCCGTATGAACCCTTTTTTTTCGAGGAGATGGAGTGTTGTCGTCTTCGCTTTGAGGAGATTTCGTGCCACTTCACTGTCGAACATCGCCGTCGCAGGGAGCGATTCGGCCAGTTCGAGCAGGGCGGCGTATTGTCTGGAGGCTTTCCGGACCGATTCGCAGGCTTCGTGCAGTCGGACTTCATCGGAGATCGTTTCGGCGAAGGCGACGAAGCTCGCTTTTCGGGGGCGAAATCCGTCGTGTGCATACTCCTCGTCGGAAAAACCGGAGGGTTTGAGCAGCGCGGGGAGAACGGCCCGCATCACATCGCCCAGCGAGCACATGTAGTAGTCGGCAATCCACTCCCAAAAGCGCATCTGTTCAGGAAGAAGTAACGGAAAGTCGAAAAGCCGACGGAGAATCGGCTTTATGACTTCATAAGGGGGGCGTTGGTCGTGGATGCGCCAGACGATCCCGGTGTAGATTTTCCTCTCCCCTAAAGGGACTGTGACTGCGCTGCCTGGAACAAGGGTACCGATCTCCGGGGGAATCGAGAAGGTGAAAAAAGTCGGGGCGAGCGGTAAAACGATATCGGCGAAACGATCCGGCATCGGTTTAGTCGATTTTTTTACGTTTCGGGCGTGCCGCTGGACGTTTCTCTTCGGTCGTTTTGCTCTTGCGTGTCGCGCTTCCGGAGGCGGTTCGTCTGTTTGCAGCGCTTTTCTGCGTTGGTGCAGGTGTCTCGGAAGAGGCGGGACTCTTTGTTTTCTTTTGTCCGGAGGCCGTTCTTTTCGGGGCCGGTTCCGGTTTTTCGATCTTGGCCGCCAAAAAATCTTCGGCCTTTTTCTGATCGCGTTCATGGACGACCAGACGGATCGGCATGTTGTCGTTTTGGATCGGCAGGACGGAGGCCATTACTTCGCCTTTCAGGAAACATTCGATCCCTGCCGATTCGAGCAGCGATTTGTAGATCATGGCTTCGCCGAGCGTGTCGAAGCTCCGGAGGAGGATGAATTCGGATTTTTCCATAGTCGTAGCGATTTAACCTTTGTGTAAAGTTACGATTATTTTGTTAAAAACTTGCATCCTGCATGCCATAAAATCCTCTATATTTTCCGTAAATTTGCAGACATCGATCCAATTCCAGTAACTATGCCGGATTTCGTTCATCTTCATGTCCATACGCAATACTCCATTCTCGACGGGGCGTCGGAGATCAAGACGTTGATCCGTCGGGCCAAGGAGCTCGGAATGCCCGCCCTGGCCATTACCGATCACGGCAATATGTACGGCTTGAAGGAGTTCCACGACTTTGCGGTGAAGGAGGGCGTCAAGCCGATTCTCGGATGCGAAGTCTACGTGGTGAAAAACCGTTTCGAAAAGGACAAGGACGAGAAGGCCGGCGACCACCTGATCCTGCTGGCCAAAAACCTGGAGGGATATCACAATCTTTGTAAGATTGTCTCCTATTCCTGGACGGAAGGTTTTTACTACAAGCCGCGTATCGACAAGACCCTGTTACGCGACTATGGCAAGGGGCTGATCTGTTGTTCGGCCTGTCTCGGTGGCGAGTTGCCTCAGGCGATTCTGCGCGGTGACATGGCTGAGGCAGAGCGGGTGGTGTGCGAATTCAAGGAGCTGTTCGGCGAGGATTACTACCTGGAGATGCAGCTCCATCCTGCCGGAGACGAACGCGACGAGCATGTCTATAAACACCAGTTGGTGGTGAACGCGAAAATTCTCGAACTCGCGGCCCGCTACGGCGTAAAATACATCTGCAGCAACGACGTCCATTTTGTCATGGAGGACGATGCGTTGGCTCACGACCATTTGATCTGTCTCAATACGGGGCGCGATCTCGACGATCCGAAACGGATGCGTTATACGTTTCAGGAGTATCTGAAGAGTCCCGAACAGATGGCAGCCCTCTTTCCCGATCAGCCGGAGGCCCTTGCCACCACGCTCGAAATCGCCGATAAGGTGGAGGAGTATTCGCTCGATCACAAGCCGTTGATGCCCAATTTCCCTCCGCCGGCCGATTTTGTTTTCGAACTGGAACCGCTCCGGGAGTCGTTCGCCCGCAAACTGGAGGAGGGAGAGGTGTTGGAGAAGATCCGTGCGGCCGCAACGATCGAGGAGCTCGAGCAGGTGGCTCGGGAATACGGTTTGGAGGAGCGGTTCATGGTGGCCAAACAGTTCCGTTATCTCGTGTCGCTCGCCTATCGGGGGGCGAAGGAACGTTACGGCGAGTTGACGGACGAGGTAAAGCAGCGGCTTGATTATGAGTTGAAGACGATCGAGTGGATGGGATTCCCGGGCTATTTCTTGATCGTCTGGGACTTTATTCGTGCCGCGCGCGAAATGGGGGTGTCGGTCGGTCCGGGCCGGGGATCTGCCGCCGGATCGGTCGTGGCTTACTGTCTGCGCATTACCAACATCGATCCGCTGCGTTATCACCTGCTTTTCGAACGTTTTCTCAACCCGGACCGGATCTCGTTGCCCGATGTGGATGTCGATTTCGACGAGGACGGTCGGGCCGACGTGTTGAATTATGTGACCGAAAAATACGGCAAGAAACGCGTGGCACAGATCGTTACTTTCGGCTGTATGGCCCCCAAAATGGCGATCAAGGATGTGGCGCGTGTGGAAAAGTTGCCCTTGGCGGAGAGTGACCGTCTGACCAAAATGGTTCCCGATCGGTTGACCCCGGCTAAAGGACAGACTCCGTTCGAGTTCGTCTACCAGGAGTCCCCCGAGCTGCTCAAGGAGAAGGAGTCTCCCAACCAGCTGATTCGCAATACGCTGAACTATGCCGAGAAGTTGGAGGGTTCGGTGCGTCAGACCGGTGTGCACGCCTGTGGCGTGATCATCGGCAAGGACGACCTGGAACTTTATGCGCCGGTGGCTGTGGCAAAGGACAAGGACGCCAAAGAGGGGAAAGAGGAGGTCTATAAAAATGTCGTGCAGTACGAGGGAAAACTGGTCGAGAGCGTGGGCCTCATCAAGATGGACTTCCTCGGTCTGCGGACCCTCTCCATCATCAAAGATGCGTTGGAGAACATTCGTCACGTCCATGGCGTGAAGGTCGATATCGACTCCGTTCCGCTCGATGACACGGCGACCTACGAGCTCTTCAGCCGGGGCGATACGACCGGCCTGTTCCAGTTCGAGTCGGCCGGCATGAAGAAACACCTGCGCAACCTGAAGCCCAACCGTTTCGAGGATCTGATCGCGATGAATGCGCTCTACAGACCGGGCCCGATGGAGTACATTCCCAACTTTATCGCTCGAAAACACGGGGAGGAGAAGGTGACTTACGAAATCCCCGACATGGAGGAGTATCTCTACGATACGTACGGCATTACGGTCTATCAGGAGCAGGTCATGCTTTTGTCGCAAAAGCTGGCCGGATTCACCGGCGGCGAGGCCGACACGCTCCGCAAAGCCATGGGAAAGAAACAGCGCGAAGTGCTGGATAAACTGAAACCCAAATTCATCGAGGGGGCTCAGGCGAAGGGGCACGATCCGAAGATCTGCGAAAAGATCTGGGGCGACTGGGAGGCCTTTGCCTCCTATGCGTTCAATAAGTCGCACTCCACCTGTTATGCCTATATTGCCTATCAGACGGGTTACCTGAAGGCCCATTACCCATCGGAGTTCATGGCGGCGCTGCTCAGCCGGAACCTCGGCGATATCAAGAATATCACGCTCTACATGCAGGAGTGCAAGCGGATGGGGATCCATGTGCTGGGGCCCGATGTGAACGAGAGTTACCATCGTTTCTCTTCCGACAAGGCGGGTAACGTGCGTTTCGGGTTGGCGGCAATCAAAGGAGTGGGCGAAATGGCCGTGCGGACAATCATCGAGGAGCGGCAGAAGGGCGGTAAATTCCAGGATATCTACGATTTCATGGAGCGGGTCAACTTCCAGGCCGTCAATAAAAAGACCCTCGAGGGGTTGGCTGTCGCAGGGGCTTTCGATGCGATCTCGGGATTCCATCGCAGCAAATTCTTTGCGCAGGATCAGCGCGACCCCAACAGCCCGACTTTCCTCGAACAGCTGATGCGTTACGGGTCGAAAGTGCAGACCGAGCGTCAGAATGCCCAGCAAAGTCTCTTCGGCGATGCAGGAAACGGGGCCGATATCCAAAGGCCGGTCATGCCCGTATCCGATGAGTGGAGTCAGCTCGAGACCCTCAATAAGGAGCGGGAGTCCATCGGGGTCTATCTTTCGGCCCATCCGCTCGACGACTATGCTGTAGTGATCCGTAACCTATGCAATACCCAACTTGCCGAACTCGACCATCCGGATACAATCCCCAATCGCGATTTTACGGTGGCCGGCATGGTTACCGGGGTCCAGAATCTCGTGACGAAACGGGGAAAACCGTTCGGCCGGTTCCGGATGGAGGATTACAACGGGACGACCCACGAATTTATGCTTTTCGATAAGGACTACGAGAAGTTCCGCATTTTCCTCTTTCCCGATTATTTCCTCTTCGTGCGCGGGCGTGTGCAGCCGAAGCCCTATAATAAAGAGGAGTATGAGGCGCATATCTCTTCGATCGTGCAGTTGGGAGAGGTGGAGAAAAATATGTTGCGGGAGGTTTGTGTGACCCTGCCGGTAGAGGCTCTCGATAAAAATTTGGCGGAGCAGTTGGAGCATGTGGCACAAAACTCGCCGGGAAATCTTACGCTACGCTTGAGGGTGGTCGACCGTTCGGGCGATGTGGCGTTGCGCATGTATTCGAAAAAATACAAGGTTTCACTCGGCGCCGCCCTGATCGGATTTTTCGAAGAAAACGAATTCAGATATACGATTCAATAACCAATCTAAAAGTTATGGCACAGGAAATTACAAGTAAGAATCTGCCTGAGTTGCTTGCCTCCGGGAAACCGGTGATCGTCGATTTCTGGGCAGAATGGTGCGGTCCCTGTCGGATGATCGCTCCTGTCGTTGAGGAGTTGGCCGCAGAGTACGAAGGCCGTATCGTGGTCGGCAAATGCAATGTGGACGACGCTTCCGATCTGGCGACTCAGTATGCGATTCGCAACATCCCCACGATTCTCTTCTTTAAAAATGGCGAGGTGGTCGACAAACAGGTGGGCGCCGTCGGCAAACTCGATCTGAAGAAGAAATTCGAGGCGTTGCTCGCATAAGGTCGCTGAAAGAACGGGTGGTGGTTGAGCATTGCGTGTGAGATCGCTTTCCGGTCGGGCTGTCGGAAGTCCCGGACGATTCGGGCCATGTGGTGTCGCTATCGCATGATCCGTCTCGAAACGGATAGGGCACCCTGTGTATCGGTTGACGTAGGCCGACAAACCGATCTTTAAGAAGAGGGGAGGCCGTCTGTAATTTTACAGACGGCCTCCCCTCTTTGTTGTGCGGGTATGGCAAATTGGACAGAGGTCCGTTTAAAACGGATGGAGGCTGTTCGGAATTTAGTTAACGGTCGGGAAGTCGATTGTTTCACTCTCTTCGTTCCAACCTTCGATGGTGAAATCTCCCGGATCGCCACCGGGTAATAGATCTCCGATGGTGATGTTCAACGTAAGTTTCGTATTGGCGGCAAGAGTTGTTCCGAGTGCTTTGGAGAGCTTGTGAGTCGATCCGTCAGCCAATGTGATGACAATGGTGAGAAGAGGGTTCGGGGCTGAAGGAAAGAGCATGACGGTTGCGTTGCTCATCGATGTGCCGTCGCTCGAGCGTGTCAGATCGAAGCTGACGGTTCGGGTCGGATTGATGGCTTCGGCCGAAAATATGTTCATCTGGGCAGAAATATTGCCTATGAATGCCTGCATGGCCGTTACACTGGTTGGAAATGGACTTCCGTCTTGCTGTTTGACGATGATTTTTAATCCGGCCGTAACGCGTGTAAGGGCGGCTTGCAGATCTTCGGTGCCGATAAGGGTGGATTTGACCGCATGAACCATATCGTAGACGGGCATATAGGTCGTATCGTTGTTTTGTCGGAGGCTGAAATATAGCTGGGAGAGATTGGCTCCGGAGCTTATGCCCGGTTGAACGATAGCCGGAGCATTGTAAATGGGTTCTTCGTATTTCGGTGTGCCCCAATACACCATATTGTATGTCCCGATAGGCAGGTGGAGTTCTCGGTTGTAGCTGCCGTATACTTCTCCGTTTACTATTGTGTAATATCCATTGAATCCGGTCAGTTTGCCGTTGACGTAGTTGCCAAAATAGGTAGAGGTACCTTCGTTGCAGGGATAAATCTCCAGAATGCCGGAAAAAGGACTTTGATTGAGGGGGTCTGTTACCCGTACTTGTACTTTGGGTGTAATCAGTCCGGTGGGCGTTGGAGTTGAGCCTGAATAGTCATCGTCCGAACAGGACACAACAATAAGGGCGAGGGAAACTATCCCGATCATCATGTTTTTCATAGCCGTTGCATTTGATTGTTTTCCGATATTTTGGGCAATAACCGGGCCAACCGGGAGGTGCAGAATGAAAGAACGCGGAAGAATACTTGGATGAGACGATGGTTGCTCGCTCTACATTGGGCAGGGATAATGGTTTTCAAAAGTTCAGATACGGATGCGGGCATTCGTTGATGGGTAATTTTGTGGTTGCTTTTCTTTTTCATAGTTAATAATTGAAAATATTTACCCGTATTTTCTTTCATTTTGTGAGTTGTTTTTTTGTTTTTTGTAAATATTTAACATTTTATTTATGTCTTTTTTATTATTTTAAATATCAGGACTTTGGCTGCGGTTTTTTCTCTGTTTCACTGAGCTTGTGGAGATTTTGGATGATATTTGTACGTAAAAAATTTTGCCAAGAATGTAGAATGTTGTATATTAGGGCTATTATTAAACTGCTATTTGAAGAGCCGATATAGGCTGCTTGAAATGGGGTTTGTGATAAAGGTTGAAATAGTAAGAGATTGTATTGTAGTTCGATAGGAATTTTTAGGCGCGTTTTCGGACACCAAGGGTTGATGTTGTGGATTTGTGGCGCTTTGAAAGTCCGACATGCGAATTTGGTAGACTGGGTTCGTGGCGAGCATGAAAATTATTAACAAGAGTTTGTTAACAAATTGTTTGAAAGCTGTCAATATTTTTTGATAAATCGCAGAGAAAAGATGTGGCAAGTTGTTTGCGGGCTCGATAAGGGGCGGCAGAATAAATAAAAGAGATAAAAACCATTTTAACGTATTTCCTTTTATGAAAAGAAAATTTTTTAGCAGCATGATGCTCGTGGCCATGACGGTTTTCGCTGTGGCGTTTACGAGTTGTAGCAAAGACGACACGGGAGACTCTTCCATTCCCGTGTTGAATGTTGTTGATGAATCGGGTGCAGTGAATAATGAGCTCATCCTGACCGCCGATAAAGGCGGAGATGACCTCGCTTTCGGCATCCGGTCGAATCGTCCCTGGACCGCTACGTGCGATCAGACCTGGCTCCAAGTGACTCCGGCTCAGGGGAATGGCGATCAGGTGATTGTCGTGAATGTGGATCCGAATCCCGACATTGTTCGGAGTGCTAAGATTACCTTCAAAGCCAGCACGATCGTACGTCAGGTGACCGTTACGCAGGAGGGGGCTGTCGCAATTGAAAGCATGAAGATTGCCGACTTCCGCGAACAGTATCTGAGTCAGGTTGAAAACTCCTCTACGGAAGACGACCGAGGCAATCCTTACATTGAGCTTCCGGAGGCTGTTACCTTTGTCGGTACGGTTGTGTCGGACAACAGCGCCGGCAACATCGAGGCTTATCTTTTCGCTCTGCAGGACAGCGTCGCTCCGAATAGCGGTGTCGTTATCAACATGAATGATCATAAAACCGCTCTCGGAGATCAGGTGATGGTTGTTTGCGAAGCCGGAAAGCAAGTTAAACTTTATGCCGGATTGCTTCAGGTGAGCGCTTCTTCGGTTGAGGTGCTCGGTGCATCTCCTGTTGATCCCATTACGGTGAGCATCAGCGAGGTTCCCTCTTATCAGTCGCAATACATCAAGATTGAAAATGTGCAGACCGAAACCGCTGCTACAGGAACCTGGAGCGGTAGCGTGGTGATGGCAAACGAAGAGGGCGAAACCATCACTTCTTATGTGAAGAGCGGAGCCAATTTCGCTTCTACCGAACGTAAGACCGGCAGCGGTTATATCATGGGTCTGTCCGGAATTTATGGTTCGACGATTCAGATTCAGCCTCGCAATGCCGCCGATGTAAGCAATCTCGATGGCGAGCGTTTCGCTGGTCAGGAGACTCTTCCGGAAGGTGCCAATACGATCCTTTACGAGTCGATGGGTGCAACCGAAGTGGAAAGCAATACCAATGTGAATGCCTACTCCGAATGGCTTCGCGAAGGCCTCGGTGCAAAGGATGTGACCTATTCCACGCCGACTGCAACGGGTACGAGCGACGCTACCGTGCGTAGTAAATCGACCTCGGAAGGCGCTTATGAAGGTGCTTCCGGTGGAAACAACGTTTTCTTCGGTGCGGCGACTTCCGCTTCGTTCACCATCGCGGATATCGATCTCGGTGGTACGACGGCGCTGAAACTCGGTTTCGGTAGCAATACGAAGACCGACAATCTGTCTGTTGACTATTCGTCCGACAATGTGACATGGACTCCTGTTGAATATACCAAAAACTCCACCTCCTGGGGGTATACCGTTGCGGAAATCAATCTGGACAGCCCTGTAGCGAGTCTGTCGCTCCGCTTCACAGCGCATGTGGCCAGCACGGTACGTATCGACGACGTGCGTCTGTCGACCGATCAGAATGTTGTTATCGTTCCGAAACCGGTGGTTACGACCGGGGAGGCTTCCGAGATAGGCAATACGACCGCAACACTTGCCGGTTCGTTTACCAACGATGAGCCGGGTGCACAAACCATCACCGAGGTGGGCTTCATCTATAACGAGCGGGGTGCTACCGAAACACAGAGTGTGGTGGCAACCGGTACGGATTCGCCCTTTACGGCAGGGTTGGACCAACTGAAAGAGGCTACGACCTATGAGTTCAAAGCGTATGTGAAAGCGGGTGACCTTGTTTATACGGGTGCTTCGGCAGAATTTACGACTACGACCACTGCACCTCCCACCGTACTGACCGTGGCAGAGTTGGTGCAGATGTGTATCGACGCTGAAAACCAAGGCCCTGTAGGCAATAACATGCAGGTGAAGGGTGTCGTTTCTGCGGTGGCTCCGACCAACACGGAAAACTTCTCGGAAGGATCGGTGGTGTTGACCGACAACAATGCTCAGGCAAAGAGCGGTATTGTCTTCTACACGGGAATGAATGAGAACGGTTTGGCTAAAACGGCTAATTTGGCTGCAGGTGATCAGATCATCCTTTCGCTCGACAATGCCACTTTCGGAGAAAATAACGGCGTTCTGCAGGTTCAGGATGTGTTGAGTTCCGATTTGGTGGAGACTGTAAGTACGGGTAATGCTCTCGTTGCTGCCGAGTTGACCATTCCGCAGGTGACCTCCGACTATCAGAGCGTCTATGTTTCGATTGCGAATGTGAAACCGAATGCCGCGACGGTAGGATCGACATGGAGCGGCTCCAAAGTATTTACCGACGGAACGAATGAACTGACTGTCTACAGCCGTTCGGGTTGGAGCTATGCCGGCAAGAAGATCGGCGATATCACCAACACGTTGAAAGCAATCGTCTCCGAATACAAGGGTGCGGTGCAGGTTGTTCCGGTTACGCTGGAGGATATTCTGCCTTTCGTCGTTCCCAACCTCGACGTTACCTCTGTCGTGTCGCTTGAAAGCGCTGCAAGCAGCACGGGTAAGATTACCATAACGACCGATGATGGCACTGCTTGGACGGCGAGGACGACCGGTAGCGGCTTTTCGATCAATACGACCTCGGGAACCGGCTCGGGCGAGATCGTGGTAACGGCATCTGCTGCTGGCGGAGCTGCTGCCGCTGAACTCGGAACAGTAGTGATTACGCTGAACGACTATCCGACGGTAAGCGCTACGGCAATTGTTAAGCAGGCGGGAACGGAAGCTCCGGCAAGTGTTGACATCACCTGGAACCTTACTTCTGTCCCGGAAGGTTTCCCCACCGCAAAAGGTACTCAGACCGGAACCTATACCATCGAAGGGTATGAATGGAGCTTCAATGCTACCTCTTCCTTCTATCAGCTCCAGAGCAATGCGCTTTTGATCGGCAAATCGGGGTCGTATGTCCAACTCCCTGTGATTGAAGGTAAGTCGCTTGTCGAGGTGAAGGTAACGGCCTCCTCCGGAACGTCTGAGAAGGTGACTGTCGCTATCAGCGATACGGAAGGCAATGTCGTAAGCGGTGGCGAAAATCAGACGATGAAGAGAGAACAAACCTTTACGTGGACTTTGGCAGGGGTAGAGGCCGGTGCGGCACTTCGCATTGCGGTCACCAATTCCAATAATGCCCAATTTACGCAGATTGCTCTCAAATACGAATAAACAGTCCTGACAGACAGGATTTTGATGAATGACACGAAAGGCAGGGGTGGAGACACTCCTGCCTGAAGTGTCAAAAGCCGCAAAAAAAGTAGAGAAAAAGCGATGTGTGGAAGGTTGAAACGGCGCAATTGCAGGATGTTTGAAAGTTCGCTGGTAGCGGTATTTCTGCTGCTCGGGACGATCGGTTGCAGCAAGGACGACGGGGGCGAGATTGTTCCTCCGATTCCGGGAAAAGAACAGGCCTGGAAGGAGCTGCCCGATACGGTGGGGATGGATCCTTCGCTCGATTTCGTGACCCATTTTACGGCGATCGGCGGTAAAACCGTGAGAAATTTCTCCATGCTTTACGACCCGCAGGAGAAGGTTTCTTATTGGGTAGCCTATCCGCTGCACGCCTCTTATCTGGGGACTTCCGGCCGTACGGAGGCTTGGGCGTATGATCCGCAGATTCCCGAGGACGATCAGCTGGATCTTTATCGCAGTTACGGAACCGGTATCTATGACAGAGGGCATCAGATTCCTTCGGCCGATCGTACGGCAAACGATCCTGCCAATGCGCAAACGTTTTATTATACCAACATGACGCCGCAAAACTCGACACTGAACCGGGACCTGTGGGCGAACCTGGAGGCTTGGGTGCGTGCAAAGCGTTGCGCCGATACGCTCTATGTGGTGACGGGTTGCGTAATCCGCACGGTCGATGACCCCGTGGTACGCTATGTGACGAAGGACGGTGTTCGCGGAGCGATTCCAAAAGCCTATTTTAAGGTGTTGCTCCGAACCAAAAGCGGTAATACGGGTGCTCTTCCGACCGATGCGACAGCCAAATGCGTTGGATTCTGGTTGGAAAATACGGCTCCGACACCCAATGCCGACGATGAGTATCCGGTTACCAAAAGCATCGCTTATACTGTGGCTCAGATCGAGGAGTTGACGGGATATACCTTTTTCCCTTCGATCTCTCCGGCTGTTAAGGCGACGTTGAACCCCTATCTCGATTGGGGATTGAAGGATGAATAACGGTTAAACTCAAAGAACCGAAAAGTTATGAAGAACAAAGGATTTATCGCATGCGTCCTGTTGCTGTTCCTTGTCTTGTCAGGCGCGGTTGCGAAAGCCCAAAGTAAACTCTATCCGGTCATGTTCTACAACCTGGAGAACCTGTTCGATACGATCAATGATCCGGATGTGCAGGACGAGGAGTTCACTCCCGAGGGCCCGAAAGAGTGGAACAGTGTCAAGTATTGGAAAAAGATGAATAACCTCGATCGGGTTTTCTGGAGCGTTGCAAGTGTCAATAAAGCCTTTCCTGCAGTAATCGGCGTATCGGAGATCGAAAACCGCAATGTGCTCGAGGATCTGGTGATGATGGAGAAGATGCAGCGGGGAAACTATCGCATCGTGCACTATGACTCGCCCGATAACCGAGGCGTGGATGTGGCATTTTTGTATCGTCCGGACGTTTTCAAACTGGAAGGGAGTGACAAAATTCCGGTCAAGGTTCCGGGACTCTCCGATTTCAAGACGCGCGATATCGTGACCATGTGGGGAACGATCGAAGACGAACCGTTCTACTTTCTGGTGATGCACTGGCCTTCGCGTCTGGGTGGCCAGCAGGTGTCTGAATTCAAACGGGTGGCAGCGGCCGAAATCGTGCGCCGAGCCGTCGACTCCGTGAGAACCTTGCGTCCCGATACGAAAGTGGTGCTGATGGGAGACATGAACGACGATCCCGTCGATGAAAGCATGACGGAAGGGTTGCGTGCGAAAGGCAAGGTGAAAGAGCTGCAACCCGGCGATCTGTTCAATCCGTTCCTGGAGATGTTCAAAAAGGGAGAGGGGTCGCTCGCCTATCAGGATTCCTGGAACCTGTTCGACAACATGGTGGTAAGCGACAACCTGGTGAAGGACAACAAGGGCGGCCTGACGTTGAAAAAAGCGGACGGGGCCCGTTTCCTGGGAAATATTTATCGGGGCAAATTCCTTTTCCAACAGGAGGGCCAATACAAGGGATACCCGTTGCGTACGTTCGTGGGCAACAATTTCCAAGGGGGTTACAGCGATCACCTGCCTGTTTTTATTCTCATCGCTAAATAACCGATTAGAGATATGAAGATCAGAATTTTACTTGTTTTGTTCATGGCTCTTGCCGCGATCGGGGTTTCGGCTCAGGAGGGCGGTATCAAGGGTAAGGTGGTGACGCGGACCGGTCGTTTGGCGATCGATGGAGCGAAAGTCACGCTCAATCCGGGCAATCGAACCACCTATTCCACAACGGACGGCAATTTCTCCTTCGAAAATCTGCCGGAAGGCGAGTATACATTGACGTTCGAAGCGACTGACTTCGATCCGGTGGATATCACGGTCCGTGTGGCAAAGACCTTCCGCGATATCCAGCTGGTTCCGATGGCTGCTCAGGTCACTATGCAGAATCTGGATGGAACCGATTTCGCCGACTTTGATTTCGATGCCTTCGATGATGTCCAGTCCACCAACAGCACGCTTTCAGCTTCGAAAGACCTTTTCAGCAACATCGCCGGTTATCGATTCAGCGAGATGCGTTTCAATCCGCGCGGCTTGCGCAACGAAGAGGTCTATCTCAATGGCGTGCGGATGAACGATGCCCTTACCGGCTACTCCCCGTGGTCGTTGTGGGGAGGTCTCAACGATGCTACCCGTAACCAGGAGAATACTTCGGGCGTGGCGGTAACCGATTACGGTGTGGGTGGTATCAACGGTTCGACCAACATCAATGCCCGGGCTTCCCAGATGCGCAAAGGATTGCGTACGAGTTTGGTGAATGGTTCTGCCTCTTATCGTTTCCGGGTGATGGCTACTTACGCATCCGGTTTGCAGGACAACGGTTGGTCCTATGCCTTCTCCTTCTCTACCCGTCAGGGGACCAACTCCTGGGTCGATGGTTGCTGGTACAATGCGTGGGCCTATTTCGGTTCGGTGGAGAAACGGTTCAACGAACAACACAACTTGGCCTTTACTTTCTTCGGAACCCCAGTTCAACGTTCCGTACAGAGTGCGGCCGTACAGGAGATCTACGATCTGCTTGGGAATAATTTTTACAACTCGAACTGGGGCTGGCAGGACGGCAAGATGCGGAGTGCCCGTGTCCGCAACAACCATGAACCGGTGGCCATGCTCAACTATACCTACACTTCGCCGAATAACAAGACAACCCTCAATGCTGCCGTTTCTTACCGATTCGGCCGAAACGGCTATTCGGCTCTCGACTGGTACAATGCCGACGATCCGCGACCGGATTACTACCGCAAATTACCGAGCTATTATACGGAAGGTTCGCCCCAGTGGGAGGCTCTTACTTATGCCTGGACGCAAAATCTCCAGCAATATACCCAGATCGATTGGGATCGGCTCTACGATGTGAACCGTGCCAATGTGAATACCTATATGGGAGGTGAGTTGCCCGATGGCGTATTGCCCGGCATGACCCGTTCGAAGTATGTGATCGAGGAGCGTCGTACGGATCAGAACGACCTGAACTTCAAGGTGCAGTTGGAACATCCGTTGAACTCCTGGTCGAATATCGTCTACGGAGCCTCGTATCGTTGGAACAAGACGGAATATTATAAGATCCTGAAGTATCTGTTGGGCGGCCAATATTGGGTCGACGTGGATCAGTTCGCCGAGCGTGACTTCGCCATGGACCCGGATGCCATCCAGAACAACCTGAATACCCCCAATCGGGCCGTATACGAGGGAGACAAATACGGGTACGATTATTATGCCCGGATCAATGAGTCGAAGATTTGGGCGACCTATTCGCTCACGCGGAATTGGGTGGAGGCTTATGCGGCTCTGGAGGGAGGCAATACCAATTTCTGGAGGGAAGGTCTCTATCGGAAGGGCCTTTTCCCCGGTGTGGGAGCCGGAGCCAACGCTTCGGAGGGTAAATCGGAGGTGCAGAACTTCTGGACCTACAAGATGAAAGCCGGAGCGGTGTTCCTCATTTCGGGTGCGCATAACATCGGCGCCAATATCGCCTACATGCATACGGCCCCCTATTTCCAATATTCGTTCGTATCGCCCCGCACACGTAACGAGGTGACTCCCGGTTTGAAAACCGAGAAGACGTTCGCCGTCGATGTGAACTACAACATGCGTTATTCGTTCATGAAATTGCGCGTGGCAGCCTACTACACCAAGTTGCAGGATGTGTCGAAGGTGCTCAGTTTCTACGACGACTATCAGCGGGCATTTACCAATTTCGCGATGAGCGACATCGATCAGCGCCACATGGGTATCGAAGTGGCCATGCAGGTTCCGATCGTGGGTGGACTCTCGTTCAACGGAGCGTTGAGTCTCGGTTCCTACGTGTATACGTCGAATCCGAACGTTACCCAGACGGTCGACAACAGCGCCGAGAAGGTATTGGAGAATGTAAAGGTCTACTGGAAGGGGATGTATGTGGAGAGCACGCCGCAAACAGCTGCCAATTTGGGCCTTTCGTATCGTTCGTCGAACAACTGGTTCGCCGGCCTCGACCTGAACATCTACGACCGGATGTACCTCTCGATGAACCCGCTCTATCGTACGGAGGTAGCCTACATGACCGGTCGCCTGGAATTGGGCGAGAACGGTTTGCCGACAGCCGAGTCGCAGCGGCTCATGGACGAGATGACGCAGCAGGAGGAGTTCGATCCGGCCTGTGTACTCAATGCCAATGTAGGGAAAATATGGTATCTGAAGAAGGGTTATCAACTCGGATTCAGCCTCGAGGTGAAGAACATTCTCAACAACAAGAACATCCGTACGGGAGGTTACGAACAGACTCGTCTGCAGGATGATTACTCTTCGGGTACGTTGCGTTATCAGCGTTTCCCGTCGAGGTATTTCTACCTCTACGGCATCAATTATTATCTGAATGTCTATTTCCGCTTCTAAAGAACCTTATAAAACGATGCGTATGAAACGATACCATATATTATTCCGGGGATTTGCCCTGTTTGCCACTCTGCTGGTGATGACCGGATGCTACAACGAATTCGATAATCCTGCCCCGCAGCAGATCTACGACGATGCCTATTTTACCGATCTGGGGATGGAGATCGTTCCCATCAATCAGGTGAAACAGCTCTATTATGCCGAATGGGGGACCTCTACGATCGGCAAGAATGTGGAGATTGTCAACGATTGGGTGATTAAGGGCAAGGTGATCAGCAACGACGCTTATGGCAACATCTACCGTAGCCTCTACATTCAGGACGAATCGGGGGCGATCGAGATCAAGGTGGGCCTCACCAACCTGTTCAATTACTACAAACCGGGCCAGTGGGTCTATGTGAGAGTCAACGGACTCTGTCTGGGTAACTATCGGTATATGCTCAGCCTCGGTGTCACACCGACCGAAGAGGAGGTTGCCAATGGCTACTCCAACAGCAACATCAGTGCGATGCCGCTCATCGATCAGCATATTTTTGCCGGCGAACAGGTGGGACTTACGGCTGCCGATACGACGGTCATCACCGCTGCTTCGCAACTCAACGATAACCTTTTGGGCCGTCTTGTGCGGATCGAGGGGCTGGTGAGCACCTATGGCAGCAACAACGGAAACGATTACCCGTCGTTCCTCGCCTCCGTGCAGAATGAATCGGGGACTAGTACCTATACCGATTATCTGTTCGAAGAGGTGATCGCGGCGTGGAAGGCCTATGGAGAGGGTACGGGTCCGAAACCAAGCTCTCCCGAGCCGGGAACGCTCGAGGGGCCGACCTATGGTTTCAACAACGGTACGGACCGTTATTACGGATCGGCGCTCTTTATGCTCGACGGATCGCCTTACATTATCCGCAGCAGCGGTTATGCACGGTTCGCATTGCAATTGATTCCGGCCGACGGTGCCCAGGTCGATGTGACCTGCATCTACACCAAGTATAGCGCCAAGAGCGGATCGTATATTGCTTATCAGTTGCTTCTGAAC
The DNA here is from genome assembly GCA_944321925.1 of uncultured Rikenellaceae bacterium. Lineage (GTDB taxonomy): Bacteria > Bacteroidota > Bacteroidia > Bacteroidales > Rikenellaceae > UBA940. Next base: position 41,155 of record CALUND010000018.1, on the reverse strand, counting down.
AATTATACGGATGTGGTAGCGGCCGATTAACCGCTCCGATTCCGTATGGGTCGACGGGTCGCTCTTTTTGTAAAGGGCGGCCCGTTTTGTTTGCAGTCCCGGATATTGCCGTACGAATCGGGAGATTTGTCCGGAAGTATATCGAAAGCCGGAGCGTGATAGGGGGTGTGACGGCAAAAAGGCATACGAAAACAGCCGTGTGCGACAGGGCGAAGATTGTTTGGTCGAGAACAGAAAGACGCATATTTTGGGCGCTGCCGGGTGAAGGGATCGGTAAAAATTGTAACTTTGGCAAAACTTTTTTCCGTAAGCCATCGTGTCCGATTCGGGTGAATATTGTTGAAGAAACTTCCTGATTGTTGATCGGAGCGATTGGCGATGGATAAACGGTCATAAATTTGATTCCTTATGAGAATGAAACATCTGTTTGGATTTGCCTTGTTACTGGGTGTATTGGGTTTTGTGAGTTGCGATAAGAACGATGCGGGCAATTTGACGTTTTCCGCCCAAAATTTGTATCAGACTGCGTGGCATGGAACATGGACTGCCGGAAGCAGCAGTGAAGAGGTCGGCATCCGGTTCGAGACGATGGATCAGGGGGAGATCACCTATCCGGATCGGAACGATCCGGGTTATACGAACCTTGACCGTTTTAGCTACGAGATCAAAGACCGATACATCTATTTCTCTTTCGGGAGTGCCGTCGGGTTGGACGAGGGACCGTGGTCTTTGGTAAAATATACGGGAAATCGTCTGGAGCTTCGGTGTGGGGTGGAATATGTCGATCCCGATATGCACGAAGAGCTGATCTTGAACAGGGTAGATTAGATAAAAATAGAACGGCCGAAGAGCGTTCGGCGCGAATGTTTTACAATATGGCAGGGATCTATCGTTATCGAGTAGAGCCGCAGGATGTCGATTTCACCCAGCGGATTACTTTGGCCGCACTCGGTCACTACATTCTGCGGACGGCGGGCGAGGATGCCGATCGTTCGGGATTCGGCGTCCGCGAGCTCAACGGACACAATTGCTCGTGGGTGTTGTCGCGTATGGCGGTGGAGCTGGAACGGCAGCCCGAACGTTACGAACCGTTCGATATCCAGACATGGGTTTGCGAATACGGGCGTCTTATGACTACGCGTAATTTTCTGCTGCTCGACGATCGGGGCGAGTGTTTTGGTGCCGCTGTGACCCATTGGGCGATGATCGATCTCGACAGTCGTCAACCGATGGATCTCCGTCAGTTGGAGGGAGCGGCCGCTTCGCTTGTGGATCGGGAGCCTCCGATCGATCGTCCGCGGAAAGTGGCGGCCGTGGAGGCGGATGACGTTGTGTATCGCCGGGTGGTTTACAGCGATATCGACTTCAACCGGCATGTCAACAGCATGAAATACCTCGAATGGATGGTCGATCGGCTTCCGCTGGAGATCCTGGGGCAACACGACGGAGTGCGCTTCGATATCAACTATCTGCACGAAGGAAAATACGGACAATCGCTCGCCATTGCCTGCCGGGCGGAGGCCCAGGAGTGGCGTTTCGATGTGAAGGATGAGGCGGGAGTATCGCTTTGCCGGGCTTCGATCCGTTTTCGGTAGATTTTGTGCGGTGGGGCGACTTTTTTCGACAGATCGTCCGTCCGCAACAGATCCTTTTCGGAGGTTGTACAGAATGGCCGGGCTTGGGAGAGCCCGGCCGTTTGCTTACTCTTTGTTTGCGTGTTTGCTCTCGGCGATCGACTGAAGAAGCAGGTAATTCTCTCCGTAGGCCTTCATGTTGTCGAATTCGGTCCGGAAGCGGTCCAGATGGCTCTCCTCCTCGGCGATCGTTTCGACGAATAGCTGGCGGGTGCCGGCATCTTTGTTGTCACAGGACAGCTTTGCCCATTCGTTGTAGTTTTCGACGGTGTTCTGTTCCAGCTCCATCGCCATTTTGAGCATTTCGTTCACGTCGGTAACTTGTAGCGTGCGGAAAGAGGGATTCATCTCCACGTCGCCTCCCAAGAAGAGAATGCGTTCGGAAAACTCCTCGATGTGGTGCATCTCCGCGATCGAGATCCGATGGAACATCTCCGCCAGGTAACGATATCCGAGCTCTTCGCAGTGGACGTGAAAATACATGTATTGCAGCGAAGTCGCTATTTCGAGTCCCGTCGCCTTGTTGAGCATGTCGATGCTTTTTTGATACTTGTTGTCCATGGTTTTTCAAGTTTAGATTTACCGTGCTGCACCGAGCAATTTTCATACCGATCCGATTCGTTTTCACGCGGTTCCGCGAGTTGAGAGACTCCTTGTGTCTCTTTTGTTTACGATTGCGTCCCGGAGAGGCAGGCAGTTTGATCGGAGAGGAACGACCTCCGGTGTACAGCGTGCGTTTGCGGGGGCGGAAAATTATTTCTACCTTGCGGGTTGTAATCGAAATTGCAAAACCATGAGAAGAGTATTTCTTTCCCTCTGTCTGCTGTTCGTCGTTTGTTCGGCGGCTGCGCAGAATAACGAGTCGTTGGTGGAGTGGAGCGCCCGCACGGAACGTGTGAACGATACGCTTTACCGGGTGCTGTTCGACGTGCGGATCGCATCGCCGTGGCATATGTACGATGCAGGACCCTATGAAGGAGGCCCTTTTGCAACGGCCGTGCAGATCGAATCGGGTGAGGCTGTCTATCCGGTTGGTCCGTTGGAAGAGTTGTTGGCTCCGAAGGAGGTTTACGATGAGATTTTTGAGACCCAAATAGGTTATTACGAAGGAGAGGCCCGTTTCGCACAGTCGGTGGTGGTGAAAAAGAAGGGAGCAGAAATTGCGGGTGTGGTAGAGTGGATGCTCTGCAACGATCAGAACTGTTTGCCGCCCGACGAGTGGGAGTTTCGCCTGCCGACAGATGGTTCGCAGCAATCGCTTTCTGAAGGGGAGATGGCCGAACTTTCGACTCCGGCCGAGGGGAGATCCCTTTGGGGGGCTATTTTGGAGGCCATCTTGTGGGGATTCGCAGCACTGCTTACTCCCTGCGTCTTCCCGATGGTGCCGATGACCGTCTCCTATTTCATGAAGGGGGATGGTTCGCCGGCTCGCGGACGTTCGAAAGCGGCTCTCTATGGGTTGTTCATAGTGGCCCTCTATACACTCCCCATTGCCGCGATCATTCTCATTACGCGGATCGTGGGCGGGGAGGCGGTTACAGCCGATATTTTCAATTGGCTGGCAACACATTGGATACCCAATGTGTTGTTCTTTGTGATCTTTATGATTTTTGCCGCTTCGTTTTTCGGGGCGTTTGAGATCGTACTGCCGAGCCGTTTGGTGAACCGTTCCGATGCCAAGGCTGATCGGGGAGGCATCACGGGCCTTTTTTTTATGGCCGTGACGCTCGTACTCGTCTCTTTCTCCTGTACGGGACCCATTGTCGGTTCGGTGTTGATCAAATCGACAGCCGGGGAGATTTGGGAGCCGGTAATTACCATGTTGGCTTTTTCCGTAGCCTTTGCTTTGCCTTTTACGTTGCTGGCCCTTTTCCCTTCGTTGTTGAAAAACCTGCCCAAGAGCGGCGGTTGGCTCAACTCGGTCAAGGTGGTGCTCGGATTCATCGAGGTGGCGCTCGGTTTCAAGTTCCTCAGTGTGGCCGATCAGACCTATCACTGGGGCTTGCTCGATCGGGAGATCTATCTGGCGATCTGGATCGTGGTCTTCTCGCTGCTCGGGTTTTACCTGTTGGGAAAACTTCGTTTTGCGCATGACAGCGAGTTGAAACATATAACGGTGACTCGACTTGCTCTGGCCATCGCTTCGTTCACTTTCGTGGTCTATATGATCCCCGGCATGTGGGGCGCTCCGCTCAAGGGCCTTTCGGGCTATCTGCCCCCTTTGACGACGCAGGATTTCATCCTCGGAGAGAGTTCCTCCCAGCCGGTTGGAGGTGCATCGGTCGGCGGTGGTTCGGTAGCGACGGACGAGTCGTTGCAGCCGAAGAAATATGCCGATTTTCTCCATCTCCCGTTCGGACTGGATGGATTCTTTGATTATGAACAGGGCCTTGCCTATGCAAGACGGGTCGGGAAGCCTGTTTTTCTCGATTTCACGGGCCACGGTTGTGTGAATTGCCGCGAGATGGAGGCGAAAGTGTGGTCCGATCCCTCCGTACAGCAGATCCTTCGGGACGACTACGTGATCGTTGCGCTCTACTCCGACGATAAAACCCGTCTGCCCGAGACGGAGTGGCTCGTTACGGAGTCGGGCAAGACATTGAAGGGGCTCGGTAAAAAGAACTCCTACCTGGTCAACAAAGGGTACGATGTGAGCGCTCAACCCGCCTATCTGCTTCTCGACGGAGAGGGGCAGTTGTTGGTTCCGGTTCGGGGTTACGACTTGAGCGTGGAGGGCTATGTCGAATTTCTGAAAAGCGGACTTGAAGCATTTTATGGCGACAAGAGATAGCGCGATGCAGCGCATGACGATTCTCGGCCCGGCTTATCCCTACCGTGGCGGATTGGCCTCCATCATGGAGATACTGGGCCGTACGTTTCAACGACGGGGTATTGGGGTCGACATCTTGACCTTTACGGTACAATATCCCGAGTTCCTCTTTCCCGGCAAGAGCCAGTATCGCGACTCCGATCCACCGGCAGACCTGCAGATCGAGCGGTGCGTCAACACGGTGAACCCGTGGAACTGGGTGACGGTGGGTAACCGGATTCGGCGGAATGCGCCCGATGTGCTGCTGCTTAAATATTGGACTCCCTTCATGGCTCCCTGTTTCGGGACGATCGCGCGGATAGCCCGACGCAATGGCCGGACCAAGGTGCTGGTGCAGCTCGACAATGTGGTTCCGCACGAACATCACCTGACCGATCGTCTCTTCAATAACTATTTTTTGCACAGTGTCGACGGGTTTATCTACATGTCGGATCAGGTGAAACGCGACCTCGATAGTTTTGTGACCGATCGACCGACCCTGTTTTCTCCCCATCCGCTTTTCGAAAATTTCGGTCGGCCGGTCTCTCGGAAAGAGGCCTGCGATCGTCTCGGACTCGATCCGGAAGAGGGTTATGCACTCTTTTTCGGCCTGGTACGCGATTACAAGGGACTCGATTTGCTGCTCGATGCCTGGGCGTTGCTCAAGTCGGAGGGGCGAACGGACAAACGCAAGTTGATCGTGGCGGGAGAGTTCTATGGCAACAAGGAGAAGTACGTGGCTCAGATCGCGCGCCTGGGCTTGCAGGAGGAGGTGATCCTGCACGACTGGTTTATTCCGGACGACGACGTGAAGTTCTATTTCTCCCTGGCCGACCTGTTGATTCAACCCTATTGGAGTGCGACTCAGAGCGGCGTAACCCAGATTGCCTATCAGTTCGATCTGCCGATGATTGTGACCGATGTGGGCGGATTAGCGGAGATCGTTCCTCAGGATGTCGTGGGATTCGTGACCGACACCACACCGGAGAGTCTGGCCGAAGCCTATGTGAAATTTTACGAGGAGGGGTGCGTGGATCGTTTTCGGGCGAATATGGCCGAGGAGAAAAAACGATTCAGCTGGGAGGCGATGGCTGATCGCCTGACGGAACTTTACGGGATGACGCTTCGCAACGGATGATTCGTGCTGTATGCCGCGGGGGAACAGATCTTGTAGATAGGTCTCGAGGCCTGATTCTGGGGCCGAGTCTGCACGATGCGAAAAAAAGCGTGTCTGAATTTTTCAGACACGCTTTTCGTTTGGACGGAGCGTACAGGTTACTCTTCGTCGATTACCTGTTTGAAGGCAGCAAGCTGATCCCAGTCGAAGTTTTCGATGTAGGTCTCTGCCGCATTCACCTGGGCCTGTGCAATCTTGGCAAATGTGCGGGCCGGCGTGAGGTAGTCGGACACCTCGCCCGACTGACGCATCAGCAGGTAGGTGATAATGATATGTCCTGCGGTCTCCACCAGGCGACGGGCGTGGAAATCCTTGTATCCTTCGCCTTTGTGCTCTGCTTCGGTCGCATCCACCTTGGCAATCATCTTTTCGAGCTTCTCGCGCAGCGCGATGAGCAGTTTGTGCTCTTTTTCGAGCTCGGGCAGGTAGGTCGCGCTCTCATACTCTTTGATCTGGTCGAGGTAGGTCCCTTTGGTGATGTGGTTGATGGCAGCCACCACCTGAAGCTGGGAAGTTCCCTCGTAGATGTTGGTGATACGAGCGTCGCGGTAGATGCGTTCGATCGGATAGTCCTTCATGTAGCCCGATCCTCCGTGGATCTGGAGCGCATCGTAGGCCAACTGGTTGGCATATTCGCTGGAGAAGAGTTTCAGCAGCGGTGTGAATCCGTCGGCGAGCTTGGTGTAGAATTTCATTTCGGCACGCTCTTCCGGTGTGAGGTCACGCTCATGGCTGATGTGGGTATACTGCTTGTAGATCTCCACGAAACGGGTGGTCTCGTAGAGCAGGGCACGGGCACCGAGCAGTTTGGCTTTCATGTTGGAGAGCATTTCGTACATGGCCGGGAAGAGGATGATCGGTTTGCCGAACTGTTCCCGTTCGTGGGCGTATTTGAGACCCTCGCGATAGGCGGCTTCGCACAGTCCGACGCTTTGGGCACCGATTCCGAGACGGGCCGCATTCATCAGGCTCATTACGTATTTGATAAGACCCATTTTGCGGTCGCCGACCAGTTTGGCCGGAGCATTGGTGAAGACCAACTCGCAGGTGGGCGAGCCTTTGATACCGAGTTTGTTCTCGATGCGGCGGACCTTGACGGCCATGTCGCGACGGTCGTAGACGAACATCGACAGACCGCGGGCATCGGCTGTTCCCTCTTCGGAGCGGGCGAGCACCAGCGAGATGTCGCCGTCGCCGTTGGTGATGAAACGTTTCACGCCGTTGAGCAGCCAGGTTTGACGCTCTTCGTCCCAGGTGGCTTTGAGCATGACGGCACCCAGGTCGCTACCTGCATCGGGCTCGGTGAGGTCCATTGCACAGGTGGCTCCCTCCGATACGAGCGGCAGGAAGGCCTGTTTGATCTCTTCGCTGGCAAATTCGTTGAGTGTTTCGGCGCAGTCCTGCAGGCCCCAGAGGTTTTCGAATCCGGCATCGGCACGGGCGACCATTTCGTTGGCCATCACGAAGCAGATAAGCGGGAAGTTAAGACCGTTGTATTTGCGCGGGAGGGTAATTCCACCCAGACCCGCTTTGGTGATGGCTTCCAGGTTGCGTGCCGTACCTTCGGCGTACACCACATGGTCGTTCACCACGCGGGGACCTTCATGGTCGACTCCTTCTGCATTGGGGGCGATTACATCGCCGCATACCTCACCGGCGATTTCGAGCACCCGGCGATAGTTGTCCATCGCGTCCTCGAAACTTTTCGGTGCGTAGTCATACTTGTCTTTCTCCGCAAAACCGCGCTCCTTCAGCTCCACGATCTTCCGCATGAGCGGATGACCGAGATGGTATTGCAAATCCTTGTTATCTAAGAAAAAGTTTGCCATAACTCAAATTTGTTTTTATTATTTCTCCTGTTTTTCGGTCAGCATGACACCTATCACGTAGAAGTGCGGTACTTTGGCGACGATCTGGCTCGAGAGGTCGGGCGCTATCTCGTTTTCGCCGCAGAAACGCACCAGATTGGCTTGTCCGTCATACCACCACGAACCGTAAAATACCAGCGGTATGAACTTGCCCGGCGCGAAATCATCGATCCGGAACGGACGCGTACCATATCTGTAATAGGAGCCGTTAGGCGTATCGACCGGCTTCAAAGACAAACCCCGGCGCAGACTTCCGATCCCGGTAAGAGTGATCAATGCGTTTGCCGTCGAGTCGGAACCCGAAGGGTAGAACCCTACAGTCAGGCTCTCGGTCTGGCAGAATATCCCAGCTTCGGGATCGGCCATATCCTCGGGTTTCACATCGTCACGCTGCTCTTCGGGAAAATCGGTCAGCAGGATCTTGTTGTCGCCCATGTAGTCGACAACATCGCCATCCTCTACCGGTTTGCCGTTCGCATACTCTTTGATCTGAACAGAGATCTCGTAACGGTCTGCAAGAAAATCCCGCAGGTCGAAACTGAACGCTTCGTAGCCGGCCGCCTCGAGAAGAATACGGTAATCCTCGAAACCTGTCTCGCGGACATGTATCTCCTGAGCGTGCGCCCGACCACAGAATGCTGCCGTCAAAAGACCTATGAACAGGATCTTACGCATCTGTTATTTCGAATTCTGTTTGTAGTATTTGATCATCTTCGGGATCACCTCGTTCACGTCGCCCGTGATTGCATAATCGGCAATTTTGTTGATCGGGGCGTTCGGATCGCTGTTGATGGAGATCACCATGGCCGATTGATCCATGCCGGCCGTATGTTGGATCTGTCCCGATATACCGCAGGCGATGTAGAGTTTCGGACGGACCGTTACGCCGGTCTGACCCACCTGGCGGGCGTGATCGGCGAATCCGGCGTCGACGGCTGCACGGCTGGCGCCGACCTCTCCGCCGAGCACTTCGGCCAACTCATGAACCAGCTGGAAATTCTCTTTCGATCCCATGCCGTAACCTCCGGCAACGATGATGCCGGCATTCTTGATGTTGATCTTGCGCTCTTCGATGTGACGTTCGACGATGCGTACGACCAGGTCGCTGTCTTTCAGGAATTTCTTCCAGTCGATCTGTTTCACCTCTCCGTTGCCGGGTTTGGCGGCGTACTCTTTTTTCATCACGCCTTCGCGCACGGTGGCCATTTGGGGCCGGTGGTCGGGATTGATGATGGTGGCGATGATATTGCCTCCGAAGGCGGGACGAATCTGATACAGCAGGTTTTTGTACTCTTTGCCGCTCTTCATGTCTTTGTGTTCACCGATGACCAGACTCGTGCAGTCGGCCGTAAGACCGCTGTGGAGGGTGGAGGAGACACGCGGAGCGAGGTCGCGTCCTACGGGCGTAGCGCCGAAAAGGACGATTTGGGGTTTCTCCTGTTCGATGAGTCCGCAGACTACGGAACAGTGGGGCAACGTGCGATAGGGGGCAAACTCTTTGTCGTCGGCTACCCAAACGGTATCAGCACCGTATTTGGCAAGCTCTTTTTCGATGCCCGAGAGCTTTTCACCGATGGCAACTGCTTCGAGTTTGCATCCCAGTGTGTCGGCCAGTTCGCGGCCTTTGGTCAGCAGTTCGAGGCTGACATCGGCCACCGTGCCGTTTTCGATCTCTATGTATACGAATAGGTTGTTCATTTCTCTTCTCGTGTTTTGGGATTAACCGAGCGCGCGGCTCGAAATCAGTTCCTTCATCAGTGCATCGATCTCGTTGTCCGAGCAGGAGAGGCATTTCGACTCTTTGACCTGGAATACCACGTTGTCGACTTTTTTGACTTTGGTGGGGGAGCCGGTGAGACCGAGTTGTTGCATGTCGGGATCGATTTGTGCGACACCCCATTCGGTGATCTGCAGGTAGTCTTTCGTGGAGGCCACTTTGACGAATTCGCTGTCGGGGGTTGCTGCGGCAATCTCGGTCGGAGTCAGCGCATACTTGTATTTCATGATCCTGCGGGCGTTACGCGGACGGCATTCGGGAGCCGACGCGTTGACGGTCAGGACCATCGGCAGAGGACATTCAACGACCTCCGTGCCGTGTTCCAATCTGCGTTTAACCGTAATTTTTCCATTCTCGATGCCCAGAATCTCTTCGGCATAGGTAACTTGCGGCAGGCCGAGTTTTTCGGCTACTTGCGGTCCCACCTGGGCGGTATCGCCGTCGATGGCCTGACGGCCTGCGATGATGAGGTCGGGATTGACCTTACGTAAGGTGCAGGCGAGTGCATAGGAGGTTGCCAAAGTGTCCGATCCGGCGAATTCGCGGCCGGAGAGCAGAATGCCGCCGTCGGCGCCGCGAAACATCGCGTCGCGGATGATATCGGCTGCGCGGGGAGGTCCCATCGTTACCACCTGAACGGTACTGCCAGGCAGACTGTCCTTGATGCGGAGAGCCTGCTCCAGGGCATTGAGATCTTCCGGGTTAAAGATGGCGGGCAAAGCAGCGCGATTGACTGTTCCTTCGGGAGTCATCGCATCTTTTCCGACATTTCGTGTGTCGGGAACCTGCTTGGCGAGCACAACGATTTTCAACTCTTTTTTCATTCTGTATGGTTTCTGTTGATATTGTATAGTCTGTGTTTAGTCTCTCACGATGGTTTCGTGGCGGTCGGGACCCACGGAGATGATTTTAACGGGTACGCCGGTCTCCTGTTCGATGAACTCCACGTAGGATTTGAAGGCGGCCGGGAAATCTTCGTAGCGTCGTACCCGATTGATGTCCTGTTTCCAGCCGGGGAATTCGCGGTAGATGGGGCGGAGTCTGTCATCGACTTCGTAGGGGAAATATTCGATTCGCTCGCCGTCGCGTTCGTAGGCGGTGCAGACGCGGATCGTATCGAAATCGTTCAGCACGTCCGATTTCATCATGATGAGTCCGGTCACGCCGTTGAGCATGATCGAATATTTGAGCGCAACCAGATCGAGCCAGCCGCATCGCCGTTCGCGCCCCGTCACGGCACCGTATTCATGACCGATGTCGCGCAGACGTTTCCCGGTCTCGTCGTGGAGTTCCGTGGGGAACGGACCGCTGCCCACGCGGGTGCAGTAGGCTTTGAAGATGCCGAAGACGTTGCCGATGCGGTTGGGGGCGAGTCCGAGTCCTATGCACGCGCCCGCGCACACGGTATTGGAGGAGGTCACGAACGGATAGGATCCGAAATCCACGTCGAGCAGAGTTCCCTGGGCTCCTTCGCAGAGGATGCTGTTATCCGCAGCGAGGCTGTCGTTGAGGAACTGTTCGCTGTCGATGATGCGGAACTGTTTGAGATACTCCACGGCATCGAACCATTTGGCCTCCAGTTCGGTAAGGTCATAGGTCGCACCGAGCGAACGGAGGGTTGTTTCGTGGCGGGCTTTGGCCCGGTCGTATTTGGCCTTGAAGTCGAGGAAGATATCTCCCACCCGTACGCCGTTGCGGCTCACCTTGTCGGTATAGGTGGGTCCGATGCCTCTTCCTGTGGTTCCGATCTTGCCGGATCCTTTGGCTGCTTCCAGTGCTGCATCGAGCAGACGGTGGGTAGGCAGGATCAGGTGGGCTTTCTTCGAGATATAGAGTCGTTTTGTCAGGTCATGGCCGCTGCGTGCGAGTGCTTCGGCCTCTTCCCGAAAAAGTACGGGATCGAGGACTACGCCGCCACCGATAACGTTTATTTTGTCCCCTTGGAAGATGCCCGACGGGATCGATCGCAGGACATATTTCTCTCCTTCGAATTCCAGCGTGTGCCCTGCGTTGGGTCCGCCTTGGAATCTTGCAACGATTTGATAATTAGGCGTTAAAACGTCTACTACTTTGCCTTTTCCTTCGTCGCCCCATTGGAGTCCCAGGATAACGTCTGCTTTTTTCATGATCTGTAGAACTGACAAAACAAAAATTGCGGTCAAAGATATTGACTTTTGACCGATTTTCCAACAAATCAATCTTTTTTGTTGCCCGGCACTTCTCAAGAGTCCCGATTACAGACTATTTGCGAACAGTTGTTCGTTAAAAATAGAAATTCCGCGGAATTCTTGTTAACTTCGCAACCGAAACGCCCCTTTTCCATCCCATGCGAAAACTGATCGTCGCTCTTTTTGTCTGTCTTTTTTCTTTCACGACAGAGCTCTCTTACGGGCAGTATAACAAGGCCTATTTCTTCTGGATGGGCCGCAATATGCTGCTTGAAAATCAGTATCGCGAAGCGATCCGTACGTTGGGCGTTCTGCTGATGGTCGATGATGAGGCTTACGAGGCCTATTTTCTGCGAGGCGTGGCCAAGTACAACCTCGACGATTTCTTGGGCGCCGAGCAGGATTTCTCCCGGGCCATCGAGTATAATCCTGTCTATACGATGGCCTATCACTATCGGGCCATCACACGCATGCGGTTGGGTAATTACGACGATGCGCTCGCCGACTTCCAGGAGGCGATCGATCTGCGACCCGATCTGCCCGGCCCCTATTACAGCCGGGGCGTGACGTTGCTTCTGAGCGGTCAGTACCAGCGGGCAGCCGAGGATTTCTCCCGTTTTATCCGCTACAACAACCGGGTGGCCGATGCCTATATCAATCGGGGAACGAGTTACCTCCACATGGGCGATACGTTGCGGGCTGTATCCGATTACGATCAGGCGATCCGGGTGAATCGCGAAAATCCGGATGGCTACAACCGACGGGGTGCCGTGCTGATGGCGCAGGGAAAGACCCGGGAGGCGTTGGCCGATTTCGATCAGGCTGTGGCATGCGATTCGACCTATGTCCCCTCCTTTTTCAACCGGGCCATTGCCTATTCGGCTTTGGACCGACCCACACAGGCAATTCGCGATTTCGATCGGGTGATCGAGCTCGATTCGCTCAGTGCCGTGGCCTATTTCAACCGGGCGATCATCCGCTCGCAGATCGGCGACCTGAATCGTGCGCTCGAAGATTATAATCAGGTGGCACGATATGCTCCAGACAATGTGCTGGTCTATTTCAACCGGGCGTTGCTCTACACCCAGCTCGGGGAGCCGGAGGCTGCCGTAGCCGACTATACGAAGGCGATCGAACTCTATCCCGATTTTGCCTCGGCCTATCTGAACCGGGCGGAACTGAAGCAGTTGCTCCGCGATACGAAAGGGGCGAAACAGGATCTGCATACGGCACAACGCAAAATTGCGGAGTATCGTTCGCGGTTGGAAGATACGACGCAACTGGCCAGCTATGCCGATACCTCCAAACGCTTCGATCGCCTGCTCTCGTTCGACACCCGTTTCGCGGGGGCACGTCTGGGCGGGACGACCGAGGAGAGCCGTATTACGCTTCGACCGCTGTTCCGTTTCACGTTGCGCAATCCGACTGCACCTACGGGCGAGTCGACGCCGGTCCGTTATTATGCCGATCGGCTCGAAGAGTTTATCCGTTCGCTGAACGATCCGCGCATCGTATTCACGACTGAAACGAGCGATCTGCCCACCGATTCGATTTTCGCCATCGACAAACGGTTGACGGCTCGGATCGACGAGGGGAATGTCACGTGGAGTCTGTTGTTCCGCAAGGGGATTACGCAGTCGCTCATCCGGCAGTTTACCAGTGCCGTGAACAGTTTCACGAAGGCGATCGAAAACGATCCCACCAATCCGTTCCTCTACATCAACCGGTCGACGACACGGGCCGAGATGATCGATTTCATCTCGTCGATCGACAACAGCTACCAGCGAATCGCCATCGAGAGCGATCCGGCCAACCGTCTGCGCAGTACGTCGACGCGGACCTACAATTACGATGAAGCGATCGCCGACTTGAATGCGGCGGCCAAACTCTATCCCGATTTGGCATACATTTATTATAATCGAGGCAATCTGAACGCACTCTCCGGAAAATTCCCCGAAGCATTCGACGACTACTCCCGGGCCATCGAGCTCAATCCGGTCTTTGCCGAGGCCTATTACAACCGGGGTCTGGTGCAGATCTACATGAAGGATACGCGCAAGGGGTGTCTCGATGTGAGCAAGGCTGGGGAGTTGGGCATCCGGGAGGCCTACGAGGTGCTCAATCGTTATGCGCCTACTCCCGAGTAACAAAGAGAAAGACAATAACACAAACGAAATAGAAACCCAAAAAAGAAAAACAAATGGTCGAAAAAATCCAAAAAAAGATCAGTGAATCAAAGGCTGCCCGGTGGACCGTTCTCGCTCTGGTGGCCTTCACCATGTTGTGTGGCTATTTTGTCACGGACATGCTCTCACCGCTGTTGCCTCTGTTGCAACTTGTCCCCGAAGAGGGAGGCCTGGGCTGGAGCAGCGGCGATTTCGGAACGTTTATGAGCGCTTACGGTTGGCTCAATGTCTTTCTGCTGATGTTGATCTTCGGCGGAATGATTCTCGATAAAATGGGCGTCCGTTTCACGGGGGTCATGTCGGCCGCGATCATGCTGCTCGGCGTTGCAATCAAGTGGTTCGGTCTGTCGCACGATTTTGTCGGACAAACCGTCACTATTTTTGGAACGGTCTGGGGATTACCCCTTCTGGTTTCGGCGTGTGGGTATGCCATTTTCGCCATGGGTGTGGAGATCGCCGGGATCACCGTTTCGAAAATTATCGTGAAGTGGTTCAAAGGTAAGGAGTTGGCTTTGGCCATGGGACTGGAGATGGCTTGTGCCCGCGTCGGAACGGGGCTGGCGATCGGTGTGACGCCGTTGCTCTCCACGCTTTTCCCTCGGGAGCCGATCAGCGGTCCGGTGCTTTGTGCTGTTGCGCTGATGTTCGTGGGTCTCTTGACCTTCCTCGTCTTTACGGTGATGGATCGCAAGTTCGATCGGGAGGTGACCGAACAGGCGGCCGAAGAGGAGGAGCCGTTCCGTTTCCGCGACATCTTCAGCATCATGAAGATCAAGGGGTTCTGGTACATCGCCATCCTTTGTCTGCTCTTCTACTCGGCGGTGTTCCCCTTTATGAAGTATGCGCCTAACCTGATGATCAATAAGTTCGGTATTTCGGTCGAACTTTCGGGATTGATCCCCTCGCTGCTCCCCTTCGGAACGATCCTGCTGACGCCGGTTTTCGGTTCGATCTACGACAGGGTCGGAAAAGGTGCCAGCATCATGATTCTCGGTTCGCTGATGCTCTTCTTCGTGCATGCCGTGTTTGCCATTCCGGGGCTCGATTACTGGGTGATCGCCGTGGTGTTGATGATCTTGTTGGGGATTGCTTTTTCGCTTGTGCCGTCGGCCATGTGGCCCTCCGTGCCGAAGATCATTCCGGAGAACCAGCTCGGTACAGCCTATGCGTTGATCTTCTGGATTCAGAACTGGGGCCTTATGGGGGTTCCTCTGCTGATTGGCAAGGTTCTCGACCGCTATTGCGTGGAGGGAACGGTGGAGGGGATAACCTCCTATGATTATACGCTCCCGATGTTGATTTTTGCCGGCTTCAGCCTGGCTTCGATCGGTGTGGCCTTCTTGCTCAAACACGAGGATGCGGTCAAACATTTCGGTTTGCAGGAGCCCAATATGCAAAAGTAACCTCCGGTTGTTTAAACCGTTTTCGGAGCTCTTCCCCGTTTGTGGCGAAGAGCTCCGTTTTTTAGGATAAAAAATAAGATGAGGCGGCCTGTTGATTGAATCAGGCCGGGCAGATCATTCGATCGATTGTTTGAGGGTAAGCCCTCCCCATTGGTTGACTTCGTGGGAGGAGTCGATGATCGTTTCCCCGTTGCGATCGACTGTCAACCGTACTGCGAACGGAGGCGATAGCCGGATTTCGTCTGACAGAGGAAATGTGTTGGCTATTATATAAATATAGGTCTCTATGTGACTGGTGGGCGGAGTAGCGATGCGGAGCGGTCTTTGGGGATCGTAATCCGCAGGAGGGTTTGTGAACCGATTGTCGGCCGAGACCTCATACACCTTATCGGTGAGGTTGAGGTATTCGGTCATTTCGCCGTTTGCATCATAGCAGGCTACGGTAATGAAGACATTGTACCTCCACCACTCCGGATAGTCGCTTCGTAGGGCTATTTCGTATCTGTTTTGCGTCTTCATGAACTCATCTTCGTTCGTGCCTCAAAGTTATAAACTATTGGCGAATTCTTTGTATTTGGAAAGTTTTTTTATAACTTTGCACCCCATTGTATACCGGTCTGTAGCTGTGAACAAAGGATATACCATAGCTTATAAAGGGCTCGGACCCGGACCGCATCGTTTCGATTTCGATGTGGATGGGTCGTTCTTTGCCGCTTATGGCGGATGCGGTATCAAGGATGGGCGGGCACATGCCGAGGTCGTCCTTCTCAAGAAACCGTCGATGTTCGATCTGCAGGTGACGATCGACGGAGAGGTGACCGTGCCGTGCGACCGTTGTTTGGAAGATTGTGTATTGCCGGTCCACTTCAAGGGGCATCCGGTCGTGAAGTTTTCCGAGGAGGAGCAGGATTCGGACGGCGAGGTGATCTGGATTCATCCGGCGGAGGATCTGCTCGATCTGGGACAGTACATTTACGAGAGTATTGTTCTCAGCCTTCCTTATCAGCGGGTCCACCCACTCGATGCGTTGGGCAATCCGTTGTGCAACCCCGACATGCTGGGGCGCTTCCGGATCGTGAGCGAAGCGGAATTCGACCGGTTGGCGGCAGCCTCGGAACAGGGTGCGGAGGTGGATCCCCGTTGGGCCGGGTTGCGCGAATTGAAAGATGACGATACAAAGAAGGATTAAATAGAAAAAAGAGGTATAACTAATAAATAAACAATTTGTTATGGCACATCCTAAGCACAAGGTCTCTTCGACCCGGAGAGACAAGAGAAGAACCCACTACAAAGCGATCGCTCCGACCATAGCAACCTGCTCGAATTGCGGTTCGACCGTATTGTATCATCACGTATGCCCTGAGTGCGGTTTCTACAGGGGCAAGTTCGCCGTAGAGAAGAAGGCGGAATAATTTTTTTATAAACGAGTTCGCAGCGCGTATGCTGAAGATTGGTTTGGATGCGATGGGTGGCGATTACGCCCCTGAAGCAGCGGTTCGTGGAGCTATCGAGGCACTCGAAAGGGTGGGTGCCGATACCCGGATTGTCCTTTTCGGCGATCCGGAGGCAATCCGACCGGTTCTTCGAAGCGGTGGGGTATCGGATGATGCATTCGATATCGTTCCGACAACGGAGGTTATCACCATGTCCGATCATCCGGCCCATGCATTCCTGAAGAAACCCAATTCGAGCATTGCCGTAGGATTCGGTTATCTCAAGGCG
Source organism: uncultured Rikenellaceae bacterium (assembly GCA_944321925.1). GTDB lineage: Bacteria > Bacteroidota > Bacteroidia > Bacteroidales > Rikenellaceae > UBA940. The sequence goes on along the minus strand of CALUND010000018.1, from coordinate 24,411 downwards.
GGTAAGATCGATGGCTTCGCAAGTGCCGGTAGCACCGGGGCCATGTTGGTCGGCTCGATGTATACCGTGAAGGCGATCGAAGGGATCATTCGTCCGACGATCTCTTCCCACATCCCCGTGATGGGCGGCAAGACGGCCCTTTTGCTCGATGTGGGGTTGAATGTGGACGTGAGACCCGATGTGCTCGATCAGTACGGTATGATCGGCAGCCTCTATGCGAAAAATGTATTGGGTATTGAGAACCCGCGGGTCGGACTGCTCAACATCGGCGAAGAGAAAGAAAAGGGAAACCTGACCTCTAAGGCTGCCTATGAATTGATGGAAGGCAATTCTTTCTATCGGTTTGTCGGTAATGTGGAGGGAAAACATCTCTTTTCAGGCGAAGTGGCCGATGTGATCGTGTGCGACGGTTTTGTGGGAAACATTGCCCTCAAAGAGGCCGAGAGCTTTTTCGAGATCATGCGGGCGTTGGGAATGAAGGACAACGATTTCCTCGACGGACTCAACTACGAGAATGTCGGAGGAACTCCCGTTCTGGGTATCAATTCCACCGTGATTATCGGTCACGGATGCTCCACACCCAAGGCGATCCGCAACATGATTCTCCAGACGGAGAAGACCGTTCGGGCCGATCTGGTCGGTAAGATCAAGGCGGCATTCGATTGATTTCCGTTTTTCGGTCTCATAGTTCAAGGGATAGAACGAGGGTTTCCTAAACCCTAAATACAGGTTCGAGTCCTGTTGGGACTACGATGATTTGCCAAAAAGGTCCGAATGATCGGGCCTTTTTGTATTTTCGAGTAATCGGGCCTTTTGTGTGGTGTAGTTAAAAAAAAGAGATTGAAAGCGGATGATTTGGGCGGGTTCGTCGTGGAGCGTTCCTGTTTTGTCGATCTTTCGGAGGTCATTAGCATGGCTCCCGGAGGTGACAATGGAAAAATAAGCATGAATCCGTCTGTTTTAGACCATATTTTCCGACAAGAAAGGCACTGTTCAAAGCGGTTTCTCAGGAAAAATGCTTATCTTTGAATCCGAATTCACGTCCCCTGTTTAGTGTATTTGAAAATGAAGTTTTCGGCGAATGATGCGAAACAGATCGAGGCACACTCTTTGAGTGTGGAGTCTGTTAAAAATCAACTCGATCGATTCCGGAAAGGGTTCCCCTATCTGCAAGTTGTTGCACCCGCTTCGGTCGGGAAGGGTATCCGGGTTCCGGATAAAGCCGAACAAAATCGTCTGGTCGATCTGTATAAGACGGTTTCGCCGAAACTCAAGGTTGTCAAGTTCGTGCCGGCGTCCGGTGCGGCAACTCGCATGTTCAAAGACCTTTATGCCTTTTTGAATGAGGGTAAACGATCTCCGGGAGTCGATCGGCTGCTGGGCCAATTGGAGCGCTTCCCGTTTTATGAAGCGTTGAAGGCATTTTTGCCTGCCGGGGCTTCTGAAAAAGAGATTGTCGGAGCCATCGTGGGCGATGGTTTGCACTACGGGACGAAACCGAAGGGCCTCGTGCTGTTCCATCGTTATGACGGAGAGGTTCGTACGGCGGTCGAGGAGCATCTGGTCGAAGGGGCACTTTATGCCGCCTCGAAGGGAGAGGTTAGGATCCATTTCACAGTCTCTCCGGAACACAGGGCCGATTTCGAACGACTGATTGCATCGGTTGCTCCCCGTTATGAGGAGCGGTTCGGCGTACATTACGAGATCTCGTATTCGATCCAGAAACCGTCGACCGATACGATTGCCGCCAATCCCGACGGAACGCCCTTCCGAAATGACGACGGCACGCTGTTGTTTCGTCCTGCAGGGCATGGCGCTCTGATCGGTAATTTGGGGGAGATCGATGCCGATCTGATTTTTATTAAGAATATCGATAACGTGACCGTGGATGCCCGTAAGGCGGATACGGTACATTTTAAACGGATGCTGGCCGGTTTGCTGCTCGCACTGCAGGCGAGGGTATTCGGGTATCTTCGTGCGATGGACGAGGGACAGGCCGATCTGGCGGAGGTGGCTCGTTTCATCCGCGAGGAGTTGAGCACGGAGTTGTCCGAGGTTTGCGACGAGCGTTTGTTGCGGAGTTTGCTCGATCGTCCGATTCGAGTTTGCGGCATGGTTCGCAACGAGGGAGAACCGGGCGGCGGACCGTTCTGGGTGCGTAACGAGGATGGTACGGTGTCGCTTCAGATCGCCGAATCGTCGCAAATTGCCCCCGAGGATGCCGGTTTGATGAGGCAGGCTACCCATTTCAACCCGGTGGACCTGGTCTGCGGTACGAAAAATTACCGGGGCGAGCGGTTCGATCTGGAACGCTATGTCGATCCGGCTACGGGATTCATCTCCCGAAAATCGAAGGACGGTCGTGAATTGCTGGCCCAGGAGTTGCCGGGACTTTGGAACGGCGCGATGGCCCGATGGATCACGGTGTTTGCCGAAGTGCCTGTATCGACCTTCACGCCGGTGAAAGAGGTCGGTGATCTGCTTCGTGCCGAACATCAGGCCTGACAAGGAAAAATCTGAAATAAAGAGATAAAAAACTATGGAAAACAAACTTCAGGAACTCACCAAGAAGCTCTACGATGAGGGGCTTTCGAAAGGCCGTTCGGATGCCGACAAGCTGGTGGCCGACGCACAGGCTCAGGCAAAACGGATCGTGGCCGATGCGAAGGCCGAGGCGGACTCCATCCTCAAAAAGGCTCAGGCTTCTGCCGACGAGCTGCGCAAGAATACCCTGACCGAGATTGCATTGGCCGGGAAACAGGCTGTTGCTAAGATCAAGGCGGAGATCGCCTCCGTTATCGTGACCAAAAGCGTGTCGGACGGGGTGAAACAGGCGAATCTCGATCCGGCCTTTGTCAAGGAGCTGCTGTTGGCTGTGGCTAAGAATTGGAACGGCGCCTCTACGGGGAAAGTTTCGTTGCAGGCGTTGCTCCCCGCAGGGAAGCAGGAGCTGTTCGATAAGGCTTTTGCCGGAAGCGCTGCCGAACTGCTCGATGCAGGCATCGAGGTGGGTTACAGCAAATCGGTGAAAAGCGGCTTCAAGGTGGGCGCCAAGGATGGCGGTTACTACATCAGTTTCTCCGACGAGGATTTCGATGCTCTGCTCGGAGAATATTTGCGCGACAAAGTCTCCACCCTTCTTTACGGAACGAAGTAGATGTTCGGTCGGGAGTATTATACGCTGGTGGCGGGGCTCAGGGAGTATTCCCTCGATTCCGAGAACAAAGGATTCGACGCCAAGGTCATCCTGGACGAGATTCGTGAGCAACTCTCCAAAAAAGACCTGCGGACGCTCCGGTTGTTCTACACCTGGTACGATATAGAGAATATTCTCCATATCAAGGCGGGTCGGTCGGCGTTCAACACGTTGGGGAATTACGGTCGGGAGGAGCTTGAAGCCGAAGTGCAACGACCGCAAACATTGCCTCCCTTCATCGGCCGCATCCTGACGGCGTTCGCCGATCCGGACAATGCGGATTCCGACGAGGTGGACACTGCACAAAAATTGGAACGGGCGCTTTTCACCGCCTATTATGGGGCGTGCGCCAAATCGTCCAACGGCTTTTTGCGCAACTGGAGCGCATTCGATCGCAATCTGCGCAATGTGATCGCCGCTTTCTCGGCTCGTTCGAAAGGGTGGAGCCCGGCCGAGGTAGTGGTCGGCGGAGGCGATGTCGTCGATGCGCTTACGCGGAGTTCGGCCGCCGATTTCGGATTGAAAGGGGAGCTGGAGTATCTCGATACCGTGATCGCCGCGATGAACGACGAGGGAAATCTCGTCGAGAAGGAGCGTCGGATCGACCTGGTGCGCTGGGATAAGTCGGAAGAGCTGACCGCTTTCAACTATTTCGACATGGATGCCATTTTGGGCTATCTGGTACGCGTGAATATCGTCCATCGCTGGACGGTGCTCTCTCCTGCCGTGGGCCGGGAGATGTATGAGAGACTCGTGGCTTCGCTCGGTGCCGGCGATCGTATCCGGCAGGCCGAAGAGCGCGAGCTCCTGAATGAACAGAAACAAGAATAAAACGATAGCATGAAGACTACAGGGCAAGTATCAGGAATTGTCTCCAACCTCGTGGTGGTGAAGGCCGACGGGCCTGTCTCGCAAAACGAGATCTGTCACGTTTGGCTCGGGGAGACGCAGATGATGGCGGAGGTCATCAAGGTGATCGGCGACGACGCCTATGTGCAGGTGTTTGACAGCACCCGCGGACTCAAGATCGGCGATCGCGTCGAATTTCAGGGACACATGTTGGAAGCGACATTGGCTCCCGGAATCCTTTCGCAGAGCTACGACGGTTTGCAGAACGACCTGGCCAAGATGAAGGGCCTGTTCATCGAACGCGGCTCGATCACCGATCCGGTGGATTATGAGAAGAAGTGGGATTTCACCCCGCTGGCCAAGCCGGGCGATAAGGTGAGTGCAGGCTCGTGGCTCGGCGAGGTGCAGGAGATCTGGGTGAAACATAAAATCATGGTGCCGTTCGTGATGACCGACACCTACGTAGTGAAGAGTGTCGTGCCGAGCGGATCCTATAAGGTGACCGATACGGTTGCCGTGGTTACGGATGCCGAAGGCCAGGACCATGCCATCACCATGGTGCAGAAATGGCCCGTGAAACAGGCGATCCGTGCCTATACCGAGAAACCGCGTCCGACGAAGATCATGGAGACCGGCGTACGGGCCATCGATACCTTCAACCCGATTGCCGACGGTGGTACGGGATTCATTCCGGGTCCGTTCGGCGCCGGAAAAACCGTGCTCCAGCACGCTATCTCGAAACAGGCCGATGCCGATGTGATCATCATGGTGGCGTGCGGCGAGCGTGCCAACGAGGTGGTGGAGATCTTCGCCGAGTTCCCGAAACTCGACGACCCTCATACGGGACACAAACTGATCGAACGTACGACGATCATCTGCAATACGTCGAACATGCCGGTGGCTGCCCGTGAGGCTTCCGTCTATACGGGTATGACAATCGGTGAATACTATCGGGCCATGGGGTTGAAGGTGCTGATTCTCGCCGACTCGACTTCGCGTTGGGCCCAGGCACTCCGTGAGATGAGTAACCGACTCGAGGAGCTTCCCGGACAGGACGCATTCCCGATGGACCTCTCGGCTATCATCTCGAACTTCTATGCCCGAGCCGGTATGGTCGTTTTGCCGAACGGCGAGAGCGGTTCGGTGACCTTTATCGGTACCGTGTCGCCTGCCGGAGGTAACCTGAAAGAGCCGGTGACCGAATCGACCAAGAAGGCGGCCCGTTGTTTCTATGCCCTTTCGCAGGGGCGTGCCGACAGCAAACGCTACCCGGCGATCGATCCGCTCGACAGCTACTCGAAATACCTGGAGTATCCCGAGATCCGGACTTACCTCGACGATCGTATCGAGGCCGGATGGGTGGACAAGGTCTACGAAGGCAAGACGATCGTTCAGCGTGGCAAGGAGGCTTCCGAGCAGATCAACATTCTGGGCGACGACGGTGTGCCGGTCGAGTACCACGAGCGATTCTGGAAGGGCGAGCTGATCGATTTCGTGATCCTGCAGCAGGACGCTTTCGATGCCATCGATGCCAACTGTCCGCTGGAGCGCCAAAAATACATGTACGATCTGGTGCTCGACATCTGCGGTCGTAAGTTCAATTTCGGAGGATTCGAAGAGACGATCGAATTCTTTAAGGGGCTGATCAACCTCTTCAAGCAGATGAACTACTCCGAGTGGAAGAGCGAGAAATTCGAAGCTTACGAGAAGCAGATCATGGAAATGGTGTCCAACAAAGAGATTAAAGCGAACTAAGTATGGCAACGAGAGCATTTCAGAAAATATATACCAAGATCGACAACATCACCAAGGCCACCGTCAGCCTGAAAGCCTCCGGCATCGGCAACGACGAGTTGGCCACGGTGGGCGGAAAGTTGGCGCAGGTCGTAAAGGTGAATGGGGACAATGTCACCCTGCAGGTCTTTTCCGGAACGGAGGGCATTGCGACCGACTCCGAGGTGATCTTCCATGGCGAACCTCCGAAACTCAATGTCAGCGACGACCTGGCCGGACGATTCTTCAATGCCTATGGCGAACCTCTCGAGGGCGGCGAACAACTCGAAGGCGAGTCGCGCGAGATCGGCGGACCGACGGTCAACCCCTTCCGGCGTATCCAGCCGAGCGAACTGATTGCAACCGGTATTGCCGGTATCGACCTTAACAATACGATCGTGTCGGGTCAGAAGATCCCCTTCTTTGCCGATCCCGATCAACCCTACAACCAGGTGATGGCCAATGTGGCCCTGCGTGCCAAGGCCGATAAGATTATCCTGGGCGGTATGGGTATGACCAACGACGATTTCCTCTACTTCAAGAATGTCTTCGAGAACGCCGGAGCCCTCGACCGTATCGTCAGCTTCGTCAATACGACGGAGAATCCCCCGGTGGAGCGACTCCTCGTCCCGGATATGGCTCTGACGGCTGCCGAATATTTCGCGGTGGACAAGGGTGAAAAGGTGTTGGTACTCCTTACCGACATGACACTCTATGCCGATGCGTTGGCCATCGTCTCCAACCGTATGGACCAGATTCCTTCGAAGGATTCCATGCCGGGTTCGCTCTATTCCGACCTGGCCAAGATCTATGAGAAAGCCGTGCAGCTGCCGAACGGAGGATCGATCACCATCATCGCCGTGACGACCCTCTCGGGCGGAGATATCACGCATGCCGTGCCCGACAACACGGGATACATCACCGAAGGTCAGCTCTTCCTGCGTAACGACTCCGATACCGGTAAGGTGATCGTCGACCCGTTCCGCAGCCTTTCGCGACTCAAACAGCTCGTGATCGGAAAGAAGACCCGCGAGGATCATCCGCAGGTGATGAATGCCGCTGTCCGTCTTTATGCCGATGCGGCCAACGCCAAAACCAAGCTGGAGAACGGTTTCGACCTGTCGGATTACGACGAACGAACCCTCAAGTTTGCTCATGACTATTCGGAGAAGCTGCTGGCAATCGATGTGAATATCGATATCACGGAGATGCTCGATACGGCCTGGGCTCTCTTCGCCAAATATTTCACGCCGGCAGAAACCGCCATCAAAGAGGAAATGGTGGCCAAATATTGGCCTAAGGAGGCTTAAACGACATGGCTATTCGATTCCAATACAACAAGACTTCGCTCGGCGAACTCGACAAGCAGCTCAAGATGCGTCAGAAGGCTCTTCCGACCATCAAAAGCAAGGAGAGTGCGCTGCGATTGGAGGTCAAAAAGGCCAAGGATACCGCGGCCGACTTCGAATCGCAACTCGAGGAGCTGTCGTCACGCTACAACTACATGGTGGCGCTGTGGGGCGAATTCGATCCCGATCTGTTGAGAATCGACGATGTGAAACTTCGTCAGAGCAAGATCGCCGGAGTGCGGATTCCCGTACTCGAAGAGATCGTGTTCGGAGAGAGACCCTACGACCTGTTCAGCAGCCCGGCATGGGTGGCCGACGGCGTCTCTCTCTTGAAAGAGATTGCGACGCTGCGTGTCGAATACGAGGTCTACGCCTACAAGACCGAGTTGCTCGACAAGGCCCGCAAAAAGACCACCCAAAAGGTGAACCTCTATGAGAAGGTGCAGATTCCCGGCTACGAGGACGCCATACGAAAAATCAAACGATTCCTGGAGGACGAGGAGAACCTCTCCAAAAGTGCTCAGAAGATCGTGAAAAACAAACATCAGCAAGAGCAGTAGGGTATGATAGCGAAAATGAGTAAATATTACTTCGTGGTGCTGGCTTCGCAACGCGAAGATTTTCTCGCCCGCCTGCAGGAGCTCGGTCTCGTGGATGTCACCACGACCGGATGGGAACCGCAGGAGGAGGATCGTCGGCTGATGAGTCTGATCGAGAAACAGCGCGAAGCTGCCGCTGCGCTCGACAAGTTGAAACAGAAGGAGGGTTTCGTTGCCGGTAAGCCGTTTGCCAGTGGTGCGGAGGCTTATGACAAATACGCCGCTGCCCAGTCCGAGGTGAATGCGCTGAATGCCGAGATCGCCCGGCTGCTCAAGCAGGCCGACGAGGTGCGTCCGTGGGGCGAGTTCGATCCGCAGGCGTTGGACAATTTGGCCAAGGAGGGGGTGGAACTTCGGTTCTTCTCTGCATATACCAATGAATTGGCCAAGCATCGCGACGAGTGGGAGGAGAAATATGTGATTCACGAGGTCGCGGAGCAGAACGGAACAACCTTTTTCGTGGTGGTATCTCGTCCCGGAGATGAGGTGCTGCTCGATGCACAGGAGTTGAAGGCACCTCGGATGACTGCCGCGCAGGCTACTCAGAAGGCGGAAGAGCTCGAGAAAGAGGTGCGCGGTTGGGACGGAGTGTTTGCCGATGCCGCTGCAAGCCGCGATCTGATTGCGGCCGAAGCCGATCGTCTGACCGAACAGTTGCAGTTCCGGCAGGTGGCCGAAAGCGGACAGTCGGAGGCGGAAGGTTCGCTCGTGGTGATGGAGGCGTGGGCCGAAGCCGATCGCTCGGCCGAGGTAGATCGGATGTTGGAGGCCTATCCGGGCATGGTCTATATGAAAGAGGATCCGCAGCCCGAAGACGATACACCGATCAAGCTGAAAAATAACCGATTCGCCAGGTTGTTCGAATTTATCGGTGATTTTTACGCCCTGCCCAAATACGGGACGATGGACCTGACCCCCTATTTCGCACCGTTCTACATGCTTTTCTTCGGATTCTGCCTGGCCGATGCAGGGTATGGACTCGTACTTGCACTCGGAGGGTTGTTCCTTCTGTTGAAAGGCCCGGAAGGGGTGGTGAAGACGGTCGGCAAACTGACGATTCTCTGCGGTGTAGCCACGATTCTGTTCGGATTTGCCGTTGGGTCGTTCTTCGGAATCCAGCTGGCCAATATCCCCGCATTCGTCCGCTTCAAGGATAGCTTCCTCGATGCGAACAACCTGTTTACCTTTGCGTTGGCCATCGGAGTAGTACAGATCCTTTTCGCCATGGTGCTCAAAGTGATTATGACCACCCGTCTCTACGGATTCCGCTATACGCTCTCTACCATCGGTTGGATTCTGGTCATCCTTTCGGGGATCGGAGCGATGTATCTGCCCGATTTGGGAGCGGAGTGGTTCGCGGTCGGCACGCCGGCTTTTTATGCCGTGTTTGGCGTCGGAGCGTTCCTGATGCTCTTTCTCAATACTCCGGGCAAGAATCCTTTCATCAATCTCGGGACGGGCTTGTGGGACACCTATAACAACGTCACCGGCTTGCTGGGCGATGTGTTGAGTTACATTCGTCTGTTCGCCATCGGCCTCTCGGGTGGTATCCTGGCACAGGTGTTCAACAGCCTGGCACTGGGGCTCAGTCCCGATATCCCCGTGCTCCGCGAGATCTGCATCGTGTTGATCCTGTTGATCGGACACGGCATCAACCTCTTTATGTCGACGTTGTCGTCGTTCGTCCACCCGATGCGTCTGACCTTTGTGGAGTTCTACAAAAATGCCGGTTTCGAGGCGAGCATGCGTCCTTTCAAACCGTTTAAAAAGATCGTGAAACAGTAAAATATAATTCAAACTAATAAACAACAGATTATGACAACAGCAATTATTCTGGCCTATGTGGGCGTGGCGATCATGGTGGGTTTTGCCGGCATCGCCTCTTCGATCGGTACCTCCATCTGCGGTATGGCATCCGTCGGAGCGATGAAAAAGAACGGCGGTGCGTTCGGTAGCTACATGATTCTTTCGGCGCTTCCGGGCTCGCAGGGTCTCTACGGTTTCGTGGGATTCTTCATGGTGAAAGATTTCCTCGTTCCGGAGATCACCATCATTCAGGGTGCAGCCATTCTGGGTGCGGGACTTATTATGGGTATGGTCTGCCTGTTGAGCTCCTATTTCCAGGGAAAGGTTTGTGCCAATGGTATCGTGGCGATCGGAAACGGTCACGATGTGATGGGTAAGACGTTGATCCTTGCCGCCTTCCCGGAGCTTTATTCGATTCTTGCCGTAGCCGCTGTGTTCTTGATCAGTGCAGCTATCTGACGGAACGGAGAAGGAATGAAAAAGCGGATCCTGTCCAGCAGGATCCGCTTTTTTTTGCGGCGGACGGTATCGTGAAGTGTCGTGCTGCCGGGATAAACTGTGCGACACAGTCTGTTTATCGGACGTATGCCCTGCTTTCGGAATTGCCCTCGGTTGCGCGTGGAACGAATGGGGCCGGCCCGTTCCATGGAGAACCTGTTCCGTCTGATTCAGAGCGTGGCCGGATCAGCCTTCGGTGAGCAGTTTTGAGAACTCGTCGAACGCCATTTTTTGAACTTCCACGTCACCGATACCGCGCGGAAGAACGATGTAGATCTCGTCCCCGGCCGATTTCTTATCCTGGTGGATCGCTTTGGCCAGGCGACGTCTCTCCACCTTTGTAGAGACGGGCAGTCCCATTTGTTCGATGACATTGCGGATGCGAGTTGCACTTTGCGGGTCGAGTTTCCCGAGTTGCCGGGCGATTTCGGCAATCGATACCAAACCGATGGCAACCGCCTCGCCGTGAAGGAACTCCTGCGTACTTTTTTCGATCGCATGGGCTACGGTATGTCCGAGATTGAGTTTGCGGCGTTCTCCGGCCTCCCGCTCATCGGCCTCCACGATACGGGCCTTTACCCGAATCGATCGGGTGATCAGTTGCGTGAGCAGGGTTTCGTCCGTCCGAAGCTCCTGCAGGGAGTGTTGTTCGATGAGTTCGAAAAGCGACGAGTCTTCGATGATTCCTGCCTTGATTACCTCTGCGAGACCTGCCCGGAACTCTCTTTCCGGGAGTGTTTTGAGGAGTGAAGTGGGGCAGAGGACGAAATCGGGTTGGTTGAATACTCCGACCATGTTTTTGTATCCTTCGACATTTACGCCATTTTTGCCACCCACACTGGCGTCGACCTGGGCCAGCAGGGTGGAGGCGATGAATCCGAATCGCAGGCCCCGCATGTAGGTGGATGCGACGAATCCTGCGATGTCGGTTACGATTCCCCCGCCGAATCCGAGAATGAAACATTCGCGGTCGACATTCAACTCGATCAGTTGCCGGTAGATCTGGTCGACCGTGGCGAGTGTTTTATTTGTTTCGCCCAGTCCGATCAGGATGTGGTCGTAGGCATCGATCAGTTTTTGGTAGTGTCGGTGTACATTGGTGTCGGTGATGATGACGATCCGACATTTCGGAAGATACTCTTGAAAGTTATTCAGAACATCCCCGATCACGATGGTGCTCGGGGTGTTGTTCTGTCGTGTTACCTGAATGATCTCGTTTTGCATCTCTCTCTCCTTTCTCTTGTATTATGCAAACCTTGTGCTCGCCTTACCACTCGATCGGCTCTTTTCCGATACTTTCCAGATAGGCGTTGGCCTTTGAGAAGTGACGGCATCCGAAGAAGCCGTTGTAGGCCGATAGTGGCGAAGGGTGGGCACATTTGAGGATTAAATTGCGGGTTGGATCGGCCATGCCGCCTTTTTTTTGGGCATAGGCACCCCAGAGCATGTAGACCAGCCCCTGTTTGCGGGCGGCGATGGCCTGTACGACGGCGTCCGTAAAGCGTTCCCATCCGTGACCGGCGTGGGATGCCGCCTGGGCAGCACGTACCGTCAGTACTGAGTTGAGCAGCAATACCCCCTGTTCGGCCCATCGGTCGAGGTTGCCGCTGCGGGGAATCGGTTTTCCTACGTCGTCGAAGATCTCTTTGAATATGTTGCGCAGGGAGGGTGGAAATTCGATGCCGTCGTTTACGGAGAAACAGAGTCCGTTGGCCTGCCCGGTTCCGTGATAGGGGTCCTGTCCGATGATGATCACCTTCAGCTTTTCGAAACTGCATTTGTCGAAAGCCCGAAAGATGTTTCTCCCTGCAGGATAGATCGTGTGGGTCACATACTCCTGTCGTACGAACCTTACCAGCTCTTCGAAATAGGGTTTCTCGAATTCGCGGGCGAGGATCTCTTTCCAGTCTTGGGCTATGCGTACGTCCATTGTGTGTTACAAAAGGGTTTCGATGATGGATTCGAGCGTGTCGAGTCGAATGGTATTGGCGGCGTCGCTGAGCGCACGATCCGGATCGGGATGCACCTCGAAAAACCATCCGTTTGCGCCGAATGCTTTGGCTGCGAGGGCCATGGCTGGGGCGAATTTTCGGTCACCGCCTGTCTTTCCGTCGGCACCGCCGGGACGCTGCACGGAGTGGGTGCAGTCCATCACGACGCGCGGAGTGATGTGGAGCATGTCGGAGATGTTGCGGAAATCGACGACCAGGTTGTTGTAGCCGTACATGTTGCCTCGTTCCGTGAGCCATACGTCGTTGCATCCGCTCTCACGGGCCTTTTGTACGGGCCACACCATGTCTGTCCCGGAGAGGAACTGGGCTTTTTTTATGTTGACCGGTTTGCCTGTGCGGGCGGCAGCGACCAGCAGATCGGTCTGTCGGCACAGAAACGCGGGGATCTGAATCACGTCGACGACCTCGGCTACGGGAGCGGCCTGAGAAGATTCGTGGATGTCCGTGAGGATGGGGAGCGCAAAGCGGTCGCGTATGTCGGCCAACATCTTCAATCCCTGTTTCAGCCCGGGGCCCCGGAAGGAGTGGATCGAAGTGCGGTTGGCCTTATCGAATGAGGCTTTGAAAACGATCTGCACGCCCAGATGCTGACGAATACGGAGCAATTCGGCCGCTACCGTATCGAGCAGCTCCGGGCTCTCGATGACGCAAGGCCCGGCAATGAATAGGGGAAGGTTCGGATCGAACATGGTTTTGTGCATTTGTTTATTTCAGCCGTTGAAGGCATTTGTCGAGCGATTCGCGCCAGTCGGGTACTTCCACTCCGAAACGGCGCATGATTTTCTCTTTGCTGAGTACCGAATAGGCGGGACGTTCGGTGGGCGAAGGGTATTCTGCCGAGGAGATCGGTTCCACGCGGCAGGTTTTTCCGGCCTGCTGCATGATGGCAGTCGCGAAATCGAACCAACTGAGTTCGCCTGCATCGGAATAATGGTAGATTTCGCCTCTTTCCGGTTGTGCGATCAGTTGCGGAATGATCCGGACGATTGCCGCAGCGAGATCGGCGGCGTAGGTCGGAGCACCCCGTTGATCGTTTACTACGCGGATCGTATCCCGTTCATCGGCGAGGCGAAGCATGGTTTTGACGAAATTTTTTCCGAAAGCCGAGTAGAGCCAGGCGGTTCGGATGATGATGCCGTTGCACCCGGTTGCACGCATCGCCTCCTCGCCTGCGAGTTTGGTCCGTCCATACACGCCCAGCGGTGAGGTGGGGTCCTTCTCGGTATAAGGGGTCCGTTGTGTCCCGTTGAAGACGTAGTCGGTCGATACGTGAATCAATGTGCATGCGCACGCCTTGGCAGCTTCGGCCAATGAACGTACGCCGTCGCAATTGATCTTGGAAGCCAGTGCAGGTTCTTCTTCGGCTCGGTCCACATTGGTATAAGCTGCGCAGTTCACGATGAATCGGCACTCTTTTTCCCGCAGGATCGCCTCCACGGAAGCCTTGTCGGTGATGTCGAGATCGGGCAGATCGGAGAAAAAGAAGTTCAGATTTTTTTCTTCGCGTTTTGCGATCTCTCTCAGCTCGCTACCGAGTTGGCCGTTTGCTCCTGTCACAAGAATTCTTGTCATCGTCTCGAAATTCGTGTTATAATCGTGTGTAAAGTTAGCAAATTAGTTGCAAACTCTTTTGCGAATCGGTATTTTTGTATCCGGTGCTTCGGAAACCGGGAAAAATAAGAGACGGCATGCCGAGGCCGTCCGGACAGAAGAAACCTTATTTTAATTAAAAATTTGATAAGTTCGATGAAAAACGGAGTTTTGAGAATGTGGGCCGTGGGGCTGTTTTTTATGCTGCTGGCCGTGATGCCGGTTGGGGCGAAACAGCCGGTAAAAAATGTGGTGTTAATGATTGGTGACGGTATGGGATTGGCTCATGTCACTTCGCTTATGATCGATCGGAAATATCAGCCGATCCAGATGGAACGGGCTCAGGCAGTCGGTTTGGTGAAGACCTATTCGGCCAACAACCGGGTTACCGATTCCGCAGCCTCTGCAACGGCCTATGCAACCGGAAAAAAGACCGATAATTCAAAACTCGGAGTTGATCCGGAGGGGAATCCCATGGAGACCATTCTGGAGAAGGCCGTGGAGGAGGGAATGGCGACCGGCGTGGTGGTGACGACTTTCCTGCCCCATGCGACGCCGGCAGCTTTTTTTGCCCATGTCAATAAGCGGTACGACTATTCGGACATTGCTGCTCAATTTGTTGAATCGGGCATTACGGTTGCGATGGGTGGCGGTCGTGATCATTTCACGAAACGCGATGACAACCGCGATCTGCTGCAGGAGTTGGAGCAGAAGGGTTATCTGGTAGTGGACAGCGTGGAAAAGCTCGATGAGGTGACTTCTGGCCGTACGGTAGCCATTTATCCCACTAAAAAGGGTGGACTTCCTGGCCCTCCGGAACGGGGCGATTATTTGCCCGACGCAACGGCTAAAATGTTGGAGATCTTGGGCAACAGCAGCAAGAAGGGTTTCTTTGCCATGATCGAAGGTTCCGATATCGACCATGCCTCTCATGCCAACGAGATCGAGGAGGTGATTGCCGAAATGAGAGATTTCGACCGTGCAGTGGGCGTGGCATTCGACTATGCGGACGAACATCCCGGAACGCTGGTGATTGTGTTGGCCGATCACGAAACAGGGGGCTTGGCTCTGGCCTCCAACGAGGAGGATTTCACACAGAGCGAGAGCGGAATCAAATACTGTTTTTCCACGGGCGGACATTCCGGTGTGATGATCCCTCTTTTTGCCTATGGCGCAGGAGCCGATACATTTGGACGGGTATTGGACAATACGGAGGTCAATCGTTTGATGTGCGAGATCCTCGGTCTGGAATAGGGGCCGGAACGATCTGCGATCCCGTTACAAGCATTGTTCTTTTATCGGCATGCGGCTTAATGGATGCGAGAGATGATTCGGGGCGAGGTTAATTCGCGCAGGGCATCTTTCCCGATCCAGCGGGCCGTAGGATTGTCGCTCGCTGCGAGTCTTTGACTGAGTGCAAGGGCTTCGGGATGGAGTCGGAGGCTTCGTTTGCCGATCTGCCGGAGACTCCAGTTCACCGCTTTGCAGACGAAATTACGCGAATCGTTGCTGTAACGTTCGATAAGCGGCAGCAGGGGAAGAAAACGTTCGTCGGGACTCTGTTTGTCGCCGACGGCCAGCCCGGCCAGCAGGGAGAAGGCGGTACGTCGGACGAATTCGCTCTCTGAAAGGGCGTATTGCGGAATTTTTTCGTATGCAAAAGCGGTTTTGCGGAAGAGATTCATGCAACACTGGTCGCAGAGATCCCACGAGTGGAAATCGACGCTCCAGTGATCCATCTCTTCTGGACGGAATCGTTCGGGAGTGGCCAGAAGCGAGGCCAGAATGCGTGCTTCATGAATCTCCGTGGCCCACAGTTCGAAGGCGAGCGCATGGTTGGCTGCCTCTGTCTCCGAACGTCCTCTCCGATCGCACTTTTTTAACTCCGAAGCGAGTGCCCGTAGAGCGGGGATCCGTATGCCGAGCGCCTTCTCCGTATCGATTCCGAAGCGGCTCATACCGATCCGATCGCTCTCATTGCCCAATGAGCGCAGGCGTGCGACGATCTCTTCTGTATGTGTCATGGTTGTTCGAGTTGTTCGCGTGTCGTTTTCGGAAGCGATGCGACGACCAGTCGGTACGACGCGAGGATCTGATTGCGAAGAAATTCATCCGACAGGTTACCGTCCGTGCGGAGGGTGTTCCAGTGCTTCTTGTTGCAATGGTAGCCGGGTTCTACCTCCGGATAGCGCTCGCGCAACTCGATGGCTTGTTCGGGGTCGCACTTGACATTGAACCGAAAGAAATTCTCCATGTCTGCGAATGAAAACATTTTGCCACCGACCTTCATGACGAGTGTCGTCTCGTCGAACGGTGTCGATTCTTCTGCTCCGGGGAGCGAAAGACAGAATGCTCGGTATTCGATGATGTCCATGTTGGGCCGGTCCGTGTGGATGTGGTTTGTTTTGTCTTCCGTAAAGGTAGTGCAAAACGATCCGGGAAACAAGTGCGAACGGGAGAAAACGGATGGACCCGACACGAAAGGTGCCGGGTCCTGTGTGGGGTATTGATCACTGTTTTTTTAGAAGCAGTAGCGGATGGTCAATCCGAAATTGTAGAGTCCCCAGGATTGCCAGCGGGCCCAGTAGTCGCCCGTGAGGATCTCCATGGCCGGTTTCCAATCGATGGAGAGGGCGACCGGTGCATCGAATTTGTATTCGAGGCCCAACATGAGGTCGATGCCGAAGTTAAAGGCTGTATGGTCATTGGCGAAACCGAAGGCACCGAAATGGAGACCGGGGCCTACATAGGCGGAGAAGCCGCTCTGGATCACCGGCCAACGCCACTCGAACAAGCCGGTGAGGACCGTACCGTTGAAATGAGGGAAGTTGAGCATCAGGTTGACCGTGTGTTTCTGGTCGAGGTTCATCCGGAAATCGATGTCGGCACCGTAGCTTAGTCTGAGTCCGAGTCCATATTTGTAGTCTTCCTGTGCGGAAACGGCGGAGACCAGCGTGAGGGCCGCGAGTAAAGCGAATAGTTTTTTCATAGTTGTCGGATTTATTGGTTTGAATCTTTTACCTGAAAGAGCCTTCCTGCAAAATTGATACATTTCTTGTGCCAGAACGGGTTCACTTATAACGGGATAAGTCTTGTGTGCAAAATCGGGGAACAGACTTCGGAAGATGTGCAAAAAATCCCGGCCTTTCGAAAAGGGCCGGGATTACAAACAAGGTTGTAAGGAGTCTTACAACACTTTGTTCCAATTGTGCGTATCCGGTTCTTCGCCGAGTTGAATGTCGCGTAATTTGTGGTAAAGTTTCGTAGACCAGGCCCCGGCGCTTTTGCCATCTCCGAAGGTGTAGGTCTTCTCCTCCTGCGGGTCGTAGATCGAGCAGATGGGCGAGATAACCGCAGCTGTTCCACAGGCGCCGGCCTCATCGAACGTGGAGAGTTCGGTAAGCGGAATGTTGCGTGTCTCTACTTGCATGCCCATATCTGCCGCCAACTGTTGCAGACTGCGGTTCGTGACCGATGGGAGGATCGAATGCGAGTGGGGTGTGATATAGGTGTTTCCCCGAATGCCGAAGAAGTTGGCTGCGCCACATTCGTCGATGTATTTTTTCTCTTTGGCATCGAGATAAAGCACACTCGGATATCCTTTCCGGTGACCCTCTTCGCCCGACAGCAAACTTGCCCCATAGTTACCACCCGCTTTGATGTGGCCGGTTCCGAGGGGGGCTGCCCGATCGTGGTCCCGATCGATGATGACCCGAATCGGATTGAATCCCTCTTTGTAATAGGGCCCTACCGGTGTGACGAAGATCAGGAACAGAAACTCATCGGCCGGTTTGACTCCGACTTGAGGGCCACTGCCGATAAGCAGCGGACGGATGTAGAGCGAAGCTCCCGTGCCGAAGGGGGGAATAAACCGTTCGTTGGCCTCCACGACCTTGACGACCGCTTCCGTAAACAGCTCCACCGAGGGTGCGGCCATGCGCAGATAGTCTCCCGAAGAGATCAGTCGGCGGGCATTCTCTTCCAGTCGGAAGATGCGTATCTTTCCGTCTCTGCCGCGGAAAGCCTTCAGTCCTTCGAAAGCGTCTTGTCCGTAGTGGAGACAGGTGGCGGCCATGTGGATCGGAATATATTGGTCGCTCGTGAGTTCGAGCTTTCCCCATTTCCCGTTCCGGAAATAGCATCTTACATTGTAATCGGTCGGCAGATAGCCGAATCCTAAATTACCCCAATCAATCGTTTCCATATCTTCGTTGCATTTAACCCACCTGGGTTCCGTTCGGTACGGGTGTAGCAGGTGAAATAAGTATCAATTTTCCTTCGGCGTCTTCGGTCATGAGCAGCATGCCCCGGCTGAGGACCCCTTTCAATTCTCGTGGAGCGAGGTTGACCAGCACCATTACCTGCCGACCGACGAGCTCTTCGGGCGTGAAATATTCGGCGATGCCGCTCACGATTTCCCGACGATCGATTCCGGTATCGACCGTCAGACGCATCAGTTTTTTGGTCTTGGGCATTTTTTCGGCCGACAGAATCGTCCCTACACGGATATCCATGCGATCGAACTCCTCGAACGAAATCTCCGCCTTTTGCGGTTCGGCATGGCTTGCGGCAGCCGCTGCGGCATTCGCTTTTTTCGCTGCTTCGAGTTTGGCGAGTTGTGCTTCGATCACGCTGTCTTCGATCTTTTCGAAGAGCAGTTCGGCCTCGCCCAGCCGGTGTCCGGGTGCGATCAGGTCGGTGCGGCCCAGGTCGTCCCAGCCGAATCGCTCTACGGCGAGCATCTTCGTGATCTTCTCCGCCGTAAATGGCATGAAGGGTTCGATGGCTATCGAGAGATTGGCCGTGATCTGCAGGGCGATGTTCAGAATGGTTTTTACCTGTTCCGGATCGGTTTTTACCGTTTTCCACGGCTCCGTATCGGCGAGGTATTTGTTCCCCAGCCGGGCAATGTTCATCGCTTCGCGCAGGGCCTCGCGGAAACGGTAATTCTCGATCGCCTCTTCGATGGCGCTCTTGATGCGGGGCAGTTCGGCGAGTGTTTCCCGGTCGTAATCGGTCAGTTCACCTGCAGCCGGGACCGCTTTGTCGTAATATTTGGCGGTAAGGACCAGGGCACGGTTGACGAAATTACCCAATACGGCGACCAGTTCATTGTTGTTACGGGCCTGGAAATCTTTCCAGGTGAAGTCGTTGTCTTTCGTCTCCGGGGCGTTGGCGCAGAGCACATAGCGCAGCACATCCTGTTTGCCCGGCAGGTCTTCGAGGTATTCGTTGAGCCAAACCGCCCAGTTGCGCGAGGTGGATATTTTGTCGCCTTCCAGGTTGAGGAATTCGTTGGCCGGTACATTTTCCGGCAGAATGTAGTCGCCGTGGGCGTGCAGCATCGTCGGGAAGACAATGCAGTGGAAGACGATGTTGTCTTTCCCGATGAAGTGCACCAGTTTGGTTCCCTCGTCTTTCCAATATTTTTCCCAGTCGGGACGTAGCTCTTTCGTGGCGGAGATGTATCCGATCGGGGCGTCGAACCAGACATAGAGGACCTTTCCTTCCGCCCCTTCGACCGGAACGGGGATGCCCCAGTCGAGGTCACGGCTTACGGCACGCGGTTGCAGACCTCCGTCGAGCCAACTTTTGCACTGGCCGTAGACGTTGGTTTTCCACTCCTTGTGGCCGTCCAGAATCCAGTGACGGAGGAATTCTTCGTACCGGTCGAGCGGCAAATACCAGTGGGTGGTTTCGCGCATGACGGGTGTAGAACCTGTGATGGCGCTTTTCGGATCGATCAGCTCGGTTGGGCTGAGGGTCGATCCGCACTTTTCGCACTGATCGCCGTAGGCTCCTTCGCTGTGGCAACGGGGGCAGGTACCCGTGATATAGCGGTCGGCCAGGAAGGTTTTTGCCTCCTCGTCGTAATACTGCATCGTGGTTGCCTCGGTGAATACACCTTTATTATATAAGGTAAGAAAGAAATCGGAGGCTGTTTTTCGATGTGTTTCGGAGGTGGTTCGGGAGTAGATGTCGAACGAGATGCCCAATTGCTGGAACGACTCTTTGATGATGGCGTGGTAGCGATCGACAATCTCTTGCGGCGAGACCCCTTCGCGTCGGGCCTTGATGGTGATGGGGACGCCGTGTTCGTCCGAACCGCAGACCCACACCACGTCGCGCCCGCGCATGCGCAGGTAGCGGACATAGATGTCGGCCGGGATGTAGACGCCGGCCAGGTGTCCGATATGGATCGGCCCGTTGGCATAGGGGAGGGCCGAGGTGATCATATAGCGTTTAATCTCTTTCATGATTTGAGCTTTTTGGGTTTTTTGACCGCTTTCTCATCGTCGGTTGCGATGATGCTGTTGGCGTTCTCCAGTTTGACGAATCCCTGTCCGTAGACACCCATGACATTGCCTACGGAGATGAAGGCGTGGGGATCGATCTCTCGGATGATGCGCAGAATCCGGTTCATTTCGGTTTTGTAGCAGACGACGAAAAGCATTTTCGACGTGGCCTGCGTGTAGGCGCCGATGCCGTCGATGATCGTTACGCCGCGTCCCAATTCCGACGTGATGCGATGGGCGATCTCCTGAAAGTGGTTTTTCGAGAAGATAAAGAATTGCGAGGACTGTCGGTTGCCGGCCAAGATCAGGTCGACCGAATAGCCGAACGTCGTCACCATGACGAATCCGTAGATGATCATGGCCAGCGGGTTGGCGATATCGGGATTGTTTCGGTAGATGAACCAGGAGCAGCCGATGATCGTACAGTCGGTCATCATCACCACCTTGCCGTAGCTGATTGCCCGGTATTTGTTGATGATCATCGCTACGATGTCGGTTCCTCCCGTGCTGCCGCCCTGCATGAAGCAGAGGCTCACGCCGACGCCTGAAAGAATACCTCCGAGGATGGAGGAGAGCAGTTTGTCGTTGGCCAGTCCGAGAATATCGGGAGGCAGAACCTCCTTCAGGAAGCTCATGGAGACCGAAATGGCGATGATGCAGTAGATGGTTTTGCCGCCGAACTTGATGCCGATGATCAGCATGGCCAACAGGATCAGAATCGCGTTGATCACGAAGAAGCCGATACCCATGGGCAATCCGATGGCATATTGAATCAACAGGGCCAAACCGCTGGCGCCACCGCCGATGCCGTCGGCCGATTCGATGATGCTGACCCAGGCAAAAGCATAGAGCGCCGCTCCGAGCAGCATGAGACTGTACTCTTTGAGAAAACGCAATACCGTTTGATAGGAGATCTTTTTCATTGTATGGACAAGACGAGGATTAAATCACGATGTTTACGATTTTGCCCGGTACGACCACCACTTTTTTGGGGGTCTTGCCTTCGGTCCATTTCTGGGCGGATTCGTCGGCCAATACCGCTTTTTCGACCTCTTTGGGATCGATTCCGAGCGGAAGAACCTTTTTGAAACGGAGCCGTCCGTTGACCGAAACCGGATATTCGAACGTATTCTCTACGAGCAGCGTCGGATCGAAGTCGGGCATGCGGCTGTCGAAGACGGTGGTCGTGTTCCCCAGCGTTTCCCAGAGCTCTTCGGCCATGTGGGGGGCGAAAGGAGCCAGCAGGACGGTGAGTGGTGAGAGTATTTCACGTTTGGAGCAGTTCCCCAATTCGTTGAGGCAGATCATGAAGGCGCTTACCGCGGTGTTGAACGAGAAGTTCTCGATATCTTCGCGCACCTTTTTGATCGTTTTGTGGAGTGTTTTGAGTTCGGCAGCCGTCGCTTTTTCGTCCGTGACGATCGGCTTCCCGTCGCGATCGAAGAACAGTCGCCAGAAACGACGGAGGAATTTGTTCACGCCGTCGATACCGTTGGTATCCCACGGCTTGCTCTGCTCGAGCGGTCCGAGGAACATCTCGTACATGCGGAGGGTATCGGCGCCGTAGTTGTCCACGATGTAGTCGGGATTGACTACGTTGTACATGCTTTTGCTCATCTTTTCGATGGCCCAGCCGCAAATGTATTTACCCTCTTCGAGGATAAATTCCGCATTGGCGTAGTCGGGACTCCAGCGACGGAACGCATCCAGGTCGAGGATGTCGTTGCGGACGATGTTCACGTCGACGTGAATCTCCTGCGTATCGTAGTTTCCTTTCAGTCCGTAGGATACGAACGTATTGCTGTTTTTGATCCGGTAGACGAAGTTCGATCGGCCCTGAATCATTCCCTGATTTACCAGTTTGCGGAAGGGCTCCTCCTCGCAGACGATGCCGAGATCGTAGAGGAACTTGTTCCAGAAACGGGAGTAGATCAGGTGTCCCGTGGCGTGTTCGATGCCGCCGACATAGAGGTCCACGCTGCGCCAATATTCGTCGGCTTCGCGGGAAACCAGCTCCCGGTCGTTGTGGGGATCCATGTATCGCAGGTAGTAGGCACTCGATCCGGCAAAGCCCGGCATGGTGCTCGTTTCGTAGGGATAGCCTTCGGGAGTTGCCCATCCTTTCACACGGGCCAGGGGCGGTTCTCCGGCTTCCGTGGGGTTGAAATCGGCAACGGGAGGCAACTCCAGCGGCAATTTCTCTTCCGGTAACGGATAGGCGATGTCGTCTTTGTAGTAGATGGGGAACGGTTCGCCCCAATAGCGTTGGCGGGAGAAGATCGCATCGCGCAACCGATAGTTGATCTGTTTTTTCCCGAGGCCGCGTTTCTCCACCTCTTCGAACATGACCGGAATAGCCTCCTTCACATCGAGACCGGTGATGAAGTCGGAGTTGATCATTTTACCGGCTTTGGCGTCGTAAGACTCTTTGGAGATGTCTCCACCCTCTACGACCGGAATGATCTCCAGTCCGAAGTGGCGGGCGAAAGCGTAGTCGCGACTGTCGTGTGCCGGAACGGCCATGATGGCTCCGGTGCCGTATCCAGCCAGGACGTAATCGCTGATGTAAATCGGAATCTCTTTCCCTGTAAACGGATTGACGGCATAGCGGCCGGTGAAGACGCCGCTTACCCGGTGGGTTTCAGCGATGCGTTCCCGTTCGGACCGTTTTTTCGTCTCGGCCAGGTAGGCGTCCACTGCGGGCCGTTGCTCGGGGGTAGGCAGCCACTCCGTGAAGGCGTGTTCCGGAGCGATCACCATGAAGGTGACTCCGAAAATCGTGTCGGGCCGGGTGGTGAAGATTTCGAGCTTCTCCGGACTGCCGGCGATGTCGAAGAACATCTGGGCGCCCGTGCTTTTACCGATCCAGTTGCGTTGGATCTCTTTCAGGGATTCGCTCCACTCCAAATTGTCGAGTCCGTTGAGCAGACGTTCGGCGTAGGCCGTGACGCGCAGGAGCCATTGTTTCATCCGTTTCTGCTCCACGGGATATCCGCCGCGAACCGACAGGCCGTCTTTCACTTCGTCGTTGGCCAACACGGTGCCGAGTCCGGCGCACCAGTTGACCATCGTGTCGGCCCGATAGGCGAGCCGGTAGTTCTGCAGCGTCTCCTCTTTTTGTTTCTCGGACATCTCTTTCCATTGGGCCGCCGAAAAATCCAGAGGGGTGGTGCAGGCGACGTTCAGATGCTCCGTTCCCGATTTTTCGAACTTCGCGATGAGTTCCTCGATCGGGCGAGCCTGCTGACGATCGTAATCGTAGTAGGATCCGAACATGCGCAGGAAGGCCCATTGGGTCCATTTGTAATAGCCGGGATCGCACGTACGAACCTCTCGGTCCCAATCGAAACAGAATCCGATCTTGTCGAGCTGCTCGCGGTAGCGGGCGATGTTTCGTTCCGTGGTAACGGCCGGGTGCTGTCCGGTTTGGATCGCATACTGTTCAGCGGGCAGTCCGAAAGCGTCGTACCCCATCGGGTGCAGCACGTTGAATCCGGTCAGCCGTTTGTATCGCGAGTAGATATCCGAAGCGATGTAGCCCAGCGGGTGTCCCACATGCAATCCTGCCCCCGAGGGGTAGGGGAACATGTCGAGTACGTAGTATTTTGGGCGAGAAGGGTCTACCTTCACCTTATAGGTTTCACGCTCTTTCCAGCGCTGTTGCCATTTACGCTCAATCTCTTTGAAATTGTATTCCATACTGTCTGAAACTGTTTTGCGCAGGGAGCAAAAGTAGGAAAAATTTCGTTACTTATAATAAAAAGAGAACAACAAATCGGCGAAAAGTGCGTTTGTTCAAATGTACTTGTTTCGCGAGAGATTTTGGACTTTGTTCAGGGATGAGTATTGTGGGTGTGTTAAGCTGCTGATAAGCAAATGTTTTGGCGCGACATGCAAAAAAAGATGAAAATTTTTTCTCGGATTATTTGGAAAATCCGAAAGAAAGTGGCTACATTTGCACCCGCAAAACGGAAAACGACAGTGCCGATGAAATTTGAAGTCGGCGAGACGCAATAAACCGTCAGCAAGGATCGTTTTCCCGGATTGCAAAAAAGTTTTTTGAAATTTTTCCTAAAATAATTTGCAAAGTCGGAAAAAGTGCTTAACTTTGCAGTCCTTTTTGGAACGAAATCCTGTTGAAGCAGGGTGGAGAGAAGGAAAGGGGAGGGAGAATGACAAGGAAAGTTCTTACGAGCAATTATAAGAACGACGTTCTTTGAGAAGATTGAGCAGCTAAAGTTTATCTGAAGTTTTTCGAAAGAAAAGCGGAAGAACAATCCTTTGAGTAAGCCAAGATTTATTTTTGAAATGATTTTTTTATCATGGAGAGTTTGATCCTGGCTCAGGATGAACGCTAGCGGCAGGCCTAACACATGCAAGTCGAGGGGCATCGGGTGAAGTAGCTTGCTACTTCTGCCGGCGACCGGCGCACGGGTGCGTAAC
>CALUND010000017.1 GCA_944321925.1 uncultured Rikenellaceae bacterium | reverse complement strand
AATGCTGAAATTTTTCTCATAAGTAGTTTTGTTTAGTGTTTTGATGATTGATTACCACTCTTCATAATCCAGATCGGAACCCACATTTTCGATGGATTCTGTCGGATCGTAGCTGGTTGCGAAACCGTTCTCTATTTCCATCTCGATGAGGAAGAGCGAAGGCGTTACATACGGGATTTTTGGGTTGTCTGCCATAGATTGTTTCATATAAGGTTTATAGTTGGTTTTTCGTAGGGGCTTTAGGAATCAGAGACCGGTAAACAGGAAGGGAAAGGGAACGAATGAACCATTATGATAGTCTGTTTAATTTTTTTCTTAAAAATGAGGCCATTGACTCTTAGCAAAAATAATCAAATCCAAGGCAAAAAAAATCATTCGACGGAAAATTTTCCGTCGAATGATTTGAATGATATGCTATTCGATAAAGAGTCTGGTTATTTCGTGGTCGTCGTGTTGGGTTTGTCGACGATTCCCAGCTCTTTTTTCACCAGAGGCATGACATCGATGATACTATCTTCGTCGAGATAGATAACCGATGGCGAGTGAAATACCACAACGATGCCATTGGCCTTCGCAATTTTTTTGATGGCTGCGTGAGCGCGTTCTTCCACGGGGGCCATCAGCGAAGCCTGAACTTTGGCTAACTCCTCCTGAACGATCTGATAGTATTCCTGGAGCCGAGTCTGCAGATCGGTGATTTCACGTTCTTTCAACTGTTTGACGCCATCCGACAGCGTAGATGCTGCTTTTTGGTAGTCGTTTATTTTGTTGTTGATTTCCACCTGAAGCGATTCGAGCTGATCCTCATAGTCTTTTTGTGCCACCTGCAATTTGATCTGGACGGAGTCCATTTCGGGCATCTGCATGATCAGCGCCTGATAGTCGATCTGTCCCATCTTTTGGGCGGAAGCAGATGCGGCAACCATTGCGAAAATCGCAACAAGGCTTAGTTTGAGCAAATTTTTCATAGAATTTTAAGGTTATTTGGTTTGTTTTTCAGTTTTTACTTATTTGACCAATGCAATGATTGCGTCGGTTTTGTCGGCCGATTTTTTATAGTAGAGCACCGTCGGATTCGAAGCGATGTCGAGAACCAGATCGAACCCATTCTCTTCGGCATATTTGGTGATAGCGTTGAACACCTTATCCTGGAACGGTTTGATGGTCTCGATTCGTTTCTGGATCATCGTGCCGTTCTCTCCGAAAATCTGTTCCTGGAACTTGTTGATCTCTTTTTCGCGGTCGAGAATTTTTTGTTCATAGGCCTGCCGCGAAGAGGCGGTCATGACGTTTTTCTGGCTCTGGTAGTTGTTGTACATGGTTTCGAGCTGATCGAAAGCATCGTCGATCTGCTTTTGGTACTCTTTGGCCATTTCGTCGAGGGAGGTCATGGCCGTGTTGTAGGCTTCGATCGACTTGAATACTTTTTCGCTGTCGACCACCATGTAATTCTGTGCGTAGGCTGCGCTTGCTGCAAAAGTCAGCGTAACAAAGAGCGCTAAAAAGAACTTTTTCATAATTCTGCCTCTTATTTTGGTGTTATTGCTAAAATTCCGTACCGATCGAGAAGGAGAATTTGCTGCCGTTGGGTTTTGTCTCTCCCGGGGGCACGTCGAATCCGTAACCCCAATCGACACCGAGCATTCCGACAATCGGCAGGTAAACCCTTATGCCGGCTCCTGCGGCTCGTTTCAACCGGAACGGATCGAATTTCTTCCACGAAGAGAATGCGTTACCCGCTTCAGCAAATACCAGGCCATAAATGATTGTCGAGCTTTGGAGCAAAAGGGGATAGCGCAATTCCAGCGTGTATTTGTTGTAGACTCGTGCGTAATCGTTCATGGCGGTACTTTCGGTGGGGTTGAGGGCTCCGTCTTTGTAACCGCGCAGACCGATCACATCCACACCGTAGACGTTGTAGCCGGTCAGACCGTCGCCACCGAGACTGAATCCTTCGAAGGGGGAGAGTTTCGAGGAGTTGTAGGAGCCGAGGTAACCCATCTCCATGCGGGCCATGAGTACCAGTTTGCTGTTCCTCGAAAGCGGCTGGAAGAAGCGGGCTTTGAGGAGCCACTTATGGTATTCGATCCATTTGTATTTCTTGTTGTCCGAGAGGTTGGGATCGTTGTAGTCGATGCCGTCGAAGAGGGAGTAGGGTGGGGTGAGGGTGAGCGACAGGGAGATATCGGATCCTTTGCGCGGATAGAGTTGTTGATCGACGGAGTTTCGTCCGAATACCGTGCGCAGGGAGATGATGTTGCTGCTGCCGTTCGAGATCACGAAGTTGTCCCAATCCTTCAGTTTGTAGCGCTGATAGGAGAGTTCGTTATAGAGGGTGAAGTATTGGTCGGGCCAGTTGAGGCGGCGGCCGATACCGACGGCGACTCCCAGTGTGCGGAAATGGGCATTGCCCTCCTGCCAAGCGTAGTAGGCGTCGGTTTCATCCGAGTAGTAGGCACTGACGGTCAGCGAATGGGGTTTTTTACCTCCGAGCCAGGGTTCTGTGAAGCTCAGGGAGAAGGCCTTGTAGTAGGTTCCGTTCGATTGAGCGCTGATTTGCAGTTGTTGGTTTTGGCCCTGGGGATAGGGGCGCCAAGCGCCTTTTTTGAAGAAGTTCTGCAGCGAGATGTTGTTGAGCTGGATGCCGACCGATCCCACGAACATGCCGGCGCCCCAACCTCCTGAGATTTCGATTCGGTCGCTGGCCTGTTCTTCGAGGTTCCAGGAGATGTCGACCAGTTCGTTGGTGACGGGTTGGATGTCCGGGGCGATTTTTTCCGCGTTGAAGAGCTGCATGTTACCCAACTGGTAGATGGTTCGCATGATGAGGGCGCGGTTGTAGAGATCGCCGGGCAGGGTGTAGAGTTCGCGGCGGATCACTTCGTCGTTGACACGGTTGTTCCCGTGGATGTTCACATCGTTGATGCGGAACTGTTTGCCTTCGTAGATTTTTATTTCAAGGTCGATCGAGTCCTCCCCGACGATCACTTCGGCCGGGTCGATCATTGAGCGCAGGTATCCGTTGTTCTGGTAGAGCGATTGTACGGTTTCGTTCTCCGGATTGTCGTTTTTACCCACTCCGAGACGGGATTGGAGCAGTTTTCGGTCGTACGTATCGCCCTTCTTGATGCCGAGTAGTTGTTCCAGATCGCGGGTATCGTAGACACTGTTGCCGATCCAGGAGATGTTGCGGAAGTAGTATTTGTTGCCTTCGTCGAGCGTCAGGCGGATTCCGATTCGTTTTGCATTGATGTCCCAAATGGAGTCGCTCAGGATGTTGGCGTTTCGATATCCTTTCGAGTTGTAGAAATCGAGCAGGTTCTCCTTGTCGGTTTCAAAATCCTCCTCTTTGAACTTGTTGTTTTGGAAGAATTTCCAGCTTACCGGATGGAGTTTTTTGAATGTGCGGCGCAGACGGCCGTCGGTGAAGACCTCGTTACCTTCGAAGTCGATCTCGCCGATGCGGACTTTGTCTTTTTTGTCTATGACGAAAGTCAGGTTTACGGCGTTGTTGATCACGCTGTCGTTTTTGATGCGCACTTCGACCTCTGCGTTACGGAATCCTTTTTCCGCCAGGAAGCCGCGAATGAGAAGTTTGTTTTTATCGATGCCGTATTCGGAGAGTTCGCTGCCTCGTTTGAGTTTGAGCCTTTCTCCCAGTTCTTTGGCTTCACTTTTTCGCACTCCGGTGAATTCCCAACGGTAGATACGGGGGCGTTCTTTGAGGTAGATGTCAAGGTTGACGTATCCGTTGTCGGGATGTGCGATGATCTGCACGTCGGAGAAGAAGTGTGTCTTCCACAATTTGCTGATCGCTTGCGAGATATAACTTCCCGGCATTTGGATCGTATCTCCGCGAGAGAACCCGATGGTGTTTCGCAATACATTGGTGTCTAGATATTTGACTCCAATGATATTGATTTTGCTGACGATGTAGTCTTGAGGAGCGGAATAATCCATTACGGGCAGTTGGCCGGTGATCGTTGTCGTGTCTACGATCTGCGTCGTGGTTTGGGCCGGAAGCTGCCATCCGATCAGGGCGAGCAGGGCAAAAGTGACTGTCAGTATGCGTTTCATTCCAAATTATCTCTGCTTTCGAAGTCTGTGTTGTAATGGATTGTCATTGGTCTGAGAGCTTTCCGAATCGTCTGGCTCTCCGTTGGTAGGCCTGTATGGCCCGGTCGAACTCCTCTTCGTTGAAATCCGGCCAGAGTACCTCGGTGAAATAGAATTCGCTGTAGGCGGCCTGCCAGAGTAAAAAATTGCTCAAACGGCATTCGCCACTTGTGCGGACAATGAGGTCCGGATCAGGAATGTCTGCCGTATAGAGGTGTTGAGCGATGGTCTGCTCGCCTATCTCTTCCGGGGCAATGGTTCCTGCTTTCGCCTCTGCGGCGATCCGGCGCATGGTCGCGGTCAGTTCGCTGCGGGAGCTGTAGTTGATGGCCAGCAGGAGGGTCAGTTGCTCTCCGGTCGAGGTCTCTTTTTCGATGCGGGCGAGATGAGCCTGTACTTTTTCCGACATGCGGCTTCGTTCGCCGATGATTCTCACCCGTACGCCTTGTTTCTGCAGTTCGGGCGACTCCCGGATCACGCTGTCGCACAGCAGTTCCATGAGGGCATTCACCTCTTCGGCCGGTCGTCCCCAGTTCTCCGTGGAGAAGGCGTAGAGAGTCAGGTAGCGTACTCCATTACGGACTGCGGCCTTCAAGGCAGAGCGGACACTCTCCACGCCTTGCATGTGGCCATAGATACGCTCTTTGCCCTGAGCTTGTGCCCACCTCCCGTTGCCATCCATGATGATGGCTACGTGGCGGGGTATGTTGCGCTCGGAATGCATTCCTGTGTCTTCAGAGAAACTATCGAATCAAAGTTGCAAATATAACATATTCTGTGGGAAAAGCGGTCGCTCTTCCCTTATATTTTATTATTGTTGTCCAAATCGCGTTTGTCGAGTCCCCACATCATTTTATTCCTTAACGTGTCGTAAAACGATATATTTTGGAGTTGGATCAAATTTATCGATTTTTTTGCTTTCGAAACGGTGAACGATGCCCCGTTCGGGACGGTGTAGTTCATGTTGTCCAGGGTGGCGAGAGCGCTTTGGCTGCGGGTCGTCACGCGAAAGACGATGCGGATTGTGTCGGGAATCACCACGGGACGCATTGAGAGGTTGTGGGGGGCGATGGGCGAGAGTATGAAACAGTTGCACTCCGGGGCTACGATCGGACCGCCTACGCTGAGCGAATAGGCGGTCGATCCGGAGGGGGTGGAGAGGATGATTCCGTCGCCCCGGTAGTTGGCGATCATGTCGTCTCCGGCGTAGGTCTCCACGTCGATCATTTCCGCCGTATTGCGCTGGATGGTGAATTCGTTGAAGGCGAAGGGATGCGCAGGGGCCTCCGGAAAATCGCCCTCGACCTGGAGCAGGGAGCGTTGTTGGGTTGTGTAGGCGCCTTGTCGGAGTCCGGCGAAGGCCTCCTCCATGCGGTCGGCCGGGATGGACGCCAGAAAACCGAGTCGTCCCCGGTTGATGCCCACCATGGGTACGGAACGTCCGTTGAGTCGGCGTACTGCTTCTAAAAAGGTGCCATCGCCTCCGTAGCAGACGATGATAGCGTCGGTAGCCAGCTCCGTTTCGGAGAGGGACGCATATCGTTTGTCTGTCGGAATGTCGATTCCGGTGAGGTTGCCGATTCTCTCCGCGAATTGTTCGTTGAGTCGCCATTTCATGCCGCAGTCCGATACGGCGGTGATGAATCGACGCAGTTCGGCGGCAGTGTGGTTGACGCGCGGACGTGAAAAAAGGACTATCTCCATGTTTAATACCAAAAAATGTGGTAACTTTACCGTTGCAAAGGTAACGCAAATCGAATGCAGTACAAAGTCTGGCGGTGGAATCGATCCGTGAGACGCTTTGCAAAGGCAAAGATACAAAAAGTCGGGGCAGAGGCAAGTGGAAGCCGAAGTTTTCGGAATTGACCGTGCTGCGATGAGCCCCGTGTTTTAATACGAGGAGAGAGAAACATATGACAAAACTGAGTGTCAATATCAACAAGGTGGCGGTGATCCGCAATTCGCGTGGAGGCAACATGCCGGATGTGATTCGTACGGCGCTCGATGTGGAGCGTTTCGGGGCAGAAGGGATCACGGTGCATCCTCGTCCCGATCAGCGTCATATCCGCTACGACGATGTGCGTCGGTTGAAAGAGGTGTTGACCACCGAATTCAACATCGAAGGCAATCCCATCCCGAAATTCACCGACCTTGTGATGGAGGTGGTCCCCACGCAGGTAACGCTGGTACCCGACAGTGCGGATGCGATCACCTCCAACAGCGGGTGGAATACGAAGGCCAATTCCGATTTCCTGCGTGAGAAAACGGCGCTTTTCCATTCGAAGGGGATTCGGGTCTCCATCTTTGTCGATCCCGATCCGGCGATGGTGCGTGGCGCGGCGGATGTGGGTGCCGACCGGGTGGAACTCTACACGGAGGGGTACGCACGCCGTTATGCCGCGGGGCAGGAGGCTGCCATTGCGCCCTATGTGGCCGCCGCAGAGGAGGCACGGCGTCTGGGGCTCGGACTCAATGCGGGGCATGACCTCAATCTGGAGAATCTCCGTTATTTCGCAACGACAATCGACTGGCTCGACGAGGTATCGATCGGCCATGCCCTGATCTGCGACGCACTCTATCTCGGGTTGCAGGAGACCGTGCGACGTTACTTGGGCGAGTTGGGCAAATAAATTTAGAAGGCCCCGTGCAGTATGAACCAAAAATTTTTAGAAGTTAGACGTATGAAAAAGTTTCTGATTCTTTTTTGCCTTCTCGTGTTAGGCTTGCAGGCGCAGGCACAAAGCGCCTATCATTTTCAGCGCTGTAGTTTGTTCGAGACGTTGCCCGTGACCTCGAAGGATATAGTTTTTTTGGGAAATAGTATTACGGATTTCTGTGAGTGGCCCGAATTATTCGATAATCCGCGCATCAAGAATCGGGGCATCAGTGGCGATCGTACGGACTGGATGCTCGAACGGCTCGATCCCATCATCGAGGGCACGCCGAAAACACTTTTCCTGCTGATCGGTACCAACGACCTGGCGGCCGGCGTGTCGCCCGATACCGTGGTGCGTAATATTACGCGTATCGTGGAGCGGTTTCGCGCGGAGTCTCCCCGTACGAAGATTTATGTGCAGAGTATTTTCCCGGTCAATCCCGATTTCCCGAATTATGCCAAACGGCACGGGTCGAAAGGAGCGGAGATTGTCGAAGTCAATCGGGCCCTGGAGAAGATGTGTGCGGAAAAGGGTGTCACCTACATCGATCTCTATTCCGTTTTGGCCGATGAGGAGGGCAAACTCCGGAAAGAGTTCACCAACGACGGGCTCCATCTGATGGCTCCGGGATATCTTGCCTGGAAAGAGACGATCGAGTCGTATGTTAAGTAAAAAGGAGTAGCAGATGCCGCTTTCGAATCCTGTTTTTCGCGAGATATCCGAAATTGCAGATGGCATGGGCGTGCAGGCGTTCGTCATCGGCGGATACGTGCGCGACTACTATCTCGGTCGGCCGAGCAACGATGTCGACATCGTGGTGGCGGGCGATGGGGTCGCCGTAGCGCAGGAGTTGGGACGTCGGCATCGTGTGAAAGTGTCGATATTCAAGACTTTCGGTACGGCGATGCTTCGGACGGGCGGCATGGAGATCGAATTCGTCGGTGCCCGCAAGGAGTCGTACCGTCGCGATTCGCGCAAGCCGGAGGTGGAGCCCGGGACCATCGAGGACGATCAGCTGCGACGCGATTTTACGATCAATGCGTTGGCCTGGTCGCTTTCTCCGGGAGATTTCGGCCGGATGGTCGATCCTTTCGGAGGGGTAAAGGACCTGCAGGAGGGGATCATTCGTACGCCGTGCGATCCCGATATCACCTTTTCCGACGACCCGTTGCGCATGATGCGTGCCGTGCGTTTTGCCGCACAGCTCGGATTCAGCATCGAGGATCGTACGTTGGAGGCCATCGGACGCAATTGCGATCGGATTTCGATCGTGTCGGGCGAGCGGATCATTACCGAACTTAACAAGATTGTGCTGTCTCCTGTCCCTTCGAGGGGTTTCGAACTGCTCGACGCGACCGGATTGCTGAAAAAGATCTTTCCGGAGATGGATCGGCTGAAGGGGGTGGAGCGAGTCGGCCGCAACGCCCATAAAGATAATTTCATCCATACGCTCAAGGTGCTCGATAATGTGGCTCGCGTGTCGGACGACCTCTGGTTGCGATGGGCGGCCGTGATGCACGATATCGCCAAGCCGCTGACAAAGGCCTACGATCCGAAGGTGGGGTGGACTTTTCATGGGCATGAAGTGCTCGGATCGCGTTTGGTTCCGGGCATTTTCCGCCGTCTCAAGCTCCCGATGAACGAGCACATGAAGTTCGTGCAGAAGATGGTGGCGTTGCATCTGCGTCCGATTGTTCTGTCGGAGGATCTGGTGACCGATTCGGCCGTGCGTCGGTTGTTGTTCGAGGCGGGAGACGACGTGGAGGCGCTCATGACCCTCTGCGAAGCCGATATCACCTCGGGCAATGATGCGAAGGTGCGGCGTTACCTGAGTAACTTCGCCCTTGTGCGGCGCAAGATGGTCGATATCGAGGAGAAGGATCGCATTCGCAATTTTCAGCCGCCGATCACCGGAGAGCTGATCATGGAGACCTACGGTTTGCCACCTTGCCGCGAGGTGGGGGAGATCAAATCGGCCATCAAGGAGGCGATTCTCGATGGCGCGATAGCGAACGATTACGACGAGGCCTATGCTTTGATGGAGCGTCTGGCTGCCCGTATGGGGCTTCGCAAAAAATCGGAATAGTTTTTAGCGATTGAGTGCGTCGCGATGGAGAGACGGAATCCCTCCTGCGCGACGTATCTGTTTGTCGGGGCGGCCGGTTTAATCGCCCGCCCCCTTGTTTGGAGTTCGGATACGGATTCTGGGACACCCTGTCGTGTCGGTCCTGGAGCTTCCGGACTCAGAGAATGCTTTCGTTGGTCGGGGTGTCGAATCTGTCGAGTAGGATCAGACGCAGCATGTTGATTGCCGAGGCGGAGGCTCTTTCGATGTTTTGTTCCCGGAGTTTGCCGTAGACCATCTTTCGGGCGATCGTCTTTTCGGGGGTCGCTACGGCGATCCATACCGTACCTACCGGTTTTTCGGGCGATCCTCCTGTGGGGCCGGCGATTCCTGTGGTCGCCACGGCATAGTCGGCTCCGGCGATGCGGCGCACTCCTTCGGCCATCTGTTCGGCCACTTCCCGACTGACGGCGCCGTGTCGGGCAAGCGTCTCGGGATCGACTCCGAGTAGCGCGATTTTCGCTTCGTTACTGTAGGATACCACGCCGCAGAGGAAGTAGGCAGAGGCTCCGGGAAGTGCTGTGAAGCGACTTGCGATGGCTCCTCCCGTGCACGATTCTGCAACCGCGACGGTTTTTCTGCGTTCCTTCAGCAGGCTGGCTACGCTCTCCTGCACGGTGGTACCGTCTTCCCACCCTACGATGTAAGGGCCGATCAGCTTTTCGAGTGCGGCAAATTGGTCGTTGATGGCTCGCTCGGCGGTTTCCCGATCGGTGTCGTAGGCCGACAGACGGAGTCGGATGGCCGAGGGGCTGGGCAGGTAGGCGAGGTGGAGGAATGCGGGGAGTGCATTCTCCCAGGGGGCGATCGTTTCCGCCAATACCGATTCGGCCAGACCGAAGGTGATGATCGTACGGTGTACATTGGCATGGAGGGCGAATCGTTTCTTGAGGCGCGGCATGACCTCCTCCTGCATGAGAGCCTTCATCTCGAAGGGAACGCCCGGCAGGGAGACTACGACGTGTCCGTCCCGTTCGAACCACATCCCGGGAGCCGTTCCGTTGCGGTTGGGCAGTACGGTACAGCCGTCGGGGACGAGAGCCTGCTCCTTGTTGAGTGCGTTGAATTCGATGCCGCGCAGCGAGAGCATCTGCTCCACCATGCGGTAGACCTGTTCGTCGCGTACCAGTGTCATGTCGAAATAGTCGGCGAGGGTCTTTTTCGTGAGGTCGTCCTTGGTCGGGCCGAGTCCGCCGGTGAGGATGACGACTTCGTTTCGGAGGAGCGAATGGTCGAGCGCCCGGACGATCTCCTGGCGCTGATCACCCACGGAGAGTTTTTCGATCACCGTGATGCCGGCATCGTTGAGACAGCGGGAGATGAAGGCGGAGTTGGTGTCGACGATCTGTCCGATCAGGATTTCGTCGCCGATGGTGATGATCGTTGCGTTCATGCGTGGGGAAACGTGTGATACGGCCGTTGCGAGCCCCCTTCCGCTTCGAGTGTCCGGCAGATGTTGCGCACGAATCCGGGACCTTCATAGATCATGCCTGTGTAGACCTGCACCAGGTCGGCGCCGGCTCGCAGCATGGCCAAAGCGTCTTCGGGAGTCATGATGCCTCCCACGCCGATGATCGGATAGCGTCCTTCTGTCTTTTCATAGAGATAGCGAATCACCTCGATGGCCCGGTCGGTCAACGGAGCACCGCTGAGACCTCCGTTTCCGATGGCTTCCACCTGTTTTTCCGAGGAGGTGAGTCCTTTGCGCGAAGAGGTGGTATTCGTGGCGACGAGTCCGTCGAGCGGCGTGTTCATGAGTACATCAATGATCTCGTCGATCTGCTCCCAGGTGAGGTCCGGCGATATTTTGACCAGGACAGGACGATATTGGTTCTGCCCGCGCCGAAATTCGAAGAACGGTTCGAGGATCTGACTGATATAGGCCTTGTTTTGCAGTTCGGTGATATCGGCCACGTTCGGGCAACTTACGTTGACGACGAAATAGTCGACATATTCGTAGAGGCTGCGGAAAAGTTTGAGGTAGTCGTTGCCGGCACATTCGTTGGGGGTAGCGCTGTTTTTCCCGATGTTGGCTCCGACGATGAGGTTGCCTTTGCGGCGTCTCAGGTTGGCGATGGCGTATTCCATGCCTCGGTTGTTGAACCCCATGCGGTTGATGATGGCGCGATCTTTCGGCAGGCGAAACAGGCGCGGTTTCGGATTGCCCGGTTGGGGTTTGGGGGTGATGGCACCCACCTCCACGAATCCGAATCCGAAAGCACCGAGCATGTCGGGGATCTCCGCATTTTTGTCGAATCCGGCGGCCAGACCGATCGGATTGGGAAATTTCATCCCCAGCACCTCCTTCTCGAGCGAGGGACCATGGTAGGCGAAGAGTTGTCGTATGATCCATCGCATGCCCGGGATGGCATCGAGGAGACGAAGCAGCCGGATGGTCAGATGGTGCACCTGTTCCGGATTGAGCAGGAACAGCAGTGGACGGATGAATTTACTGTACATGTTTTGGGTAAGTTCTGTGCACAAAGGTACACAAAATAGGTTGAGTTTCTGCTGTTTTTCTTCGGCTTTTTTTGATTCGGGCGCCGGAAACGGCGTTTGCCGCATGTTTGGGTCGATCGGAGCAGAACTCTTCGTGGGGGATCGGTCGGGTATATTTCGGTGATCCGAGGGCGCTTTTCAGAGCCAGGCGGAGGGTGCGGAGTCGTTTGCCCGGAGGAGCGATGCGCAGCGTATCCGCGAGCCACGATCGCCAGGCAGCAAAGCCGCATACGGTGTGTGATTTTTGTTCCGTTATCGCTTCCGCATCGCCGAGCGGCACGACGATCGGCTGGGTCCGGATGCGGTACGATACGGGAGCGTCGTGTTTCAGTCGTGCTCGTAAGGTGGCTGCGAGTGTTCGGGCCTGTCCGATTCCTTCGTGCGGTGCCGTGCGGCGTGGAGCATCGGTCTCCGGAGTTCGTATCTGGGCGACTTCACCGATGGCGAAGATGCGGTCGTAACCGGCTACCCGCAAGAAAGGGTCCACGGTCAGTCGGCCCGATTCGGTTATGGCATTACCCTCGAATCCCTCCGGAATCTCGCCCCGACGGTCGGCGCTCCAGATTATGCAGCGGGAGGAGAGATAGCTCCCGTCCTGGAAAATCAGTCGGCAGCCTTTGCAGGCGACGGCCGTCGTGCGACACATGATTTTTACACCAAGGTTTGCCAGTTCGCGATAGAGCCGTTCGGAACCCGTTTCGCTGAATTGTCGGACGAGTCGCGGACCGCTTTCGATCAGGTAGACGCAGACATCTTCGCCGAAGGAGTCCGGATACTCCTCTTTTGTCAGCCGGTGTACGGTACGGGCGAGCGTTGCGGCGAGAGCAGCGCCGGTCTCATCGCCTCCCACTACGACAAAGGAGAGATACGATTGCCGTTCGGCTCGGTTTCGGGTGAGCAAGGCCTGTTCGAAGTTGCGCACGATGCGGTAACGGATCGCAAGCGTATCATTCAGCCGACCTGCAGGGATGAGGTTTGCGGATTTTTGCATGGGGATGCATCGGGGTTTTGTTCCGGTGGCGATCACCAAGAAATCGTAGCCAAGGATTCCTGCCGATGTCTCTATCCGTTTTTCGGCAGGTCGGACCCGTTGTACTTCGGCCATGCGGAACTGAATATCGCTTCCGAACGGACGCAACAGTTCCCGGATGGAGAGAGAGGCTTCGTCGACGTCGAGTCGTCCCGATACGACGGCCGGCAGCAAGGGGGATAATTGGTGGTGGTTGTTGCGGTCGATCAGAACCACTTGATATTCCGTGCCGGCGAGTGCGATGGCGAGCCGCAAACCGGCGCATCCTCCGCCGACGATGACCACGCAAGGGCGATCCTTATGGGGAATGTTCAGCGTCATCCTGATATTTTTCAGACAGTTGTTCAAAAAGAGTGCCCGAATGGCATTCGTAAGCTCTTTTCGGTCTGAAAATAAGGGGACTCAGATACGTTTGTCGCGCCAGTGGCCGTGTCGCAGGTAGTAGTATGAGAGCGAAAGGATGCAGAGGGAGTAGACATGTTCCGAGGTCCAGCAGAGTGCGACATCCAGCCGTAGGTAGATGATTGTGAATAGGATGTATGCGGTGTAGATAAACAGCGCCACAAAATCCATAACCAGGGCCGTGCGGGTATTTCCTGTGCCGGATACGGTCTGGAAGAGGATATAGGCGGGGATGGAGAGGACATAGGAGGAGCAAAGCACCCAGAGCGAAGGGATGGACTCTTCGATGAGTTGGGGCGAATCGGTGTAGATGCGCAGGATCAGTCCGGGAAATGCGGCGAAAAAAACAACCAGCGGAACGACGAAGAGGGCTGCCATGCGGATGCACTGCAGGATCGTCCCTCCGACGAAACGGCTTCGTCCGGCACCGATCAGGTTGCTGGCCAGGGTGCTGCATGTCGAGGCGAATGCCGAGATGGTCATGAATGGAAGGGCCGAGACGTTTCGAATGAGGTTGGTGATGGCCAGGGGACGTTCACCCAGATGTTCGATCGCCAGAAAGAAGAGGAACCAGATCGACATGGCGATGAAGTTTTGGATCATCGTCCAGGTGGATATGTTCAGAATTTGGCGTAAGGTGGCGAGTCGGAATCCTTCCACTCGATTGAGTCCGTATTTGCGCAGATCGACCCGGCGCAGCGTGTAGATCGTGAAGAAGAGCAGTGAGACCAGTTCGGAGAGCGAGGAGCCGATCGCGGCGCCGGCAATGCCCAGGGCCGGACAACCCAGTTTCCCGAAAATGAGCACGTAGTTGAAGAACACATTCGAAAGGACCATGACGACTGAATTGAGCGTCAGGGTCTTGGTGTGCGTGGTCCCGATGAAGAACGACCGGAACATGATGGCAGCGAACGAGAAGAAGAATCCGTACACCCGCCAATCCATGTAGCTGAGCGTCGCTTCGAGCACGGCGGGCGACTCGATCAGCCTGCTGAGAATGCGGCCCGAAAGGTGGCGGGAGAGAAAAAACATCGCACAGGCAAGCAGCAGCAGGAAGAAGAGCCCCTGATAAAAGATGGAACCGATGCTGCGGTAGTTTCCCTCTCCGTTGCGTCGGCCGATGAGGATGTTGGCTCCGACGCCGAATCCGAAAGCGAGCATGAAGATGGCCATGTAGTAGATGCTGGCCAGTGCCGAAGCTCCGAGTTCCACTTCGCCCACACGTCCGAGAAAAGCGGTGTCGGTCATGCCGATGAGCTGTTCCATCAGCAGGCTGATGAGGATCGGGCAGGCGATCCGCCAGATGTCGCGGTAGCTGTATGTGGTGGGCATTTTCATGGAACGGAACGGTTAGGCGGGAGAAAGAGTCTGCAAAGTTACATTTTTCTTTCGCTCTTCCGAGTATGCGATACGATATTCTGCTTTTTATTTCGGAATTTGGATGGGCTTGTTCCAAAGGTTGGCCCCAACGGTTCGGAAGGATGACAGGCTGCAATAGCTCGGATGAGTGGTTATCCGGAATGGTTCGGGAGAATGGCTGGCCGCAACGATCCGGGTGAGCACCCTTAAAAAGTAAAAAGGGGACCCACCCTTCCTATTATATATAAATAAAAAACAGCAGCGGCGAGTATTTTGCTCGCCGCTGTCGTGTGTGGAACAATTCCGCGCTTCGGGAAGGATTACTTCATGGTGACGAGTGCTTCGCCCGTCATCTCTTTGGGCTGTTCGAGTCCCATGAGTTTCAGAACGGTCGGAGCAACGTCGGCCAGTACGCCGTTCTTAACGCTCTTCACCCGATCCGATACCACGACGATGGGAACCGGATTGAGCGAATGGGCCGTATTGGGTGTCCCGTCGGGATTGATTGCGTTGTCGGCGTTGCCGTGGTCGGCAATCATCACCACTTCGTATCCGTTCCGTTTTGCCGCTTCGACAACCTCTTTCACGCAGGCATCGACCGCCTTCACCGCCTTGACGATCGCTTCGTAGACACCGGTGTGTCCGACCATGTCTCCATTGGCGAAGTTGAGCGCGATGAAATCGAATTTTTGCGAGTCGAGAGCCTCCACCAGCTTGTCTTTTACTTCGTAGGCGCTCATCTCCGGTTTGAGGTCGTAGGTCGCCACCTTGGGCGAGGGGACGAGGATCCGCTCCTCGCCATCGAACGTTGCTTCCCGGCCGCCGTTGAGGAAGAAGGTGACGTGGGCATATTTTTCCGTCTCGGCGATGCGGAGCTGTTTGAGCCCTTTGCTTGCGATGTATTCGCCGATGGGGTTGTGGACGTTCTCCTTGTCGAAGAGGATGTGCACGCCCTGGAACGTGGCATCGTAAGGGGTCATCGTACAGTAATAGAGCGGCATCGTGTGCATGCCCTCTTCGGGGAGATCCTGCTGTGTGAGGGCGATGGTCAGCTCCTTGGCGCGGTCGTTGCGGAAATTGAAGAAGATCACCATGTCGTTCGGACGGATCGTCCCGATCGGCTGACCCTGCCCGTCGACGGCGACGATCGGTTTGATGAATTCGTCCGTCACGCCCTCTTCGTAGGACGCCTCGATGGCCGGAACCACTGCCTGTACATGTTTCCCTTTCCCTTCAACCAGAGCGTCGTAGGCGATTTTGACACGCTCCCAGCGTTTGTCGCGATCCATGGCGTAGTAACGTCCGATCACCGTGGCGATCTGTCCGGTGCTTTCCGCTCCGGCCATGTGTTTTTCGAGGGCCTCGACATAGCCTTTACCGCTTTTGGGGTCGGTGTCGCGGCCGTCCATGAAGCAGTGGACGAAGGTCTTCTCCAGACCGTAGCTTTTGGCAATGTCGCACAGCTTGAAAAGGTGCTCCAGGGAGCTGTGTACGCCTCCGTCGGAGACGAGCCCCATGAAATGCACCTGAACGCTTTTCGATTTGGCGTATTGGAATGCAGCCTTTATCTCCGGATTCTCCAGGATCGAGTTGTCGCGGCAGGCCCGGTTGATTTTCACCAGGTCCTGGTAGACGATGCGTCCGGCGCCGATGTTGAGGTGACCCACTTCGGAGTTGCCCATCTGTCCCTCGGGCAATCCGACGTTTTCGCCGTCGGTGAGGAGTTGAGCGTGGGGGTAACTCTCCGTGAGACCGGTTATGTATTCGGGATGGGCGGAGTAAATGGCATCGCCCTTCGAGTGGTTGCCGATGCCCCACCCGTCGAGAATCATCAAAAGTACTTTGTTCATTTTTCTGCTATTTTCTGTTTGATCATTTCAACTGCTTTTTGCATGGCGTTATCGAGCCGTTCCGGCTGTTTTCCGCCTGCAGTGGCGAAGAAGGGTTGGCCGCCGCCGTTTCCACCCATTTCGCGGGCGGCTTCTCGTGCGATCTGGCCGGCGTTGAGTCCTTTTGCCACGACGTTATCGCCCAACGCTACGTGAAGGGCTACCTTGCCGCCGAACTGTTGCCCGAGGACCAGGGCGATGTCGGGGCATTTTTGGCGCAGGGCGTAGACCAGCTCTTTGATGAACGGGGTGCCTCGATCGATGATTCGCGAAACGATCACCATGTCGTTCAGGTGTTCGAATTCGTGGAGTCGCGAGATTACCTTGTCGGCAAAAGCCTCAACCTGCTCCTTGCGCAGGGTTTCCAGTTCGCGGTTAAGGGCCTGATTCTCTTCGAGCATCTTTTTGATGGCCTGGATGATTTGGGGATTGTTGACGAACTCCTGAACGCCGCGCAGGGTGTCCTGAGCCACATAAACCAACTCTTCGGCACCTTCGCCCGATACGGCCTCGATGCGTCGTACGCCGGCCGAGATGGCGCTTTCCGCCACGATCTTGAAGAAGCCGATGTTGCCGGTGGCCGACACGTGCGTACCGCCGCAGAGTTCGACCGAATCCCCGAAACGTACCATGCGTACGACATTGCCGTATTTTTCGCCGAAGAGCATCATGGCTCCCGCCTGACGGGCCTCTTCGATGGAGCAGGCCCGATTTTCCACCAGGGGATAGTTGGCGCGGATCGAACGGTTGACCTGTTGTTCGACCCGACGGAGCTCTTCGTCGGTCATTTTCTGGAAATGAGAGAAGTCGAAACGCAGGTATTCCGGCGTGACGAGCGAACCCTTCTGTTCAACGTGGGTTCCGAGTACGTCGCGCAGCGCTTCGTGGAGCAGGTGCGTGGCCGAATGGTTGCGTGCACAGGCCTGCCGTTTTTCGGTATCGACGACCGCCGTGAAAGAGGCGTCGAGTTTTTCAGGCAGTTGATCGACGATTTCGATGATCTGTCCGTTCTCTTTTTGCGTGTCGGTGACGACGATCTTTTCATTCGCATTTTCGATGTAGCCGACGTCACCCACCTGTCCGCCCGAGTTCCC
Organism: uncultured Rikenellaceae bacterium; assembly: GCA_944321925.1. Lineage (GTDB taxonomy): Bacteria > Bacteroidota > Bacteroidia > Bacteroidales > Rikenellaceae > UBA940. The sequence continues at coordinate 196,514 of CALUND010000017.1, read as the reverse complement.
GTAGAACGGGGTGCGATCGAAGACGAGTTGATAATAGGTGCGTCCTTTCGATTTCACCCGGCGGTAACGGGCGATGCGTACGGTGTCCGTCAGCGTGTCGTATCCGGTGAACAGACTCTCTTTCAGCGGTATCAGTTCCACCCAGTCGTCCGTATCGACGGCTGCGGCGTGACGGGAGCGCTCTTTCTGGGCCTGCAACTCTACGTTGAACCCTTCGAGGTCGACTCCGATGTTTTGTTCGCGTGCGATCAGTTCGGTGAGGTCGATCGGGAATCCGTAGGTGTCGTAGAGCAGGAAGGCGTCTTTGCCGCTGATGCGGTCGAGGCCCATCTCTTTCGACCGTTTGATGACGTTGTCGATGAGCGAGATGCCGGTCGACAGCGTCCGCAGGAAGGAGGCCTCCTCTTCGGCGATGACCTTTTTGATCAGCTCTTTCTGGGCGACCAATTCGGGGAACTGGCTGCCCATCTGGTCGGCCAGACCGTCGACGAGGCGGCAGATGAAGGGCTCCGTGAAACCGAGGTAGGTGTAACCGTAGCGTACGGCGCGGCGCAGGATGCGTCGGATGACGTAGCCGGCCTTGACATTCGACGGAAGCTGTCCGTCGGCGATGGAGAAGGCGATGGCCCGCAGGTGGTCGGCCACCACGCGCATGGCGATGTCGTCGGCTTCGTTCTCGCCGTACCGTTTACCGCTCATGGCGGCGATACGCTGGATCGTCGGTTGGAAAATATCGGTATCGTAGGCGCTTTGTTTGCCTTGCAGCACCATGCAGAGTCGTTCGAAGCCCATGCCCGTGTCGACGTGATGGGCGGGAAGCGGCTCCAGCTGTCCGTTGGCCTTGCGGTTGAACTGCATGAAGACGAGGTTCCAGATCTCGATGACCAGCGGATTGCCCGTATTCACCAGCTCCCGGCCGTCGCACTGTGAGCGTTCGGCATCGCTGCGCAGGTCGAAATGGATTTCACTGCAGGGTCCGCAGGGCCCGGTATCGCCCATCTCCCAGAAGTTGTCGTGTTTGTTGCCGGGGATGATGTGGTCTTCCGGCAGATATTGTTTCCAGATCGTGTAGGCCTCTTCGTCGCGGGCGATGCCCTCTTCGGGACTCCCTTCGAAGAAGGTGGCGTAGAGCCGCTCCTTCGGAAGCCCGTAGACTTCGGTAAGAAGTTCCCAGGCCCAGGCGATCGCCTCTTTTTTGAAATAGTCACCGAACGACCAGTTGCCGAGCATTTCGAACATGGTGTGGTGGTAGGTGTCGTGTCCCACCTCTTCCAGGTCGTTGTGTTTGCCCGAGACGCGCAGGCATTTTTGCGTATCGGCCACGCGGGAGGTGGTGATCGGACTGTTGCCCAGGAAGATATCTTTGAATTGGTTCATGCCGGCGTTGGTGAACATCAGCGTGGGGTCGCCCTTCACCACCATCGGTGCGGAGGGGACGATGGTGTGTCCCTTGCCGCGGAAAAACTCAAGGAACATCTCCCTGATCTGTTTCGATTCCATCATGTCTTTCTAATCTTTCGTAATAATTCGCGCGTTTTGACGTTGCTTAATTTGAGGTTGTAAAATTACACAATTTACTCTAATTTTGCCTTGCATGCACGATATTTTCCGCGAATGATGAAAAAAGAGCACAGATCCATTCCTCTTCCATTGAGGAAAATCGCTTCCGTTTCCTTCCGTTCGCGGGCCTATCGTTTCCTTCGTGCGCTTTTTGTCGGATTTATCCTGGCATCGCTTGTCAATCTGGTATTTTCGTGGTTTTTTTTCACGCCGAAGATGTACCGGATCAGCAAACACAACAGCGAACTGATCATCCAGTATAAAATTTTACAGGATAAAATCGATGCGGCATCACGTCGGCTCGACGAGATCAAGCAGCGCGACAACACGGTCTATCGGTCGCTGTTCGGGATCGACACCCTCGCCGTGGCCGGTATCTATACGCCCTATCCCCGTTCGAAATACAGCCATATGGAGAGTGATCACTATGCGCCGCTCATGATCGGTTCGTGGCACGCGCTCGATGCGTTGGGGCGTTCACTCTATCTGGAGTCGCGCTCGCTCGATCAGCTGCAGCCGATGGCCAAGGACAAGGAGTTGATGGCAACGGCCATTCCGGCCATCATGCCGATCAACCGACAGGCGCTGCGGGGGGTCGATCGGTTCGGTTGGCGAAACCATCCGATCTACCATCGCTTCATCTTCCACAAGGGGATCGATCTGGGGAGCCCGGACGGTACGCCGGTCTATGCGCCGGGCGATGCAACGGTGGTCAGTGTCAACAAGGTCGGCACCGGACGAGTGGGGTACGGAAAGCAGGTGCTGCTCGATCATGGATTCGGTTACCGTACGCGTTTCGCTCATTTGAGCAAGATATTGGTCGAGCCGGGTCAGAAGGTGCGTCGCGGTGAACTGATCGCCGAGGTGGGCCGGACGGGAGGCGTGACGGGACCTCACCTGCATTACGAGGTGATCTACATGGGCCAGCCGGTCAATCCGGTCAACTATTTCCGGAAGGATATGGACCAGGCAGACTTTGAACGGATCATCGAGTCGGCGAACTCCGTGTCGTTCGAAACCGAGCACGGAACCAACGAAGGATTGTAATGAAAAACGCTATGACGAGACGGAATAAACGGAGCGAACGAGATGAACGCACTCACCGCATCCATCAGAAGATCGGTCGGATTGTCGTGCGGTTTTTCGTGTGGCTCGGAATAGCCGTGCTCTACTACATCGGCTTCTCCTTCTTTTTCGATACCCCGGTCGAGCACCGGATGAAACAGTCTATGGCCCAGCTCCGCACGGAATACGACCGGCTCAGTGCACGTTACGATACCCTCATGGCCGTCCTTGAGAATGTGAGCGAACGGGATCGGAATCTCTTCCGTACCCTTTTCGAATCCGATCCTTATGATTTCAGTACGCTGCTCGAATCCGACTCTTGGCAGACCCGCGAGCGTTTGATGGGGCTGACGAATCGGGAGCTCGGAGAGGAGTTTTCCGATAAGATGAGGCGCTTCGAGGAGCGTGTGGAGGCTTTGCATCGAACCTATACCCAATTGCAGGAGCGGATCGGCGGATCGAGCGAATTGACCGATTGCATTCCTTCCATCCAGCCAGTGGTGAACAACGAGCTCACGCTGTTGACTGCCTCTTTCGGATTGCGGATCCATCCTTTTTACCGCAGTTTGACCCCTCATCGCGGTGTGGACTACACGGTTCCGGAGGGCTCGCGCGTCTTTGCTACGGCCGATGGCGTGGTGAAAGAGATCACCTCGAAGAATACGACCTCGGGATTGACCGTCGTGCTCTCCCACGGAAACGGTTACGAAACCACCTACAGCCATCTCAGCAAGGCCAATGTAAAAAAAGGCGATCGGGTGCACCGGGGCGATATCATTGCCTTGACGGGAAATACGGGTCTTTCCCTTTCGCCGCACCTCCATTACGAGGTCCGTCATGACGGCTTGCGGGTCGATCCGATCCACTACTTTTTCATGGAGCTCTCTCCGAAAGATTATCAGCGGATCATGCGCATAGCACAGTCGGGTATGCAGTCGTTCGACTGATGCTGTTCCGGCGTAAGGGGGGAGTGCATACGTCGGAGCCTGTTGTCCGGAGTTTGCGGTCGATGCGGCTCCCTAACCTGAGAAATGACAGACAGGATTTGATATCGGCACATTCCGATCCGTGAGACGGGTCGGAATGTGCCGTTTGTCCGGGTTACTCCTTCTCTTTCTCGGAGTCGTCGTCTTCGGGAGTAAACTCGATCCGGTAGACTTTATACTCCGGTTTCATCAAGGCTCCGGTGGCCGCATCGATTCCCCATCCGAGTGCGTCGAACAGATTCAGTACGGATACGGCATTGAAGGTCTTGTTGATGAATAGCACCGATGGTGCGTAGCCTTGCGTTTCGGCTTTCACGACTGTCTCGTCGAATCCACCCTTTATTTTCAGGGTGAAGGGGAGTGTTACCGTTCCGATTTTGAAGCCGTCGATGGTTAGTGCGATGGGCTGCTTTACGTCGGAATCGAACGTGACCTTCTTTTTGGAGCCTGTGAAAATCGTGGCACAGGAGCAGAACATGAGTGTCGGGATCAATAGAAACAATCTCTTCTTCATTGTGGTAGTTTTTATGGTTAAACAAAAAGTGTTGCGATCCCTCATTGTGAAACACAAAAAAAGCGTGCACTCACAATGCACGCCATCAGGGCTACCACACCCCCATATCCTTGCAAAGTGAGCACACGCTGCACACTCCGCTTAACAGGATATTCATAGCTTTAATGGATCAATGTGGTAGTTTGATGGCGATTAAGCTATTCGTGCCAAAGATAGGAGTTTTTTTGATTATGCCTTTATATTTGGCGGTTATTTTTGTGAAAAGGGTTTCGCACAGGGAGAATCTCCGGCGTATGGGGTGGGGCAGGTGCAGAACAACGGGGCAGGTGCAGAACAAAAAGGTCGGCATCCGCAGGGGGGGTGCTTCATCAGGGTGTTTGAAACAGACGGATTGCAAATCTCCATTGTGAACGCATGAAAAGCGTGACATATAGCAGACAGTCGATGTTTAATGTGAAAGTATCGCTTCGGCGATTTTGGGCCCTCCCGGAAAACAGCCCCATCTTGTAGCTTTTGTTTTTGGACACTGAAACTGTGTTAAATTTTTCCGGATGTTTTGATGTATGCCGGAATGAATTAATTTTGTGCTGCAACCTGTAAACTATCGTGAAATGAAAAGAAATCTGTTGTTAGCCGTCGGCTCTCTGATGCTCGGCATGTTCTCTGCGGAAGGGGCTCCCGGAGATGTTTTCCCGTTTGAAGGTCTGGATACTCTCTCCCGAAGGGTACAGAAAGTGTACAATCCCGGAGTGAAGGCTCATTGGCTCGGAGAGTCCTGTTATTTCTGGTATCAGAATTACGAGAAGGAGGGAACTTTCTTCTATCTGGTAGATGCCGTCACAGGGGAGAAACAGCGGGCAGAAAGCAAAGAGGACCTGGCTCAATTCCTTCCGGACGAGCCGTCTCTGACGGATCTGTTGCTCGGCAGGGAGAGTCGGAAACAGAGTGCCCGCGAGCCGCATGGACGCAACGAAGCCGTAGTCTCTCCGGACGGCAAATGGCGCGCATTCATCAAAAACGACAACGTTCATGTGATCTCCCTCGCCGAGGAGAATGGAACGGAAAAGGCTCTCAGTATCGACGGGGCTCCGGGATACGGATACCGGCGGCTGGTCTGGTCTCCGGATTCCAAAAAGATTGCGGCCATGAAGGTGCGGGAGGTGGAAGAGCGAAAAATTCCGCTGCTGGAGTCCGCGCCGGAATCGCAGTTGCAGCCGATACTGCACTGGATCGATTATGCCAAGCCGGGAGACGTGCTTCCGGTCTCTTTGCCGGCCTTGTTCGACATCACGGAGATGAAGCAGATTCCGTTGGATACAAGAGAATATGAGCCTCAGTTCAGCCTTTCCTTCACAGGTTGGCGGGCCGACAGCAGGGGTTATACCTTCGAGTTCAACCAGCGGGGGCACCAGCGCTATATCGTAGGAGAGGTCGATGCCTCCGACGGAACCATCCGCAAAATCGTGGATGAGCAGTCTCCTACCTTCATCGACTATACGCGCAAGTTCCGATACGACATCCATGACGGTGAGGAGATCATCTGGCTGTCGGAACGCGACGGATGGAAACACCTCTATCTGATCGATGGAACCGACGGAAGCATAAAGAACTGCATGACATCCGGAGAGTGGGTGGTGCGGAAGGTCCTGCATGTGGACGAACAGGAGAGACAGGTCTACTTCATGGCCTCCGGAATGTATAAAAAGGAGGATCCGTACAACCAGCACTACTGCCGGGTGAATTTCGACGGAACGGGACTCACGGACCTGACCCCGGAGAAGGCCAACCATACTCTCTCCTTCTCGGCCGACCGATCGAGGTTTGTCGATGTATATTCAAAGCCGGACATGCCTCCCGTCAGTGTTCTCCGGGACGGGAACACCGGCAAAGTGATCGCAGAGCTGCAACGATGCGACATATCCGAACTCCTTGAGACCGGCTGGGCTGTTCCGGAAGTGTTCCACGCCAAGGGACGCGACGGGAAGACCGATATCTGGGGGACGATTTTCCGCCCGGCCAATTTCGACCCGGAAAAGAAATATCCTGTCATAGAGGACATATACGCCGGACCGCATGACTCTTTCGTAAACAAGAACTTCTCCGCGTACGACTACTATATCACACCGCTTGTGGAGTTGGGATTCATCGTGGTCAAAATCGACGGAATGGGGACGAACAACCGCTCGAAGGCTTTCCATGATGTCTGCTGGAAAAACCTGAAAGACAGCGGATATCCTGACCGTATCCTGTGGATACAGGCTGCCGCTGAGAAATACCCGTATATGGATACATCGCGTGTCGGGGTATACGGGTGGTCAGCCGGAGGTCAGAGTGCAGTGGCGGCACTCCTGTTTTTCAACGACTTCTACAAGGCCGCCGTATCATTCTGCGGATGTCATGACAACCGTATGGACAAAATATGGTGGAACGAGCAGTGGATGGGATATCCGGTCGACGAATCCTACAGCCGCAGCTCCAACGTCGACAATGCACATCTTCTCAAAGGAGATCTTTTCCTGATCAACGGCGAGCTCGATAACAATGTCGACCCCGCATCCACCCTTCAGGTGGTCGGTGCACTCATGAAGGCGAATAAAAAGTTCGAGCAGCTCTACCTCCCCGGCAGGACGCACAGCCTGGGGCAGCCGTTCGAAGTGTACCGGATGTATGATTTCTTCGTCCGCAAGCTGAGAGACAATCCGGCTTATCTCAACAAGTAAGCGTACACACACGTTGCAGGCTATCCGGGCCACATGCCCGGATAGCCTGCATTGTGTGTACATGCGATCTATCCCGTCTCGTCGATTGGGGATGGCTCGAGAGTTTACTCTTCGGAGTCTATTTCCAAAAGGAGTTCTTTTTTGTGAAAAACGGTTTTGTGTGTGTTTTTAGCATACCCCCCCCCAATTATTCGGGGGTGTGTTGTGAAAAAACACAAAAAATGAAAAAAGTTGGGCTGAAATGATGTGTGTTGATGAAAAAATATCTATTTTTGCGGCCGTAATGCTGTAATTTGATTTTTGACTTATGAGTACAATGAGAACGAAGGCGATCGAGGAGATGGCCACACGTCCGAAAACGGAGGTCGCGTTTGCGACGGAAAAGGTATCCGATTATTTCGGTGCGGATGTTTTCGATAAGGAGAAGATGAGACGCTATCTTCCCAAGGCGGTTTACGAAAGCGTGGTGAGCGCCATCGATGAGGGAAGACGGATCGATCGTCGGATTGCCGATCAGGTGGCTGCCGGCATGAAGGCCTGGGCCATGGAGCGGGGAGCTACCCACTATACCCATTGGTTCCAGCCGCTCAACGACTCCACTGCCGAAAAACACGACACCTTTTTCGAACCGATGTGGGGCGGCGGATCGTTCGAGAACTTCAGCGGCGATCTGCTCGTACAGCAGGAACCGGACGCTTCGTCGTTCCCGAATGGCGGCCTGCGCAATACGTTCGAGGCGCGCGGATACAGCGCCTGGGATCCTTCGTCGCCGACTTTTATCATCGATGATACGCTCTGCATACCGAGTATTTTTATCGCCTACACCGGGGAAGCGCTCGACTTCAAGACTCCCTTGTTGCGTTCGCTCGCCGCACTCGACCGGGCGGCCGTGGAGGTTTGCCAGTTGTTCGACAAGGAGGTCGGAAAGGTGGTGGCAACCCTCGGATGGGAGCAGGAATATTTTTTGGTGGATGAGGCTCTCTACCGGGCGCGTCCCGACCTGATGCAGACCGGACGCACCCTGATGGGGCATTCGGCAGCCAAGGATCAGCAGCTTGACGATCACTATTGGGGGGAGATTCCCGATCGGGTCATCGCCTTCATGAAGGATGTCGAGCAGACAGCATTCCGGTTGGGCATTCCGTTGAAGACCCGTCACAACGAGGTCGCTCCCAATCAGTACGAATGCGCGCCGATGTTCGAGGAGGCCAACATCGCCGTCGATCACAATACATTGCTCATGACGGTCATGCGTCGTGTGGCGGTAAAACATAAGTTGCAGGTTCTTTTCCACGAGAAACCCTTCATGGGCGTCAACGGATCCGGGAAGCATTGCAACTGGTCGCTGGCTACCGACAAGGGGCAAAATCTGCTCGCTCCGGGAAAGACACCGAAGACCAACATGCAGTTTCTCGCCTTTTTCGTCAGCATCCTGCGTGCGGCTGCTGAACGGGGCACGATGATCATGGCATCGATCGCCACCGAGAGCAATTCCCACCGTCTGGGGGGTAACGAGGCTCCTCCGGCCATCCTCTCCGTTTTCGCCGGCTCGACGCTCAACAGCGTGCTCGACGACATCGAGCAGCGGATCTCCGACAAGGCGCTCTCGCCCGACGAAAAGACCGGAATCAAGCTCGATATCGGTAAAATTCCCGAGATCCTGCTCGACAATACCGACCGCAACCGTACGTCGCCGTTTGCTTTTACGGGTAACCGCTTCGAATTCCGTGCTACGGGCTCCTCGGCCAACTGTGCGATGCCGCTTATCGTGATCAATACGGCAGTCGCCGAGCAGTTGACCCGCTTTAAAGAGCTGGTCGATGGATTGATCGGAAAGGGAGTCAAGAAGGATGAGGCGATTCTGCAGGTGATCCGTCAGTTCATTACCGAGTCGAAGGCGGTCCGTTTCGAGGGGAACGGCTATAGTCAGGAGTGGCACGAAGAGGCTGCCCGACGCGGATTGAAAGGCATCACGAGCGTTACCTCGGCCATCAAGGAGTATATCAACCCGGTCAATGTGGAGCTGTTCGGTCGCTTCGGTATCTTCAGCGAGGTGGAGTTGGCTGCACGCTACGAGATCAAGAATGAGACCTTCCTGAAGAAGGTGCAGATCGAATCGCGGGTGTTGGCCGATCTGGCTGCCAACCACATCATTCCTACAGCGATCCGCTATCAGAATGTGTTGATCGATAACGTGCGCGGAATCAAGGAACTCTTCCCGAAAGAGTACGAGGTGATGGCTTCGGCCGAACTGAACACGATTCGCATGATTTCCGACCATGTGAAAAACATTCGCGAAATGAGTGCCGCGATGGTGGAGGCGCGGAAGAAATGGAATGCCGTGGAGGATGTGATCGCCCGTGCGGCCGGTTACGAGGAGGAGGTGCGTCCGTTTATCTCCGATATCCGCTACCACATCGACAAGTTGGAGCTGATCGTGGACGATCGTCTTTGGACCTTGCCCAAATACAGGGAGCTGTTTACGATCTGACCGTTTGCGATTTTTTCTCGACAGGAGGCAATCTTTCGGGGGTGCCTCCCGTTTTTTTCTCGGGAATGTTCTCTCTTCCGGGGAAAAGTGTAATTTTGCCGAAGAAGCCTCCGCAACGGGTCGCAGAAAAGTCGCCCATTGCCGCTCTTTTTTGAAGCGTATGGCAGAGCGGATGATTCCCTCTCGGAAAGGTAACGAAAGCCCTTCCCGATTGGAAAACGGGGATCGTTAGCCGTGAGAAGCGGGGCAGAATGTAAAATTTATTGGATTTTAGAGACGAAATTCGATGGGAATGAAGAAGCGAATCGCAATTTGTTTGACGCTTGTTTTGGGCGCGTTGACTCAACAGGCTCCGGCACAATCGTTGAACGACCTGTTCAATCAGTTGCTCGGAGGTGTGGTGTCATCCGCCTCTGCGACGGAGGAAACGGAAACTCAGACGACGACCGAGTCGTTGAAAGCGGAGAGTCTCCTCGGCGATTGGATCTATGCGGCACCTGTGGTGGTGTTTACAGGCGATGATCTGGTTGCTGCACTCGGCACCCAGGTGGCAGTGCCCACACTCAAGCAGAAGATGGCCGAACTTTGTGCGGCACAAGGCGTCGTGCCGGGCAGTGCGACTGTCCGGTTGAAGAAGGACGGCCGTTTCGAGGTGCTTTTCAATGAACATAAGATCGAGGGAAGTTACCGCTTCGATGAAGCCAACCAGAAGATCTATCTGACGGTAGTTCCTTTGGCAACCCGGCAGGCGACCACTTTCGAAGGCAAACTCTATTTTTCCGGCGGCAAGCTCGACGTGCGTTTCGAGGCGGACAAGCTGGTGACGGAGGCGAAGAAATCGATCGATTTTTCGAAAGACCCTACGCTGCAGGGTGCGGTCGATCTGGTCGAGCAGTATAACGGGCTCGAATTGGGTTGTCAGTTCACGCGGTGATTCGGGAGCCTCGCTTACAGCGTTGCGGCCGGTCTTTTCATAGAGACCGGCCGTTTCGTTTCAACCCGTTCGAGTGGTCGGATGAGTCGATCGTCTCGGACCAAATGGGGCGTGCGGAAGAGCCTCTGTGTGTCGAGCCGACGGGGTATGCCCGGACTCAGCGACAGCAGATCTCTCGGAAGTCGCACCACGAACAACCTTTCCCCTCTTCGCATTGGGTAAAGGGGATCTTCGGATCGAAAAGCTCGGCGAGTGTCTGTCGGAGACGCTCCTCGAATTCGGAGGCGTAGTCGTCGAACCGTTCGACGAAGCATCCCCGTCCCGTCTCTTTCAGCAGGGGTGTATAGTTCTCTTCTCCCAGGAAACGGATGTAGTAGAGGGCGGGCTGTATCCTGTCGTAACCTCTTTTTTTCAGCATGAGCGCATAGAGCAGGGTCTGAAGGACGGCGGAGATCCGTTGCTCGGGAGTGCCGCTGAAGAGACTCTCCAGGGATTCGAATCCCGCGCTGTTTTTTTCGCGTGACGGTGTATGCGGCGATCCGGTTTTGTAGTCGACTACGCGTAAAATTCCGTTATGGAGTCGGTCGATCCGGTCGATTTTCCCATACAAATGGACCGTGTGGGATTCTCCCGCGATCTCGAAAGGAAAATCGGCATCGATCCACTTCTCGAGAGCCTCTACCGAAAATGACGTCTGGCCCGCATCGAATGGCAGGATGCGGGTGTTGATGTACTCCATGATGGTGCTGCGGATCAGCAGCAGATTGCCGCTCCATTCCGATTCGTCGGTGCTTTCATCTTCCTGGTAGGCTTCGTGCAGGGCGGTTGTCACGGCTTGCTCCACTTGCGGAGAGCCGATCAGGGGGCGAAGCGCATCCGATGGCTTGGAGTCTTCCAGCAAGGGTTTGTAGAGCAGTTCCACCGCCCGGTGGAGTATGCTGCCGAAAAGGGCGTCGTCGACCTCCTCGGAGATTTCGTCTTTCGGTTTGAGATGGGCCACGCAACGGAAGTAGAATTTGAGCGGACACTCCACGTAGCAGAACAGTTGGGTGGGGGATAATTTGGCATCGCCTTCGTCGAGGTAACGGTTCAGCTTCTCCATGACGTTCGGAGCCTTATCGACACGAATCGGTGCGGGGGCAGCAAAGGTCACCTCGGCGCCGATCTCCCGTTTCGTAACGTCGTGGGGCGATTCGTAATCGAGCTGGTAGATGTAGCGGCTCGGTTCGCTGTTGCTGTTCTCCTCGGTGGTCGACGAATAGACCAGATCGACTCTGCGGGCCCGTTGGATGAGACGGGCGAAGTAGTAGGCGTAGACTCCTTCGTGGTGCTCCGGCGTTGGCAGACCATAGGCCATGCGCAGGTTGTAGGGGATGAATGAGGGGGTGTCGAGGCGGTTGCCGGGGAAGTTGTCGTCGTTCATCGAGAGCAGGATCACGTTTTCGAAATCGAGCGCACGGGTCTCCAGGATCCCCATGATCTGTACGCCGGAGAGAGGCTCCCCTTCGAAGGGTACGGTGATGGTTTGGAGCATGCGTCGCAGCAGGGAGGTGTAGACGGTACCGGAGAGTTCGATGCCGCATTGGGCAACCGAGCGGGTCAGTTTCCCGATCTGTTCGGCGACGAGCGCGAGAAATTCGAGCCGTTGTCGCCGTTCGGGAGTGTCGCGTTTCTCCCGGGCAACAGTCGAAAGGATCTCCACCAGGTAGGAGCCCAGGGCATCCCAACTTTCGTGAGGAGTGAAAAGGCGTTTCAGAAAGTCATCCGCATGCAGCCGTTCAGCGGGAATATAGACCATCTGCCGACGGAGAATCTCCTCGGAAAGGGTTCGGGCAACCTCGCCCGATACCTCCGTTACGAACGGGTGGTTCAGTACGCCGCGTACGTCGCTGTGGTAGAATACGCTCTTTGGCCCGCGCGTTTTTTTGTGGGCCTGCAGTTGGAGCAACCGTTCCAGAAAGGAGTAGACCGGATGTTGTTGCAGGGGATATCCCATCGTGACGTTGACCGCTTCGATCGTCTCGGGAAGCGAATGGAGCAACGGGATGAGCAGACTTTCGTCGGTCAGGACGATAGCGGTCTCCTTGTCGGGTGCGCGGCCCATTTCGGCGGTTAGTTCGGTGAGGGCCCGGTGGACATATTTGCATTGAAGCACGTCGGATGCGGCGGCTACCGCGTAGATCCGTTTCGGATTTCGAAAATGGTCGTTGCCATCGGGCAGGGGGCCTGCGGGCGGAAATCGCACGAGGTCGTCGCGGATGAACATCCCGGCTTCCTGCGATTGATTCTCCTGGTAGTATTTGTCGTAATCCCAGTAGAAATCGACCTTGGCGTTTTTCTGGAGGTATGCAAAGAGAATCTGTTCGCAGCGGCTGAGGGCGTTGAATCCGATGATCGCATAGTGGCGTTGGGGTTGCTCGATCTTTTCGCCCGATTGGATTCGTTCGGCCGCCTTCCGATAGAGCATGCCGGGGTAGGCAATACCCAACTCTTCGAGCCGTCGACGATAGGCGTGGTAGATCGGGGCGAGCGTACGCCAGGTAGAGAGAAAATCCTGTTGTTGGGGCGAGAGAGTCCGGGCGCTTTCGAAACTCTTCCAGAACCGGATGATGATCTCCCGCTGGGCGGCGGTAAAGGCCTCGAATCGGCTGTCGAGGATACGCAGATCGAGCAGGTTCGAGAAGATCGTGTCGGCGTCGATGAGGTATTTGTCGATCGAGTCGAAATCGGAGAGGAGCATCTCGCCCCAAAAATAGAACGAGTCGAACGATTCTGCCGGATGGAACTCGACGTAGACTTTATAGAGTTCGGCAAGCAGGCGGATATGGTCTCCCTGTGCGATGCCGGCGACCTCTTCCATCAACCGATCGACCGTCAGGTTCTCCGGCAGCCACAAGGGGCGTGGCGTTGTTTCGGCAAGGACCTCTGCAAAGAAAAGGGCAGCTCTCCGGCTCGGGAAAAGCGTGTAAAAAGAGGCTGTCTCTTCGCCGTAACGATCGTAGAGGTCTTTGGCGACCTGCTTGAGAAACCCTTCCATGGGTGTCGGGCTATTGGCCGATGTAGTTGATGCGGCCGCTGCGCAGTGTATTTTTCCGCAGGATGGCCGGGTTGCCTCGGTAGAAGATGGAGGCGCCGTCGCGGGCTTCGAGCACCAGCCGTTCCGACCCGTAGACGAACGCTTCGGAGATGGCGGATGCTTCGAGGGTTGTGCTGACTGCATTCAATTCCCGGGTATCGACGGCACTGTTGCGGGCTTTTATCGTGAGGTAGCGGGTGTCGCCTCTCAACAGGGCCGAAGATTTGCCTTGAACATCGAGCACGAGGTCATCGCATGAGACATCGGCCGTCAACTTGGCTCCGCCTTGCAGTAAGAAGGAGAGCAGGGAGGTCCCGAGACTGTCGGAAAAATGGACCGAAGCGGCATCCAGTTTGAGCGTACCGACCTGGTGGTAATGGATGGTGACATGGGGAAGGTTGCTTCTGGATGTTCCGCTGAAACGGATGCTCAATACGCTGTCCTTGATGCTCCATTTTACCTGATCGGCATTGTTCCCGTTCAGACAAATCGATAGAGAGGCGGGTGCAGACTCGGGTATTTGTTGGATGCTTCCCCAGATGCCTCCATCCAGCGAGATGGTCCCGAAAGGCTGGAGATTCTTGGCAATGATCGTATCTTGGGCTGCTGCAACGAAAATGGAGAGCAGAAAAACAGCAGAGCAAAGAAGATTTTTCATAGGTTATGCAATTTTCTTGTCTGCCAAGATAACGTTTTTTTTGCAAATTATTGTCGCATATTGACCCTCGGGTGCAGATATTTGATCGGCTTCCGGGAAAGGGGACGTTGCCGGGAGTGTCGAGGTGCGAAAAGAGGCGGATCGGTTCTGAACCGATGGACCGAACGGATTATTTTTCTACTTTTACATCGGGATAGCTTCCGTGTTATGGGGAATGTGAAAATATTGAATGCGTCGGCCGGATCGGGAAAGACATTCAGTCTCTCCTATGAATACGTGCGGAGCGTGATCGAGGAGCCGTCGCTCTATAAACATATCCTTGCCGTGACTTTCACCAACAAGGCGACCGAGGAGATGAAGACGCGCATTCTGAGCGAGATCGATCGGCTGGCCAGAGGAGAGCAGACCGTTATGCGTGACCGGTTGAGGCGAGACCTCGCCCTTGACGACGAGGAGATCGGCCGGCGGGCGATGCGGGTGAGAGGATTTATCCTTCACGATTACAGCCATTTCGCGGTGCTTACGATCGATAAGTTTTTCCAGCGGGTCATCCGATCGTTTCTGCGGGAGCTGGGACTCGAGATCAATTACAACCTCGAACTGCATACCGAATCGCTCCTCTCCGGAGCGGCCGATGCCCTGCTCGACTCGGTTACGGACGACGCCGAATTGCGTGAACGTCTTGTCGGATTCATGCGGGAGCGGATCGAACAGAACAAACGGTGGAATCTGAAGGAGATGCTCCTTTCGCTCGGTCAGCAGGTCTTCAGCGACGGTTATCGGAAGGCGGAGCCCATGCTTGCGAAGGGTGCTGAAATCGTGGAGCGCTTCCGCAGCCTTCTGAATCGGGCTGATGCCATTCGGGAGCAGATGCGCAGCGAGGCGAAGGAGGCCTTGCGGTTGATCGCGGAGCAGGGACTTGCCCCTTCGGATTTCAAGCAGGGAAAAAACTCTTTTGCCTCCTATTTCGTGAAGGTGGCGCAGACCGGACAGAGTCCCTATGCCAAACGGGTGTCGAACGCAAGGGTTGACGATACGGAGTGGTATGCGAAAAATTCGCCCCACATCGAGAAGATTCGTTCACTCATGCCGCAACTTCGTCCGTTGCTGGATTCGATCTGCGATACGTACGATCGCAACGTCTCTTTTCTGAACAGTGTGGAGCTGCTGCGGAGGAATTTCCATGCCTTCACGTTGCTGGGTGATCTGCGCCGTTGGACCGAACAACTTTGTGCAGAGCAGAATCTGTTGCCGATCTCGGAGACGAATCACATCCTGGCGCAGCTTGTGGCGGATAACGATACGCCTTTCATTTTCGAGAAGGTCGGCAACTACTATGCGCGTTTCATGATCGATGAGTTTCAGGATACCAGCACCCTCCAGTGGAACAACTTCATCCCGCTGCTCGACAATGCGTTGGCCGGAGAGGAGGGACATCCCGTTTTGCTCGTGGGCGATGTGAAGCAGTCGATCTATCGTTGGCGGGGCGGGGATTGGCAGATTCTCGGGAGCCGGGTGGAGCAGGATTTCGGAACGGATCGTGTCGATCGGTTCCGCTTGGCGACCAATTATCGGAGCATGCGGCGGATTGTGGAGTTCAATAACGCCCTGATCGGACGGATCGTGGAGCTCGATAATCTGCAGCTCGATACGGCGCTCGATGCGGCGGTCGGACGTGGGGAGTTGCATCCCGAAGTGCGTGATGCCTTGCGGGGATCGTTGGCGAAGGCCTATGCCGATTATGAACAGTCCGCAGCCGATCGCACGGAGCGGGGATATGTCGAGGTGTCGTTTGCCGATCGGCAAGACGAAGAGGAGATGTCGCGGTATGTCATTGCCCGTGTCGAGGAGTTGCAGAAGCGGGGATACCGTCCTGGAGATATCGCCGTGTTGGTTCGGACCAACAGGGAGGGACGTACTATCGCTGCGAAACTGCTCGATCGGAAAAACAGTTCGCCCGATTCGAAATATTGTTACGATGTGGTCACGCAGGAGGCCCTTACCGTGGCCTCGGGGCCTGTGGTCGGTTTCGTGACGGCCTGTCTGCGTCTGGCCCTCGACCTGGGCGACTCCATTCATCGGGCCGTCTACAACCGTTGGCTGGGACGGGCATTCGACGATGAGTTGTCCGGTGAGGAGCGCGAATTTTTCCTGTCCCTGGCGCTCCTGTCGCCCGAGGAGGCCTTCGAACGGATCGTGATGCGGTTCGCTCTGCAGGAGCTTTCCGATCAGGTGGCCTATCTGCAGGCCTTGCACCAGCAGATCGTCACCTTCAGCTCTTCGACCGTGGCCGACATAGAGCTTTTCCTCAAGTGGTGGGATGAGAAGGGGGCCACGGCATCGCTTGCCATGCAGCCGACCGAGAAGGCCATTACGGTCTCTACGATCCATAAAGTGAAGGGGTTGCAATACAAAGTGGTCATTTTGCCCAATCTTTCGTGGCGGCTCCAGCCGCAAGACAGGGAGCTGATCTGGACCGAATGCAGCGATCCTGAACTGGGAATCGACGGAAACGTACTGCTTCCTTTCTCTAAAACCAAGATGAGTAACTCGGCATTTGCCGATGCATGCTATCGCGAGCAGGTCTTTTCGCATATCGATGCCATCAACATGCTCTATGTGGCGCTCACCCGTGCCGAGGAGGAGCTCCATCTTTTGGTTCCCGTGGAGGCGGAGCGAAAGGAGAGCCAGCCTGTCGGTCTGTTGATTGCCGGTCTGTTGGGCGTGGAGGGCGATGTGCAGTTCGGCGATTTGACGGGCGTTCGTCGGGCCGATGGTTCGATCTGTTTCGGAGAACCGATGCATCCCGTTGCGGAACGGGTGCAGGAGGAGGGATACCTGCAGAGTTATCCCACTTCGCCCGTAGGTATGAAGGTCCGTTTGCGACTCCCTTCGGAGCGCTATTTCGACACGGACGCTCCGGCGGAGTTGTCGCCGCGCAACTACGGAATTCTGATGCATCGGGTGTTTGCCGAGGCCTCTTCCGCAGAGCAGGTCCGGGAGGCGATCGCACGCATGGAACTCGATTCGCTCCTCACGGCCGGGGAGGCGGAACGGCTGCGCGAACGGGTCGAGCGGGCCTTTGCCGATCCGGTCATTCGGAGTTGGTTCGAATATCCGTGGGATCGTGTGCGCAATGAGAGCTCGATCGTGCTCCCGGGCGACGATCCGATGCGGCGTCCCGACCGGGTGATGATCGCCGGCGACCGGGCGGTGGTCGTCGACTACAAATTCGGTCGGAACGAGAAGCCCGAATACGCGCGTCAGTTGCAGGATTACATGGAACTTCTGACAGAAATGGGATATGCTTCCGTCGAAGGTTATCTGTGGTATGTCATGCTCGATCGGGTGGTCCCGGTCGAAGCGGCGGGATGAGTCGCGAAGGCTTCGAATGATCCTTTGTCGGATGCCGCAGGGAGACTATTTGGCTGCCTTGCGGAGAACGGGGGCGATGATCTCTTCCATGACGGTGTAGCCCGCCGGCAGAGGATGGACTCCGTCCTGGGTATATTCGGCACGCAGACCGTCCTGCTCGTCTTTCATCGGTGTGTGGAAATCGACCCAGAAGCATCGGTTCTCTTCGGCATATTTTTTCAACATGCTGTTGAGCTCCACGATTTTCGGAGCGGGGTCGAGCCCTTTGTTCCAACGGTAGTCCGCTGCAGGAAGTACCGAACAGATCACGACGCGTATTTTGTGCATACGGGCCAGCTCGGCCATCGAGACGATGTTTTCGTAGATATGTTCCAGCGAGATGGGTCCCTGGTTCTGGGCGATATCGTTCGTTCCGGCAAGGATCACCACGGCTTTGGGCGCGAGGTTCAGCACGTCGCTGCGGAAGCGGCAGAGCATCTGGGAGGTTACCTGTCCACTGATGCCGCGGGCAGCATAGTTGTGTTCGGTAAAAAATTCGGGGTGGGCACGGAACCAACCTTCCGTAATGGAGTTGCCCATGAAGACCACGTCGGGTCTGGTTGTCAGTTCGGCGTTCGCCTGTTCGTAGCGGCCGTAGTTGGCCCAATCCTTTTTCGGTTGACCGAGAAGCAGCTCGGCGCAAAACAGGCAGACGAGCAGAAGCAGTGTTTTTTTCATCGGATTCGAAGATAATTAAGGGTTCTCCGGAAAACGCCGGGTCAGGACAAATGTACGAATAATCGTGCGATATGGACGATGCTGTCTGCCGGATTTTTTGTTATGGCATGAAAAAGATGGAGAATCCCCACCGATCGGCACTCTTTTCGTTGGGAATCGCACGAATTGGGTATTGTGCGGGGAGAGTTGTCTGGCTTTCTTTGTAGACGGAATATGAATCAAAAAAAACAGAAAAGATGATCGGAATATTTTATGGAAGTACCACCGGTACGACGGAAACGGTAGCACGCGATATCGCCGCGAAACTCGGTGTCGGTGCAGAAGATGTTCATGATGTGGCCAGGGCCGGTGCTGCCGATGCGATGCGCTACGATGTGTTGTTGCTCGGGAGTTCCACTTGGGGGAGCGGGGAGTTGCAGGACGATTGGTATGGGTTTCTCGACGCGCTGAAACGACTCGATCTCTCCGGGAAAAAGGTGGCGCTTTTCGGATGTGGCGACGGGGCCTCTTATCCCGATACCTTCTGCGATGCCATCGGCCTGATCTATGACGGACTGGCCGGGACGGGATGCACCTTCATCGGGGCTTATTGGCCCGAGGGGTACGATGTGACCGATTCGCTCGTAGCCCGCAACGGGCAGTTCGTAGGGCTGGCGATCGACGAAACGGACGGAGCCGACAAAACCGCTGCGCGCGAAGAGGCGTGGGTGGCGCAACTGAAGGGGGAGATGTGATGGAGTGTGCCGATTTCTACCGTCATGCCGAGATGAAGATGTGCATGCACCATGTTTATGAGTTCCATAAAGGGATTCGCAGTCTGGTCCTCTGCACTTTGGAGCGATCGTGCGCCGAACTGTTGAAGGAGCGGCTCGATGCGCAGGGAATCGGTTATCTGGTACAACCGGTTGCCGGAGGCGATAAGGTAAATCTCTATTTCGGGAAGTCGGCTTGTCTCGACGTGGTGCAGACCTTCATCGACAAGCCCCTGAACAGGCTCTCTCCCGAACAGGATTTCATGCTCGGAAGCATGCTCGGCTATGCCGTCGAGCAGCAGTGCGAACGTTATTGCAAACGCAGAGCCGCTGTCATCGGATGCGAGATTGCCCTGCACGGGAGCTGCGAGGGTGGTTCATCGATGCGAAGCAGTCGGGCGGCATTTCTTCCGGATACGGAGTAGATTCGCTGGACCGGAATGTGTGTCGAACCGGCCGAGCCTCGATGTCGTTTGCAGGCTTTCCTGTCGTTGTCGGGGCTGGAAGCGATTGTCACGATTTTCGGAAACCGGTTGGAGTTTCGGGAGAAAGATGTAACGAGGGCTCTTCTGAGACCGAGCGATCCTCCCGGGGAGCGCAGTTAAATGTAGATAACAAAGGAGAGTCCTGCGAAAGCGGGACTCTCCTTTGTTTATATTTATATCCGTCTTGAGCCGAACTATTCCCACTCGATCGTGGCGGGCGGTTTGGAGGAGATGTCATAGACGACGCGGTTGATGCCGCGCACCCGGTTGATGATGTCGTTCGACACTTTGGCCAGAAAGTCGTAGGGCAGATGGACCCAGTCGGCGGTCATGCCGTCGGTGGAGGTGACTGCACGCAGAGCCACGCAATTTTCATAGGTACGTTCGTCGCCCATCACGCCGACGCTCTGAACGGGCAGCAAAATGACACCGGCCTGCCATACTTTGTCGTAGAGTCCCCATTCCCGCAGAGCGTCGATGAATATTTTGTCCGCCTCTTGGAGGATGGCAACCTTTTCGGCGGTCACCTCTCCCAAAATGCGGATGCCCAGTCCCGGACCGGGGAACGGATGGCGACCCAACAGCGTGTCGCTCAAGCCCAGTTGTCGTCCGACGCGACGTACTTCGTCTTTGAACAGCAGACGCAACGGCTCGACGATCTTCAGATTCATCTTTTCCGGCAGACCGCCCACGTTGTGGTGCGATTTGATGGTGGCCGAGGGTCCTTTCACGGAGAGTGATTCGATCACGTCCGGATAGATCGTTCCCTGGGCAAGCCATTTGATATTGTCGAGTTTCTGTGCTTCGCTGTCGAACACCTCAATGAAGTTGCGGCCGATGATTTTGCGTTTTTTCTCCGGTTCGACTACGCCTTTCAGGTCGGCGAGGAATTTGTCGCCTGCACGCACGCCGATGACGTTCAGCCCCATGTCTTCGTAAGAAGCCAGTACGGTTTCGAACTCATTCTTGCGCAACAGACCCATGTCGACGAAGATGCAGGTGAGGTTCTTCCCGATGGCCCGGTGGAGCAGCATGGCGGCTACCGACGAATCGACGCCGCCGGAGAGACCTAAAACCACCTTGTCGTTGCCCAGACGGCTCCGCAAATCGGCAACGGTCGATTCGATGAACGAATCGGGGGTCCACTCCTGCCGGCATCCGCAGATCGTCACGACGAAATTGCGGAGCAGTGCCGTTCCTTCCGTAGAGTGGTAGACTTCGGGGTGGAACTGGATGCCCCAGGTCGATTCGTTTTCGATCTGGAAAGCGGCTACTTTCACCTTCTCTGTTCCGGCGATGATGCGGCATCCTGCAGGCTGACGGACGATGGTGTCTCCGTGCGACATCCACACCTGCGTGGGGGAGGAAAGGCCCTTGAGCAGCGGGTTCTCCGGTTCGATGAGTGTGAGCATGGCACGTCCGTATTCGCGGGCATTCGAGGGAGCCACCTCGCCGCCGAAACGTTGGGCGAGATATTGCGCACCGTAGCAGATTCCGAGCAGGGGCATCTTGCCTTTGATCTCCGTAAGGTCGATCTGTGGGGCGTCGGCGCTGCGGACCGATGACGGACTTCCGGAAAGGATTACGCCTGCATATTCCGTCAGGGCGGGAACTTTGTTGTAGGGATGGATCTCGCAATAGACATTCAGTTCACGTACTCGACGGGCGATCAACTGGGTGTATTGCGATCCGAAATCTAAAATCAGTATCTTTTGCATAAAATTCGGTTGTCGTTTCGTGGAGCGAAGTCTCTCTTCTGTAGGGTTCAGCCGTTTGTGCGCTTATGCGCGGATAACCGCTCCCGCCTGCTTCTCGAATCGGGCGATCAGGTTGTTCATCGTGCGTTCGATCAGTTGGTCGGTGAGGGTCTGCGTTTTGTCTTCGAGGACGAATCCGAGGGCATAGGATTTTTTCCCTTCCGGCAGTTTGTCGCCTTCGTAGACGTCGAACAGCGTCACCTCGCGCAGCAACTTTTTCTCGGCGGCGAAAGCGATGTCGTAGAGTTGCTGGAACGTAACCTGTTTGTCGACCAAAAGGGCCAGGTCGCGACGGACCTCCGGGAATTTCGAAAGCTCCTGGGCCTCGATCCGGTTGCGCGAAGCGGCCTTCATCAGCGCCTCGAAGTTCATTTCGAGGAAGTAAACGGGACTCTTCAGATCGAACATGCGGCGGATGGCAGGCGATACGACGCCCATCTGCATGAAATCGCGTCCTTGCAGCTTCACGGTGAGTGCATCGCTGAAGAGATCCGAATCGCAAGGCTCGGAGCGCAATTCCGACAGTTCGAAACCGAATCGGCGAAGCAGCTTCTCGGCGATGGCGCGGAGCGTGAAGAAATCGCTTTGTACGGCTTTGTGGTTCCACGACAACGGTTCTGCGACTCCTGTCACGGTAATGGCCAGTTTGAAGGTTTCGCTGTAAGGGGCCAACGTATTTTCGGTTTGTTGCTCTTTTTTCGTCGCGTCGTAGAAATAGCAGTTGCCGAGTTCGTAGAGCTCCAGGTCGCTGTTTTTGCGGTTGGTGTTGAGCGCAACAGCTTCCAATGCGTTGAACAACAGGGTTTGACGCATTACGTTGAGGTCGGCGCTCAGCGGATTGAGAATCCGTACGCATCGTTCGGCCGGGAAAGAGGTGAGCGATTCGTAGTAGGCTGCTTTCGTGAGCGAGTTGCTCATGATTTCGGTGAATCCGTTGGCCGACAGAAAATCGGCAGCCAGGTTGGTGAGCCGTTCCCGATCGGGTTTGGGTGCATAGGAGAGCGTCGAACGAACCGCATCGGGAATCTCCACGTTGTTGTAGCCGTAGATACGGAGGATCTCTTCGACCAGGTCGGCTTCGCGTTGCACGTCCACACGGAACGGCGGAACCGACACCGAGAGCGTTCCCTCGTTTTCGGCGAGAATATCCACGCCGAGGGCCGCGATGATCTGTCGTACGGTCTCCTGCGGAATCTCTTTGCCGACGAGCCGGTTGAGTCGGTCGAACGAAAATTCGAAACGGAAAGGCTCGATAGGATGGGGATAGATGTCGGTAATCTCCGAGGAGATCTTACCTCCGGCCAGCTCCTGAAACAGGAGGGCGGCACGTTTCAGTGCATAGATCGTGTTGTCGGGATCGATGCCCCGTTCGAAACGGAACGAAGCGTCGGTATTCAGGCCGTGACGGCGGGCCGTTTTGCGGATCCATACCGGATGGAAATAGGCGCTTTCGAGGAAGACACTGGTCGTTGTTTCGCTCACGCCGCTCTCCAGACCGCCGAAGACGCCGGCAATGCACATCGGTTTCTCGGCGTTGCAGATCATGAGGTCGTCGGCCGAGAGGGTACGTTCCACACCGTCGAGGGTGATGAATTTCGTCCCTTCGGGACAAGTGCGTACCACCACTTCGTCGCCGATGATTTTGTCGGCGTCGAAGGCGTGGAGCGGTTGCCCCTGTTCGTGCAGGATGAAGTTGGTGATATCGACCAGGTTGTTGTGCGGATTGAGGCCGATGGCACGCAGGTAGTTCTGCATCCATTCGGGCGAGGGGGCGACTTTCAGCCCCGTAACGGTTACGCCGGCATAGCGGGGTGCTGCCTCCGGATTCTCCACGCGGATGCGGATTTCACGGGAGTGGTCCTGGACCTGAAATGCCTCTACAGAGGGGAGTGTGAGGGTACAGGGCAACCCGTGGGCGCGAAGATAGACCGCCAGGTCGCGTGCGACGCCGTAATGCGACATGGCATCGGCCCGGTTGGGGGTAAGTCCGATTTCGAACTGGTAATCCTCCTGAATATCGAGGAATTTGCCGGCGCTCATGCCTACCGGGGCGGAGGGATCGAGAACCATGATGCCCGCATGGTCGTTGCCGATACCCAGTTCATCCTCTGCGCAGAGCATGCCGCACGACTCCACGCCCCGGATTTTGCTTTTTTTGATCTTGAAGCTCTCGTCGCTGCCGGTGGGGTGGAGTACCGCTCCGATGGTGGCGCAGAGAACCTTCTGACCGGCTGCTACGTTTGGAGCTCCGCAGATGATCTGCAAAGGCTCTCCCGAACCCACATCGACCGTCGTGATGTGGAGGTGATCCGAATCGGGGTGATCCGTACAGGTGAGCACTTCGCCTACGACGACACCTGCAAGGCCGCCCGGGATGGTCTCTATCTTTTCCAGTCCTTCCACTTCCAGTCCGATGTCGGTCAGGATGGCGGCCATCTGTTCGGCGGACAAGTCGCAGGAGAGGTAATTTTTCAGCCAGTTGTATGAAATTTTCATGGTCTGTTTCGCACGTTAGTAAAATTCAGCCAAAGGTAGGAATTTTTTCGCATAATTTCCTATAAAAAAAAGCGATAATATGGTATGACATTTGATTTAATTCCTTAACTTTAATAACGATTCCATTCGTACCGTTTTTGTTGTTTACTTAAAACCTGTCCGTTATGACAACAACGATTGCAACTGCCGACACCGTCCGTTTCACCCTCCCGAAACTGCCCTATGCGCTCGATGCGCTTGCCCCGCAGATCAGCGAGGAGAGCATGCAGTATCACTACGGTAAACATCTCCAGACCTACATCGACAACCTGAATCGGCTGATCGTAGGCACCTGTTTCGAGAACGCCTCGCTGGAGAATATCGTCAGGCATGCCGACGGCCCCCTGTTCAACAACGCCGCCCAGACCTGGAATCACATCTTCTATTTCCTTGCGCTCTCGCCCAATCCGAAGAGTGTGCCGACCGGGCAACTCGGAACGGCGATCGATCGAGCTTTCGAATCGTTCGGACGTTTCAAGGAGGAGCTTTCCCAGGTGGCCGTCTCTCTTTTCGGATCGGGGTGGGCCTGGCTCGTGGAGGACAAGAGCGGGAAACTGGCCATCGTAGGGCGGAGCAATGCCGGTAATCCTCTCACCGACGGTATGCGTCCGCTGCTCGCCATCGACGTTTGGGAGCACGCCTACTACATCGATTATCGCAACCGGCGTGCGGATGCCGTGAAGGCGCTCTGGGAGCGAATCGATTGGCGCGTGGTCGAGGAGCGTTACCGGTAATTTCCTCAGGGGTGTATGGTTGAGTCGGTCCGTTGAAAAAGGGGCCGACTCTTTTTTATTTCGAGATATTCGGGTATCTTCGCCCCCGTAAACGATACGTTAGGCAGATTATGGATTGGCTTTACGGATTGATATTCGGAGAGGGCATTGCCCACTCCATTTTCGTATTGGCGTTGGTGATCGCTGTGGGGCTTTTGCTCGGGCGTATTCGCATCGGTGGCATCTCGATCGGCATCACATGGATCCTTTTCGTCGGTATTGCAGCGGCCCATTTCGGGGTCAGACCCGACAGTCAGGTCCTCGAATTCGCCAAAGATTTCGGGCTCATACTGTTCATCTATTCGATCGGTATCCAGGCGGGTCCCGGCTTTTTCGCCTCTTTCAAAAAAGGGGGCCTGCAGCTGGTGGGCTATGCGGTGATCATCGTTTTTCTCGGAGTGGTTACGACGTTGGGATTGGGCTGGCTGACCGGTACGCCGCTGCCTACGATGGTGGGCGTCATGTCGGGTGCGGTAAACGATACCCCGGGTCTCGGTGCTGCCCAGCAGGCCTATCAGGATGTGACGGGTACAAGTGATCCGACCATTGCCATGGGTTATGCCGTGGCCTATCCGCTCGGAGTGCTCGGCGGCATTTTGGTCGTGCTGTTGCTCAAGTGGATCTTCCGGGTGCGCTACGATGAGGAGACCGTACGTCTCGAGCAACAGAATCGCGATGAAAACCAGACGGTCAAGATGTCGGTGGAGTTGACCAATGCAAACCTGTATGGCAAATCCGTCTCTGCGGTGAAGAAGTTGCTCGATCGCTCGTTCGTCATTTCGCGGATCTGTCGCAGCAACCGGCAGGTGGAGATAGCCAGTGCCGATTCCGTGCTTGCGGAGGGCGATACGCTCTTCGTGGTGTGCGAGGAGTGCGACAAGGAGGCGATCGTGGCTTTCCTTGGACGCGAGGAGCGCGGCATGTTGGAAAAAGAGTGGTACAACATAGACAGCCAGTATGTTTCCCGCCGCATCCTGATCACCAAACCCGGCATTAATGGTAAGACTTTGGGGTCGTTGCGGCTGCGCAACAATTTCGAGGTCAATGTTTCGCGGGTCAACCGGGCCGGCGTCGATCTGGTGGCGGTTCCCGAACTGGAGCTGCAGATGGGCGACAAACTGACGGTCGTGGGGCGTGAAGCCTCCATCGCCGCCGTGGCCAATCTCCTGGGCAACTCCATGCGTCGCCTGCGCGAACCCAATCTGGTGGCGATCTTCATCGGTATTTTGCTCGGTGTGGTGCTCGGTTCGGTACCCATCGCGCTTCCGGGTATTCCCATGCCGGTGCGGCTCGGTCTGGCCGGCGGTCCGTTGATCGTAGCCCTGTTGTTGAGCCGTTTCGGACCCCACTACAAACTGGTGACCTACACGACACTCAGCGCCAACCTGATGCTCCGTCAACTCGGTATTTCGATCTTTTTGGCCGGCGTGGGACTCAGTTCGGGCGAAGGTTTCGTCGAAACGATCGTCGGCGGTGGTTATTGGTGGGTCATCTACGGATTCATCATCACCCTCTTGCCGTCGCTTATCGTGGGGATGGCGGTGCGTCGTTTTGCCAAGATGAACTTCTTCACTCTTTCGGGCATGTTGGCGGGTGTCGCAACGAATCCGATCGCTCTTGCGTTCATCAATTCGCTTGGAGGAAACGATCGTGCATCGGTGACCTATTCCACGGTCTATCCCTTTGCCGTCTTTCTTCGAGTGGTCGTGGCGCAGAGCTTGATCCTCTTTTTACTCTGATGCTGCCCCGACGCTTCCGAAGTATGGGCGGTCTCTCCGGGACCTCTCTCACGAATCGGATGGAGATCGCTCGTGTCGCTGAAGCCGGCAAACGGAAAGCCTGGACAGAAAAATAGAAAGACGCCTCCCGATTTTGGGGGGCGTCTTTCTGTTCGGATCCGTATCCCGATTATTCCACCGTGTCGAATCCGTATACGGTGAGCTGACGGTATGTCTCGCCCGGGCGAAGTACCGACGAGGGGAAATTGGGATGGTTCGGGGCGTCGGGGAAGTTTTGCGTCTCGAGCGCGATGCCCGAACGGTAGTTGAATCGATTGCCCCATTTTCCGACTCCGTTGCCGGTCATGCCGTTGCCGCTGTAGAACTGCAGGCCGGGTTGGTTCGTATGGATTGTCATGCGGATGCCGTTCGAGGGCTCCGTCACAATGGCCGCTATCGAAAGGTCGCCCGTACGGTTCAATACGAAGTTGTGGTCGTAGCCCTTGCCGAAGTGTAACGCTTCGAAATCGTCGTCGATCCGTTGTCCGATTGGAGTGGGGGTGCGGAAATCGAGCGGAGTGCCCTCAACCGATACGATTTCGCCCGTGGGGATCAGTTCGGCATCGGTGGGGGTGAAGCTGTCGGCGCGGATCTCCAGCAGGTGCGTGTCGGTCGACTGCATCGTACTGCCGTGGAGATTGAAGTAGCAGTGACTCGTGGGATTCAGTACGGTCGGCGCATCGGTTGTCGCCTCGTAGATCAGTGCAAGGGTATTGTCGTGGGAGAGCAGGTAGGTGATCCGGATGTCGACCGTTCCCGGGTATCCCTGTTCCCCGTCGGGCGAACGGAGCGAAAAGGTGATCGATTCGCAGCCGCAATCCTCTTTTGCGATCGGCCCGGCCTCCCATACCTTGCTCCACCATCCGCCCGATCCACCGTGGAGATGGTTCTTGCCTTCGTTCCGGTTGAGCTCGTAGCTCTTTCCGTCGAGGGTGAAGCGGCCTTCCCGGATGCGGTTGCCGTAGCGGCCCACCACAGGACCCGCATAGGCGTCTCCCGAGAGGTACTCGTCGATACTTTCATAACCCAATACCACATCGTGGAAAGTGCCGTTGCGATCCGGCACCCAAAGTGCGGCAACGCGTGCTCCGTAGTTGGTCAGCTGCACGGTCATGCCGTTGGAGTTGGTGAGGGTGTAGAGAGCGACCTGTTTGCCGTCTATAACGGTATTGAATTCGGCCTCCTCGAGTAACCTTATGGCACTCTGCTCCTTTCCCGATTCGCCGCATGCCATGCATGCGAGCATGGCAACGGCGATCAGTGCGATTCTTTTCATTCTACCACCAGATTGCATAAAGGAAGACGAGAATGGCAATAATAATTGCGGAACCGATCTTGAACCCTTTGGTCGTGCGGAACAGCCCTTTGGGATAGGATACCTTCGTCTCGTCCACGGGTTTCTTCTCGATGAGGGCGAAGAGCACGATCAGCGCGAAGCAGAGGAGGAAGACGATGCCCATGCGATCCATGAAGGGGACGGAGGGCAGGAACACTTTGAAGAGTACCGAGAAGACGAACGTACCGACAGCGGCTGCGAGGGCTCCGTTGGCGGTTGCCCGTTTGTAGAAGAATCCGGCCAGGAAGATGGCGAGCGCGCCGGGACTTACGAAGCCGGTGAACTCCTGGATGTACTGGAAGGCCTGATCGAGGTTCGAGAGTACGGGGGCTACGGCGCAGGCGATGATGAGTGCGACGATGCTGGAGATACGTCCCACGGTCACCGTACCCGTTTCGGATACGTTTTTGTTGATGTAGGATTTGTAGATGTCGAGCGTGAAGATCGAGGAGATGGAGTTCATCATCGAGGCGAGCGAAGAGATGATGGCTGCTACGAGTGCGGCAAAGGCCAATCCTTTCACGCCGGCCGGAATCATGTTGAGCAGGGTCGGATAGGCTTCGTCGGCCTTGCTGAGGGCGGGAATCATGCCGTCCTGAACCATGACGAAGCAGATGATGCCGGGCACGACGATGATGAGCGGCAGGAGGATCTTCAGGAAGCCCGCGAAGACGAGACCTTTTTGTGCTTCATCGACCGATTTGGAGGCGAGAGCTCGTTGAATGATGTACTGGTTGCAACCCCAATAGTAGAGATTGGCCACCCACAGTCCGCCGATCAGTACGCTCAGACCGGGCAGTTCGTTGTAGGATACGTGGCTCTTGTCGAGGATCATGTCGAATTTCTCGGGGGCTTTGGTCGCCAGTTCTTTCACACCGTTCACCACGCTGCCGTCGCCCAGCAGTTGGAACGCCACGTAGGTGGTGATGAGTCCGCCGCCGATCAGGAAGATCACCTGAATCACATCGGTCCAGGCGACGGCTTTCAATCCGCCGTAGATCGAATAGATGGCAGCAAACAGTGCCAGTCCCGCGATACCCCACATGAGGTCGATACCCATCATGGTGTTGATGGCCAGGGCGCCGAGGTAGAGAATCGAGGTGAGATTCACGAAGATGAATACGAGCAGCCAGAAGATGGCCATAACGGTTTTAACCCGTTTGTCGAAGCGTTGTTCGAGGAATTGCGGCATCGTGTAGATTCCCCTGTGCAGATAGATGGGCAGGAAGAATGCGGCGACGATGATCAGTGTGAGGGCTGCCATGAATTCATAAGAGGCGATACCCATGCCGATGGCGAATCCGGAACCCGACATGCCGATGAACTGCTCGGCGGAGATGTTCGATGCGATAAGCGATGCTCCGACGGCCCACCACGGAAGAGCCTTGCTGGCCAGGAAGTAGTCTTTGGCATCTTTTTTTACCCCTTTCTTTTCGCGCGAGACCCAGAGGCCCGTGCCGACGATCGCCACGCAGTAGACCACGAAAACGATGATGTCGATCAGATTGAATTTCATAAGATAGTTAGTTTAGTCAAATAGAAATCGGTTGTGGAAACTTTTCGAAGCGTGTGTTACGCAACGAAGTTTTACAAAAATAGAGCTAAAATCCTGTTTTACCAAAATAGTTTTTTAATTTTAGGCTCTTCGAAAACAAGGAACCTTATGGAAAAGATAAGAGAAAGAGTCGCAGCATTGCGTCAGGAAATGATTAAGGCGGGGATCGATGCGTACATTGTTTCGGGAACGGATCCCCATGGAAGTGAATATCTGCCGGCCCGATGGCAGCAACGGGAGTGGATTTCGGGTTTTACCGGTTCGTTCGGGACCGTGGTGGTGACCGCCTCGCAGGCGGGCCTTTGGACCGATACCCGCTATTTCCTGCAGGCGAACAGGGAGTTGGCCGGAAGCGGAATCGACATGTACAAATTGCGGGTTCCAGAGGCGGTCGATTATCCCGAATGGTTGGCGGCGACGTTGCCTTCCGGGAGTACGGTCGGCTTCGACCCCTATTGCTTTTCGGTGACGGATGCCCGTCGTTTGGAGCGTACGCTCGGTCAGGCAGGAATCCATCTGCAATCCGAACCGGAGCTGCTCGACCGCATCTGGATCGATCGTCCGGCGGCGCCTACGGCGGCCATCGTCCGATTGGAAGAGCGTTATGCGGGTCTTTCGGCGGAGGCGAAACTGGCTGCTCTGCGCGAGCGGATGGCGGTTGCCGGAGAAGATTACCGGTTGCTGGGTGCTCCCGACGAGATCGCCTGGCTGTTGAATGTCCGGGGCGATGACATTCCTTACAATCCCGTATCGCTTGCCTATGTCGTGGTGGGGAGCGATTCGGCGAGGCTGTTTATCGATGAACGCAAGGTGAACGATGTCGTGCGCCATTCGCTGGCCGGGGAGAGAATCGAGACGTTGCCGTACGAAGATACGGAACTTTTCTTCGGTTCGATCGATCCCTGTCGCATCGGTATCGATCCCGATACGCTTAACCGGGCCCTTTATGACCGGATACGGTTGCGTCACGAAGTGTCGGAAGCCGCATCGCCCGTGTCGATGATGAAGGCGGTGAAGAACGAGGTGGAGATCGCCGGATTCCGGGAAGCGCATCGGCGCGACGGTTTGGCCATGGTGCGGTTTTTGGCTTGGCTCGACCGCGAAGTGCCTCGGCGGCGTGTCACGGAGATCGAGGCGGCCGAAAAACTCTCCGCGCTGCGTGCGGCCGATCCCGATGCTCGTGGCGACAGTTTCGAGACCATCTCGGCTACAGGACCCAATGCCGCTTCGCCCCACTATTCGGCGACTCCGGAGAATTACTCCGTCATTCGTCCCGATGCGCTCTATCTGGTCGATTCGGGCGGACAGTACCTCTTCGGTACGACCGATATTACCCGTACGGTCTCTTTCGCCCCGCAGCCCGAGGAGGTTCGGAAAGATTTTACCCTGGTGTTGCGTGGAATGATTGCCCTGGCGCGTGCGGTGTTCCCGCTCGGTACGTGCGGTGCGCAGATCGATGCGGTGGCTCGCGAACCGCTCTGGCAGGCCCGTCGGAATTTCGGCCACGGGACCGGTCATGGCGTGGGCCACTATCTCTGTGTGCATGAGGGCCCGCAGGATATTCGACAGAATCTTCGCAACGTGCCCCTGTTGCCCGGTATGGTCAACTCCGATGAGCCGGGTATCTACCGGGAGGGCTGTTACGGAATCCGTCACGAAAATCTGCTCCTTACGGTCGCTCTGGAAGAGAATGAATTCGGTAAATGGTGCGGTTTCGAGACACTTACCCTCTGTCCGTTCGACACCTCGATGATCCTTCCCGAATGGTTGGGTGAAGAGGCGCGTGCATGGCTCAACGACTACCATGAACGGGTGAGACGGGAACTTGCACCCGCATTGAAAGGCGAAGCGTTGGAGTGGTTGGAGCGGCAGACGAAAGCGATCTGAGGCAGATCCCGGTATCCACTCTCCAGACTCTTTGAATTTCGTTTTCCCCGGAGGTTTTCTGTCGGCCGGAGAGGTGCTATTGGATACTTTCCGATGTTTCGGTTGCCGTTTCCTGCAAAATGCCGTAGGGGGTGTAGCCCGAATCCTTGCGTCGGTTCTCTTCCAGCAGTGCGGCATTTTCCGGACTGGAGTAGGGAAGCGTGGGATGGCATTTGTGGTAGACGGTGATCATGTGTTTGAGTGTCCGGATGTAGATTCCTTCCTTGTTGAGACGCATTTCGAGGTCGGTATCCTCTCCCGTGGCGGGGGCTTGATAGCGTTCGTCGAATCCGTTTACCCGGTAGAGATCGTCCCGGAAGAGGGAGAAGTTGCAACCCACCAATCCCGAACGGCGCTCTTTGATGAACCGACGAAGTTGCGGGGAGGTGATGCGGATCGAGTTCTCGATGTGACGTTGTCGGCCTGTCAGTCCGGCCCAAAGCAGTTGAAGCAGGTGTGAGGCACTCCAGAGATAGCCTTCCGATACGAGCGCGGGCGAGAGTCGGTCGGATAACTCCTGCGTCAGCGTCACGCGCCGACCGGCAATGACCCTGCCTGGCGTGCGTGCGTCGTAGTGTTCCTCCACGAGTTTCGGATGAGGGATGCAGTCCCCGTCGAGAAAAATCAGGTATTCTCCGTGCGAAGCCCGAATAGCGGCGTTCAGAATCTTGTTTTTACGCCACCCCTCGTCGGGATGCCAGACATGGATGAGCGGAAACGGATAGTTGTCGGCTCCGTTTGCGACGGCTTCGACGTGGGCGCAGAATGGCTCATCGGACCCGTCGTCAGCCACGATTACTTCGAAGTCGCGTCGGGTCTGCATTCGCAGTGCGGCGAGAATCATCTCCAGCCATTTCCAGTCGTTGTAGACCGAGAGTATGATGCTGATGGGCGGTCTGTTTTCTGTGAGGTTGTCGGACATCGTTGTGTGAACGGTTCTCTTTCGGGGTAAAGCTGCTGCATGTTGGCTGGCAGCGTGACAAAGATAGTACAACTCCTTCGTGGAAACAAACGTTTTTCTGTTTCACCTCTCTCCGATAGAAATTGATCCTCTTGGCGGGGAAACGCCTGGGTCGTATGGTGCGTGTGGTACGGTGCTGTTTCGGAAACGATCATTGCTTCCCTCTTCGGGTGCGGTTTTCCCTGCAGCATGGTGCAGAACCGTCGCAGCCGTCGCAGCCACAACCTTGTTTACGCCGCCGCAGACGGTACAGAAGCCAGACAATAGCGGCTCCCAAAACGATCCATACGGCGATCAGTTGCCAGAGATTCTCTCCATTCATGGCGTTTCAGATGAAAAGTTTCCCGATCGAGTGAACGATGAATGCCACAACCCACGCTACACCCGTATTGTAAAGCAGCGAGAAGAGCGCCCATTTCCGACTTCCGGTTTCGCGGGCGATGGCTGCGATCGCCGCTATGCACGGAACGTAAAGCAATACGAAGACCAGGAACGAGAGGGCCGACAAGGGTGTGAAATCGGGCGTCCCCGTCTCCGGATTCACCTCTTTCAACTTGGCAGACAGCGATGTTTCGTCCGTTTCGGCATTTTCCGAGTAGAGCACGCCGAGCGTGCTGACCACAATCTCTTTGGCTCCCACACCCGCTGCCAGTGCCACGCTGCCTCGCCATTCGATCCCCAACGGTTTCATGACCGGTTCGATAAATCGTCCGATCCGACCCAGGTAGGATTGGGCCTGTTGTTCCGACAAGGGAACTTCCGGTGCGGTACGCGGAAAGTAGCTGAGGGCCCAGACGATGATCGAGGCCACGAGAATCACGCCACCCATTTTGCGCAGGTATTGCGCCCCTTTTTCCCACATGTGGCGGAGGGTGACGCGAAGTCCGGGAAGCCGATAGGGCGGTAACTCCATGACGAAGGGGGTTTCGTCCTTTTTGAAGACGGCCCGTCGCATCAGGCGTGCCGTGAGGGCGGCGATCAGGATGCCGAGGGCGTAGAGTCCGATCAGCACGAGGCTGGCGTGTCCCGGGAAGAAGACACCGATCAGCAGGATGTAGACGGGCAACCTTGCACTGCACGAGATGAACGGAGTGATGAGTATGGTGATGAGACGACTGCTGCGGCTTTCGATCGTGCGGGTGGCCATGATGGCCGGAACGTTGCATCCGAAGCCCATGATAAGCGGAATGAACGATTTGCCGTGCAGTCCGATGCGGTGCATTACGCGGTCCATGATGAAGGCCGCTCGGGCCATGTAGCCCGAATCCTCCATGAGCGAGATGCAGAGGAAAAGAATCAGAATGTTGGGCAGGAAAACGATCACGCCTCCCACACCGCCGATCACGCCATCGACCAGCAGGTCTTTCAGGGGACCCTCTGCCATGTAGGCTCCGATGAACGATCCGAGTGCGGCCACTCCTGTCTCGATCCACTCCATCGGGTAGGCGCCGAGCCGGAAGGTGGCTTCGAACGTCAGCCACATGATGAGGAAAAAGATGGGAAATCCCCAGAGCCGGTGGGTGATCATGGCGTCGATGGCGTCCGACAGCTTCATCTGATCTTTGCGACTGGGGGTGTAGGTCTCTTTCAGCGCACCGGAGATGAAACCGTATTTTTCTCCCGATACCGCCGTCTCCACATCTTCATGCAGCTCTTTTTCGACGCGTCCGGCCAGTTGGTCGCGCAGGGCGATCCATTGGGCGTATTGAGGGGCCTGACTGAGCATCTGTTCCACCTCCCGATCGCCCTCCAGCAGCTTGATGGCAAGGTAACGCGACGAAAACTGTTTGGGGAGTGCCCGCAGGTCGCTTTTCATCACCTCGGAGAGCGTGCGGATCGCCTCTTCGACCACCGGGCCGCAGTTGATGTGGATGTGGCGGACCGTGTCGTTGCAGTTTTCGTAGACTTCGATGACCGTGTCGAGCAATTGCTCGATTCCACGGCGGTGGCGGGCCGCTACGGGAACGATCGGTACGCCGAGCATACCGCCCAAAGCGTCGTAATCGAGTTTCGCGCCGCTCTCCTCCAGTTCGTCGTACATGTTGAGCGCGATCACCATGCTTTGGTTGATGTCGATCAGTTCGGTGGAGAGGTAGAGGTTGCGCTCCAGGTTGGAGGCTACCACCACGTTGACGATCACGTCGGGCGTCTGTTCGCGCAGGTGTCGGCGTACGTAGAGTTCTTCGGGAGTATAGGCCGACAGGGCGTAGGTTCCCGGCAGATCGTAGACGACGAAGGTGTAGTCTTTGTAGGTAAATTGACCCCGATGGGCGTCGACGGTCACGCCGCTGTAGTTGCCCACGTGTTCGTGTCCGCCCGTGAGGGCGTTGAAGAGCGACGATTTGCCGCTGTTGGGGTTACCTACCAGCGCGATGTTGATCTCTTTCTTGTGGGAGGAGATGAGCCGTTCGATGCAACTCTCTTCCGATGTGCCGCGGAACTCCTCCTGGCAGAGATTCTCGGCAGCTTCCTCTTCCGAAACCACCATGATCATGGATGCCTCGCTGCGGCGCAGGGAGACTTCGTAGTTCATCAGCCGGTAGTTGATCGGGTCTTTGAGCGGAGCGTTCTGGAGCACCTCGACGCATTTGCCCCGCACGAATCCCATCTCCATGATTCGCCGTCGGAATCCGCCGTGGCCCAGCACCTTGATGATGTAGCCTTTTTGTCCTGTCTTCAGGTCGGAAAGTCGCAACATGATCTCTGCATCGTTTGTGCGCTGCAAAGGTAGTGAAAAATCTCTCCTGTGCGACTACCGATAATTAGGTATTTAGGTGTTTACCAGCCGCCGCCGAGAGCCTTGTAGAGCTGTACGTAGCTCTGCAGCCGTTCGGCCCGGATGGAGACGAAGTCGAGTTGCGACGAGTAGTAGGTTCTTTCCGCGTCGATCACCTCGAGGTAGTCGGTCAGTCCGTTGAGGTAGAGCTGACGGGTCATGGCCCGTATGTCGGCCGCTGCGTCGAGCAGACCGGCATAACGTTCGGCCTGCCGGCGGTAGGTGGCGATTGCCGCAAGCGCTTTTTCCACGTCGGAGAAGGCGTTGATGACGGTCTGCTGATAGGTTAGGATCGCCTGCAGATTCTCTTCGCGGGCCATGCGGAAGTTTTTCCGTTTTTGTCCGAAGGCGAAAATCGGTTCGGTAAGCGAGACGGCGGCGCTCCAGACCAGGTTGTTGACCTCCCCGATGGTCGTGCCGAAAAGCCCGCCCTGTCCGGTAAGCGAGAGCGAGGGAAATTGCGCGGCTCGGGCGATACCCATGCGGGCGTGGGCCTCCATGGCATTGTAGTAGGCCTCTGCGATGTCCGGCCGACGTTGCAACAGGGCGGACGGAAGGCCGATGGGGATGTCGGGCAGAAGCCGTTTGGCCGTAAGCAGGAGACTGTCGGCCGGATCGGGCCTGTAGGCTTGCGGATTGCGACCCAGCAGCACGTCGAGCGACAGGGCTGTTTGAGCCACCGCGCGTTCGTATGCTGGGATGTCGACCGCGGCCTGTGCAGCAAGGCTGCGTGCCTGTTGCAGGTCGACGGCCGAATACATGCCGTAGCGGAACAGTGAATCGATGAGTGCTGTCGACTCGTAGCGCAGCCGGTAGGTTTCGCGGGCGATTCGGAGGCTGTTCATGTACTGCAACAGGGAGAAGTAGGTCGTGGCCACTTCGGCCGCCAGCGAGAGCATCACTCCGCGGTAGGCCCATTCCGTCGCGAAAAACTGGGCTCGGGCAGCCTCGGTCGTATGGTGGGCGGCGCCGAAAAGCGAGATTTCCCACGACAGGGCCGGTTGTACGCTATAGGATTGTCCGATTCCGGAGGCCTCCGTGTAGTCGGCTTTGGCTGCTGCGTCAAAGGAGAGCGACGGAAGGAACTGCGACCGTACTGCCCCGATGTTCTGTCGCGCCTGTTCGATGCGCGAATAGGCGACCTGGAGGTCGCGGTTGTTGGCGATGGCCGTTTCCACCAGTCGATTGAGGGTCGTGTCGCCGAAGTTTTCCCACCATTGCAGTCCGATGTTTACCGTGTCGGGATTGAATTCGGCGCCGTAGAGGTAGTTGGCGGGAACCTCCACCTCCGGCGAACGAAAACGTCCCACGCACGAACAGACGGTAACGGCGATTAAAGGGATCAAGAGCTTTTTCATGGATTTCCGATTTTCTGTTGCCGTTTTTTTTCGAATCCGCTGATGCGTCCGATGGCGTAATAGAGGGCCGGATAGACGAAGATGCCCAGGAGCGTAGCGACCAGCATGCCGCCGATCAGGGCGACACCCATGATGTTTCGTGCGGTGGAGTAGGCGCCGTGGGCGAATACCAGCGGCAGTACGCCGAGAATGAAGGCGAAGGCGGTCATGATGATCGGCCGCACGCGAAGTCGCGCGGCTCCGATGGCTGCATCGGCGAGCGAAAGTCCCTGTTCGAAGAAGAGCCGGTCGGCATATTCGATGATCAGGATGGCGTTTTTCGCCGCCAGTCCGATCAGCATGACGAGCGATACCTGCATGAAGAGGTCGTCCGTGTAGACCGGGTTGATCAGGTGGGCGCCACCGACGAAGAGCAGGGCGCCGAAGAGGGCGAACGGCACTCCGAGCAGGATGCTCAACGGCAGGCTCCAGCTGTTGTAGAGAGCCGCCAGTGCCAGGAATACGAAGACGAGGGCCAGCAGGTAGACCGTGCTGCTGTGACCGGAAGCGGTCTTCTCCTGGTAGGAGATGCCGCTCCAGGCGATGCCGATATCGGAAGGCAGTTCGGAAGCCTTCTCTTCGATGAGGTCCATGACCTGTGTCGAGGAGTGTCCTTTGGCCGGAACGACCGTTACGCTGATCGCGGTGTAGAGGTTGAAGGTGGTGATGTAGGACACTCCCACCGTGTCGTGTATCGTGACGAATGCCGAAAGCGGAACGCTCTCCCCGTCGCCGTTGGTGACGAAGTAGCTCTTCAGGTCCTCCTTGTTTTGCCGGTAGGCGGGTGCGGCCTGGATGTAGGTGTCGTAGAGCCTGCCGAAACGGCTGAAGTTGCCGAGGTACGAACCGCCCAAATAGGTGGATAATAGCGTATAGACTTCATCCATCGAGACCCCTTCGCGTTGTGCGTAGGCTTTGTTGATCTCGATGCGCCGTTGTGGCACGCCGTCGTTGAACTGCGTGGTAGCCGAGGCGACGGACGATTGTTGTCGGAGGGTATCGAGCAACGCCTGGGTCTGCGAGGCAAGGTAACCGATGCCTCGCCCGCCGCGATCCTGAACCATGAAGGTGATGCCCGAAGTGATACCCAGACCCGGGATGGAGGGTGGTGTGAAGGCGTAGCACAGCGCGTCGTTGATCTTGTCGTAGAGTTCGGCATTCAGCAGGTCGGCCAATTCCTGGGCGGAACGTTTGCGGTCGCTGTAGTCGACCAGTTCGACGAACAGGATGCCGCAATTGGTCGACGCGACGCCTGCCAGCATGTTGAATCCGGCCGCCGAAGAGGTGTGGGCGATTTCGGGATGGGCCGAAACGATCGTCTCGATCTCCTGAATCGCTTTTTGCGTGCGTTGGAGCGAGGCGGCTTCCGGCAGGTTGACCATGACCATGAGGTAGCCCTGATCCTCCTCGGGAAGGAATCCGGCCGGCAGCCAGCGCGACAGCCCGTACATCGCTCCGCCGATCACTACCACGAATAGCATGACGCGCACACTCCGCCGCACGATGATGGAGGAGAAGCGCAGGTAACCCTCCACGCGTCGGTCGAACCAACGGTTGAAGGCGCCGAAAAAGCCTTTGACCTCCCCCTGTTTGCGGGGTTTCAGCAACAGCACGCAGAGTGCCGGTGAAAGGGTGAGGGCGTTGAACGAAGAGAGAATGACCGAAACGGCGATGGTGATCGAGAACTGCTGGTAGAGTTTTCCCACGATGCCCCCGATGAACGAGACCGGAATGAAGACAGCTGCCAGCACGACGGTGGTCGCAATGATTGGCGAACCGACGCTCTTCATCGCATCGATCGTAGCGTTGCGGGGGTCCATTCCCTTTTCGATATTGACCTGTACGGCCTCGACAACCACGATCGCATCGTCGACCACCAGACCGATGGCCAGGATGAGCCCGAGCAGCGAGATGATGTTGACGGAGAACCCGAGCGGCGGGAAGAACAGGAACGCTCCGACCAGCGAAACGGGAATGGCGATCAGCGGGATGAGCGTAGCCCGCCAGTCCTGGATGAACAGGTAGATGATCAGAATGACGAGTACGAGGGCCAGTAACAGCGTGAGAAATATTTCGTGAATACCCGCTTTGATCGACGCGGTCGTGTCGACCACCAACGCGTAATCGACTCCGTCGATGAAACGTTCGGAGAGTTTCTCCATGGTGCTTTTCACCTGGTTGCCTACATTGACCGCGTTGCTGCCGGGCGTCTGATAGACCACGATCATGGAGCCCGGAATCGTCCCGTAGAGCGATGAGGTACCATAACTTTGGGTACCCAGGTCGATGTCGGCCACATCGCGCAGACGAAGCCGCGAGCCGTCCGGAAGCATCTTGAGGACGATGTCGCCGTAGGCTTCCGGGGTGTCGATCTGGGGCGGCAGGGTGACCGTGTAGGTAAACATGGTCCCTTCCGGCGCGGGTTCGGCACCGAGTTGTCCGGCCGGATGGACGCCGCTCTGTGATTCGATCGCCTGGGTGATGTCGCCGATCGAAAGATTGTAGTAGCTCAGTGCGTCGGGATGGACCCAGATGCGCATGGCATATTCGCCCGCCCCCATGATCTCGACCTTCCCGACGCCGTTGATCTTCAACAGCTCGTTCTGGATGTTGATGTAGGCGTAGTTCGAAAGGAACTTGCCGTCGTAGCGGCCGTCGGAATAGAGGCAGAAGACGGCCAGAAAGCCCGACATCGCCTTCTGCGTGGTGACGCCCTGGGTGCGGACGCTGGACGGAAGCTGGGCGGTGGCCGATGCGACGTTGTTTTGGGTGAAGACCGCGTCCATGTCGGGATCGGAATCGATGTCGAAAGAGACCTGCAGGTTCATCGTACCGTTGTTGGAGCTGGTGGCCTGCATGTAGAGCATGTCGCTGACTCCCATGACGCTCTGTGAGAGCGGAATGGCCACGGCATCGTTCACCGTGTTGGCGTCGGCACCCGGGTAAGAGGCGGATACCTCCACCACGGGAGGTGTGATGTTGGGGTACTGTTCGACCGGCAGTCCTTCGATCGAGAGCGTGCCGAGCAGGACGATCACGATGGAGATGACGATGGCGAATATGGGCCGGGTGATGAAGAATTTGATCATGGCGCTATCTCTCCGCTGGTTTGGTTGGTCGATCCGTTTCCGAGGCGGAGGCCACGGGGATGACTTTCATTCCGTTTCGCATCTTTTGGAGTCCCGATTCCGCAACCCACTCTCCGATCTCAACTCCCTGGTTGATGATCCAGTAGCTCCCGTAGGTCTTTCCCAACTCCACGCGACGATATTCCGCCGTGCTGTCGGGTCGGATGACCCAGAGTGAGTTGATCCCCTGATCCTGGCTGACGCAGATCTGGGGTACGACGGTGCGCGGTCGGATTTTGCCGGCGTCGGTCGTTACCCGTGCGTATTCGCCCGGTTTGAGCACCTGTTCCGGGTTGGGAAATTTCACGACCAGCTCGATCGTTCCCATGCGGTCGCCGGTCGCTCGGCGGGTGTAGCTGTAGACTCCGGGGTAGGGATAGAGTGAGCCGTCGGAGAGCCACAGCCGGATGTTGGAGAGCAGATTCCGGTTGACATAGGACGGTTCGTCGAGCTTCGTGCTGTCGCGCAGGCGCAAATATTCGGAGACCGGAATCGAAAGAGTGACCGAGACGGAGTCGGTGTTGGAGATGGTGGTCAGGGTGGTGTATTGGGTCCCGACGCCCACCAGGTCTCCCACCGAAGGATCGGTAGCACCGATGATTCCGTCGATGGGCGAATAGATCGTGGCGTAGCCTACGTTCAGGGAGGCATCGTGCAGACTGGCTTCGGCGGAACGTACGGCTGCGCGGGCCGATTCGTATTGCGCTTTGTATTGGTCGAGGGCCGAACGGCTTACGGCGTTGATGCGGGCGAGCGGTACGGCTCGCTCGTAGTTGTTCTGGGCTTCGATCAGTTGCGCCTGTGCAGAGGAAAGTTGCGAACGGGCGGCCGCCTCTTGGGTTTGAAGTTGTGCCGGGTCGATCCGGTAGAGCAGTTGCCCTTTGTGCACCGGCATACCGCTTTTAAAATGGGCGGAGAGCAGATAACCCGTGATGCGCGGTTGGATGATCACGTCGCTGTTGCTGTTCATCTCTCCCACGAATTCCATCGGGGTGGCCAGGGAATCGGTTCGGATCGTGAAGACCGGGATGTGTGGAACGGTGGGGCGGGGTGTGGATTGTCTCTTTTTGCATCCTCCCGCAAGGATGACGCTCAGAAGTAATGTGGCTAAGAATTTGACTCTCATACCTCTCGTTTTTACGGGGAAGAGATGGGCAAAAAATATACCACGCCTGTGTTTTAAAAAGTCGCAAAGGACCGGAAAATAAATAGATGAAAAATTTGGAAAAAAGAAATTTTATCTATCTTTGCATCAGTTACAATCCAAAATCTGTAAGATTATGAAAGAATTAGTAGCCAAAATTAACGAACAAATCGCCGCATTCCAGACCAATGCAGAGCTTCAGCTGACCAAAGGCAATAAAGCTGCCGGTACGCGCGCTCGCAAGGCCGCTCTGGAACTTTCCAAACTTTTGAAGGACTTCCGTAAAGAGTCGGTTGCTGCCTCCAAATAATTTCGGTAAATTTGTTTTAGCATGCAAGGCGTCCCAATTTGGGACGCCTTGTTCTTTGTCGACCGTCTGCATGATCGTCTCTTCGCTTGGCTCTGTTTTCCCGGATCGGACCGTTGTCTGAGAGACTGAAAGTAGATTGCCGGCGGGATTGTCCGGTGGGGTGAGCGCTAATTTGTGTTGGAGGCTTATCCGAGATCGTGTCGTGCGGTGATCGGTGGATGGATCGATCACCGGCGCGGAAACGATCTCTCCTGTGCCTTCATCGGGTCGACTTCGTGTGGGTGTCTCCCCTTCGTGTGGGTGTCTCCCTACATAAACAGCGAACCGGGCAATGAAGTTGTCCGGTTCGCTGTTTTTTTGTGTAATGTGTGCAGGGAGTAGTATTATTCCTCTTCCTCTTTCATCGTGTGGTAGACGTTGGTTACGTCGTCGTCCTCTTCGAGTCGTTCGATCAGCTTCTCGACCGATTCGCGCTCTTCGGCCGACAGCTCTTTGGTGTCGGTCGGAATTCGGACGAATTCGCCGCTGATGATCTCGAATCCGTTGTCTTCCAGAAATTTCTGAACGGCTCCGTAAGCGTCGAAGGGGGCGTAGACCGTGATGTTGCCCTCTTCATCGACATAGAGTTCGTCTACTCCGAGGTCGATCATCTCCAACTCCAGTTCGTCGGGATCGGCATTCTTCGTGTTGGCGAACTTGAAGGTGCATTTGTGGTCGAACAGGAATGCCACGCTGCCGCTCGTGCCGAGCGATCCGCCGCTTTTGTTGAAACAGTTACGTACGTTGGCCACCGTGCGGGTGGTATTGTCTGTGGCGGTCTCCACCAGGAAAGCGATGCCGTGGGGGCCGTAACCCTCGTAGATCATCTCTTTGTAGTCGGCCGTATCTTTCGAAATGGCCCGTTTGATGGCGCGCTCGACGTTCTCCTTGGGCATGTTTTCAGCCTTGGCGTTCTGAATCAGCACGCGCAGACGGGTGTTGCCGCTGGGATCGGGACCTCCCGCTTTGACGGCAATCTCGATCTCTTTGCCGATCTTGGTGAATGTCCGGGCCATGTTGCCCCAGCGTTTGAATTTGCGTGCTTTGCGGTATTCGAATGCTCTTCCCATGAGTCTGTGATTGGTTATTAAAGTAGGTATTCGGGAGTAAAATCGTCGCGCAAAATTAACAAAGAATTTCTAACTTTGCCTAACTTAAACGGAAAAATATGAACGACGAGATACGTAAGGCGGTTGAAACGCTCCGCGGCGGCGGACTCATCCTCTATCCGACCGATACGGTCTGGGGGGTAGGGTGCGACGCGACGAATGCCGAGGCGGTCGAAAAGGTCTACCGCCTCAAACGATCGGAAAACAAGAAAAGCATGACCGTGCTGGTCGCTTCGATCGACGACGTGGTGCGTTACGTGGGCAAGGTGCCTGCGGTGACCTGGGAACTTTTCGAGATGGCCGACAAGCCTTTGACGCTGATTCTGCCGGGCGGATGCGGAATTGCCCCGAATCTGATCCCGGAGGAGGGTACGATCGGTATTCGGGTGCCGAAGGATGAATTTTGTCATCGGTTGTTGCGCGCTTTCGGACGACCGTTGGTCTCCACCTCGGCCAACATCACGGGCGAGCCGGCGCCTCTGTACTAT
The DNA here is from genome assembly GCA_944321925.1 of uncultured Rikenellaceae bacterium. Lineage (GTDB taxonomy): Bacteria > Bacteroidota > Bacteroidia > Bacteroidales > Rikenellaceae > UBA940. The sequence continues at coordinate 154,169 of CALUND010000017.1, read as the reverse complement.
CCGGAGATTGTCGAAGCGATCCGGAACGGTGTGGATTTTGTTGTCGATCCGTCGTGCGAGGGGGCCGCATCCACGCACCGGCCATCGTCGATCATTCGGCTCGGCGAGGGCGGAGAGGTGAAAATCATTCGGGAATAGGCTATGGGACGCACGGTAATTACTCCGATACAGAAACGATTCGACGATATCGATATCTTTCACCACGTCAACAACGTCCATCAGCAGCAATACTTTGATCTGGGCAAAGGCGACTATTTCCAATCGCTGCTCGGTCACGATGTCGTCTCCGGACAGTTGCGCCTGGTGACAGCCTCGACCCATACCGATTACCTGGGGCAGATCCGTTATGAGGACGATCTGGTCGTCTCGACGACGGTCGAGAAGATCGGTAACAAAAGCCTCACCCTTTTGCAACGACTCGTGTGCCGAACGGAACAGGGTGAGGATATCCGTTCCGAAAGCCGTTCGGTGATGGTGGCGTTCGATTTCGAGAAACAGCTTTCCGTGGAGATTCCCCTTGTCTGGCGTCAGGCGTTCGAGCGATAGTCTTTCTTCTTCGGCGTCGATGCTCCGGATCGCCTCGTTTTGCAGTCTGGATTTTCTGTCCGATCGCCGATCGATCTATGATCGTTCGGCCGGATTTTTTTGTACGGACGATGTGTCATTTGTCGCGTTGTCGGAGGTGTCGTTGTCCGATGACCGGTTTTGTGTCGGATAAGAGCCTGTTGGGGAATTTCCCTTTTCGTTTTGCAGCGTGGTGGCGAAGGGAGTGGCGGGTTCCGGGTCGCTTCCCGTTGGAGAGTCTGTCGCTACAGGTCGTTTCAGCAGGCGTTTGACCTGTTGCAACACCACCTCGTAACCCATGACGACCATCACGATCCCCAGGAAAATCAGGCTGGCGGCGATGATGTTTTCCTTGTCGATCCGCTCCTGTCCCCGCCATACGGCCACAACGGTCGTTATGACCGGTTGGATATAGCGGTAGAGCGCCGTGTGGACTGCGGTCAGTTTCTCTGTCCCTTTATAGAGCAGGTAGGAGGGAAGGACCGTTCCCAACAGCAGGATGTAGAGTAATTCCATGACCGCTCCGAACGGCAATTCGGCATAGGCGGTGTTGCGGGCGTATTTCCAGAAAAAGGGGGCGGTAATGGCCAGTCCGATGATGTAGTACCATCCCATGACGACCAAGGTCCCGCGCCGCCGGAGTACGGGACTGATGATGACCGTGTTGACGGCTATGCAGATGACGGCAATCAATACCAGTGCGTTGCCGTAGCCTTCGCTGCCCTGAATGAACGTACGGCCGTGATCGAACAGCAGAATGCCCGCGCCGCAAAGTGCCAGCAGGAATCCGGCCGTGCGGAAGAAGGTGATGCGTTCCCGGTTGAGAATGTGGGTGGCAAGCAGGGTGAAGGCCGGCCCCAGCGTGGCGATCGTGGATGCGTCGATCGGGGAGGTGTATTTGGCTCCCCAGAGCAGCATGTACATCCAGCCGTAGACGATCAGCAGCGTAACGAGAAGAATGGCCCCGAAATCACGGAGATCGAGCCGGTAACTCTGGCGGGAGAAGAGGGCGAACGGAATGAAAAAAAACGCCGAAACCACGATCTGCAGCATGAAGATCGTCTGGAAGTCGAGGTAGTGTCGGATGAGCGATACGTAGTAGGAAAAGTTCACCCCGAACAGCAGGTTGGCGAAGACGAGGTCGAGGTGGTATCGGGCATGGGACGACAACATGAGGCGCGGATCGATTTACACGCCTTGTTGCCGAACAAACTTTATACCATCTGGAAAAAGAGAGCGTTCGGGAAAAAGAGAGCGTTCGGGATCAGTTCCCGTGGAATCCCTGCGCCTTGAGCGGAATGGTGCTTCCGTCGGGAGTGACCAGCGCTGCGCCGGTTCCCGCCTCGGTGATGTGGCCGATAACCTCCGCTCCGCCCATCCGCATGATCCGTTCCTGATCTTCCAGCGGTACGGTGAAGAGCAGTTCGTTGTCGTCGCCTCCGTTGAGGGCGGCCACCACCGGATCGGCATGCAGCTCTTCGGCCATCGCATAGGTCTCCTTGGCTATGGGCAGCCGGTCGAGGTAGATGCGGGCTCCGCATCCGGAACTTTTGCAGAGCTGCAGCAGGTCGGAGGCCAGTCCGTCCGAAATGTCGATCATGGAGGTGGGGAGAATCTTCTCCTCGGCCAGCGAACGGATGACATCGATCGGTGCGCGCGGACGCAACTGGCGTTGCAACAGGTATTCGTATCCTTCGAATTTCGGTTGCGGGTTTGCCGTGTCGTGCAGAACCCGTTTCTCCCGTTCGAGCAGGTGGAGACCCATGTAGGCGGCTCCGAGGTCGTTCGTAATGCAGATGAGGTCGTTGGGTTTGGCGCCGCTGCGGTAGACGATGCGATCGGGTGCCACGCTTCCCAGTACCGTGATGCCGATGGCGAGTCCGGTGACGGATGCGGTCGTGTCGCCGCCCGCCAGGTCCACGCCCAACTCTTCGCAGGCCGTGCGTACTCCTTCGTAGAGCTCATCGAGCTGCTCGACGGAGATTTTTGCCGATATGCCGAGCGAAAGGGTCAGCTGGCGGGGCAGACCGTTCATGGCGAGGATGTCGTTGCATCCGACGACCACCGTTTTGTAACCCAGGTGTTTGAGCGGGAAGTAGCTCAGGTCGAAGTCGACTCCTTCCAGCAGCAGGTCGGAGGTGAGCAGTGTGAGCTCCGAGGCCCCTTCGATGCGGATGACGGCGGCATCGTCGCCCGGACCCTTCACCGTGGTCGGGTTGTGGACTGTGAACCCTCCGGTCAGTCGGTCGATGAGACCGAATTCGCCGAGAGAGGCGATCTCCGTGCGCTTTTTTTCCATATTCTCGAGATGTCGTTGAATTTTTTACAAATGTACGACTTCTTTTTGTGAGCCGGAAATAAATCCCTAATTTTGACGGTTCAAAAAATAAGCTATTGTTCAATCACAGGTAACGCATATGATCAATATCGTGCTTTTCGGCGCTCCGGGCGCCGGCAAGGGGACGCAAGCCGCCCGACTCTCCCAAAAATACAACATCAATCACATCTCCACCGGAGAGGTGATCCGCGATGAAATCCGTCGCAAAACTCCGCTGGGGCTTCAGGTACAGGATTATATCTCCCGCGGGGAGTTGGCTCCCGACGCTTTGGTGATCGGCATGATCGCCGAATATGTCAAGAGCCATCGGGATGCGGCCGGCAACATTTTCGACGGTTTTCCCCGTACCACGCCGCAGGCCGAAGCATTCGAGCAGATCCTCGAACAGAATGGATTGAAGGTCGATACGATGCTGGAACTTTCCGTTCCCGAAGAGGAGCTGGTTCGCCGTATTTTGTTGCGGGGCAAGGAGAGCGGCCGGGCAGACGACGCCAGCGAAGATGTGATCCGAAACCGCATCGCCGTTTACAACGCCCAGACGGCTGTGGTGGCCGATTTCTATCAGGCTCGTGACAAATATGCGGCCGTCAACGGAGTCGGTACCGAAGAAGAGGTATTCGACCGTCTCTGCGCAGAGATCGATCGTCTGTTGTAAAGAGACTTCCGAACAGTTTTTCATGGTGGAATCGTTTGCCTAATCGAAAATAATTCCTACCTTTGCACCGCATTTTGCAAAAACCATCTATTTTTTAACAATTATGAACAGTTACGAAACCGTTTTCATTGCCACTCCGGTTCTTTCCGATCTGCAGGTGAAGGAGCTGGTTGACAAATTCCAGGGTGTGATCACCGAAAACGGCGGCCAAATCGTGAATGTGGAGGAGTGGGGCCTTAAAAAGCTCGAATATCCGATTCAGAAAAAGACCACCGGATTCTACGTGTTCCTGGAGTTCACCGGAGAAGGATCTCTCATCGAGACCCTCGAAACCCAGTATCGCCGCGACGAGCGCGTGATTCGTTTCCTTACATTCAAACAGGACAAGTACGCTCAGGAGTACGCTGCAAAGCGTCGTGCAAAACTTGCCCACAAAACTACGGAGGAATAAGCCATGGCAGCACCCGTACAATCCGAAATCAGATACCTCAACCCCCTGTCGGTTGATGTCAAGAAGAAAAAGTACTGCCGTTTCAAAAAGCTCGGCATCAAGTACGTAGATTACAAGGACGCGGAGTTCCTCAAGAAATTCCTCAACGAACAGGGTAAGATTCTGCCCCGTCGTCTGACCGGAACCTCGCAGAAATTCCAGAAGAAAGTGGCTCAGGCCGTGAAGCGTGCTCGTCACCTCGCACTCCTGCCATTCGTAACCGATATGATGAAATAAGGAGGACCGGAATATGCAAGTGATTCTTATCAAAGATGTGGATAAGCTCGGCTACGCCAACGACATCGTCGAGGTAAAGCCCGGCTATGCGAACAATTTCCTGATCCCCTCGGGTCTCGCGAAGGTTGCTACCGCGTCGGCTAAAAAACAGCTGGCCGAAAATCTTAAACAGCGCGCTCACAAGGATGCCAAGATCCTGGCCGATGCCGAGGCTCTGGCTGAAAAGATCGCCAATCTGCCGTTGACTTTCACCGTGAAAGCGGCTGAAGGCGGCAAGATCTTCGGTTCGATTACCTCGGCCATGATCGCTGAGGCGTTCGGCGAAAAGGGCGTGGAGATCGACAAGAAGAATGTAACGGTCGACGCCATCAAGGAGGTCGGCACTTACGAGGCTTCCGTCCGTCTGCACAAGGCGGTGAAAGCTACCGTAAAGTTGACGGTTGTCGCTGAAAACGCTCCTGTACAGGAGACCGCTCCCGAAGCTCCTGCCGAAGAGGCGTAGTGGCGAGAGCCAATATCGCAAATAAAAGTTGGAGAAGTCCCTCGGATTCATGCCGGGAGACTTCTCCCGTTTTCGACCCGGTAGATTCTTCCCGGGACAGGATGCAGCGGTAGCGACGAAATATCCGCAAAATCGATGGCGTCCCGATTCCTTCCCTGTGTAAAACGTGAGACGGGAGGGACGCGGATAGGAAGCGATCGAGGAATGGTTTATGTATTTGGAATGAAAATTTGAAACGGGCCGAGATCTCTTTGGCCCATATGGTGGAGCCCGATGCGGCCGATCCTGCGAGCCGGGTGTGGCGAATGATAAAAAATAACTCAGAATGCCATGAAGCAAAATTCCATAATAAAAGCCCTCTTCGTTATGCTTGTCGGATTTCTCGACCTGTTTGCACCGCTGTCGCTGTTGGGACAGTCCGCGGAACGGGGTGAGGGAGCGTTATCGAGACGTCTGGATAGCATGGAGAAGAGGTTGCAATGGTTGCCTTCGATCTCGGGCCACATGTCGCTCCGTTACCAATACGAGGACGTTTCGAATAAAAATTCATTCGATGTGCGTCGGGTCCGTCTTGCGCTTCACGGTGCGCCGACATCGTTTATCGATTATCGTTTGCAGTTGGAACTGGCCTCGACGCCAAAAATCCTGGACGCTTACGTGCGGTTCAAGATCCGTGACTGGGCCAATTTCCAGATCGGACAGTTCAAGGTGCCGCTTTCGCTGGAGAATCCCTACTCGCCGCTGAAGATGGAGGCCATCGATAATGCACAGGTCATCACCAACCTGACGGGAGTCGATGACATTGCGGGCGTGAAGGCATCCGGACGCGATATCGGCATTGCGTTTTACGGTTCGGCTCTGAAACGCGATGATTTCAGCGTGATCGAATATTCGCTCGGGGTGTTCAACGGTGCCGGAATCAACCGTACGGACGACAACGATTCGAAAGATTTTGCAGCCCGACTGAACGTGAATCCGCTCTCTGCATTGACTTTTTCGGCTTCATGCTACCTCGGTTATGCGAACCGTACGACCGAGACGGGTGAGAGTTACGGGATGGGGCGTAAGCGTTACGGAGCGGGAGTCCGTTGGGACGATCGCCTCCTTCTGGTGCGGGCCGAGTATCTTTACGGAAAGACCGGTGCACTCGAAAGCGATGGCTGGTATGCGATCGTGGGCTATTGGGTGACTCCGAAAGTGGAGCCGGTAGTGCGTTACGAGACCTTCCGGCGAGACCGGACGGAATCCCGTTCCTCACAGACCAATTACATGGTCGGTGTCGATTATTGGCCGTGGGATTTTCTCCGCTTCCAGTTCAATTATACGTTGCGCACGTTCGCGGAACCGGGCAAAAGGAATGAGAATTGCCTCTCCTGTCAGCTCTCCCTCGCGTTTTGAGAGCAGCCGATCGGATGCGTTATTTCCCGGAGTTAGAATTACGGCCGGCCTTTATGTTAAAAGGTCGGCCGTACTGTATCGGAATGAGTGGATGTGTCGGACCGGAATGGTTCTCGGAACCGATTCACTCTTTCGGCATGCGTTCGATCTGTCCTACTCTTTCAGTGCGCGTTCGATGTATTCTTTGTAGTCTTTTACCACGCGGACATAGTCGTGACTGTCGAACAGCGGCGACGAGATGAGAAAATCGGCTGAAGAGCGGTTGATGGCCGTCGGTACGTTGTAGAGCGTGGCCAGACGCAGGAGTGCTTTGACGTCGACGTCGTGGGGCTGGGCCATCATCGGATCCCAGAAGAAGATCAGAGCATCGATTTCTCCCTGGGCGATCATCGAACCGAGCTGTTGATCGCCTCCGAGCGGTCCCGACTTGAGCATCGTGATGTCGAACCGGCTGTTGCTGCTTTCCCCGCGGCGTTCGAGCAGCGTTTTGGCAACCATCTTGCCGGTCGTGCCGGTGCAGACCAGATGGTGGCAGAGCAATTTTTCCCAGTTCCAATCCACCCATTCGGCCAGATCGTGTTTCATGTTATCGTGCGCCACGAGCGCTACCATGCGTTTTTTTTGCGTCATATCGAATCGTTTTATCGCGTTGCAAATGCGGTCCGTGAAGTCTTTGAAGGACTTTGCGAATGCGTTGCCAAAGTTAGTAAAAAATTCCAATCGGAATGGCCCTTTTCAGCCTTTTCAGGCGGAAAATCGGTTCTCCGTTCTTTGTTCTTCGGGATGTGTCGTTCGCTTCGGATCGGGTGGATGAAATCCCGCCCGTTTGGACGATCGATTCTTTCGGAGGGGAGAGAACTCCTGTTCTGTTTCGGCATTCGGCCCATTTCTCTGTTTTTCCCCCCCCCACCTCCTTCTCTCTCCTTTTTCTCCCGTCTTGTTCCACGGGGTCACGGAGAAATAGAAACAGCCGCCTTCTGAAAAGCGGCTGTTTGTTGAGCTACCTGGATTCGAACCAAGAATGACAGATCCAGAATCTGTAGTGTTACCATTACACCATAGCTCAATGGTGGAAATCCGGTGCAAAAATAAGGCATTATTTCCGACCGCGCAAATGTTTTTTGAAAAAAAATCATACATTTGCTTAATGCGTTGCGTTCAACCGAAACGGAGCGCCCGAAATGACTAACATCTAATCGAGAAAAATAACCGGTTATGAAACTGAAGATTCGTTTGATCATCATGAATTTCCTCCAGTATGGCATTTGGGGGGCCTATCTTACCTCCATGGGGGCCTATCTCTCCAATGTGGGTCTTCCGGGGGATATAGGCTGGTTTTATGCCATGCAGGGCATCGTGTCGCTCTTCATGCCTGCACTGATAGGCATTTTGGCCGACCGGTGGATCCCGGCGCAGAAAATGTTGGGCATCTGCCATTTCCTGGCTGCTTGCTTCATGTTCGCTGCCGGGTGGGCCGGGTCGGGCGACGAAGTGTCGTTCTGGGCCATTTTCCCGCTCTACTCGCTGAGTGTAGCATTCTACATGCCGACCATCGCTCTCTCCAATTCGGTCGCCTATTCCGCATTGCACCAGGGTGGGTACGACACGATCAAGGATTTCCCGCCCATTCGGGTTTTCGGCACGGTGGGTTTCATCTGTGCCATGTTGGTGTCGAATTTTACCGGGTTCCAGAATACCTATGCCCAGTGGATCTTCTCCGGGGCTCTCGGGCTGCTTTTGGCGGGTTACTCCTTTACGTTGCCTCCTTGTCCGGTCGCTCCGCGCGGCGAGAGCAAGTCGCTCGTCGAGGCGCTGGGGCTGCGGGCCTTTACGTTGTTTAAACAGAAAAAGATGGCAATCTTTTTCATCTTCTCCATGCTGTTGGGCGTTTCGCTTCAGATCACCAACGGTTTTGCCAATCCGTTCATCATGAGTTTCAATACGCTGGACGGTTATGCCGGATCGTGGGGCGCCAACAATGCCAACTTCCTGATCAGCTTCTCGCAGATGTCCGAAACACTCTGTATTCTGCTCATACCGTTCTTCATGAGCCGTTTCGGAATCAAACGCGTGATGTTGATGAGTATGGTGGCGTGGGTCTTGCGGTTCGGGCTTTTCGGCGTGGGGAATCCCAGTACGGCGGGAGGTATCGTCATGCTGATCCTGTCAATGATCGTTTACGGTGTGGCGTTCGATTTCTTCAACGTCTCCGGATCGTTGTTCGTAGAGCGGGAGACCGATCTCTCGATCCGGTCGAGCGCCCAGGGCCTCTTCATGATCATGACCAACGGCATCGGTGCAACGGTGGGTACGCTGGGCGCACAGGCCGTGATCAACAAATTGGTGAATGTGCATGTCTATCCGTTACCGGCCGGTGAAATCTATCCGCCCGACGTGTCGCAGGCCATCGCGACGGGATGGAGCGAGTCCTGGTTCGTTTTTGCCGCCTATTCGCTGGTGGTGGCCATCGCGTTTGCCTTGATATTCAAATACAAACACGAGCCGCAAAAGGCCTGATCTCTCGGGGATTCGAATGGCCTGGGGCAGCGATTCTATTGCTGCCCCTTTTTTTGCAGAAATTCGTAGGCTTCGTTTGCGTAGCGCCTGCCGACAGGGATCGGCGGGGAGATGCCGAGGAGATACACCTCCTGTTTGGAAAATCGCTCCACTTTGTCTGCAGAGACGATGTAGGAACGGTGCGTCCGGATGAAATGGTCGGAGGGAAGCATCTCCAGCATGCTTTTGATGTTCATGCGCGAAAGCACGAACGAGCCGCTCGACCGGAAAATCTTGACGTAATTTTCCAGCGCCTCGACGTAGAGAATGTCGTTCAGTGGAATGGTTACGCTGTTGTATTCCTGTTTCACGACGATCGTTCCGGCCGTTTCTGCGCCCGGTTGCGGGTGATGCAGCTGTTCCAGACGTCGGATGGCTTTGTCCACTGCGAGGTTGAATCGTTCGTAGGCGAAGGGTTTATGAAGGAAGTCGACTGCATCGAGGTCGAAACCGTCGAGCGCGTATCGGGCGTGGGCGGTGGTCAGAATCAGACAACATCCCTTCGGCAGGCTTCGGGCGATCTCAAGACCGCTTATGCCGTTCATTTCGATGTCGAGGAACACAATGTCGGGCCGATGTCGGGCGATTGCCTGCATACCGATGTCCGGTTCGGTGAAAGTCTTCAGTTCCATGTTGCCGCGCCGTGTACAGAATGCGTCGATCACGAGCAGCGCAATGGGTTCGTCGTCGATGGCTATGCAGGAGATCTTTTTCATTGCAGTTGTATGGTCAGTCGGACACGGAATTTTTTTCTCTCTTTGTCTTCGTCTATCGAGAGTGTGAAACGGTCGGGGTAGAGCAGTTCCAGCCTTTTCCGGCAGTTGAGCAGTCCGACGGCCGTGCTGTTTTTCGTCGGTTTGTTCCGGATGTCGTTTTCCGTTTCAAAAAGCAGTCGGCCCCGTTCGGCATTGATGTGGATGCGGATGGAGCACTCCTCGACCGAGGAGACTCCGTATTTGAAGGCGTTCTCGATGAACGTGATGAGCAGCATGGGCGGAATCTGAAGACGGTCGTCGTCCGTATGGCTTTCGAACAGGACCTGCGTGTGGTGGTTGAGCCGAAGCTTCTGCAGATCGACGTATTGCCGGATGTACTCTATCTCGCTCGAAAGGTCGATCGTGTCGGCAGAGGTATTGTACATGTATTTCAGGATGTTGGAGAACTTCACGAAAGCCGATTCCGTATTCTCCGACTTGGTCACGACGAGCCCGTAGAGAGCATTCAGGGTGTTGAACAGGAAGTGGGGGTTGATCTGTGCCTTGTAGAGGGCCAGTTCGGCTCTGTTTTTTTCCGCTTCGATCTCCTGTTTGGCCAGCATCTGCCGGAAGAGTTCGATGGTCAGTTCGATGGCGAGGCTGAAACCCGAGACCACCAGAAAGAAAAACCAGACGGTCTGTGCCTGGAGGTGTTGCCGGAAGTCGGTCGGAAGTTTGGCATCGGGAGCCTCGGTCATCGGATAGTAGGCAAACAGAGCCGTCGTACCGACCAGTGCGGCCATAAGCAGAAAAATACGCAAAAACTTGCGTTGCATGAAGAGCGCCGGAATGCGTGCTTTGCGATAGACGAAATAGAGGGCGTAGAGGTAGAGAATCTGGGTGACCGCAAATCCTGTGTTGTGAATGATCAGCTTGTCGACCGGAACCAGCATGATGATCGCCGGCAACAGCACGACGCAAAAAAACAGGTCGATGTAGGTGGTCGTATGCAGTCGTTTTATCCTCATGGGCCAATCCGGAAGATCGTGTCCGTTTCGTTTCGGCGGAAGCGATCGTACGCTCCTCTCTGCAAAGATAGGTTTTTGTCCGATATGCCCGAACGTTTCGACCGTTTATTTGCTCGCGTCCCTTGTTGTCGTTAGTCATCACTTTTTCGCCGTTAGTCATCACTTTTTCCTTTTTATATACTAATTCGGTGTTTTTTCGGCTTATAAGTCCGAACAGTCATAAAAAACAAGGATGAAGTGAGCATGAAAAAGATCTTTATTTATTGTGCGGGACTCACCCTCCTCTGTGCATGCCAGGCGGGCCGGCAGGAGCAATCGGGAGCCCACTACAAAACATTGACCGTGTCGCTCAGCGATCAGACCCTGCGATCGGACTATTCGGCGACGATCCGAGGACGTCAGTACGTGGAGATACGGCCGCAGGTGAGCGGTATCATCACCGACATTCGGATCAACGAAGGGGATGCCGTGCGGAAAGGCCAGGTACTTTTCGTGATCGATCAGGTCCCTTACAAGGCCGCGCTCGAAACCGCCAAAGCCAATGTGAAGAGCGCCGAAGCCAAATTGGGAACAGCTCGTCTCACGGCAGAGAGCAAAGAGGAGCTGTTCCGGGAAGAGGTGGTTTCGGAGTTCGATCTGCAGACGGCCCGCAATACGTTGGCCGAGGCTGAAGCCGCTTTGGCTCAAGCTCAGGCCGAAGAGATCAATGCACGGAACAATTTGTCGTACACCGAGGTGAAAAGTCCGGTCAACGGAGTGGCCAGCATGATTCCCTATCGGGTCGGCGCGTTGGTTAGCAGCAGCATTGCCGATCCGCTGGTGACCGTGTCGGACGACGAGGAGGTGTATGCCTATTTTTCGATGAGTGAGAATCAGATATTGGATCTGACGCAACAATACGGTTCCTTGGACAAAGCGATGGAACAGATGCCGGAGGTGGGACTCACTCTGAGCAACGGTTCCGATTACGCACATTCGGGAAAGATCGATGCGATCAGCGGAACGGTCGATCGCAGTACGGGCGCCGTAAGTATGCGTGCGGTATTCCCCAATTCGGAGCGACTGCTTCGGGATGGAGGAAGCGGTTCCGTCGTGGTGCCGACTGTTCGGAAAGAGGTGATCGTCATTCCGCAGGCTGCCACATACGAACTGCAGAACCGCGTATTTGTCTATAAAGTCATCGATGGAAAAGCCGTTTCGGCTCCGGTGGAGGTATTCCGACTGAACAACGGAACGGAATATATCGTGGAATCGGGTCTTGTGCCGGGCGATGTGATCGTCGCCGAAGGTGCCGGTCTGGTGCGTGAGGGTACGTTGATCGACGTTCAGGATACGGAGGAGTAGCAAGGCCATGAAGATAAGAACATTCATAGACCGACCCATCTTGGCGGGTGTCATATCCGTGGTCATTCTGATCTTGGGCCTGATCGGTCTTTCACAACTTCCGGTCGAGCAATTCCCGGAGATCGCTCCCCCTACCGTGAGCGTTTCGGCCAGTTACACCGGTGCCAATGCGGAAACCGTATTGAAGAGCGTCGTGGTGCCGTTGGAAGAGGCGCTCAACGGGGTGGAAAACATGATGTACATGACATCCTCGGCCACCAATACGGGGCAGGCTCGAGTGACAATCTATTTCAGACAGGGAACCGATCCCGATATGGCGACGGTGAACGTGCAGAACCGTATAGCCTCGGCTCAGGGCCTTTTGCCGGCCGAGGTGACGCGCAGCGGTGTCAATGTGCGTAAGCGTCAGACCAGCAATATCAAGGCTCTTGCGCTCTATAGCCCCGACGATTCATTCGACGAGAGTTTCCTGACAAACTACCTTAAAATTCATATCGAACCTCAGTTGGCCCGAATTGCCGGTGTAGGTGAGGTGAATGTGATGGGTGCCGACTATTCGTTGCGAATCTGGCTCGATCCGAGCAAGATGGCTCGTTATGGATTGGTCCCGTCCGATATAACGGCGGTACTCGACGAACAGAACCTGGAAGCTCCGACCGGTACGCTTGGCGCCGAATCGGACAATACATTCCAATATGTGCTTAAATACCGGGGTCGTTATGAACAGGAGAGCGATTATGAAAATATGGTGATCCGGTCGTTGCCCGATGGACAAGTCCTTCGTTTGAAAGATGTGGCGACGATCGAGTTGGGTTCGAGAACCTATTCCTATATCGGTGAGTTGAACGGGCATCCCGGTTCCACCTGTATGATTGCTCAGACCTCCGGTTCGAATGCCAATGAGATCATCGAGGAGATCGACAGGGTGGTCGAGGAGATCTCGGAGAGCCTGCCCAAGGGGATGGAGTTGGTCGACCTGATGAGCTCCAAGGAGTTTCTCGATGCCTCCATCCAGAATGTGATCAAAACGCTCATCGAGGCTATTCTGTTGGTAATTCTGGTGGTTTATATCTTCCTGCAGAGTTTCCGTTCGACCTTCATTCCTGCCGTGTCGATCATTGTCTCTTTGGTCGGTACCTTCGCTTTTCTCTATGCGGCCGGATTCAGTCTGAACATGTTGACGCTGTTCGCGCTCGTGCTGGTGATCGGTACGGTGGTGGACGATGCGATCGTGGTGGTGGAGGCCGTGCAGGCCAAATTCGACGAGGGATACAAGTCGGCCTATTCGGCCACGATCGATGCGATGGGAAATATTACCTCGGCGCTCGTTACGACTACCTTCGTCTTCATGGCCGTCTTCATTCCCGTCAGCTTCATGGGTGGAACGACAGGAACGTTCTACACCCAGTTCGGCCTTACGATGGCTGTGGCTGTGGGTATCTCGTTGCTCAATGCCATGACCCTCAGCCCGGCACTCTGTGCGCTGATCATGACTCCCCATAAGAGTGCCAAACAGGGAGAGAAACTCAGCTTTTCGTCCCGTTTCCACATCGCTTTCGATGCCGCTTTCCAGCGTGTGGTGGCAAAATACAAGGGCGGCGTGCTGTTTATGCTTCGTCGTAAATGGTTGGCCGGAGCCTTGTTGGTTGTGGCGGGTGTGGGTCTGTTCGTGCTGATGAAGACGACCAAAACGGGTCTCGTTCCTCAGGAGGATATGGGAACCGTTTTCATCGACGTACGTACCTCGGCCGGCAGCAACCTGCAGGAGACACAAAAGGTAATGGATGAGGTTGGGCGGAGAATCAGCGATATACCGCAGATCAGAATGTTCTCGAAGGTGACCGGTAACGGTATGATCAGCGGTCAGGGCGCTGCCAACGGAATGTTTATTATCCGGCTCAATCCCTGGGAGGAGCGTACGGAAAAAGGTGATGACATCAATTCGGTCATCGCGGAGATTTATCGTCGCACATCGGATATCGCTTCGGCAGAAATTTTGGCGTTTGCCTCTCCGATGATCCCCGGTTATGGTGTGAGCAGCGGTTTTGAGCTCTATGTGCAGGACCAACAGGGCGGTACGACCGAGGATCTGTTGACCGTGACACGCCGATTTATCGATGCGTTGAACGCACGGCCCGAGATCGCTCGTGCTTCCACCTCGTTCGATACCAAATTTCCCCAATATCTGGTGGAGGTCGATGCGGCCCGTTGCAAACGCAACGGAGTTTCGCCGGCCGATGTGCTCAATGTGTTGTCGGGTTACATCGGAGGTAATTACGCTTCGAACATGAACCGTTTCTCGAAACTCTATCGGGTCATGGTGCAGGCGGCTCCGGAGTATCGGCTCGATACCGAAGCGCTGAACAACATGTTCGTGCGCAATTCGGACGGAGAGATGTCGCCGATCAGCCAGTATCTGACGCTTACGCGGGTCTATGGCGCCGAGACGCTTTCTCGATTCAACCTCTTCTCGGCCATCACGGTGAACGGTACACCGGCCGATGGATACAGCTCGGGCCAGGCCATTCAGGCTGTGCGTGAGGTGGCTGCCGAGACTTTGCCGGCCGGTTACGGTTATGAATTCGGCGGCATGTCGCGTGAGGAGGCTTCGTCGGGTCAATCGACAGTCATCATCTTTGTGATCTGCGTGGTATTCATCTATCTGATTCTTTGTGCCTTGTACGAGAGTCTGTTCATCCCGATCGCGGTGATTCTTTCCGTGCCGTTCGGATTGGCCGGCAGCTTCCTGTTTGCCAAAATGTTCGGTCTGGAGAATAACATCTATTTGCAGATCGGTCTCTTGATGCTGATCGGCTTGTTGGCCAAAACAGCCATTCTTTTGACGGAGTACGCATCTGAGCGCCGCAAACAGGGTATGTCCATCCCGCAGGCGGCCGTGTCTGCCGCTCAGGTGCGTTTGCGTCCGATCCTGATGACATCGCTGACCATGATCTTCGGTATGTTGCCGTTGATGTTCGCCTCCGGTGTGGGAGCCAACGGAAACATCTCGATCGGTGTCGGTACGGTCGGCGGTATGTTGGTCGGAACCGTCGCCCTGCTCTTTATCGTACCCGTATTGTTCATCGTGTTCCAGACGCTGCAGGAGCGTTTGATGCCGGAGCGTAAAATGACGGAAAGGGGGGCGGAGAAATGAAAAACGTGGAAAAAACTATGAGAAAAGTCATTGTGCTCTCTGTGCTGCTCTCTGCAGGACTCAGCAGCTGTTCCATCTATCGGGCCTATGAGCGTCCGGAGATAGCGGGAATCGACAGTCTCTATCGGCAAACGACCGGAACGACGGATACCGCTTCACTGGCTTCGCTCTCCTGGAGGCAGCTCTTTACCGATCCGCAGCTGCAGCAACTTATCGAGACGGGCGTCCGGAACAATACGGACCTGCAAATCGCCCGTTTGCGTGTCGAAGAGTCGCGCGCATCGCTCTCTACGGCTCGTCTGGCTTACCTCCCTTCCTTGTCGCTCACGCCGCAGGGAACGGTAAGCAAAACGGAGGGACGAGAGGCCACGAAAACCTATGACCTGGCTGCCTCGGCGGAGTGGGAAGTCGACATCTTCGGTCGCTTGACCAACGCCAAACGCGAGGCTCGGGCGGTACTGGAACAGAGCGAAGCCTATCGGCAGGCCGTAGAGACGCAACTCGTGGCGACCATTGCCAATAGCTACTATACGTTGCTCATGCTCGATCAGCAGTTGGCCATCACGCGTCGTACGGCGGAGAACTGGAACGAGAATGTACGGGTGATGAGGGCGCTCAAACGTGCCGGACAGACAACCGACATGGCTGTCGCTCAAACCGAAGCCAGCCGTCTCTCGGTGGAGGCTTCGCTGCTCTCGCTCGAACGCCAGATCAGCGAGACGGAGAATGCGCTCTGTGCCCTGCTCGGGGAGCCCTCCCATACGATCGAACGGGCCACGTTGGCTGAGCAGCAGTTCCCCGATACGCTTACGGCAGGAGTTCCTTTGCAACTGCTCGAACGTCGTCCCGATGTGCGGCAGAGCGAGGCGGAGTTGGCCGCTGCCTTCTATGTGACCAATCAGGCGCGATCGGCCTTTTATCCCTCGATCACGCTGAGCGGCTCGGCGGGCTGGACCAATGCCGCCGGTGCGGTCATCACCAATCCGGGTCAATGGCTTCTTTCGGCCGTCGGTTCGCTGGTACAGCCGCTTTTCAACCGAGGAAAGAATATCGCCAACCTCAAAATCGCCAAGGCACAGCAGGAAGAGGCATTGCTTTCGTTCCGTCAGAGCCTGCTCGATGCCGGAACCGAGGTGAACGATGCTCTCATGCAGTGGCAGACAGCCCGCAAGCGGTTGAAATTGGATGAGTCGCAGATCGCGGCGTTGCAATCGGCCGTACGCAGTTCGGAGTTGCTGATGCAATACAGCTCGCAAAACTACCTGGAGGTGTTGACGGCCCGACAAACGTTGTTGCAGGCGGAGTTGGATGCTGTTTCGGATCGTTTCGAGGAGATTCAGGGCGTGATCAATCTCTATCACGCTTTGGGAGGCGGTTACGACGATCAGGCTGCCCGGTAGCCAACCGTATAGACAGGAGATGGCGAAATCGAATAGTCGATTTCGCCATCTCCTGTTTTTGACCCTTCGGAAACAGGGTCTTGTCGTCTGTTTCGTCTTATCGGAGCACCTTGACGATGCATTTTTTGATCTTTCCTTCGCCGATCATCGGGGCATGGCCGTCCTGCGGGAAGAAGATGGCGAATTGCCCCTTGTAGAGGGTAAAGTAGGTGCTCGGACGATCGCCCCAGAAACGAATGTCTTTTGCCTCGTCGAAAGGCCCGGCAGGCGCGCAAAGCTCGCTTCGTTCCCGCCAGCCGAAGGTCTCCTCGCCGGAAAGCACGACCTGGATGTCGATGTAGCGGTTGTGGACCTCGATGGGCGCATCTTCCGGTTTCTTCAGATCGGGCGAAGAGATCATGGCATAGATCTCGTCCCCTTCGATCGGATGGTGTCCGTCTTCGAGGGAGGCCAGGTCGTGGCTTTTGATATAGGCGAATGCCTTGGCAAGACGGGGAGAGAGGCTTTCGTAGGTGGCGCTGTTTTGCAGGGAATCGATAATCATGGTTTCTATGTTTTGCTATTTAGGATTCAGTTGCGATTTTCAGGTCGACGGCTACCGGATTGTGGTCCGAGCAGTCGAAATCGGGGGAGAAGTAGTTGACCGTACGGATACGGTCGGACGAATGGAGAATGTAGTCGATGCGCAGCATGCGGAAGAATCCCCGGTAGGTGTATCCCAGTCCGTGACCGGCTTCGCGGAAACTGTCGGCCAGCTTGCCGCGCATGCGGTGGTAGGTGTAGGACATGGGGGTGTCGTTGAAGTCGCCGCAGACTACGACCGGATAGGGCGATGCTGCAATCAGCGGGGCTATCGAGTCGGCTTGTGAGGCCCGGATGACATAGTTGCGTTTGAGTTTCTGGAACATGTTGCGGAACTTCTCCGAACGGGTACTGTCGCGCACGAAGTTCATGCTGGTGATGAAATCCTGGTCCGTGGCGCTGATCGAGGTGGTCTGCAGGTGTACGTTGAAGATGCGCAACGTGTCGGATAGGATCTTCACATCGGCCCACAATGCCGAATTGGTGGTGTTCTCGAAGTCGAAATAGCCCGAGTGCAGGATGGGGTAGCGACTGTAGAGGGCCAAACCCCAACCGGTCGATCCGCTGTCGCCCACCTTGTAACGGATGACGTTGTATTTCAGGTCGGGAATGTAGGCTTCGAAAGTGCTTTTCGGCGCCCATACCGTGGATTGGAACTCCTGCAGGCAGAGAATGTCGGGCTTCAGCGAGTCGACCAGCTCCCCGAATGTGGACATGCGTGGCGTCAGGCGATTGTTCTCCCGTTTCATCATGCCCATCACGTTGTAGGAGACTGTCCGTACCGTGGTGCGATCGCGTTTTTCGCTCGGATCGTTGTACGTTCTCTTGAACTGCGGACGGAAAAAGAGACCGATTCCGAAGAATCCGATGATCAGGATTGCCAGAGGAAACAGGGCGAACTTTTTCCAACGGATCACCCAATATAACAGACAGAGCGTGCAGGCAATGTAGAGAATGGGAAGTATCAGTCCGATCAGCGCCAATATGCCGAAATGGTGCGGGTCGATCCATTGGGCGAAATAGGCGGTTGCCAGCAGCAGACAGACCACAACGGTTGCCGGAAACAGGATCAGGTCTGCCAGAGAGAATCTGCGTCTCTTCTTTTCGCGTTGGAACGAACCGCCGCGATAGTAACTGTCGTTTTTGCCCATGGATGGAATAGTGGCTAATAGTAGATTTTACCTCGTTTTCTCCAATAGAGGAGCAGCAGGAAGCCCCAAAGCATGCCACCCAGGTGGGCAAAGTGTGCAACGTTGTCCATGCTTCCGGAGACGCCGAGCAGCAGTTCGATCACGCCGTAGATGATGACGAAATATTTCGCTTTCAGTGCGATCGGCGGGAACAGGAGCATGATCACATCGTTGGGATGGAGCATGGCGAAAGCCAGCAGGAGGCCGAACACGGCGCCCGATGCTCCTACCGTCGGCACATTCAGCGGACCTCCCTCCAGCCAGCCCACGAGCAGTTGCAGCAGGGCTGCACCGATGCCGCAGACCATGTAGTAGATCAGGAATCGTTTGCTTCCCAACTCGTATTCGAGGGAACGGCCGAACATCCAGAGTGCGAACATGTTGAAAAACAGGTGCGAAAAGTTGGCGTGCAAAAACATGTAGGTCACCACCTGGTAGGAGTGGAACCAGGGACTGCCGATATTGAAGAGAGCCAGGTGTTCGACGATTTTATCACCGATGCCGTAGGGCAACATCCTTTCTGCCATGAGAAACAGTACGTTCACGATGACCAGGTTCGTTACTACGGGAGGGGTGGAGAGAAAACGGTTGAGAGCCATGTGTCTTTTATTTGAGTCGATTTCGTATTTCGTTTTCGCTTATTTCGAGTAGAACGGGTCGTCCGGAAGGGGTATAGCAGCGGCGCTCGTTGGAAGCCAGTTCCGCAAGCAGTGTCCGAATCTCACTCTCCGAGAGGTGGGTGTGGGGGGCGGAGGCTCCGGCCCGAGCGAGTGTAGCCGCAAGACGTTCGCGGCGCAACTCTTCCGGAGCGGTCGTGTCGTCGCGTACGGCATCGAGCAGTTCGTAGATCACCTCGTCGATGCCTTCGTTGCCGATTTCGGCCGGAATACCGGTGATCTCGATGGTCTGTTCATCGACGGTGCGGATGTCGAATCCGGCTGCCGAGAAGGTCGTCAGGTGCTCTTCGAGCAGGGTATAGTCGTCGATCGAGAGGGCCATCCGTTCGGGGAACAGAAGCTGTTGCGTGACGCTCTCGCCTCCGGCGATCATCCGCAGATAACGTTCGTAGAGTATTGATTCGCGAGCCCGACGCAGATCGACAATCACCACGCCGCCTTCGCGTGTCGTTGCCGCATAGCCGCCTGACAGGGGAAGAATCCGGGAAAAACTCTCCGTATCGTCGAATTCGTCGATTCGGGCCTGTCGTGCCGGTTCCTCCTCCGAAATGTAGTCGACCAGCGACATTTCGTTTCGCATCGGGAACGATTCTTCCTGGTCGTTCACACTGTTGCTGGATTCGCTGAAACGATTCTTGCCGACGGGGCGGTCGGAGGCGTGTTCCACGAACGGGTTGTAGTCGACTTTCCGTACGCTGCTCGGTTCGTGATAGATTACCCGGTTGTCGAGCACGGGAATATCGACCCGATCTTCCGCATCGAAATCCATGAGCGGTACGGTTCCTGTTTTGGCCAGAGTCTCCCGAACGGCAGCGTGGATGATTTGCCAGATGGCCGCTTGGTCGCTGAACTTCACCTCGGTCTTTTGCGGGTGGACGTTTACGTCGATCGATTCCGGCTCGATCTCCAGATAGAGGAAATAGGAGGGTTGTACGTTGGCCGGGATCAGCTTTTCGTAGGCCTGAACAACGGCTTTATGGAAAAACGGGCTCTTGAAATAGCGGCCGTTGACGAACAGGAATTGTTCCCGGTTGCGCTGTTTGGCAGAGTTCGGACGGCCCACGAATCCCGACAGCCGGACGATGGAGGTGTTGGCCGATACCTCCAGCAGTTTGCCGGAGAGGCTCTTGCCGATCACTCCGATGATTCTTTGCAGAAGCGGCGAAGGGGTGAGGTTACAGATCAACGTGTCGTCCCGATAGAGTTGGAACGCCACTTCGGGGTGGCAGAGTGCTACGCGTTGAAATTCGGTGAGAATGTGGTTTGCTTCCGTCGTGCTTTTGTCGAGAAAACGTCGGCGGGCCGGCACGTTGTAGAAGAGATTGCGCACGAAAAACTGCGATCCGGCGGCACAGGCGATGGGCGACTGGTTCTGAAAGGTGCTGCCGTTGATGCAGATGCGGGTCCCAATCTCTGCGTCGGCAGGCTTGCTTTGCAGTTCGACCTGCGCCACGGCAGCGATCGAGGCGAGTGCTTCGCCGCGGAACCCGAACGTGTGGAGGCGGTAGATGTCGTCTACGGTGGTGATTTTGCTCGTTGCGTGTCGGTCGAATGCCAGGCGTGCATCGGCGGGCGACATGCCGCATCCGTCGTCTTTGATCTGGATCAGCTCCTTCCCGCCGTCGCGGAAATTGACCGTGACGAGGGTCGCTCCGGCGTCCACCGCGTTCTCCATCATCTCTTTGACGACGGAAGCGGGACGGTTCACGACCTCTCCGGCAGCGATTTGGTTGGCTACCGATTCGGGCAGAAGTCTGATTTTGTCGGCCATGTGCGGTGAATTACCAGAGAAGAATGTAGACGATCATCAGCAGAATCAACACGATGGCGATCATGATCTTCGTGTTTTTGCGCCGTGTGCGGAGACGATCGTGGATGCTCTCCGAGCGATAGCCTCGTCGCAGGTTGACCTGTTGCCGGACATATTCGCCCGGACGGTACTCGCCTTCCTGGGTCGGACCCGAGGCATCCGGACCGAGAATCTCTTTCTTGCGTTGTTCGCGGCGCTCCTCTTCCGGATCGTAATAGAGCGGTTTGTATTCGAACTGACGCGGCTTGCGTCTGAAAGCGCTGAATCCGACCATATCTTTTTATCTCTTGGTGTTGACTCTGGTTGTATTGCATGGAAAAGTCCTTCGCCTGATCTCGTCCGTTTGCGACGGAGCGCTATACGGGGAAGGACTTTCTCGTCTCAAAGTTACGGAAAACTACCGGAAAAAACTGCGCATCCGGTCGAAAATATTTTGGTTCCGCGTCGATTCGGCCTTCTGGAAGTCGGGCTTGCCTGCGAGTTCTTCCACCAGTTTCTTCTCTTCGGCATTCAGTCGCGTGGGAACCGTGATGTCGATCACCACGAGAATGTCGCCTCGGCCGTAGCCGTTGACATCGGGCAGGCCTTTCCCGCGCAACCGTAAGACTTTCCCGGCATGAGTTCCCGGTTCGATCTTGATTTTGGCTCTCGACTCGATGGTCGGAATCTCCACATCGCCGCCCAGCAAAGCGGTCGGGATGGTGATGTTCAGATTGTGTATCAGGTCGTTGCCATCGCGGATGAGCTGCGGATTCTTCTCCTCCTCGATCTGCACGAGCAGGTCGCCGTTTATGCCGCCGTGGCGAGCCGCATTGCCTTTGCCCGTGACGGTCAGCTGCATCCCTTCGCCCACTCCGGCCGGTATGCGGATTTCGATGATCTCTTCGCCCTTGACGACCCCTTCGCCCTTGCATTTCGGGCAGGGATTCTGAATGGTGCGTCCCTCTCCGCCGCAGGCCGGACATGTTTGGGTAGTCTGCGTACGTCCGAAGAAGGTGTTCACCGTACGATGAATCTGTCCCGTGCCGTTGCAGGTGGCGCACGTCGTATAGGAGTTTTTGTCTTTGGCTCCCGTGCCGCCGCACTGGTCGCACGGAATGAGCTTGTTGATCTTCAGCTTTTTGGTTGTGCCGTTGGCGATCTCCTGCAGGGTCAGTTTTACCTTAATGCGCAGGTCCGATCCCCGGTGTACGGCCCGTTGGCCGCCCATGCCGTCGAAATCGCCGCCGAAACTGCTGAATCCTCCGAAGTGTCCGCCGAATATGTCGCCGAAATTGCGGAAGATATCCTCCATCGAGAAGCCGCCGGCTCCGTAAGCTGCGCCTCCTCCGCCCATGCCGGCATGCATGCCTTCGTGGCCGAACTGGTCGTAGCGGGCCCGTTTGTCCGGATTGCTTAACACGTCGTAGGCTTCGGCCGCCTCTTTGAACTTCTCCTCGGCCTCCTTGTCGCCCGGGTTTTTGTCGGGGTGGTACTTGATGGCCGCCTGCCGGTACGCTTTTTTGATCTCGTCGGCATTCGCATTGCGGTTGACGCCCAGTACCTCGTAGTAATCTCTTTTCGTTGCCATAGTCCTATTCTCCCACTACTACTTTCGCATAACGGATCACTTTGTCGCGCAGTTTGTAGCCCTTCTGCACCACATCCATGATCTTGCCTTTCATCTCCTCCGACGAGGCCGGTATTTTGGCTACCGCTTCGTGCAGGTCGGTGTCGAGCTCCTTGCCGAGAGCCTCGATTTCGCTCAGACCCTTGCTGCGAAGCGTATCGTTGAGTTTCTGCGAGATGAGTTTTACCCCCTCTTTGACCGGTTCCATTTCGTTGGTGGTCTCCATGGCTGCCAGCGCACGATCGATGTCGTCGATCACCACCAGCAACGATTTGATCACCTCTTCCCCTCCGGCCGTGATGAGATCCATCTTCTCCTTAAGGGTCCGTTTGCGATAGTTGTCGAATTCGGCCGACAGTCGCAGGTATTTGTCTTTCCACTCCGCGGCTTCGTCCTCTTTTGCGGTAGTGTCCGGGGTCTCTGACAGATTGTCAGACTCCTCCGCCATATTGTCGCACGGCTTTTCGGCTTCCGCCGTACACGTGCCGTTGGATTCGGTCGGTTTCTTTTTATTAAGTTCTTCTTGCTGAGTCTTTTGCTCGGCTTTTTTGTTTTTTGTCATATCGTGTTCTGTTTCGTTTTGCAGGGTAGGGGAACAAATTGCATACCAACCCCGGAGGGGATTTGCAACGGCAAAAATAGGCAATATCTCCCGGTCGGACAAATGAAAGGGACCCTGTCGCCCCGGTTTTATTTTTTCGGAGGATCGCTTATATTTGCCCTTCGGAAGAAAATCGATCGAAAGGGGATGGAGCGAAAAGTGTTGTTCGTCTGCCTCGGGAATATCTGCCGTTCGCCGGCTGCCGAGGGGATCATGCGTAAGATGCTCGCGCAGGAGGGGTGTCGGGATGTCGTTTGCGATTCGGCGGGGACCTATTCGGGACATGCCGGAGATCTGCCCGATCCTCGAATGCGACAGGCTGCTGCCCGGCGCGGTTATCACTTGGATCATCGGGCCCGGCCTGTTCGATATGACGATTTCGATCGGTTCGATCTGATTCTGACGATGGACGATGCCAATTACGAGCGGCTCCATCGGATGGCTCCGTCGGTTGAAGCGGCGGGAAAGATCGCCCGTCTGACCGATTTTTGCCGCCGTTTTCCGGAGGCGACCCATGTGCCCGATCCCTATTACGAGGGGGCCGAAGGATTCGAACGGGTGCTCGATCTGCTGGAAGATGCCTGCAGCGGGCTGCTCGTCGAATTGAAAAAGGAGTGCCGCGAAGGGTGATGAACCGCTCTTTTCAGCAGAGCGTTTCCGTGTGAAGAAAAAGGGTCGGATCGTCTGTCGCGTAGTGGGGTGTCTGCTCGAAAATGCCGTAGAGCGCCGATCCGGAACCGGACAGAGAGGCGTAGATTGCTCCGGCACGATAGAGACTCTCTTTCAGTTCGGCCAGGCGTGGCATGCGGGTGAATAGCGTGGCCTCGAAGGCATTCGACAGTCGGTCGCGCCAACTGCCTGGAGCCGATGCGAGGATGTCGCGCAAGGGGGTGCCGTTCGGATCGGGCCGTACTCCGGCATACGCTTCGGCCGTGGAGATCGTTTCAGGAGGCTTGACTACCACGATGTGCAATCCTTTCAGGTCGATGTCGATGGGTTCCATCCGCTCGCCGCGTCCGCTGCAGAGCCGGGGCGTGTTACGGATGAAGAAGGGGGTGTCGCTTCCCAGCTCCGCGGCCAACGACTCGAGCGTCCCAAAGGGAAGACCCAATCCGTAAAGTTCGTTTGCCGCTCGCAGTACGGCGGCGGCATCGGAGGAGCCTCCGCCCAGTCCCGCACCGAAAGGAACCCGTTTGTCGAGGCATATTTCCAGTCCGCCGATCCCGAATCGTTGTTGCAGGAGCCGGGCTGCCCGGACGCACAGATTCCGTTCCGGCGGACAATCGACCGAAAATCCGCGGTTTTCGAAACGGATGCCTTCCGGTCGCTTGGTGACGGTCAGTCGGTCGGCCAATCCCGGCAGGGGCAACATAACGGTTTCGATTTCGTGGTAGCCGTCGGGTCGTCGCGCCGTGATGCGCAGACCGAGGTTGATCTTGCAGGGGGCTGTGAGTTCCATGGTGCGTGGCGATTTTTCTGCAAAGGTAACAAACCTGCACAGGATGCAAAAATAGTGGCAGGCGGAAAAAAGCGGCTGGAGAAGAACGAAAGACGTATGTCGTGCTGTCGCCATCGGAGAATTGCCGGCTCTTCGTGTGCGACGGATTTTTGCGGAAAATCGCTATCTTCGTCGCATCAAACCCCGAATCCGATGAACTTTCGTACGGAAATAACCCCTCGCAGGCCCGACTTTTCCATTTCGCATGAGGATCGGCTGCTTTTCGTAGGCTCCTGTTTCTCCGATGCCGTGTCGGTGCGGTTGCGTCGGCAAGGATTTCGCTTGGCGGCCAATCCGTTCGGGGTGCTTTACAATCCGGCTTCCGTCTGCGAGAACTTGGAGACGCTCGCAGCCGAAAGAGTTTTTGTCGCGGACGATCTGGAGCGGCGCGGAGACATTTGGTTCAGCCATGCATTCCATGGCTCTTTCGCCGACAGCGACCCCGAACGGGCGCTCGAACGGATGAACGGGGCCGTGCGGCGCGGTGCACTCGCTTTGCGGGAGGCGACCTGCGTGGCTTTGACCTTCGGTTCGGCACGGGTCTATGAACGGGACGGCCGTACGGTGGCGAATTGTCACAAAATGCCTGCTTCGCTTTTTACCCGCCGCATGCTCTCGGTGGGGGAGATCGTCGCTCTCTGCGAGCCGCTGTTCGACGGAGCTCTTCGCGGAAAAAAGATCATCATGACCGTGAGCCCCGTCCGCTATCTGCAGGAGGGCGCAGAGGATGCTTCGCTCGACAAGGCGACTTTGCGTGTGGCGGTGGCGGAGGTCGTGCGACGCCATCCGGAGGTTGCCTGTTATTTCCCCTCGCTGGAGTTGGTACAGGACGATCTGCGCGACTATCGCTTCTATCGCGAGGATATGATCCATCCCACGGAGCAGGCGGCCGATTATGTCTGCGAGAAGTTCGCCGGAACCTTCTTCACTCCGCAGACCCTCGAGTTGGCCGACCGGATCGCTGCCATTTACCGCGCCGCGGAACACCGACCGCTCCACCCCGAAAGCGAAGCTTTTCGACGCTTTTGTCAAAATCTTCATAAAGAGGCAGTTGATCTGCAACGGAGCTGTCCTTCTGCCGATTTGGAGGATCCGATCGCTTTTTTTGCACGGAATTCCTAAACTTTTTCCTAACTTTACGCCTTCAAAATTTGAGATGGCATGGGGCGAAAAAGAGCATGGACGATTCTGTTTTTTGTTACGGTCTTCTGTGGAATCTGCACGGCCGGGGCGGTCGAGACGAAAACGGGCGGACGTCCTAAATTGATCGTGAACATCGTGGTCAGTCAGATGCGTTATGACTATCTGACAAGGTTCGGCGCCAATTTTTCCGACGACGGATTTCTCCGTTTCGTCCAGAAAGGGGCCCATTTTACCTCGGGCTATTACAACTACATGCAGACCCTTACCCCGGTGTCGTTGGCGACCCTCACCACGGGGGTCAACCCCTCCATGCATGGAGTGATCTCCTCGCGCTGGATCGATTATGTGACGGGGCGCGTCGTTCAGCTGGCGGAGGACCAGAACGTTTATGGACTCGGTTGCGACGACGGGTTGGGCCGTTACTCTTCCCGTCATATCACCCTTCCGACGCTCGGCGACAAGTTGCTCGGAGAGTCGCCCCGCAGTCGTGTGGTGACCGTTGCTGCCGATCCTTTGTCGGCTGTGGCGATGGGTGGAAAAACCTCGTCGGTCTATTGGCTGGATCCGTCGCGCGGAACCTGGATATCGTCGAGCGGCTACATGTCGTCGCTCCCCGAGTGGATCGTGCGTTACAACGAGACCCGGCTTGTGGATTTCCTCTCCGAAAACGATTGGTCCCTGTTGCTTCCCGCAGAAAGTTACGTGAATACACGGAGTTCGGTGATCGGTATCACCGCCAACGACCGCAAACGACGCAACGAGACGCAGGAGTATGAGGGCCTCCTCCGATCGCCGGCCGGAAATACGATGGTGGCAGAGTTCGCCAAACAGGCGGTAATCAACGAGGGGTTGGGTAAGGATGCTTTCCCCGACATACTCAACATCTGCTTCGATGCCTCTCGTTGGGTAGGAGAGCGATACGGCGACGATTCCCGCGAGGTGGAGGATATGTTCTACCGGCTCGATGCCGATCTGGCCGACCTCGTCGGCTTCATCGTGGCGCAGATACCGCAGGAAGAGGTTCTCTTCGTACTCACCTCCGACCATGGCGTGAGCGATCCTTACGACAGGGGCAAGCGGGCAAACGAACGCTTCAATGCCGATCAGTTCAAAGTGATCATGAACAGCTTTCTGACCGTGCAGTTCGGAGAGGGCGATTGGGTGCTCGACTACATCGACCGCCAACTCTACCTCAATCACAACCTGATTTATCAGAAGAATCTCAGTCTGGAGGAGGTGCAGGATCGTGCCGCTACCTTTGCGCTCCAGTTCCGGGGGGTGTCGCATGTGCTGACTGCCACCGCCATGCGGAACGGTTACTTCGGCGATTCGTACGGCCAGAAGATGCAGAACGGATTCTATCCCCGTCGCGCAGGAGACCTGATGATCAATCTCATGTCGGGCTGGATCGAAGAACGGGAGGGCGTGCGGGCCCTGCCGGGATCGATGTTCGACTACGATACGCATGTGCCGCTTTTGTGGTTCGGCTGGAAAATCCCCGCACTCCGTGTTTCGGCTCCGGTCGACATGACGCAGGTGGCGCCCACTCTGGCACGTATCCTGCAGATCGGTCGTCCGATCGCTTCCACCGGAGAGACGATCGGCGCATTGGATAACTTGATGGAAAATTGAAAAACGTTATGGATAAGAGACAGGAAGAGATCATCGAGGAGTTCTCGATTTTCGACGATTGGCTCGACAAATACGACTACCTGATCAGCCTGAGCGAGACCCTCCCCGCCATCGATCCGGCCCACCGTATTGAGAGTTTCGCCATCAAAGGGTGTCAGTCCCGTGTTTGGCTGGATGCCCGCATGGAGAACGGACGCGTCTTTTTTTCGGCCGACAGCGATGCCATCATCACGAAAGGAATCATCTCCCTGCTGATCCGGGTGCTGAATGGCCGCACTCCGCAGGAGATACTCGATACGGACCTCTATTTCATCGACCGGATCGGACTCAGCGAAAACCTTTCGCCTACGCGGGCAAACGGTCTCGTGGCCATGGTGAAACAGATGCGCCTCTTCGCCCTGGCATTTGCGGAAAAAAGTAAGGAGGAAGCCGAATGACCCCGGAAGAGATTACCAAGGTGGAGCAGGATATCGTCCTGACACTGAAAAATATTTACGACCCGGAGATTCCCGTCAATATCTACGATTTGGGGTTGGTCTACGAAATCGACTTTACGCCCGATGGCGTAGCCACCATCCGCATGACCCTCACCGCACCGAATTGCCCGATGGCCGATATGCTCCTCGAGGATATCAACCGGGAGGTGGGAAAAATCGACGGGGTCAAGGAGGTCAATGTGATTCTCACGTTCGATCCGCCCTGGGATCGAAGCATGATCTCGGAAGAGGCCCTGCTCGAATTGGGCCTGATGTAGATCGATCCGAATTTATAAATTCGTTGCCGCTGTCATGAACACCCGAATTGTCCCGACAAATCTCGCTACGGAATTGCTGCGCCTCCTTTGGCGACAGGGTTGCTGTATCGATCGGGAGTGTGTCTCCGTTACCGGAGAAAAGGTGCGGGTCGTGCGGCAGGGCGAACTGGAGCCCGAGACCGGTAATTTTACCGGGGCTCAGGTGGAGATAGACCGTGTCGTTTTTCATGGCGAGGTGTTGATCGGGAAGGACGCTCGAATTACGCCCGATGCTGTGTTGCGCGTGGTGGAAGAGCCCGCCCCGTCGATTCTCGACTTCGACGACAGGCTGTTGCCGCAGATCGAACTCCACCCCGATCGGCAGACGGCCGAACTGTTCCGTACACTGTGCGAAGGGGCCTCCTGCTGCGGTTGCGGAGAGCGGTTGGCCGCATTGGAAAGTGTGCATCGGGTCCATCTTTACACCCAGCTGCTCTCCGAACGATTGACCGATCGGCTCCACGAGATCCGGGAACTGTTCGAGACCAGCGAATCGGATTGGAATCAGACCTTCTATGTCATGCTGTTTCGGGCGATGGCCGGCCCTGCCAACAAGCAACCCTATGTGAAATTGGCGTCGCGGGTTCCCTATACGGTGCTTTCGCGGGAGAAAGAGTCGGCCGAAGCGCTGCTTATCGGTTGCAGCGGACTGGTGGAGTACCGTGAGCCGAAAGACGACTATCTGATCCGGCTGCTCGAAGATGCCCATCACCTGTGTCACAAACATTCGATTGTCCCGCTGCGGGCGGCAGAGTGGACGGTGCGGGGAAGCTATCCGGCCGGAAGACCGCTCGTCCGATTGGCTCAGTTGGCGGCCTTTCTGAAAGACCACGATTTCCTGTTCGACAATGCGTTGCGCTGCTCCTCGCCGGAAGATGTGCGGCAACTTTTCCGGGCCGAGGCATCCGACTATTGGCGGACCCGCCGCATCGGTAAGGAGAAGGCCGATCTGCTCGGAATCAATCTGGTGGCTCCCATTCAATATGCTTACGGAGACTACATGGACGACGATCGGTTGCGGGCGCGTGCCATCGATCTGCTCGAGCGAATCCCGGCCGAAGACAATGGAACCGTTCGCCGATGGATGCAGAAGGGCGTTCCTGTCGGTTCGGCTGCCGACAGCCAGGCACTGATGCAGCTCAGCAATGTCTATTGCGCTTCAGTGCGTTGCGGAATGTGTCCGTTGGGACGCAACGAAATAAAAAAGAGTCTCCATCGTTCCTCTGATATTAGAGAAAAATCACTACTTTTACGCGGTTAGTTTCGAACTTAACAATAATTCCTAAATATCCATATGAGTCTTGCAACTTCATTAATCAAACTCTTTTTTGGCTCCAAGGCGGATAAGGATCGCAAGGAGATCATGCCTTACGTGGAGAAGATCAAAGCCGTTTACCCCTCTATCGAGAAGCTTTCGAACGACGAACTCCGTGCCCGGAGCGCGGCCTTGAAAGCCGATATCGCCGAGTTTATCCGGCCCGAGGAGGAGCAGATCAGCGACCTGAAACAGAAACTCGAACAGGCGGAAATTTCGCTCGAGGAAAAGGAACGGATGTCGAAGGAGATCGATCGCCTGACGACGGAGGTCGATAAGAAGATCGAACAGAAACTCGACGAAATCCTTCCCGAAGCCTTCGCCATCATGAAGGATACGGCCCGTCGTTTTACCGAAAACGAACGGGTGGAGGTGACCGCTACACCGTTCGACCGCGACCTGGCAGCCAAAAAAGATTTCGTGACGATCGAGGGCGACCGTGCCGTTTATGCCAATAAGTGGATGGCCGGCGGCAACCTGATCACCTGGGACATGATCCATTACGATTGCCAGCTGTTCGGTGGCGTGGTGCTTCACAAGGGAAAGATCGCGGAGATGGCTACGGGTGAAGGTAAAACGTTGGTCGCTACATTGCCCGTTTTCCTCAATGCGCTCGCCGGTAAAGGTGTCCACATGGTGACCGTCAACGACTACCTCGCCCGACGCGACTCGGAGTGGATGGGCCCGATGTACGAGTTCCATGGCCTGTCCGTCGACTGCATCGACAAACATCAGCCCAACTCGCCGGAACGTCGCAAAGCCTACATGGCCGACATCACGTTCGGTACGAACAACGAGTATGGCTTCGATTACCTGCGCGACAACATGGCCATTTCGGCCGACGATCTCGTGCAGCGCAAACACCATTATGCCATCGTGGACGAGGTCGACTCCGTCCTGATCGACGATGCCCGGACTCCGCTCATCATCTCCGGTCCGGTTCCCAAAGGCGACGATCAGATGTTCGAACAGTATCGCGGCCCGATCGAACAGCTCCACAGCTTGCAGAAAGCGCTCGTCACACAGCTTCTGACCGAGGCGCGCAGACTCATCACCGAAGGCAAAAACGAGGAGGGTGGCATCTTGCTCTATCGTGCTTACAAGGGCCTGCCGAAATACAAACCTCTCATCAAATATCTTAGCGAAACCGGTATCAAGAGCCTCATGCAGAAGACCGAAAACATCTACATGCAGGACAACAACCGCCGTATGCCGGAGATCGTGGATGACCTCTATTTCGTGATCGATGAGAAACTCAACTCCGTGGAGCTGACCGATAAAGGCCATGAGTTCCTCTCGGGAGTCTTCAAGGAGGACGGCTTCTTCGTATTGCCCGACATCGGTTCCATCGTGGCCGACCTCGAAAAGAGCGACCTCTCCGCAGAGGAGAAAGCCGCCAAAAAAGACGAGGTGATCAACGACTACGCCCTCAAATCGGAGCGGGTACATACCGTCAACCAGCTGCTCAAGGCGTACAGCATGTTCGAACGCGATGTGGAGTATGTGGTGATGGACAACAAGGTGCAGATCGTCGACGAGCAGACGGGACGTATTCTCGAAGGACGACGCTATTCGGACGGCCTGCATCAGGCCATCGAGGCGAAGGAGCGCGTGAAGGTCGAGGCGGCCACGCAGACTTTCGCTACGATCACGCTGCAGAACTATTTCCGTATGTATCACAAGCTGGCCGGTATGACCGGTACGGCGGAGACGGAGGCAGGCGAGTTCTGGGATATCTACAAACTCGACGTGGTGGTGATCCCGACCAACAAACCGGTGATCCGCGACGACCGCGACGATTTGATCTACAAGACCAAGCGCGAAAAATACAATGCCGTGATCGAAGAGATCGTGCGGCTGGTGGGCGAGGGCCGTCCGGTACTGGTCGGTACGACCTCCGTGGAGATATCGGAGCTGCTCAGCCGCATGCTGAAGCTGCGCGGAATCAAACACAATGTGCTCAATGCCAAGCAGCACCAGCTCGAGGCTCAGGTCGTTGCGGAGGCGGGCCGTTCGGGACAGGTGACCATCGCTACCAACATGGCCGGTCGTGGTACCGACATCAAACTGACTCCGGAGGTGAAGGCTGCCGGCGGTTTGGCGATTATCGGTACGGAACGGCATGAATCGCGTCGTGTCGACCGGCAGTTGCGCGGTCGTGCGGGACGTCAGGGCGACCCCGGATCCTCCCAGTTCTTCGTCTCCCTGGAGGACGATCTGATGCGTCTGTTTGGCTCGGCGCGTATCGCCACCATGATGGACCGCATGGGCATCAAGGAGGGAGAGGTGATTCAGGCGAGCATGATGTCGAAGGCGATCGAGCGGGCCCAGAAAAAGGTGGAAGAGAACAACTACGGTATCCGTAAACGGTTGTTGCAGTACGACGATGTGATGAACTCGCAGCGCGAAGTGATCTATACGCGGCGTCGGCACGCCCTCTTCGGCGAGCGGATCGATATCGATCTGAACAACATGATTTATGATTTCGCCGAGGATTTCGTCGAAAACAACAGCAACGCTCCTTACGAGGATCTCTCGTTCGAATTGATCCGTCAGGTGGCCGTGCAGCCTACGTTCGATGCGGAGAGATACGCATCGGCCAAGCATGACGAACTCGTGGAGATGATCGTGGCCGATATTCGGGCGACCTACGAGCGTCGGGCACAGACCGTGGCTGCGGTCGCATCGCCGATCATATCGAAGGTTTACAAGGAGCAGGGCAGCATGTATGAAAATATCCGCATTCCGGTCACAAACGGTGTGTTGGGATACAACGTCTCGGTGGACCTGAAGAAGTGTTACGAAAGCGAGTGCGCCGAGATCTACAAGATGTTTACCAAGATCGTGATGCTTACGACCATCGACGATAACTGGCGCGAACATCTGCGCGAAATGGATGATCTGCGCCAGAGCGTGCAGAACGCCTCCTACGAACAGAAGGATCCGTTGCTGATCTACAAGTTCGAGTCGTTCGGTCTGTTCAGCAAGATGTTGACCAAGGTGAATCGCGAGGCGTTGGCTGTACTCGACAAGGGTTATATTCCTGTCCGGGGTGGGGCTGAAGGTGCCTCTTCCATGGAGCAGCAGCGCGAGCGGGCCAAAATCGATGTCAACCGACTCCATGCTTCCCGCATGCAGGCCGCCGCTCAGGCAGGACAGGCCGACAAGGGAAAGCCGGCTCCGGTGCATGTGGAGAAAAAGGTGGGTCGTAACGATCCTTGTCCGTGTGGCAGCGGCAAAAAATACAAGAATTGCCACGGACGTCTCCAGTAGACGATATAGACAGTCTGTTCGGACGGTTTGAGTCAGGAACCGGCGGCATCACTCACATCCGATGCCGCCGGTCCTTTTTTGTTGCTCCTGTTCTATTTTACGTTTTGTCGTCCCTGTTTTACGCGCTTGATTCCGTTCGTGTTCCGTATTTTCCTCTACTCAACTTTACCTGTTCCGGGTTTTTCCTCTTCGTCCTCCTCTTCGGTCACCCTCCACCTCTTTTTTACATGCGATAGCTCTCTGTTCGAATTTTTATTTCCGTATCGTTGTTTCGCTCTTCACCTCAGGGAGAACCGGACAAAACCAGCGGATTTTTCTGCCTTTCTAAAAAAAATAACAAAATGATAAAAATTATATTTTTAAAGTTTTTTAAAAATAAGAATTCGGAAATTATTTCGCATAGAGTAAAAATGATTACAGATTGAAGGTGCATGCAGTTCTGAGAATCGGAATAATAATCTGAAGTCCCTTCAGATCGATTTGCAGATGCGTTTTTTTCTCTTTACATTTGTAACGTATCAAGGATAAATTCACTTTAAACACAGAGGAAAAATGGAAAATCAGGAGAAGCAATTCGTGGATTCCTTCATGGCTTGGCTTACATCGAGGAATCCCGGTGAGATGGAGTTTCATCAGGCTGTTTACGAAGTGGTGGAGAGCCTCGCACCCTATCTGGTGCGTCATCCCGAGTTGATCAAGATGAAAGTGTTGGAGCGGATGGCCGAACCGGAGCGTGTGGTTATTTTCCGCGTTCCCTGGCTCAACGACAAAGGCGAAGTGATGATCAATCGTGGCTACCGGGTACAGATGAATAGCGCTATCGGTCCCTACAAAGGCGGTATCCGTTTCCATCCGAACGTGAACCTCGGCGTTCTGAAATTCCTCGCTTTCGAACAAACGCTGAAAAACAGCCTCACGACATTGCCCATGGGCGGTGGAAAAGGCGGATCCGATTTCAACCCGAAAGGCAAGTCGGATAACGAGGTGATGCGTTTCTGCCAGAGCTTCATGACCGAACTTCAACGTCATATCGGCCAGGATACCGATGTGCCTGCCGGCGATGTGGGTGTGGGCGGTCGTGAGATCGGTTACATGTTCGGTCAGTACAAACGTCTGCGCAATGAGTTTACCGGTACGTTGACCGGAAAAGGAATCGATTGGGGTGGCTCCTATCTCCGTCCGGAGGCGACGGGTTACGGTGCCTGCTACTTCGGAGAGGCGATGTTGGCTACCCGTGGCGAAAGTTTCAAGGGCAAGACGGTAGCGATTTCCGGATCGGGCAACGTGGCGCAGTATGCCGCTCAGAAGGCGATGCGTCTCGGAGCCAAAGTGGTGACCCTGTCCGATACCGGCGGCTACATCTACGACCCGGCCGGTTTGGATGAAGAGAAGATGAACTTCGTGTTCGAATTGAAAAATATCATGCGTGGCCGTATTAGCGAGTACGCCGAGCATTTCCCCGGTGTGGAGTTCCACGCGGGCGAGAGACCTTGGGGTGTGAAGTGCGATATAGCCATGCCTTGTGCGATTCAGAACGAATTGGATGGCAACGATGCCAAGAAACTGGTGGAGAACGGTTGTTTCTGCGTGGTCGAGGGTGCCAACATGCCTTCGACTCCCGAGGCGATCGCCGTATTCCAGGCGGCAAAGATTCTTTATTCGCCCGGAAAGGCTTCGAATGCAGGCGGTGTGGCGACTTCCGGCCTGGAGATGAGCCAAAACTCCATCCGGCTCCATTGGACATCCGAGGAGGTCGACGAACGTCTCCATCGGATCATGTCGGACATCCACGAGATGTGTCGTCGTTACGGAACCGAAAAGGACGGTTACATCAATTATGTCCGCGGAGCGAACATCGCCGGATTCATCAAGGTTGCCGGTGCAATGATCGCACAGGGACTTGTCTAAGGTTTTCGTCAGAAATCGCGTGCGAGGGCCTGCCATACCGGCAGGCCCTCGTATTGTAATTTACAAGCGATAAAATGTAAAATGTATTTGACAAAATGGAAAATATACAATGTATTTGTGCAATGTATTTGTGGCAACAACCTGTTTATACATTCCGCTTATGAGGACGAACTGCTTGTTGCCGCATTCGTGGCAGAAATTCGGATGGTGGCTGTTGCTGTTGGTCGGTACGGTCGACGTGATTACGCTCGTGGATGATGATTTGATTTGGGCCTGTTGCCCCGACTGGGTTTCCGCCAACGATCTGATGATTGTGCTTTCGACCGCCGCTCTGCTCATGGTTGCCTTTTCGAGGGAGGCCGTCGAGGACGAGTATGTGATGCATATTCGTGTCCGATCGCTCGTTCGGGCCGTCGTGGCCAACTACGCAATCCTGTTGGTGGCCACTTTCTTCCTCTACGATCTGAAGTTCTTTACGTTCATGGCGGTCAACATGTTTACCGTGCCGATCCTCTACATCCTGTTTTTCCGCATAGGGATGTTTCGTATCCGTCAAAGCGCAGTCTATGAAGAATAACATCCGGGTGGAGAGGGCCATCCTGCGCATGACCCAGCAGGAGTTGGCCAAACGGGTGGGGTAAGCCGCCAGACCGTCAATGCACTCGAACAGGGCAAGTATGTACCCTCCACGGTGCTGGCCTTGAAAATCGCCCGCGTCTTCGGCAAACCGGTCGACGAGGTTTTCGTGCTGGAGCCGGACGACTGACCGTGGTAGGGTTGCCCGTCGGATGGCGAAAGCGGATCCGCCGGCGGTCGGAGCGCGCCCCGATTGGAGATCTTCCCGATTCTCTACGGCGGCGAGTGGGGTGGTCGGCGTTTTTTAGCCTTGCACCGAACTATTCGCCACGGTCGTTGGACTGGGAGGCCGCCTGGCGACTGTCGCGTCGGGCGCGGAGCCAGAGTTGGGTGCTGTTGACAAGGTTCTGCCAGAGCACATACCCGGCCGGAGCAACGGAACTCAGCGGATCGAGATAGCTCTGTGCCATCCAGATGGCGAGAATCGTGTTCTTTTGGCCGAGCGATTGGCCTCCGGCGACCGTATTTCCCCAGTGTCGGCCGATTTTCCGACCGATGGCGAACTGAGCCAGGCAGATGACCAATGCGATTGCTGCCAACCACAACTCGGTGGTGACATTGCGGGCATCCTGTGTCATGATGAAATTGACCGTGCGTCCGGTTACGATGGCCAGCGCTACGAGCCACAGGTAGAACGAGAACGGTCGCCAGCCTTCGATCCTGTCGGCCAGCCGGGGAGTAAAGTGCCGCAACAGAAGAGCCAGGGCGAAAGGCAACACCAGGATGGGGATCACACGGCAGAGAATCGTCCAGAACGACTCCCAGAAGGCGATGCCGGCACCGGTTCCGATCGCCGAAAAGAAGAGCGGCGCAGCCACGGCTACAACCGTGTTGACCAGCATGGAGTAGCTGACCATGATGGCGATGTTGGCGCCGAGCATGCCTGCCACGACCACGGCCGAGGTGGCTGTCGGTGCGAGAATGCAGATCATGGCACCCTGGGCGAGCGTCTCTCCGGCCGGTCGCAGGCAGAGGTAAACACCCGTGCTTACGAGGAGTTGGAAGGCGATCAGGGAGGCGTGCAGTCCCGTTATTTTCATCTCGCTGATTCGTACCCCGCAGAACGGAATGAACAGCATCGTGAAGATCAGATAGGGCGTCAGCGGATTGAGCCCCGAAAAGAAGTCATGAAAAACGGCTCCTGTCGCCATGGCAAGCGGCATGAGCAGCGTACGCAGCTGTGCGGACATCTCGGACCGATCAGCTGAGCAGTTCCTTTACCTTTGCGGAGATGTCGCGTCCTTCGGCCTTTCCGGCAAGCCGTTTGGAGGCGATACCCATCACTTTTCCCATATCCTTCATAGACAAGGCTCCCGTTTCGGCGATGATTTCGCGCACGGCTGCCGTCAGCTCTTCCGCACTCATCTGTTGCGGCAGAAACTCCTTCAGTACGTTCACCTGGGCCATCTCTTCGGCGGCCAGGTCTTCGCGCCCCTGGCTGCGGTAGATTTCGGCCGAGTCGACTCCCTGTTTCGTGAGCTTGCCGATGATTTTCAGGGTGTCGGCATCCGGAAGCTCGGCGATCTCTTTGCCGGAGGTCTTCGCTTCGATGATGTATTTCTTTACGTTGCGCAGAGCCGCAAGACGTACGGTGTCCTTGGATTTCATGGCTTCCATGATTCCCTGGCTGATCTGTTGTTCCAAACTCATCTTTGTCGTTTATTTTAAAAGTTCTCTGTTCCGATACGATTCGATGGCCCGTTCTACCGAGCCGTTGGCGAGAAGCAGCCTCTGAGCCTCTTCGTAGGAGAGCTGCAGTTCGTCGATTAGCATGCGCGTTCCCCGATCGATCAGTTTCCGGTTCGAGAGCTGCATGTGTACCATGCGGTTGCCGCGCACCCGACCCAGTCGGACCATCAGAGCCGTGGAGATCATGTTGCAGACCATTTTTTGTGCCGTGCCCGATTTCATGCGCGAACTGCCCGTGATGAATTCGGGTCCTACGACGGTTTCGATCGCGATTTCGGCTTCGGCAGCGAGCGGTGAGGCGGGGTTGCTCGACAGTGCTGCGGTGAGCAGACCGTGGGCGCGTGCTGCCCGGACGGCTCCGATGACATAGGGCGTCGTGCCGGAGGCGGCAATGCCGACTACCGTGTCGTACGGAGTGGGCCGATAAGCCGAAAGATCCTTCCACCCTTGTTCCGGGTCATCCTCGGCTCCCTCCACCGGATTGCGCAGCGCCCGGTCGCCACCGGCGATCAGACCGATCACCACGCCGGCCGGCATACCGAAGGTGGGCGGAATCTCCGAGGCATCGAGTACGCCCAGTCGTCCGCTCGTTCCGGCTCCGATGTAGAACAGTCTCCCTCCCTGTCGCATCCGTATCTCGGCCTGCTGCACGAGCCGCTCCACGGCAGGAATGGCGCGCCCTACAGCTTCGGCCACCTGCCTGTCTTCGTCATGGATGTGGGCGAGCAGTTCCCCTACGGACATCTCTTCCAGGTGGTCGTAGGAGGAAGGTTGTTCGGTTATTTTGCGAAAGTCCATGGTCGTTCGTTTTGCGTGAAGTGTCGTACGATCCCTTCGAGCGGAGTACGTTCGATCCGTTCGATGTCGAACCCGACGTCCCGGGCCGCCTCCGTGAGGGGCGACTGAAAAAAATAGGCCACGGAGCCGGTGAAACGTACGGCTCGCCGCGGAAAGTCGTAGCGGGCGATGGTGCGTCGGAAAAAGGCGTCGAAACAGCTCCGGACAAGGGTGTAGACCTCGGGAATGTCGAGTTTGCCGGCGATGAACGGGGCGAATCCCGCCAGGAATCGGGCCTGCATCGGTTGTCGATAAACCCGTTCGATGATGTCGCTCTCCGTGAGGGCGTAACGGTCGAGAAGCTCCTCTTTGATCCGAACGGGCAACAACCCTTTCAGGGCGTCGGATAGGAAAGCCCGTCCGAGCGATGCTCCGCTCCCTTCGTCTCCCAGTACGTAACCCAGCGAAGGAATCTGCGCCACGATCTCCTTGCCGTTCCATACGCACGAGTTCGATCCTGTGCCGAGAATGGCTGCGATGCCTGTCTCTTCTCCGTAAAGGGCGATGCAGGCACCTTTCAGATCACTCTCTACGGCGACGTCTGCCTCGGGAAAGAGTGCGCTCAGCTGTTGCGATACAAGGACCGAGCCGGTAGCCGTACATCCGGCTCCGTAGAATCGGATCGCCACGGGCGAAACTCCCTGCAGCCGGGGTAGCAACTCCTCCCGGAGCGTACGTGCTATCTCCTCTTCGGACCGGTGATAGGGATTGAGTCCCAGCGTTTCGAAACGATGCGGAGCAGTACCGCATTCGATTGCGCACCAGTCTGTTTTCGTGGAACCTCCGTCGGCGATCAGGATCATGCTTTTTTTCTTTTTATGAGGAGTGCCATCCCCAGCATCGTGAGGAGGGCGTTGAGTATGAGCAGTTCATAGCTGAACGAATAGCCGCCGAACCACCGTTCCGAATTGCGTTGCAGAATGAAACAGATGAGCGGCGAAAGCAGCGCGACGAGCGGAATCCACCGGTCGTGCACTTTTCGTTTCGTGAGAATGCCGAAGGCGAAGAGCCCGAGGATCGGTCCGTAGGTATAGCTGGCGAGGGTGTAGACGGCGTCGATCACCGAGGTGTTGTTCAAGGCCTGGAAGAGCAGGATTACCCCAAACATGGCCACCGCCATGCCGGCATGGACTCTTTGGCGAATGCGGGTGAGTTGCCGCTCGTCAGCACGGGTCGGGGCACGGAGGATATCCACGGTGAACGAGGTGGTCAATGCCGTGAGGGCCGAGCCGGCCGCAGACCAGGTGGAGGAGATGAGTCCCAGAACGAAGAGTATTCCCACGATCAGCGGCAGACCGCTGCGTGTGGCGATCGTCGGGAAAAGGTCGTCGCTCCGGGTCGGCAGGGCGATCCCTGCACGCTCCGCATAGAGGCAGAGCAGTACCCCCAGGGAGAGAAACAGCAGGATCACGAAAAATTGCAGCGTGCCGGAGAGCACGAGGTTCTTTTGGGCGTCGCGTCCGTTTTTGCAGCTCAGGCTTCGCTGCATCATGTCTTGATCGAGTCCCGTCATGGCGATGACGGTGAAGATGCCCGCCAGGAACTGTTTGAAGAAGTAGCGCCGGTCGTTCACGTCGTCGAAAAAGAAGGTGCGCGAATAGTCGTGGTCGGATACCGTGCGAACCATGTCGCCGAGGTCGAGCCCGAGCGCCCGGCCGATAAATACGATCGAGAGAACCACGCTGGCCAACAGGCAGAACGTCTTGAGCGAATCGGTCCAGATGAGCGAGCGGACCCCGCCCCGGAACGTGTAGAGCCAAACGAGCAGCATCGTTATCGCCACGTTCACCCAGAACGGAATGTGGTACGGATCGAATACCAGCAGCTGGAGCACGATGCAGACCAGAAAGATGCGTACGGCGGCCCCGAGCATTTTGCTTATGAAAAAGAACCAGGCTCCGGTACGATAGGAGAAGCTCCCGAACCGATGGTCGAGGTATTCGTAGATGGAGACGATTTGCAGCCGGAAGAAGAGCGGGATCAACAGGAAGGCGATCACCAGATAGCCGCAAACGAATCCGAGAGCCATTTGCAGGTAGGAGAATCCGCTGCCGATCACCATGCCGGGAACCGAAACGAAGGTCACGCCCGACATGGCCGCTCCGATCATGGCAAAGGCGACGGCGAACCACGGCGAACGACGGTTGCCCACGAAAAACCCCGCATTGTCCGTGCGTCGTCCCGTGCGGAAGGCGACGGCGAAAAGCACGGCCATGTAGGCTGCGATGGTGAGAAGTACGGCTGCGGGCGACATGGAATGTTGGTTATTTTCTGTTTCCGGCCTCAAAATTACAAATTCTCTCCGAGATCGTACGGTTTCCGGAATCGGAAATGTGCCGAATGCTCTATTTTTTTCTTTCAAAAATGCTACCTTTACTCCCGAATAAATATGCCGTAGTGTATTGCATTCGGAGTAAACCTTTAATTCTATAATTTTTATGAAAATCTCTTTTCGTTTTTGCGCTGTTGCGCTGTTGGCCCTGGCCCTCGGAACGTTGACCTCCTGCAAGGATAAACGGATCCGGGCGGCAGAGGATCTCATCGAACGGATGACGCCCGGCTATTCGTCGCAATTCCAACTCGAACTGATCCCCTCCGATGGGAAAGACATCTATGAGTTCGGTAGCGCCGACGGGAAGGTGCTGTTGCGTGGCAACAACACGATCTCCCTGGCCGTGGCCTATTACAACTACCTCAAACAGGAGTGCGGAGTGAACCTCTCCTGGTGCGGCGACCAGATGAGTCTGCCCGATACCCTCCCGCTGCCTGCCTCGACCACCCAGGGCGAGATCAATGCCCGGTGGCGTGTCTACCTGAACTACTGTTCGTTCAGCTATTCCGCTACGTGGTGGGACTGGGAGCGCTGGCAACGCGAACTCGATTTCATGGCCATGAACGGTATCAACATGCCGCTTACGACCGTGGGCCTCGAAGGGGTGTGGTACAACGCCCTGCGGAAAATCGGCTATACGGATCAGGAGGCTCGGGATTACCTCGTCGGTCCCTCCTATTTCGCCTGGCAATGGATGACCAACCTGGAAAGCTTTGCCGGACCTCTTCCGAAATCCTGGATCGACAGCCACGTCAAGCTGGGACGCCAGATTATCGAGCGCGAACTGGAACTGGGTATGCAGCCGATCCAACAGGGCTATTCGGGATGCGTGCCGGTTAAATTCAAGGAGAAATATCCCGACGCCAACATCCAGATGAAGGAGCCGTGGTGCGGATTCGCTCCCGTTGCACAGCTCGACCCCACCGATCCGCTCTTCCAGAGTTTCGGTCGCATCCTGCTCGAAGAACAGGACAAACTCTTCGGTTCCTATGGCTTCTATGCAACCGATCCTTTCCACGAAGGCAAGCCGATCAAGGACGATTCGACCTATCTGGCTTCCGTGGCCCACTCCGTGTTGAAACTCTTCAAGGATTTCGATCCGGAAGCCAAGTGGATCATGCAGGGCTGGAGTCCCCGCGAATACATTGTCAAAGCCATTCCGAAAGAGGACCTCATCGTGCTCGATATCTCTGATGCCTATTGGAAACAGAGTCAGGATGCCGTGAAGGAGTGCTTCTGGGGCTATCCCTACGTGGTGGGTAATCTGCACAATTTCGGCGGCCGGATCAATCTGCACGGTGACCTGAAACTGTTGGCCAGCAACCAGTTCTACAGCGCCGTGCAACTCGGGAAAAACATTGTCGGTTCCGGCCTCTTCATGGAGGGCCTGGGTCAGAACCCGATCTATTATGACCTCGCTTTCGAGATGCCGATCCATCAGGGTCCCGTGGACATCGCGCAGTGGATTAAAAATTACCAGAAACGGCGTTACGGAGCCGAGTCCGATGCGGCTTACCAGGCGCTGATGCTTCTGCTCGAGAACCCCTACAATACGGGTACGAACGGCGTTGAATACAGTTCGATCGTTGCGGCTCGCCCGGCAGTCAAACCGCTCAAGAGCGGCCCGAATTCCGGATTCAAAATCCCGTACGATCCCAACTCCCTGGTCGAGGCTGAAGCGCTGTTGCTCGAAGACGCCGATCTGTTGGGCGCTTCGTCGGGCTATCGTTTCGATATCGTCGATGTGCAGCGTCAGCTCATGTCGAATCTGGGCCAGTTCATCCACAAGAAGGCGGCCGATGCGTTCAACGAGGGTGATCTCGAGGCTTTCGACCTCCACAGTGGCCGTTTCCTCGATCTGTTGGCCGACCTCGACAGGGTATTGGCCACCCGACCGGAGTACAGTTTCGAGGAGCGTGTGAACAGCGCGAAAAAATGGGCGACCAACGATGAGGAACGCGCCCTTTACGACTACAATACTTCGCTGCAGGTGACCCAGTGGGGCGGACAACCCGAACCCGATGTACTCTTCGATTACGCCTGGAAAGAGTGGAGCGGTCTTACTCGCGACTATTATCTGCCGCGTTGGCAGAAGTTTTATGCCATGCTGCGCGACAGTCTCGTACAGGGAAAACCTTACGATGAGAGCTCCGTACCGATGTATGGAGGTCGTCAAACGCTGCGCGGCAACGATTTTTACAGCCAGCTGACCGATTGGGAGACCTCCTGGATTACGACCGAAAAGACCTATCCCGAAAACGTGGAGCGTGAGGACGAGATCGAGGTGGTAAGGGCTGCTTTCGACAAGTGGAGCAAGCTCTATCCGGAGTACGTCCCTGCAGAAACCGCTAAAGAAGAGTAGAGAGAATGAAACGGATATTTTTTACGATCGTCATTCTCTGTCTGGCTGCTACGGCTGCCGCTCAGAGTTGGACGTCGCTCAAAATGGAGGCCGAAACCGATCCGGAATATGCCTCCGCTCATGTGGTGAACCTGCTCGACAGTACCGGAGTACGTGTCTCGGAGAGCGGTTCGGGAACCTTCACGATCCGTCGGGTGGCGCTTGTGCAGACCCCTGTCGGCGCTTTGCAAAACCGGGTGATCAAATACGATTACGATCCGTTGACCGCTTTTGCCGCGTTCCGTAGCGTGGAGATCTACAAACCCGACGGAACGGTTATCCGGATCGATCCCGACCGGGCGTGCGATTATGCGGCACCGGCACGTTCCATCTATTGGGGCGCTCGGCAGATCATGATCGAACTGGGGCGACTTGAACCGGGCGACGTGATCGACTATACGATCGACAAGAAGGGATTCACCTATGCGCTTTTGGGCGATCTCCCTCAGGAAGACGAACGCTTCGTGCCGCCCATGCGCGGAGAATTTTACGACATCGTTCCCTTCTGGGTCTCGGTACCGACGGTCAGCAAGGTCTATCGGGTCATCGCTCCCAAAGAGAAGAAAGTACAGTTTGAATTCTATCAGGGAGAGTGTCGTTCTTCGGTTCGTTTCGAGGGTGACGACCAGATATTCACCTTCGCCATGAGCAAGGTGATGCCTTTCGAAAAGGAATCCAACATGGTCGATCTCTACGACGTGGCTCCGAAAATGATGATGTCGTCGACTCCCACCTGGAAGGAGAAATCGTTGTGGTTCCATAAGGTGAACGAGGATTACGGCAGTTTCGAACCTTTCCCGGCCGCTCAGAAGAAGGTCGACGAACTGTTGAAAGGGGTGACCGACGAGATGGAGCGGATCTCCATCCTGACCCATTGGGTGGCCGACAACATGCGCTATTCGGGCATCTCCATGGGCAAGGGCGAAGGATATACCCTGCACAATACGGAGATGAACTTCACGGATCGTTGCGGCGTCTGCAAAGACAAGGCCGCCTTGCTGATCTCCATGTTACGCATGGCAGGATTCGAAGCCTATCCGGCCATGACCATGGCCGGTTCGCGCATCGAGAGCATCCCCGCCGACCATTTCAACCATTGCGTGGCGGTGGTCAAACTCTCCGACGGAA
The DNA here is from genome assembly GCA_944321925.1 of uncultured Rikenellaceae bacterium. GTDB lineage: Bacteria > Bacteroidota > Bacteroidia > Bacteroidales > Rikenellaceae > UBA940. The sequence continues at coordinate 110,754 of CALUND010000017.1, read as the reverse complement.
CCTACATGCCGCTCGATCCGACCTGGGTGCCTTTCATCCGGGAGCTCTGGTCGAGTGCCGAGCAGCAGCAGAACTATCTGCCCGGGCTGCCCGAAGGATCGGACCTCTGCCTGACGCCGGTCTCCGATCCGATGAACCATTATCTTAAGATCCATGCGAAAAGTTCGCTTGCTGCCGACGGAACTCTTTCGGGTACGTTGACCGTCATGGCCGAAGGTCAGTCCGATGCGTCCGTGCGGCGTCCTTTCACGACCGGCATGAAGAACCGTATCCGCCAGTCGCTCGAACTGGAACTTTTGCGCGTGTCGCCGAATGCCCGGCTGATTTCGTACGATGCCGGGAAGAATCCCTCCGACTACCAGGCGGGACCGATCAGCCTTACGCTGAAGTTCGTCATCCCGAATTACGCCGTGGCCGGCGATGGCGTCTTGATCTGCAAACCGCTGGTCCTGACCGGACTGTATGCCTCCGTAAGAAGTTATACGCGGATCGATACCTCCGAAGAGACTCGTTTGTATCCGTTCAAGGATGCTTGTTCGCGTTACGTGGAACTGAAGGAGACGATGACCCTCCCCAAGGGTTATCGCATGGTACAGGAGGGGCGTACGGAGGTGAATTCCACACCCGAAGTGGCGGAATTCCAGGGCTCGATCATGCAGATCGGAAATCGGGTGGAGGTGTTGCAAAAACTTTCGCTCGGCAAACGGGTGTACGAGGCCGAGGATTGGCCGGGATTCCGTGAGGCGGTGAACGGTTACTGGTCGTTTGCTTTGCAATCCTATGTGTTTGAAAAACTGGGTTCAGCTCCCAAACAGAAATAGACGATGATGAAAAGAGTATTATGGATTGTTTTGTGCGCTGTGGTCACCTGGACCGCTCAGGCGCAAACCGAGGCGACTTATGATCGTCTTGAGAAGGAGTATACTTTGTTGCCGGACGGCAGCATCGAGTATCGTTGTCACAAGGAGCTGACACTGCATACGCAGACCGCTTTCAACCAGTTGTTCGGAGAGACATTCATTGTTTTCGATCCGGCCTGGCAGCAGGTGTCGATTCAGGAATCCTATACAAGGCAGGCCGATGGGACCGTGGTGAAGACCCCCTCCAATGCGTTCAATGAGGTCCTTCCCGCGGCGGCCAAGGACGCTCCTTTTTACAACGGACTGCGCGAATTGGTGATTACCCATACCGGACTCGAAATGGGTGCGACGATCGTGCTCGACTATACGGTCCGGACGAAACCCGGCTTCTGGCCTGCGCTTGAGGTCGATGAGACGCTCTGCCAGACCGGTGCCGACATGAAGGAGTGCCGTATCACGGTAAAGGTTCCTCAGGGAACCGAACTGCGCTGGTCGCTCGAAGGGCGTCGGGAGAGTCCCGTTGTAACCGGTGGTACGTATGTCTGGACATTCCGCGGAGTGCCTGCCGCCTCCGGCGATCTCTATGCGCCGAAGTATGGCAAACCCCGTTTGTTCGCTACCACTCTGCCTTCGACGGCCGATGCAATGCGTGCTTTGACGCCTCCGCAGACACGCGATATCTGTCTGCCTCCCGCCTCCGTATTGGAAGGGTTGGAGAGTCAGACGGACAAGGCGTTCGCCATTCAGCAATATGTGGCCGAGGGTCTCGGCGCCTGCGGAGTGACGCCGGAGATGGCTGGTTATTGCGCACGCACGGTGAACGACGTGATGCAGACTGCTTACGGAACCGAGATGGAGAAGAGTTTTGTGTTGGCCAAGATGCTCTCTTGTGCCGGCATCCCGGCAGAGGTCGTGGCCGTCTATCCGAAAAATTGCAGCGTACGCGGTTTGAAGAACATCGTCAGACTGCTGGTAAAGGCCGATGCCGATGGACGGGCCTATTATCTCTCTGCCGTGGACTATCCTTCGGCCGATGTCCGGTTGCGGGCCGATCGTGAGGCGGTCGTGAATCTGGCCGGCGAGGAGATCGCCATCAATCCTGAGACTGTGAAAATCGCTTACGAGGCGAAAATCACGGTCGACTCCTCGTGGAACGCGGTGACGGAGGCTCAGGTCCGGGTGCCCGGACTGCTCTACACGCCGCAGGAGTATCGTTCGGCTTATGCCGGTGCGATCGTCCGCAGGGCAGGATCGCTCGAAAAAGAGGAGGATCGTCGCATCGTTACGGACGATAACGGACAACGCGTGGAGTTCCGCGCCGTTCGTACGATCCGGCCTCAGGTTGGGTATGCGCTTCTGTCGCTGCCGGCCTCAGGCAAGGGCCCGGAAAGTTGGGCAATGACGTTGCTCAATACCTCCCGTACCGATGCAGTGGAGATCCCCTATGCCGTTCAGGAAGAGGATGCCTACGAGATCGAATTGACCGGGGGTGTCGTTTCCGCTACGCGCGATGCGGAGGTGTCGATCGACAATGCGGCCGGCTCGCTCCGTATCAGCGTGAAAAACGAACCCGGACGGATTGTCGTGCATCGTGCGATCTCTTTGCCGAAAACACAGCTTTCGGTGAAAGATTACGAGGCGTTGCGGGAGATTCTGCTGGCGTGGTGGAATGCCTCCGGACAACAGGTGATTCTGAAAAAATAGTCGTTGCATTTTATTGCGAAGGCGGCCTTCCAACTCTATGGAAGGCCGCCTTTTGTTCGGCGCGGGAGCACTGTGCCAGGGGGACGATTTTTGAAAAAAGCTCCGGACGCGTTTGTCAATGGATTCTCAGTGGCTGTATGATGACGCTGCTGTCGAAATTGCCGTCCCGGTCCGACACGATCCGTATGGCCCGGATCGGTTTCGCAGGAGTCAACACGGCCCGTCCGTCGGTGAGTTTGCCGGCCTGTTCGAAATGGGTTCCGTCGTAACTCAACTCCACGTGGCCAATGCAGAGTACGCGGGGCATGTAGTCGTAGCCCGTGATGATTTCGATCCGTTCCGAAGCGAGCGGCGCATCGAACACGAAGAGAAACCAGTCTCCCTGTTTGCAGGTCGTCCGTGTGCGGGCGTAGTGGCTGTAGTTTTCGACGTTGGAGTAGGGGTTTCGGGGCGATGCTTCGAGCGAACTCGTGAATCGTACGGCAGGACGACGTAAGGGGGATGAGTCGGAGGAGGCGTCTCCCTTCGGGAAGGGCCTGTAGCGGATGCCGAGTGCCTGCAGTCTCGAAAAATGGACGGAATCGAGTTTGTTCCGGAACTTTTCGAGCGAACGTTTTTCCGCCGGCGACCATCCCATCTCCGCGAGGGCACAGATGCGCGGATAGGTCTGATAGTAGAGGAACTCCGTCCCGTTGGATAGCAGACATTCGCTCCAATAGGCGCCTTCGACTCCCTCGATGCAACCGATCTCTTCGGCCGTGAAGATCTCCGAAGGCTCGAACGCGTAGGTCTTGAGAGCATCGCCCGTGCCGGCCCAGGTCATGCCCGGTTCGGAGGCGCTCTGTTTCATGTCGAAGTAGAAATATTGTCCCGGCATGACAATGGTCCGGTAACCTTTTCCTGCCGCCTCCCGGCACGCCTTCACATCTTTCCATCCGTGAACGCGGGCCTCTGGAATTCCCCCTTCGGCAATCGCTTCGTTCCAGACGGCGGGTAATTTGCCGTGTCGCCGTACGATTTCCGTCGTACGGGTCATGAAATGGCGTTGCAGTTGAGTCCCTTTCGTGAAGCCCTCCCGAGCCATCGTTGCCCGGCAGTCGGGGCACGAGAGCCATTGCCGGGTCGACACTTCGTCGCCGCCTATGTGAAGATAGGGAGCGGGGAACAGGTCGGCAATCTCTCCCAGAATATCGTCCAGCAGCGCATAGTTGGACTCTTTGGAGACACACCAGACGTTTCGCATGTCGTAGCCGTCGGAGGCGGTAAGGTCGGGCGTGTAGTTGCACAGGATGGGGAGAATGGCTCCTGCGGCGCGACTGTGTCCGGGAAGATCGATCTCCGGGATGATCTCGATGTTGCGCACGCGGGCATACGCCACGATCTCGCGCAACTCCTCCTGCGTATAGAATCCGCCGTAATCCTCTTCGTAGCATCCGTAGGAGGGTTTCACGATCCGATCAGGCCCCCGGAAAGCGCCCTTCTCGGTCAATTCCGGATGGGACAGAATCTCGATGCGCCAGCCTTCGTCGTCTGCCAGGTGGAAGTGGAGTTTATTGAGCTTGTGGATCGCCATGCGGTCGATGAAACGCAGAACCTCTTCTTTGGGAAGGAAGGTACGGACGACATCGAGCATCATGCCCCGGTATGGGAAACGGGGATAGTCCTCGATCTCCACCGCATCGATCCGACAGCTCTCGATCCCTTGTTTCCGATAGATCTCGGGCGGGAGGAGTTGAAGCAAGGTCTGAACCCCGTTGAATACTCCGCCGTAGTCGCGGCCGAGGATCTCGATGCGATCCGGTGCGACGGAGAGCAGGTAACCCTCCTCCGGAATCGTAGCATCGGGTCTGAGTTCGAGTCCGATGTAGTTGCGGATGCCGAGTGTCTGCATGGGGCCGGCGGGGGCTTCCAGGATCGGCACTCCGGGGAGATATTCCGACAGGTAGGCAACCAACGGTTTCAGGGACTCTCCCGAATAGGCGATAGCGGTGGTCCGGTCGAGTTGGAACGATCCTTCTCCGGGACGTGCGGATACCGGTTCCGGCAGGATGGTCGTGCCCCAAGCCGTTCCGCAGTAGAGCAGCAGAACGGCGGCGAGGAGTCTATTCTTCATCGTAGAGCAGATAAGGTTTTCGCATCTTCCGGAACTGTTTTACCTCCTCTTGCCAGCGCGATTCGATCGCTGTGGCGGAGGCTCCGGCCTCGATCATCGGACGTACCCATTCCACGCCGATGAGCAGGTCGAACATCCGTCGGAAAAATCGGTCGTCCCCGATTTGACGCCAACAGTCGACTACGTACGAGAGGTCGATCCCGCGAGCGATGATCTCTTCGTCCGAGACCCCTTTGCGCAGGTCGCGTCCGTGACACTCCATGTCTTGTTGAGGGGGCGTGGGGGCACTCTCCATCGATCGGGGCGTAAACTGGAAATCGCCTTCGAGATCGGGATGGCCGTAAACCTGGAACGGGAACGGGGTGCCGCGACCTACGCTGACGGGCGTGCCTTCGAAATAACAGAGGGAGGGGTAGAGGTAGATGGAACGCATGTTCGGCAGGTTGGGCGAGGGACGTGCGGGCAGCTCGTAGCGGGAGGCATGGGTGTAGCCGGCGCAGGGGATGACCCGAAGATCGCATTGCGATCCGCCGGGCAGCCACCCTTCGCCGTTGATCATGCGGGCCAACTCTCCGAGCGTCATGCCATGCACGACGGGAACCGGAACCATCCCCACGAACGAGCGGCAATGGGCCGTGTCGAGGATGGGTCCGTCGACATACATGCCGTTGGGGTTGGGCCGGTCGAGTACCACGACCGTTACGTCCTGCGCGGCACACGCCTGCATCAGGTTGTAGAGGGTAGACAGATAGGTGTAGTAGCGAAGGCCGACGTCCTGCAGGTCGAACAGGATCACGTCGCAGCGGCTGATGTCCTCCGCGCGGGGCATGCGCCCTTTGCCGTAGAGGGAGACGATTTCGAGACCAGTGGCCGGATCCCGGTCGTCCGTCACGTGTTCGCCCGCTCCGGCAGTTCCCCGGAAACCGTGTTCCGGAGCGAAAATCAGACGAATGTCGACGCCGCACGCAAGCAACGAATCGACGGTCAGCCGTTCTCCGATTCGTCCGGTTTGGTTTGTCAGGATGCCGACGCGTTTTCCTTCGAGCAGCGGCAGGTAGAGTTCCGTACGTTCGGCTCCCGGAACGATCGATGCGGTGGCCGTGGCCGACAGAACGACGAAAAAGAGAAGATGTATCAACGGTTTCATGGGCATTTGATCGGATTATCCGATACAAAGCTACGCATTTTCTCGTCGGTTTGCGTGTCGTCCCGAAAAAAACGGAGCTACGCAACGTCGCCGGGAGGCAGGAACGCCGGGTCTGTGCGGAGACGCATCACGCTCCGATGAAGAGCTATTGGACCACGATCGGTACGACGGGTTGTTCGCGAACGCGGTCGAGCGGTTCCGAACGGTATTTGATTCGGCTGAAGTCGATGGTGTTCAGATCGAAACAACGGATGGCACTGTTGTACATCGTGCGGTAGTAGATGAGCCGGTTTTTCGTATCTGTCGCTGAGGTCCATTGCGTGGCGCTGGGGATGTCGGTAGGGGTTTGTCCCTGGCTGAATTCGACGCCGATGGGGATGTCGAAGTTGGTCAATATCTGGAAACATTGCAGCACGGTGGCTCGTGCGGAGTCGAGTTGCGGAGCGGTGGTCTGGTAGAACGTGGCCCGCACGAAACGGGAGGGCGGCGTGACATCTCCCGGGATGCCGAGCATGCCGCTGCCTGCACCGAACGGAGCGAGTTCGATCGCCCCCTGCTTGTGGGTCGGAGCCGCGCCGGAATAGAGATTGACGAAGTTGTTGAGGTGGGTCAATTGCCAGTCGAAGCTGGGCGAGTTGGTCAGTACGCCGAGGTCGTTCTGGTAGAAAACCGCTTTGCCATCGATGTATTCCAGTACGATCTGATCGCCCGATGCGTCCGCAAAGCGCCAGTGTACGGTCGACGCGCCGGGATAGACCGAAATGACACGCACGGAGGCAATGGCCGCCTTCACCTCTGCCGTGGTTTTGCAACTGCCCAGGATCCAGGCCACGAGTTGCAGATCGGCGACGCTTTTCGCCTTGAGCTTGGGATCGAACGTTGCGTATTGTCCGTAGCCGGGAAAATAGAACAAGCCGGCGGAGAGACCCGCTTCGTTGATCCCTTCCGCCACGAAGCGTTCATCCTCTACGGCAAATCCTACGTAGCCGTATCGTGAGGTGAAAGCCATGCCGTCCGAGCCGTCCGGTGTGAGGGACTGTTGTCGGTAGCCCCGTGGTACGACGACGTAGCGGCTGTTCAGATTGCTGCCACCCCATTCTATGGTGCGGGCTACGATGTAGGCCCCGTCTTTGGCTCGGAGAGTGATCCCCGTGCAGGCTTCTGCGGAGAAGGTTTGGAGCATGGCTGCAAATGCTGCGGCGAAAAATAGAAGTCGTTTCATGAGAGATGTTGTTTTTCGGTTTTACGGATAGAGGCGATCGTTCTGGCTAATTTCTTAAAAACCATCGGTGCACCGAAATAAAGGTAACCAAAAAACGGATCATTTGTCTCTTTCCCTTGCTATTTCGACGGATATTGTTGTTTTTTTGCCTGAAAAGAGCAGCCGAGGGCATTGTTGGGAGGGCGGCCTCCGGCTCGAGACCGGTTGTTTGGGACCGGTTGAGCTTCTCCATCGCCGGACCTCAAAAATCCGCTTGCGGGCTCTCTCCATTCACCTTTCCCAATCTTTTCCGTATCTTTGCCCCGGAATGGGAGGCGGCTCGGCAGGGTCCGAATCCGAAAACTTTGTTTTCGTTGTGTCTCTGCGCCTCTTTTCGTATCTTTGGCACGCGATTCGGTCGGACTCGTTTCGAGGATCGGTCGCGTCCGATTGATTTTTTATTGCGGCGATACGACACCCTCGGCGTCGCATGCAAAACAGACCCGAATTATGGAAGACAAAAGATTGACGGCACTCGCCCGGTTGCTCGACGTGATGGATGAACTGAGAGAGAAGTGCCCGTGGGACCGCAAGCAGACCTTCGAGTCGTTGCGGAACAATACGATCGAAGAGACGTACGAATTGGTCGATGCCATCCTGTCGAAAGACATGGACAACATTCGCGAGGAGTTGGGCGATCTGCTGCTCCATATCGTTTTCTATTCGAAGATGGGAAGCGAGCAGGGGGCCTTCGATTTTGCCGATGTGGCAAATGGTGTTTGCGACAAGCTGATCTATCGCCATCCCCACGTCTTCGGCGATGTGCATGCCGAAACTCCCGAAGAGGTCAAACACAATTGGGAAGCCCTGAAGCTGAAGGAGAAGAAGCATCGCAAAGGGGTGCTTTCGGGGGTTCCTCACAGTTTACCCGCTCTGGTCAAAGCGTATCGGGTGGGGGAGAAAGCCGCATCGGCCGGGTTCGATTGGGAGAACCGTTCGCAGGTGTGGGACAAGGTGCGCGAGGAGCTCGGAGAGGTGGAATCCGAAATGAAACAGGGCCGAAAGGCGCAGATCGAGGAGGAGTTCGGCGACCTGTTTTTCGCCCTGGTCAATGCGGCAAGACTCTACGGCGTCGATCCGGAACAGGCTCTGGAGAAAACCAACCGGAAATTTATTCGTCGTTTCCATCACATCGAGGAGCGGGCGGAGGAGATGGGGAAATCCCTGACCGAGATGTCGCTCGCCGAGATGGATAGTTATTGGGAGGAGGCGAAACGGTTGCCGCAGGAGCAAGAACAGGAAAACGATTGACAATATGGCTATTATTCGTAAAGTACGCGGCCACGAGCCGCAGGTGGGCGAGGGTACCTTCCTCGCGGAAACAGCTGTTTTGCTCGGCGATGTGACGGTGGGCAAAGATTGCAGCATCTGGTACAATGCGGTGTTGCGCGGCGACGTGAACCGAATCGTGATCGGTGACCGGACCAACATTCAGGACGGTGCGGTCCTGCACACAACCTACGACGGCGCTCCGCACCCTTCGCAGACGATTATCGGCAACGACGTGTCGGTAGGACACGGAGCCATCATACACGGTGCCGTAATCGGCGACCATTGCCTGATCGGGATGGGGGCTACTCTGCTCGATAATGCGGTGGTGCCCGAAGGCTGCATCATTGCGGCCAATGCGCTGGTGCTTTCCAATGCGAAACTGGAACCGAACAGCCTTTACGCCGGTGTACCGGCCAAAAAAGTGAAAGAGGTGACTCCCGAACAACGTCGCGATATCATCGATCGTACAGCGGCCGATTACCGGGTTTATGCCTCCTGGTACGAATAAAAACTGCTGATCGGACCTTCCTGTGCGGCGGAGCTTGTCAAGCCCCGCCGCACGTTGTTATTCCTCGTTTGGTTTTCAGTACGGTTCGTCGCGTATCGTCGGTTGTTTTGCTCCGTCTTCGGAAACCGCACGCGATTTGCACTCCGTTCCCGGAATGTAATGCCGCCTTGGGGCGTACAATGCCGACAAAATTTGCAAATCCGAGAAAAATTTTTATATTTGTTATCGGGTATGAAAAATCAACAGGTGAATAGAGACAGAACTTTTTCGGTGAAGGTCGTGGCTCCGATGCTGTTCGGCTACTTCGTGATGGGATTCATGGATGTGGTCGGCATCTCGACCAGTTACGTGCAGGCCGATTTCGCCGGGCGTTTGCCCGCTGAGATGTTCGGCTTCCTGCCTTCCGTGTTGTTCTTCTGGTTCCTCGTGCTTTCGGTTCCGACCGCTCTGCTCATGAACCGTATCGGTCGCAAAAATACCGTTCTCCTCAGCATGTTCTTTACCTTCATCGGGATGGTGCTGCCGCTTGTCGCCTATACGTTTCCCGTGATGCTGGCCGCTTTCGCTCTGCTCGGAATCGGAAACACGATCCTGCAGGTGTCGATCAATCCTCTGATCTCCAATGTTGTGGACGATAAGTCGATGACCAGCGTGCTTACGGTGGGCCAGTTGTTGAAGTCGGTGTGCGCCCTCTCGGGTCCGTTCATCGCCCTGCTGTCGGCACAGTATCTCGGCAATTGGCGGATGGTGTTCGCCATCTATGCGATCGTCACGCTGATCGCCTCCGCCTGGCTTTTGTTGGTCCGGGTAAAACGGGAAGCCGCCATCGCCGTTCCTTCGGTCGGTGCCACCTTCGCCCTGCTCAGGAAGCGAGAGATTCTTCTGCTTTTTATCGGAATGGCTGCCTTCCTCGCCATGGATATCGGAACCAATACGGAGGCTCCACGCCTGCTGATGGAGCGGCTGGGGCTCGATCCTAACCTGACAACCTCCGTCGAACGGGCGAGTCATGCCGCAATGCCCTATTTCCTGTGCCGTCTGCTCGGTGCTCTGGCCGGAGCGTTTATTCTGGCGCGATGGAGTGCGATCCGTTATTTCCGTATCAATACGTTATTGCTGCTCGCAGCTGTCTGCACCCTCTTTTTCGCACAGGGTGAAGGGTTGATCCTCACGCTTTACGGGATCATCGGACTGGCTTGTTCGGGGCTCTTCCCGGTCATCCTCGCAACGGCCATGCAGTACTATCCGGAACGGGCCAACGAGATCTCCGGATTGATGATTACGGCCATCTGCGGAGGAACGATCATTACGCCTGCAATGTCCTATGCGGTGAAAATCTGCGGCGGAAGTCAGTCGGGAGCCGTGGCGATGCTCTTGTTGGCGGCCATCGTGTTGATCGCCGTCTCTTTCTCCGTAGGGCCCGGACAACGTAGAGCATCAGTTGCCTAAATGGCGTTAAAATCGTTGATTTTACGCGCAAATCACCGATCCTCATTTGCAGGTTTTGCGATAATTCCGTATTATTGTAGGGGAAAATCTTAAAAAGAGAGAAACAATGAAAATGTGGAACAAAGTAGCGTTGATTTTGGCCGGCGTTCTTTTTATGGGAACGACGGTGTCGGCTCAAGGATATCCCAAGAATATTTTCGGCATACGGGGAGGTCTCAACGTCTCTTCCATGCGTCTGGAGATAGAAGGTGTAAACATAACGAATAACCGCCGTCCGAAAGTGGGCTGGCACTTGGGCGTGGCCGACCAGATTTTGTTGACCCGTTCGATTCCGCTCTATTTCGAAACCGGACTCATGTTTACCAATAAGGGTGTCCGCTATGTGCAAAAGGAGAAGGATGCGAATTATAAACTGGTAGAGAAAGAGAATTATGGAGTCACCTATCTCCAGATCCCTTTGAAACTGTCTTATCATTTCTATCTCGGCGATTTTACGTTGCAGCCTTATCTCGGTTTCCATTATAACCTCGGGCTTTGGGGCCGTTATGTGGAGAAGAGTCGGCTCAAGGATTATAGAGATTCAAGCAACAGTACGCGGAATAAGCGTGTGACCAATGTATTCGGCAATGAGGTGAACATGTATCGTTCGGATGTGGGCCTTTCGTTCGGTATAGGAGGCCTTTACCTCGATCATTTCTATTTCGGCCTGGGGTGGGAAGTCGGGTTCTGCAACATGAGCAAAGCGTTGGATACCCGATTCTCCAATGCGATCAACTTCATGATATCCACCGGGTATAATTTCTGATAAAAGTTGTTTGGATGAGGAATGAGCCGCGGAATCTTTCCGCGGCTCTTTTTAATATTTTTAAGGAGTATGGGGCCATTTTGTATCCATGACCTCAATTTTGACTATGAAATCGAGCGGTGGCGGTTGTAGTACGCATTGATGCGCGGATCTGAAAATTCGGTTCAACTTGGTAAACTCTTTGCTTATATTGTGATTTGTTGTGATTTATTATTAATTTTATAATCGTTGCACGTAAAAACAAGCCTGAAAACGGGTTCCGAGGTGAAAAGTACCATTTTTATTCCAGGATGGAAAATTCTGACAACGTTTGATGCTGTAATTTTGCGGCATTGGAAAATAGAGAGATACGAAATAGAGTCGAAAGAAGATGAAAAAAAAAGGTTTAATAGTCGCTTTTCTGGCGCTCTCGATTGCCGCCTCTGCGCAGGACGAGCGTGCGCTCTCATTCGATCAGGCGCTTCAACTGACTTTGGAACAAAATCCGACCATGGCGGCTTCGGCTTATGAAGAGCGGGCAGCCGAATTGGAAAAGGCGGCCGCTGTCGGTTTGCGTATGCCGAAAATCAATGTGGCCGGAGGGTATGCGCACCTCGGTAACGATATGCAGATCGATCTGAACGGCTACAAAGGTCCGATTCAGAACGGAGTGAACGGTGTGCTCGATGGTCTGGGGCAGATCTTGCCGGGATCGGTTCTCGGTCCGATCGTCAGTCAGGTGCAGGGAGTGATGACTCCTCTGCTCGGAGCGAACTGGGCGTTGACTCTCCAGAAACAGGATCTTGCCTTTGTGGGCGGTACCGTGACGCTGCCGATTTTTCTGGGTGGAAAGATCAATGCGGCTAACCGGGCGGCTCGCATTAACCTTGCTACAGCGCGCAAACAGGGCGAACAGAATCGTAACGGATTGGTCTCGGAGCTGGTCGAACGTTATTATGGCCTGGCTTTGGCCATGCAGGTGGTTGAGGTACGCCGGCAGGTGGCGGATGCCATGAAGATCCATTTGAAGGATGCGGAAGCGCTCGAAGCGAATGGAATGATCGCCAAAGGAGAGAAACTCTACGTGGAGGTGATGATGGCCGAGGCCGAACGCGAACTCTTTGCGGCCGAACAGCAGGTGGCGACTCTGCGCAGCGCCCTGGCAAATACCATGAACGAGACGGGAGAGTTCGTCCCGGTCTCCTCGATGTTCGTGCTGCATGCTTTGGAGGAGCTCTCTTGGTTCCAAACCACGGCCGAACAGAGCAATCCCCTGCTGCAGCAGGTAGCGTTGAAACGGGATTTGGCAAAACAGGGTGTCAATCTCCAAAGATCCGAGTTCTTTCCTCAGGTGGCGGCGACCGGAGGGGGCATGTTCTGCAACTATCAGGTGACCGATCTGGTTCCCCGCTGGGCCGTGGGTGTCGGCGTGAGCATCAATATTTTCGACGGTACGAATCGCGAACATAAATTCGCAGCGGCCAAAAGTACGGTGCGTCAGGTAGAGGCGCTGCAGACGAAAGCGATCAGTGATGTGGGCGTGTTGGTGGAGAAACTCTACAACCAGCTCGCTACGTATCAGAATCAGATCGCTTCGATCGAGACCTCGATGGCCTTTGCCAAAGAGTATTTGCGGATCAAGAATGCCTCCTTCAAGGAGGGTATGGCTTCGGCCGTGGATGTGATCGATGCCGAGCTGAACCTCTCCAAAATCAAGATCGAACGTCTGCAGAACGCATTCAATTACGATGTGACGCTTTCTCAACTGCTCGAAGCTGCCGGCATCAGCGAACAGTTCGCTGTCTACGCCCGTAGCGGAAATGCCGATCACATCCGCTTCGACCAGGAGTAGAAAAGAGAAAAAACATAAAAACGTATATAATGAAAAAGAAGAATGTCATTTGGATCATCGTGGCGGTAGTCATTGTGATCGTTGTCGTTTCGCTCATCAGCTGGTTGATCACCCGTGCCACTCCATTGATTATTCAGGGACAGGTGGAGGCAACCAGCTACAAGGCCTCCTCCAAAATCGCCGGCCGGATCGAGGAGATGAAGGTGTCGGAGGGCGATAGCGTGGAGAAAGGCCAGTTGTTGTATGTGCTTTCCACACCCGAAATCGATGCGAAGTTGCGCCAGGCCGAGGCTGTCCGAAGTGCCGCCAGTGCGCAGGATCAGTTGGCGCTCGCGGGAGCCCGTTCCGAACAGATCGAGGGGGCATTGAATATGTGGCAGAAGGCGGAAGCCGGATTGTCGCTGGCCCGCAAAACCTTCGAACGTGCCAAAAACCTTTACGACCAGGGGGTGATTCCGGCTCAGAAATACGACGAGGCAGAAGCCAATTACAAGGCGATGAAGGCCACGGCATCCGCTGCAAAGGCGCAGTACGATATGGCAAAGGCCGGTGCGCGCAAAGAGGATAAGGCGGCTGCAAAGGCAATGTTGGAGCAGGCTCAAAGCGTCGTGTCGGAGGTGGAGATCTACCAGCGGGATGCTTGTGTCTATGCTCCGGCATCCGGCGAGGTGTCGACGGTGATTGCACAGGAGGGCGAGCTGGTCGGGACGGGGTATCCGGTGGTCGCTATACTCGACATCTCCGACCAGTGGGTGTCGTTCTATCTGCGCGAGACGATGCTTCCGAAAATCCATGTCGGGACCCGTTTCCAAGGGTATGTGCCGGCCTTGGATCGTGATGTCGATCTGGAGGTCTATTACATCGCCGTGCAGGCCGATTTCGCAACCTGGACGGCTACCCGTACACAGGGCAGTTTCGATGTGCGGACGTTCAATGTGAAGGCGCGTCCCGTCGGTCCGGTGGATGATCTTCGTCCGGGCATGAGCGTTTTGGTAAATTGGGATACGATCGATTAGGCGGGCTTTCGTATGAGTTTTTTGCGAAATACATACGCCGTGCTTCGTCGCGAGGTCAACCGCATGGCCCGTTTGCCGATGTATTGGATATTGACCATCGTGCTGCCGCTCGTGTCGTTCGCCTTTTTCGCCGTCATGTTTTACAAGGGGGTGCCCGAACACATTCCGATTGCGGTGCTGGATGAGGATCAGACGGAACTGTCGCGACAGCTCGTTTCGATGTTCGGGCAGACCGTTACCTCGGACGTACGTTATGAGATTCAGTCGATGCACGAGGGCGAACGCATGATGCGCGAAGGAAAAATATCGGCCATTGTGCTGATTCCGAGTGATTTCCAAAAAGACATATTGAGCAATACCCAAACGCATGTCGTATCCTATGTGAGCGGCATGAACATCTCGGTGAACGGCATGTTGAGCAAAGATCTGCTCACGACGGTCACGACATTCTCATCCGGTGTCCAGATTCAGGTGCTTATGAAGCAGGGACTGACCGAGGCACAGGCCTATCAACAGATGATGCCCGTGCGTTTCGATCGTCATGTGCTTTTCAATCCCTATATTAATTACGGGTATTACCTGTTGCCGAGTTTCCTGCCGATGATGATGCTGATCTTCGCGCTTTTGTCGACCATCTTCGCGATCGGCACGGAGTTGAAAGGTTCGACGGCGGGCGAATGGTTCGAAACCGCCGGCGGATCGACCTGGGCCATGATGGTGGGAAAATTGTTGCCGATCCATTTGATCCTGTTGGTGATGATGCTCGTAATGGATTTTGTGATGTATGTGCTGGTGGGCGTTCCGCTCAACGGCAGCTTCTGGATCTTGTTGTTGGCCGGCATCGAATTCATTCTCGCCTATCAGATGATCGGAGTCCTTATCGTTTCGGTGCTCAGCAACATGCGCTTGTCGCTCTCCATCGGGGGCGGTTATTCTGTCCTGGCTTTTACCTTTTCGGGACTCACTTTCCCGTTGATGGCCATGGGAACCGGACTGAAAGTGTTCAGCTGCATTTTCCCGTTTACATTTTATACCAAGATTTTCGTCGATCAGGCGTTGCGCGGCGCTCCCATCATCTATTCGATTCAGGACATGGGCTGGATGGCGCTGTTCGTGATTCTGCCGTTGCTCTGTCTGCCGCGCCTGCGTAAAATTGCGACGGATAAAACTTATTGGGGGAGGATCTGAGAATGACAAGGAAAATCAAAGCGACGATTGCCCTCCATTGGCGCGAATTCGTACGCGTCATGCGTAACGAATATAAACACATCTTTACGGATGGCGGGGTGGTACTTGTTATGGTTGGAGCGATTTTTATCTATTCCACAATCTATTCGCTCGCCTATGGTAACGAAGTGTTGCGGAACATCCCTATCGGCGTGGTGGATATGAGCCAGACACAGACGAGCCGTTCGCTCGCACACCTGTTCGACGCGGGCCCCAATACCTATGTGGCTTATAACCCGACGAGCATGAAGGAGGCCGAAGATCTCTTTTTCGCTCGTAAAATCTACGGCGTCGTCTACATCCCGGACGACTACGAGGAGAAAATCCTCGGAGGTATGCAGGCCACGGTAAGTCTCTATCTGGATGCAAGCTATTTCCTGATGTATCGGCAGGTCTTTCAGGAGGTCGTCGCCGGTCTGATGCAAACCGGTACGCAGGTGGAATTCCTTCGTCTGGTGGCGAAAGGTGCTACGATTCCGGCGGCTCAGGCGGTGGCCAATCCCGTGATTTACGAGACGCACAACCTGTTCAATCCCTATTTGGGTTACGGCACTTTCATCATGCCCGCCATCATCATCGTGATCATTCAGCAGACCCTGCTGATCGGGATCGGAATGATCGGCGGAACCTGGCGCGAATTGGGCCTCTATAAGAGTCTGGCCATGCCCGGCCGTAAGCGACTCTCCATGTTGCCTGTCGTTCTGGGGAAAAGTGTGGTTTATCTTTCAATCTATGCCTTTACGGTCAGCTACGCACTCGGATTCCATTACTGGATGTTCGGCTATCCGATGAATGGGAGCCTGGGGACTATTTTGCTCTTCCTGCTCCCTTATATGTTGGCCTGTATTTTCCTCGGAATCGCGCTTTCGACGCTTTTCCGTTATCGGGAAAATTCGATCTTGTGGCTGTTGTGGAGCTCGATTCCGATTTTGTTGCTGAGCGGAGCTTCGCTGCCCCGCGAGGCCATTCCCGGATGGTTGTTGGACTTCGGAAAGATCTTCCCATCGAGCAGCGGCGTGGAGGGATTCCTGCGGATACAGACCATGGGTGCTTCGCTCGATGACGTGTTGCCTGAACTGAAGACGCTTTGGGCCCTTGCAGCGATCTATCTCGCGCTGGCCTGCATCGGTATCCGGCATGTGCTGCGGAAGCAGGAGGTCATTTGAGAAAAGGGGAGGAGTGTAAGTTCGGTTTCGCAGTCGTGCGGGAGAAAGATCGACCGGTTGTCTCTGTCGGTTTGACGCAGTGGCAGAAAGGAATAGGATATTCACAAAAAAGCCTCGTAACTCAGTTACGAGGCTTTTTCATTTCGCTGCAGTCTGTTGTTGCCGCTCGTGGAGGTGGAGGGAGTCGAACCCTCGTCCAAACAGGGAACCCGAATGCTTTCTACACGCTTAGCCGACCGTTTGATCCTTCTGCCCGCAGCTGGCAGGTGGCAACCTACCGCGGGCCCCAGTCCTTCTTTTCGCATGCAGGGTCCGGACGCTCCCTGCAGCTATCTCTTCATGAATGATACCCCGTATGCCTTTCGCACAAAGAGCGGGTGCTTGGGCGGGATACTCGTCGCTACGCCTCCTTGGACGCGGCGATTAAGGCAATTTTACTCGGTAAAATTACGCAGCGAGTGCATAGCTTGATTCGCCATTTGATTTTTGAGTGTTCACTTTTACGAGCACCTCCACACAACGCTCGACGTGCTTACATCCAAACTCTGCCTGCTGTCAAAACCGGTCACCCCCGAAGGAACATACCGTCCGACATGCCGTGTCGGTTTGCATGACGACGGACAAAGGTAACGCAAATCGATCGAAAAAGCAAATGGAGTGGGCGGATACGCCGCGCTCCGAAACGGGCAACTGTACGAAACTCACTCCTCCATAACCTGCTGCGGATTGGAAGTCTCTGGAATGAACAAGGGTGCGGGAGACGATCAGTCGAGGAAGATGGTACGACCGGTGAGGCGGCTGGTCTCTGCCTCGAAACAGATCCGGTGGCTTTCGACCGATTTGTCGATGTTCGTGCGCAACGTGCCGTAACCCTCTTCGAGCGCCTTGACGAAATCCTCAACGATATAGAGGTCGGCTCCGGCGTGATAGGGTTGCCGTACGATGTCGGAGAAGTCGAAAATCTGCTCTTTGGAGCCCCGGAATTTGCGGACTCGCAGGATGCGTTCGTCGCCGTCGATTTCTCCATGGGTCATCTTGATGTGGGTGGATCGGAAGTCGTTTTGGGTGAATGCGTTGGCGGCAAAGGTGACGGTAATTTCGTCTTCCAGTTCCATGTTGAGTATCTGATGGTCGACCACATCGTTGTCGCAATGGTAAACGCATCGCCCGTAGCGGCCGTGAAGCAACTCTTCGTCGATCACTTCGTCGAGCGTCATTCCTTTCGGGATATCGAAATTGCGGACCCACTCCTTGCGATTCTTGTAGAGATCGACGGCGGAGAAGGGACAGTCGGCTTCAACCGAGCAGTTGATACAACGGTCGCTGCTGCCGATTGGGGCGTTCTCCTTCCGGAACCAACGCAACGAACCGAACGAGGAGAGTTTCCGGCATTTTTTCCCGGTGAGCCAAAGAAGCAGGTCGATGTCGTGGCAACATTTCGCCAACAGCATCGGATTGGTCTTTTCGGCCCGGTTCCAGAGGCCTCGTACATAACCGTGCGTGGTCCGATCGAGGTTGATCTCGGCGTAGTGGTTGATTGAGATGATCTGTCCAAGCTCCCCGGATTGGACCACCTCTTTCATCTTCAGAAAATAGGGATGGAATCGAAGCACATGGCATACACCGACGAGCAATCCTTTTTCCCGCGCTTTCTGTGCGATGGCTCGACACTCTTCGAGAGTCTGGGCGATCGGTTTTTCGAGCAGGATGTTGTAGCCGGCTTCGAGTGCCATCATCGTGGGATGATAGTGTTCGTTTTCAGGAGTTCCGATCAGGATGGCATTTGCCGGAATCGGATTCTTGAAAAAGTCCTCGTAAGAAGTAAAACAGGCTGAGGCAGGAACACCGAATTTACGAGCCATGTTTTCTCTCCGAATATCGTTGGGTTCGACGATGCCTGCAAGAACCAATTTCTCCGGATGCCGGATCGCATATTCCATGTATTTGTTGGTCCGGTTGCCGGCGCCTATCACCACAATGCTCACTGGGCACTCCGTCATGATCTCGTTCCTCTCTTTTCAGATTAGTTAAAGCCAAACGTCCGCAAATATAGTAAAAAAAGTAGTAATTCAAGATAGTCAGACCGGAATTTCCTTTGCATTCTTGTAGTTTCTGGCAGTGCTTATCCATTTGTAGATATCTGAGACTTATTTTTAGAATTTTTAAATTATTTGAAAAAATAGTGGGAAAAGATGCTGTGGACGACCTAACTTTAGTTCCTTTTCACTATCTTTGTACCGTTCTGATGAGAAAAAAAACAGACCCGTCCATGAGTGAAACCATCAAACATGAGTGCGGAATCGTCCAGATCCGCTTGCGTAAACCTCTTGCTTATTACAAAGAAAAGTATGGCTCTGCGTCGTGGGGCCTTTCGAAACTCTATCTGATGATGGAGAAACAGCATAACCGGGGCCAGGAGGGTGCCGGTATCGCTGCCATAAAACTCGAGGCACGACCCGGTACGGAGTATATTTTCCGGGAACGGGCCGGTGGAAGCGGTGCCATATCGGAAATTTTTGACAAGGTGAATGGCGCAATTGCTGCCGGACATCGGGAAGGAATATCCGATGAGGATCTGCCTTATGTCGCCCAGTTCTATATCGGGCATTTGCGCTATAGCACAACAGGCCGTTCCGGACTTCAATATGTGCACCCGTTTCTTCGTCGTAACAATTGGAGAGCCCGCAACCTCTGTTTGGCCGGTAATTTCAATCTGACCAATGTGGAGACGGTTTTCAATCGGATCGTCTCCGAAGGACAGCATCCGCGCAATAATTCCGATACGTTCATCATGCTCGAACAACTCGGTTGTATGCTCGATACGCAATGTGAAAAACTCTATAATCAGGCTCAGGCTGACGGTTGCGTGGGGCAGGCATTGAACGATCGCGTTGAAGAGGGCCTCGATTTGGCTGCTATTCTGCGGGAGGCTTCTGCATTTTGGGACGGTGGCTATGTGATAACGGGTGCGACGGGCAGCGGAGACAGTTTTACTTTCCGCGACAAGTGGGGAATACGCTCCGCCCATTATTATATGGACGAAGAGGTAATTGTCGTCGCTTCCGAACGGGCCGTCATACAGACTGCACTGAATCTTCCTACGGAGAGTGTGCGCGAGCTGAAACCGGGAGAGGCACTGCTG
The DNA here is from genome assembly GCA_944321925.1 of uncultured Rikenellaceae bacterium. Lineage (GTDB taxonomy): Bacteria > Bacteroidota > Bacteroidia > Bacteroidales > Rikenellaceae > UBA940. Next base: position 91,253 of record CALUND010000017.1, on the reverse strand, counting down.
ATCCGGCGGAACGGTGAGGTCGTTTTGGAACAGATCAATGAACCGTGCAATCCGCGGCCCTGTTCCTTCGAGCGGATCTATTTCTCCCGAGGTAGCGATGCGGCTATCTATCGGGAACGCAAACGGCTCGGAGCCCTGCTCGTCGATTCGATCCTGCGGGAGGTGGACTACGATATTGACCATACGGTATTCTCGTTCATCCCCAATACTGCGGAGGTCGCCTATTATGGCATGATGGAGGGATTGGATCGTTACCTCGATGAGATCAAACTCGAACGGCTTCAGGCGTTGGGCCCCGATGCCGGCACGGAGCGTATTCGCGAAATATTGGCGCATAAGGTCCGGACCGAAAAGCTGGCCATTAAGGATATAAAACTCCGTACGTTCATCTCCGAGGGCGAGAAACGGAACGATCTGGCTGCCCACGTTTACGATATCACTTACGATACGATTGAAAAAGGCGTGGACAATATCGTGGTGATCGACGACAGTATCGTACGCGGTACGACATTGCGTCAAAGCATCGTCAAGATTCTCAGTCGGCTTCAGCCCCGTAAGATCGTGATCGTCTCCTCTTCTCCTCAGGTACGATACCCCGATTGTTACGGAATCGACATGTCGCGCATGGAGGAGTTCATCGCATTCCATGCGGCGATCAATCTCCTTAAGAAGGCCGGCCGTTCGGAGGTGATCGATCGGGTATATGAAAAATGTGTCGCTTCGCACGAACAGTCCGACAGCGAGGTGCAGAACTACGTAAAAGAGATTTACGAAGGTTTTACGTACGATGAGCTGACAGCCGAAATATCCCGTTTGGTGACTCCGGAAGGGTGTCCCTGTCCGGTGAGCCTGGTCTATCAGACGGTGGAGAAACTTCGTGAGGCCTGTCGTGGAAACGAAGGCGATTGGTATTTCTCCGGTGACTATCCTACACCGGGCGGAACGCGTATCGTGAATCGTGCGTTCGAAAATTACTACCTGAAATTTGTGAAAAAAGGCGATAATTAAGGATTTCGATCGGGGAAAATTGGTTATTACACGAAAAAACGATACATTGCAAATCGGAGGAGACAGCTCCTCAAAGAGATAGATTCGTTCAAAAGTTCAAAATATAATTCAACCATGCAAAGCAATTACAAATTACACAAGGAGGGCGGATTGATCCCCGGCGCGGAACCTATGGATATTATCCGTCGCTATGAAAAGATCAACACTACCGTTTTCCAGACCGAGTCGGAAGGCGCAGATTACGTCTCTGATCAGATTATCGAGGCCATTCGCCGGAAAAGCAACATGGGCGGACAGTTCGTATTGGGTCTGACAACGGGCAAATCCCCCATCGGTATCTACCGTAAACTGGTGGAAAAGTATCAAAAAGGAGCCATCAGCTTTGCGAATGTGATCGTATTCAGCCTCGACGAGCTCTATCCGATCGATGCAAAACATCAACAGAGCCGTAATTATCTCATTCACGAAGAGTTCCTCAATCATGTGGATATCAAGCCCGAAAACGTGTTCGTTCCGGACGGCTCGCTGCCTGTCGATTCCGTACATGAATATTGTCAGAAATACGAAGCGCAGATCGTTGCCTGCGGGGGAATCGACCTCATGATCATCGGAACAGGCGTGCAGGGGCAGATCGGATTCAATGAACCGGGTTCGTTCTACAACACCAAAACCCGTCTCGTGGCCCTCAACAACACCTCCCGCAAATCGGTCGCATCGCTCTTCGGTAATTCGGAAACTGCCCCCACGCAAGCCATTACAATGGGCGTAGGGACGATTCTCAAGGCCAAACGAATCGTGTTGCTCGCCTGGGGTGAGGATAAGTCGGCGATGATCGGTCGGATCGTCGAGGGCGATATCACCTCGGAGGTGCCTGCAACCTATTTGCAGAACCATCCCGATATCGAAGTGGTGGTCGATGAGACCGCTGCCCAGGAACTGACCCGTTTCAAAACTCCGTGGTTGGTGGGCACGTGCGATTGGCAACCGAAATTCATCCGCAAAGCGGTGGTATGGCTCTGCCAGAAGGTCGGAAAACCCATTCTGAAACTTACCTATAAAGATTATATCGACAACTCGCTCGGACAACTGTTGGATAGCCAGGGATCGTACGACTCGGTCAATATCCGGATATTCAACGATCTGCAGCATACGATCACCGGTTGGCCGGGTGGCAAACCGAATGCCGACGACAGTACGCGTCCGGAGCGTTCGAAACCCTTCCCGAAACGGGTCGTGATCTTCTCGCCGCACCCCGACGACGACGTGATCTCGATGGGCGGTACTTTCTGCCGCTTGGTCGAACAGGGTCACGATGTGCATGTCGCTTATGAAACCTCCGGAAACTATGCCGTCAATGACGATGTGGTGCTCCAGTCGCTCGATTCCGCCCGCGAGTGTGGTCTCGGGGACCGTTACGAGGAGATCAAGGCCGTTATAGCCTCCAAAAAGAACGGCGAGCCCGAACCGCTCGTTTTGCGTCAGCTCAAATCGGGTATCCGTCGTAGCGAGGCGAAGGCCGCTTGCCGCCACTTCGGCGTCAACGATCAGACCAATGTTCACTTCCTGAATCTGCCTTTCTACGAGACCGGCGGTTTGAAGAAGGGCGAGTTGACGCAGACCGATATCAACATCATTGTCGACCTGTTGCGCAAGGTGCAACCGCATCAGATCTATGCGGCCGGCGACCTCTCCGATCCGCACGGAACCCACCGCGTCTGCATCGAGGCGGTGCTCGGGGCCATGGAGATCGTGAAGGACGATCCGTGGGTCAAAGAGTGTACTTTCTGGCTCTATCGCGGTGCATGGCAGGAGTGGGATCTCGATATGGTCGATATGGCCGTGCCTCTCAGCCCCGATGAGGTGATCAAGAAACGCCATGCCATTTATCGCCACCTCTCGCAAAAGGATATCGTGCCTTTCCCTGGCGAAGACGCTCGCGAATTCTGGCAGCGTGCCGAAGACCGTACCCAAAATACGGCTCGTATCTACGACCAGTTGGGTATGGCTGAATATCAGGCAATCGAAGTGTTTGTTAAGTTGCAAAGTCTGAATTAACGTATAAAAACCGAATCATGAGACTGATCATTGAAAATACGCCGAAAGAGGTAGCCGCATGGGCTGCCCGCCATATCGTCGAACGAATCGTCGCTCATCAGGCCCGTACGGACAAGCCGTTCGTTCTCGGGCTGCCGACCGGATCGACACCCCTGGCTACCTACGCCGAACTGATCTGCCTGTGCAAAGAGGGCAAGGTGTCGTTCAAAAACGTGGTTACGTTCAATATGGACGAGTATGTCGGCCTGCCCGAATCCCATCCGGAAAGTTATCATTCGTTCATGTGGAACAATTTCTTCAGCCATGTGGACATCGATCCGAAGAACGTGAATATCCTCAACGGTAATGCCCCCGATCTGGAGAAAGAGTGCGCCGATTACGAAGCTCGCATCGTCGCGGCCGGCGGAATCGATCTGTTCATGGGCGGCGTGGGCAATGATGGCCATATCGCCTTCAACGAGCCTTTCTCGTCGCTGCGTTCACGGACCCGTCAGAAGACCCTCACCGAGGATACGGTAATTGCCAATGCCCGCTTCTTCGGAGGCGACGTGACGCAGGTTCCGCGTACGGCTCTTACGGTCGGTGTGGGTACGGTGCTCGACAGCCGGGAGGTGATGATCCTCGCTACGGGACATGCCAAGGCGCGTGCCGTACAGCACGGTGTCGAAGGCAGCTATTGCCACGGCTGGACCATCAGCGGTCTGCAAGTGCATCCGGCCGGCATCATCGTGTGCGACGATGCCGCTGCTACGGAGTTGAAAGTCTCCACCTATCGTTATTTCAAGGATATCGAGAAGAATAATCTTTAGACGGAATGTTGCGGGAACCTCCTTTCTTTTCCCCGGTGGAAAAAGGAGTGGAAGATGAGAGAAGTGTGAAAATCATGTTTGGAGGAAAAAGAAAGAATGTCGGAGGGATCGCGCCATAAATCGTGACGATGCAGTGCATCGATAAAAAGGACGAATAAATGTTACGACACATGAATTTATCGTTATAGGACTATTTATTCGTCCTTTTTTTGTAAATTCGTTTATTCCAATTCCCGAAATGGACGTAGACCTCTAATGGGGATCGGAAAGCCGATACTTACGGAGCGTTTAGTATCGCCCCGGTGAAAAAAGAGATAATTTGAGACCTAAAACTGAAAAACCTAAAAAATGATGCTTATGAAGAGTTTGTTTAAAGGGATGATGCTCGTTGTGGCAGTCCTGTTTGTGACGCATGCCGAAGCGGCAGACAAGACATATCGTATGAGCTCTCCCGACGGAAAGATTGTCGTGAAGGTCACGGCGGGCGATCAGTTGACCTATTCGGTCGAACGTGAAGGCAAGGTACTCGTGGCTCCTTCCCAAATCGCCATGAAACTGAACAACGGCGAAACAATCTGGGGCGAAAATGCAAAACTGCGCTTTAAATCTTCCCACATCCGGGAGACGATACCCTCGCCGTCTCATCGATCGAAAGAGGTGACGGTCGATTGTTGGCAGATGGACCTTTCGTGTCGGGATTACGGCGTGCAGTTCCGTGTATTCGATAACGGCGTTGCATGGCGTTTCTATTCCCGCCTTAAAGACGAGGATGTCGTGACGGTCGACGACGAGGTGGCCGAAATCAATTTCGACGCCGATTATAAGGCATGGGTCCCCTATTGCCGCAATACAAAGGAACCGTTCAAAGACTCCTGGGAATCGATCTACACGTATACCCCGATCAGTCAGTTCAATCCGGAAAATCTCGCTTTCCTGCCTGTATTGGTGGACCTCGGCGAGCGCGGCAAGGTGTTGGTGACGGAATCCGATCTCGAGTCGTATCCCGGCATGCTGGTGGCCGCGAATGCGGAACAGGGCGGTTTTGCGGGACGTTTCCCGAAATACCCCAAAGAGTCGATCTTCCTGCCGACCCGTTGCCAGGAAAAAATCGTTGCTACGGAAGATTACATCGCTCGCTTCTCCGGAGAGCGTACCTTCCCCTGGCGAGTGATCGCCTTTGCGAAAGAGGATCGTGAACTGCCGACCAACGATCTGGTCTATGCCCTCGGCGCTCCCTGTCGGATTGCCGATCCTTCGTGGATCGTTCCGGGCCATTCGGCATGGGACTGGTGGAACGACTGGAGCATCTCGCATGTCGATTTCAAAGTGGGGATCAATACCGAAACCTATAAATATTTCGTCGACTTCGCAGCCGAGTATGACCTGGAATATATCATTCTCGATGAGGGCTGGTCGCCTCCCAAAGAGGGCGATGTGATGAAGTCGATCCCTGAAATCGATGTGAAGGAGATCGTGGACTACGCCAAGAGCAAGGATGTGAAGGTAATCCTCTGGGTCGTTGCAAATGTGCTCGACGACAAGCTCGAGGAGGCGATGAAATATTATGGCGATCTGGGTGTCGCCGGCTGGAAGGTGGACTTTATCGATCGTACGGATCAGAAGGCCGTGGAGATGATCTATCGCATATCCGATGCTGCGGCACGCAACAAAATGGTCATCGATTTCCACGGTATGTATAAACCGACCGGATTGAACCGTACCTATCCGAATGTGCTGAATTTCGAGGGCGTCTTTGGTCTGGAACAGTTGAAATGGAGCAATCCCGACATGCCGCTTTACGATGTGACGATGCCTTTCATCCGCATGGTTCCCGGTCCGGCAGACTATACGCAGGGGGCGATGCGTAATGCGAACAAGACGAATTTCCGCTCGATTTACAGCACGCCGATGAGTCAGGGAACCCGTTGCCATCAGATCGGTACCTATGTCGTGTTCGACTCGCCGCTGGTAATGCTTTGCGATACTCCGGTCAACTACAAGAACGAACCGGAAGTGACGCAGTTCATCGCACGCATCCCGACCAATCCCGATCGTACGGTCGTGCTGCAGGGCAAAGTGGGCGAATACATCGTTACGGCCCGTGAAAAAGAGGGCACATGGTATGTGGGCGGTCTCACGAACTGGACCGGTCGCACGATCGAATTGCCCCTCACGTTCCTTGGCGATGGAATGTACGAGGCCGAAATCCTGACCGATGGCGTGAATGCCAATCGGGTCGGAGAGGATTACCGACGCGAAGTGCGCACGGTGAACCAGTCGACTACGCTGACCGTCGACATGGCCAACGGAGGCGGATTCGCCATGATACTTACCAAATCGAAATAACAATCGAAAAACCTTGGATCGAGATGAAAAAGTTTGTTTGTGCGCTTTCTCTCTTGGCGGCTTGCTGCAGCGGCTTGCAGGCTGCGGAACCGCGGCCGGAGTATCCCCGGCCTCAGTTTGAACGGCAGCAGTGGATCAACCTCAACGGAACCTGGAGTTTCTCGTTCGATGACGAAATGAAGGGCCGTGAGTTGGGCTGGCAAACGGCGGAACAGTTCGATCGTTCGATCATCGTTCCGTTCGTCCCGGAAAGCGAACTCTCCGGAATCGGCCGCAGAGATTTTACGAAGGCCGTCTGGTATGCCCGACCGATTGAAATCCCGGCAGAGTGGGACGACAAATTGATCCTGTTGCACTTCGGGGCTGTCGATTTCCGTTGCGAGGTGTTCGTGGACGGCAAGTCGGTCGGCGGACATACGGGCGGAACATCCTCCTTTACCATCGATCTGACTCCGGTGGTAAAGCCCGGGACGAAGCACAATTTGGTGGTCTATGTCGAGGACGACATTCGTTCCGGCGTGCAGCCTGCCGGGAAGCAGAGCACTTTGCCCGAATCGCACGGCTGTTTCTACACACGATCCACCGGTATCTGGCAAACCGTCTGGATGGAACCGGTCGATCCGCATGGTCTGCGTCGGGTGGAGATCATCCCGGATGTCGACCGAGGAGCCTTCTTCTTTACTCCGGAATTTTATGGCCTGACTGAAGGTCAGAAATTGTTGGTGACCGTGAAAGAGGGGCGGAAAATCGTAGCCCAAAGCGAGGTGAACGCCTCCAATAGCACGATTGTGACCCTCCCGCTGAAAAAGCCGAAACTCTGGAGCCCGGAATCCCCGTTCCTCTATGGCGTGGAGTTCGAGGTGCTCGATGAGCGCGGACGTACGGTCGACCATGTCTACTCCTATGCCGGTATGCGAAAATTCCACATCGAGGGCAATAAACTCTATCTGAATAACAAACCCTTCTTCCTGAGGATGGTGCTCGATCAGGGATTCTATCCCGACGGGATCTGGACGGCTCCCTCCGACGAGGCTCTGCGACGCGATATCGAGTTGTCGAAGGCTGCCGGATTCAACGGCGCAAGGCTCCACCAGAAGGTGTTCGAGGAGCGGTTCCATTATTGGGCCGATCGCCTCGGTTACGTCACGTTCGGAGAGGCGAGCGACTGGGGCTGCAATCGTGTCAATCCGGCTGCGGCCCGGGTGTTGCTCACCGAGTGGACCGACAATGTGAAACGCGACATGAACCATCCGTCGATCATTGCATGGACTCCCATGAATGAAGCGTGGGGCGTAAAACCGGTCGAAGAGTACAAAAGACTCAACGAGGAGCTCTGGCGACTGACCCATCTGCTCGACAGAACGCGTCCTGTGAGCACGGCCAGCGGAGGCTCGATGTATCGGACCGATATATGGACCGTGCACAATTATGAACAGGATCCGACCAAACTGGCCGAACAGATGGCATTCGATGAGGGGAATCCCCGTTATTACGGCCATGCGAAACTGGATGGCGTCGAGTATGGCGGCCAACCCTATTTCGTCGATGAGTTCGGCGGAATCAAGTGGAATCCCGAACGTCAGGAACAGGATGTCAGAACCGAATCCTGGGGATATGGCGATGCGCCTCGTTCGCTGGAGGAGTTTTATGCCCGGCTTCGCGGTCAGGTCGATGCGTTGGTGGACAATCCCAACATCTGCGGATATTGCTACACGCAGTTGACCGATGTGGAGCAGGAACAGAACGGCATCTATTTCTATGACCGTACGCCGAAGTTTGACATGGAGGTGATCCATTCGATCTTCTCGAAAGAACCGATGGCAAAGAAAAAACGTCGGAATCGCAAATAGATCGGACTGAGATCCGCGACCTCAATAGGTACTGCGTGATGTCCGGTTCGATGACGGGGCGTACGTAGGGTTGCGGGGAGTTGTTCCGATCGCGCGGTCTCGAAAAGGACGCTGGCGTTCGAAGAGAACGAGTTTGTCCGGAGAAAGTAGTTATGTGCTTTGGTGCGGCTGCTTTCTCCGGATTTTTTTGTGCTGGTAGTGCAACGTCTTTTTCGGGGGAAAGGGATAAAGAAGATGAAAACAGGTTAAGACGATCCCGAAATTTTGCAAGGTTTCATCGGCGGTGCGCAGGGAGATGCGAGGGATGCGAGGAATGCGAGGGATGCGAGGGATGCGAGGGATGCGAGGGATGGATCGAACCTATGGACCGAAGAAAAATGCTCGGACTTCGGTCGCCGAGGTCGTGATATGAGCCTTCGAATCGTATCGATCGGCTTGCTGGAGCCGCTGCCTGAGCCCCTCGAAGGGTCAACGAATCTCTGCAGGCAGTTCCGATTCGTCGTATTCCACCTGGAAGGTGCGGCAGGAGCCCAATTCGAACCGCAGGTAGGTGATGGGTAATCCGACCGCCCGGAATTTTCGTTCGTAGGCTGTTTGGATCGACAGATTCTCGTCCACGAGTCCGTCGCGGTCGATGTCGTCGGAGCAGACGGAGCAGGGGAGTCCGTTCTGTCGGATCACCTCTTTGGTGTAGGCATGGAGCCGCTGCGAATCGGTCTTCAGGTGAATCGATCCGCCCGGCATGAGAAAACCGGCATAGAGTGCCAGAAAGTCGGGGGCCGTGAGACGTTTCTTGATCCGATTGGCTTTGAGCTGGGGATCGGGAAAGGTGATCCAGATCTCAGAAACCTCTCCCGGACCGAAAAACGAGGCGATGAATTCGATGCGCGTCCGCAGAAACCCGACATTGCCCAATTCCATTTCGGTTGCCGTTTTGGCTCCGCGCCACATGCGGGCTCCCTTGATGTCGATCCCGATGTAGTTGCATTCCGGGTGGGCCGAACCGAGAGCCACCGTATATTCTCCTCGACCGCATCCCAATTCGAGTACGATCGGTCGGTCGTTGCCGAAAAACGAGTCGTGCCAATGCCCTTTCAAGGGGTGATCGCGATGGAAAATGGTCTCAAATTCGGGCTGTATGAGGTTGCGGAAGGTGAGGTTCTCGGCAAAACGACGAGCTTTGTTTTTTCCCATGGGTTCTTTGTGTTTTATTCATTCGTTGGTGAGGCGGGTACAAAATCGACTCCCACGCTCCAGATCGATTGCAAAGTTCGGAGCGGTACGATGTGGAAACGGTATTCTCCTGTCTCGGAGAGGCGGACATCGGTGCGTAATGGCAGAATGGTTTCCGAAAGAGTCGCCGAAGGCCGATCTTGCCGCAGCGTCGCGTTCAGCGTGTCGCAGGCGCGGATTCCGGAGGGCGATTCGGCCAGAATGACGAACGAAATCTCCCGGGAGTGCCGTTCCGAAGCGTGGTGCAGGATCAACGACATGTCGCGCAACGAGAGTGTGTCGTCGTTATACAGCTGCAGGTTCGCCGGCTCGGAGGAATCCCACCCGTTGGGCGAAACCGCAACGGCATCGCTTTGATGCGGAGAGAGACATCCTGTCGTCGCCACGAAGATCGAAAGTAGCGCCAATAGCTCCCCGGCAAAATGCCGAGCACTGCTCCGGGAGGAACTACTCTCCTTTTTTCTCTTTATTGCGTGGAGCATCGTTCGATCGGCTCTCTCCGTGATGATTGCGATTATTTCGTCTCGGATTGCGGCGGTTTCCCGAACCTTCGGGTCGTTCTTCCCGCCTTTTCGGCGAATCGGCATTGCGGGTCTTCGGTTTTTCCTGCTTCTCCTGCTTTTCCTGAGTGGATTTCCGCTCGCCGTTGCGATTCTCCGATCTATTGCGGTTTTCTGTCCCGTTGCGATCTTCCCGGGGGCGATCGCCTTTCGCCTTGTTTTGCGATTTGCGTCTCCGGTTCTTTTTCTTGGCAGAATCGAATCGGGTGATGCTCTCCTCTTCAATCGTTCCGGCAAAATCGAGTTCCGGCGTCTCCTCCTTGACCGTTTCGAAAGCGGCGATCGAGTCGGGTTTTGTGCCCTGTCGGTTCATCTCGATGATCTCCTTCACTTTGTGGATGGGCAGCGTCACGTTACCGACCGGAGCATGCGGATCGCTGCTGAAACTCATCGTTCCTGCCAAGATGTCGGAAGAGATCAGGTAGTAATCGGCATCGAGCGTCTGGAGCGGTTGGGTGATGCGCGGGAATGCCTTACGGGCATCGATATAGGTGTCGAGCTCGTAGACCAGACAGCATTTCAATTTGCTGCACTGACCCGCCAGTTTCTGGGGGTTGAGCGACAGATTCTGCGTGCGTGCCGCATTCGTGGTGACCGAGGAGAAATTCGACATCCACGAGGCGCAGCAGAGCTGTCTGCCGCAGGCTCCCAGACCACCGATGCGTCCCGCCTCCTGTCGTGCCCCGATCTGCTTCATCTCCACCTTGATGCGGAACTGTTCGGCAAATACTTTGATCAACTCGCGGAAATCGACCCGTTCGTCGGCTATGTAATAGAAGATGGCTTTGATCTTGTCGCCCTGGTACTCCACGTCGCCGATCTTCATGTTGAGCTGCATGTCGGCGGCGATGCGGCGCGAACGGATCATCGTGTCGTGTTCCAGGGCGATCGCCTCCTGCCACTTCTCGATGTCGTAGGGTTTGGCCTTGCGGTAGATCTTTTTGAATTCGCCGTTCTGCGGATTGAATCCCGTGCGGCGCATCTGTTTGGCCACCATGTCGCCTGTCAGCGAAATGATGCCGATATCGTGCCCCGGCGACGCCTCTACGGCGACGATATCGCCCTGCTTCAGCGGAAGGTTGTAGACGTTGCGGTAGAAACTCTTGCGGGTATTCTTGAAACGGACTTCATAGATGTCGCTGGGGATATTTTCGGGATAGGCGGCGAGCCAGTCGGTCTCGTGGAGTTTGAAACACCCCTCGGAGACGATGGCTTCTGCACCCTCGCCGCAGTCGCAGAATTCGCACCCGCGACCCATGTCGAGCTGACATTTATCTTTTTTTTGTTCCATCGGTTGTCGGTTTTCCGGCCGGGCAATGAAGTCTCTCCGGCCACACTATATATTATTCCAAGAAGCAAATATACGAATATTTTCCGAATGCGCTTTCGGTGCAGGCGATCAACTGCGTATCGCTCCTTCGGTACGGGCGATGAGCCGTCTGTAGCGACGATTGAGCAGGTAGGCCGCGATCGAAAGCCCGAAAATATATCCCAGCCAGAGCCCTTCCGGTCCGAATCCGAATACGAAGGCGCAGATGTAACCGACCGGGAAATTGATCACTACGTAGGAGATAAAGGCGATGACTACCGTGGCGCGTACGTCCTGCATGCCGCGCAAAATGCCGACGGAGATACATTGCAGTCCGTCGGATATCTGGAAAAGCGCGACGAAAATGAGCAGGTTGGCTGTGGTGCGGATCACCTCGGCATCGGCCGTGAAGACCATGGGAAGCCAATGACGCAACAGAACGAAGACCAGAATCGTGAAACTGTTCCATGCCAGACCGATTCGGTAGGAGGAAGAGGCTATGCGTCGGATGGCCGCCGGATCGTTCACTCCGTAGGCGTGGCTGACGCGAATGGTGGTGGCCGAAGCAATGCTCAGAACGATCATGAAGGCCATGTTCGACATGACGATGGCGATCTGGTTGGCGGCAAGGGCTACGGTACTGATCCACCCCATCATGACGCCCGTTATGGCGAAAACACCTCCTTCGAGTGTCATCTGGGCCGAAATGGGCAGCCCGACCTCCAGCAAGGACCGGATCCGCGCAACCGAAAAACCGCGCAGGTTGCAGAAAGCAAGGTAGCGCCGGAACGAGGGATTATGCAGGAAATAGGCAATGATCAGGATCGGAGTGCAGATGCGTGAAATAAGTGTGGCGAGTCCGGCCCCGGCCGCACCCATGGCGGGAAATCCGCATTTGCCGTAGATGAGAAGCCAGTTGAACAGTACGTTGATGAGGTTCGAAAGAATGATGATCGCCATGGCTACACGCGTGTTGCCGACCCCTTCGAGGAATTGTTTGAACGCCGAGAAGAGCATGAACGGGATCATCGACCACATGAGGTATTTGTAGTAGGGGATGGCGGCTTCCACCACTTCGCGGGGTTGTCCGAGGTGATGCAAGAGCGGAATGGCGGCCCACTGCAGGCAAAAAATACCGATCCCCACCAGCAGATAGAGCAGCACGGAGTTCTGCAGGTAGGAGGCTGAGATGCGGTGGCGCCCCTGTGCGAACATCTCGCCGATCAGCGGCGTCGATCCGAGCGCTATGCCCATTCCGAAAATAAAGAGGAAAAAGATCATCGTACCTCCGAAAGCTACGGCTGCGAGCGGCGTGGCCCCGAGGCGTCCCACCATGGCGTTGTCGACCAGTTGCACGACGAGCTGGCCCGCCTGGGACAGGGTGACGGGAATCGCCAGACGAAGCGTGCGGCTATACTCTTCCGGAAGGGCTATTTTTTTCATAGGGAGCGCAAAGATACTACATCCCGGGGTGCAAAGCAAAAGTTTTTATCCGGAAAAAGAGCCTCTCTTCCCGGAGCGACTTGTTTTGTTGGCAGACAGAGCTGCATACTTTGTACCGGAACCTGTCGGATCGTTCCTGAGATGAGTTTCGTTCCATCGAAAGGAATGGGCTTGGAACTGTGCACTCCGAACGTGTCGAATAGCGGCATTCGGGGCGTTTTCTCTCGGATTGCACCTCCGAAAATGGTTCGTGGGACGTGTTAAGTTTACGTAAAGTATCTTTAAGGTGGACCATTGAGGAGGTGAATTTGTGTAATTTTGTACATCCGCATGAGGAGAGCCCGACGCGGAACCCTCCTCCGGATCGTAGAAAAAACAAACGAATTATGGCAAAAATCAGAGGAGCGGTCGTGATCGATAAGGAGCGGTGCAAAGGGTGTGAAGTCTGCGTGGTTTCATGCCCCTGCGGAGTGCTCGCTCTGTCTACAGAGGTGAATGGCAAAGGTTACGCTTATTCCTATATGGCGAATCCGACCGCATGCACAGGATGTGCAAGTTGCGCAATCGTATGTCCGGATAGCTGTATTGCCGTATACCGCCAAAAATTTCCGACAGAATGAAAGAGGATGTTCGTTTAATGAAAGGCAACGAGGCGATCGCCGAAGCTGCTATCCGAAGCGGATGCGATGGCTATTTCGGGTATCCGATTACTCCGCAGTCGGAGGTGTTGGAGACCCTGATGGAGATGCGACCCTGGGAAACTACGGGAATGGTCGTCCTGCAGGCCGAGAGTGAAATCGCTTCGATCAACATGGTCTACGGAGGCGCTGCCTGCGGCAAGCGGGTGATGACCTCCTCTTCGAGTCCGGGCATCAGCCTGATGTGTGAAGGAATCAGCTACATAGCCGGTGCGGAACTGCCGTGCCTGATCGTCAACGTACAACGCGGAGGCCCCGGCCTGGGGACCATTCAACCTTCGCAAAGCGACTATTTTCAGGCTACGAAAGGCGGCGGTCACGGAGACTATCGGATGATCGTGCTGGCCCCGGCATCCGTTCAGGAGATGTACGATTTCGTATTCGACGGGTTCGATCTCGCTTTCCGTTACCGCATTCCGACCATGATTCTCTCCGACGGCGTGATCGGCCAGATGATGGAGAAGGTGGTGGTCACGCGGAACCGGGGCCGGATGTCGGACGAGGAGATCTGCCGTCAGTCGGGCGATTGGGCGCTTACCGGTCGTAAAGCGAACCGTCAGCGTCATGTGGCAACCTCGTTGGCCCTCGAACCGGCCGAAATGGAGGCAACCAACTTGCGGCTGCAGGCCAAATACAACGAGATCGAACAGTCGGAAGTGCGTTACGACGAGCTGATGACCGACGATGCCGATTACCTGATCGTGGCGTTCGGTTCGTCGGCCCGAATCGCTTCGGAAACCGTCCAAATGGCCCGCAAGAAAGGCCTCAAGTTAGGCTTGTTGCGTCCCATTACGCTCTGGCCTTTCCCGTCGGAACGGATCGCCGATCTCGCCGCTCGCATGAAAGGAATTCTTTGCGTGGAACTGAATGCCGGTCAGATGATCGAAGACGTGCGGCTGGCTGTCGCTGGACAGGTCGCCGTGGAGCATTACGGACGTATGGGAGGGCAACTCTTTACGCCGGGTGATGTCTACGAAGCCGTGCAGGAGAAATTGCTGAAAAAGAGGAGACATTGAAAATGGCACAGAAACAGGAAGAAGTGCAAATCGTCCCGGAAAATCGGGTCTATGGGCGTCCGGCTCTTCTGACGGATCGGGTGATGCACTATTGCCCGGGATGCAGCCACGGGACCATTCATAAACTGATCGCCGAAGTGATCGACGAGATGGGCATGCAGGATCGCACGATCGGAGTCAGTCCCGTGGGGTGCGGCGTGTTCGCATACAACTACATCGATATAGATTGGGCCGAGGCGGCGCATGGACGGGCCTGTGCCGTCGCTACCGCCATGAAACGACTCTGTCCCGACAAGTTGATCTTCACCTACCAGGGTGACGGAGACCTGTCGGCCATCGGAACGGGAGAGACCATTCACACCTGCAATCGGGGGGAGAGCATTGCCGTTATCTACGTCAACAACGCCATCTACGGCATGACCGGCGGACAAATGGCTCCGACCACGTTGGTGGGCATGAAGACAGCCACTTCGCCCAATGGACGAGACGTCAAACTTCACGGCTATCCTTTCAAAATCGCCGAGATGATCGCTTGCCTCGAGGGGGTACGTTACGTCACCCGGCAAAGCGTGGGGACTCCCGCCGGTGTGCGTCGCGCGAAAAAGGCCCTTCGAAAAGCGTTCGAAAATTCGATGGAGGGGAAAGGCCTCTCTTTTGTGGAGTTCGTCTCCACCTGTAACAGCGGCTGGAAAATGACTCCCGTAGCCGCAAACCAATGGATGGAGGAGCACATGTTCCCGTTCTATCCGTTGGGCGATATTAAAAACGAATAGACCATGAAAGAAGAGTTGATCATAGCGGGATTCGGAGGCCAGGGTGTGCTTTCCATGGGGAAAATACTGGCCTATTCGGGCGTCATGCAGGGCTACGAGGTGAGTTGGATGCCCGCTTACGGTCCCGAAATGCGCGGCGGTACGGCCAATGTGACGGTGATCATCAGCGATCGGCCGATCAGTTCGCCCATTGCTCATGAGTACGATACGGCCATTATCCTCAACCAGCAGAGTATGGATAAGTTCGAGAGCCAGATCAAACCTGGCGGCGTGCTTATCTACGACACCAATGGTATTACGCACCATCCTACGCGGCGCGATATCCGGATTTTTACCATCGACGCAACGGCCGAAGCGGCTCGCAGAGGTACGATTCGGATGTTCAACACCATGATTTTGGGCGGCTATCTCAAGGTCCGTCCCGTGGTGACGCGGGAGAGCGTTTTCGAGGGGCTCAAAAAATCGCTTCCGGAAAGGGCTTGGAAGATGCTTCCGGCCAACGAAGAGGCCGTGCGGGTCGGCGCGGAATTAATCAAGGAGAAGTTATAGTCTCCCTTTCAGCGGAGTGAAGATAAGTCAGAGGCCGAAACGAACATTCGTTTCGGCCTCTGACTTTCGTTTGTATCGGAGAGCTGGAAATGCCTATCGAAAGGCGGAGCGTCTCCGTCCTGTCTCGCCGGGTCGTGGCTATCGCATGCCGGCTTTCTGCTGGTAGGATTCGCGTTTGCGCAGATAGAGCGGATAGTTCCTGAGATATTGAACGATGGCGACGAAGGGCGTAAGCCAGACGAAGATAATGGCGATGAAAACCGACACGAAGGTCAGTGCAACCGTTTCGTTCATTTTGGTCTCCTCTTCGGTTCGCTCCTGCTGCAGTTCGGACATCCGGGCGTCCAGTTGTTGTCGCATGGTCTCCGAAGCCGTTTCGTTGTACTCTCTGCGCAGCTTCTCGAGTTGTTGCGTCAACAGGCTGACCCGTGCTTTGTCTACCTGTTTGTTTTCCAGATCGGTCCACATGCCGCCCAATATCTGAAGAGCATTCTTGGACGGAGCTCCTCCGACGAGCAGTTTACTTTTCGGACGCAGGTAGGCGTAGTAGGAGAAGACTACCGAGATGAGTGCTCCCAAGATCTGAAACAGTTTGCCCCAGAAACCCTCGACCATGAAGACGCTGATCAGCATCAGAATGGCGAAAAGAACGATTCGGGCCATGGACCCGACAAACAGGCGCGGTTCGTTGTCGACATTGGACCGCACGTAGAACATGTGGACGGTCGCTGCGGTAAGCAACAGGAAAAAGAGAATGGCTGCGAGAGTCTCTGCAATGTCGGCCTGTTTCTCTTCCTTCGAGACTTGGATTTCGTCGGCATTGAACGTCTCGGTGATGCCGGCTGTTCCTCCGGGAGCATCGAGGCATCCGGTGTCGACATAGCCGACTGCCCCGTCGGAAAGTGAAATCCGTGCCCAGAAATTGTCGCGATCGATCGCCGTGACGGTCACTTCGCTACCCGCAGGCAGTGTGACGATCAAATCGCTCGTCGTGTTGGGTGAGCGGTAGACCGCCGCGTCGAATACGGTGGTAAACGTCTCTCCTGCCCAACTCATGAGCGGAAAAAGAACCGTTGCGAAAAAGAGTACGAGTTGTCGTTTCATGAATGAAATGGATTTAGGGGTGAACAAAAAATAATGTCGGCCTATCCGCCTGAGGCAGATGGTGCAAATGTAGCTATTTTGTTATATTCTGTAGAATTTATAGCTTGCAAAATGGATTAATAGGAAGAGAAGAGTATATTTTTCGTTGCCGTTTTGTGTTGTTTTAATGTGTGATATATAAATTATTTGAAAATTTTATATGATATTGCAGAAGATACAGCGGTAGCGACGAGAAGGAATATTTCATAGCAGGAGAAAATAAAGAAAAAATCTTGCGTTATTTCTTTTTTTGAATAAATTTGTAGGCGATATTGATTCGCGAAAAAGAGAGATATCGAATAATTTAGGTGCAATCAGTCGAAGTATATTTTACCCGTAAGCGCTTCCGGCCGAAGAACAATTCGTCCTGGGGGCGCTATTATGTATTATTGGGTATGCTTTCGGGTTCCTAATGTATTAAGACAAAGAAAATGAATCTTTTGATGTTTTAAATCCATATAACACAACAATTAACTCATTCTATTATCACTCTATCTATCTAAATCTACTTGTCACATGAAAACTAAAATTTTTATGTTGCTCTTTGCAGTCGGTGCACTTGCGTTCACCGGTTGTAAGAAAGATGATCCGGGATCTGGTGAGCCGTCCACAACTCCCCAGGCACTGAAGATCAATGCTACGGTTCAAAGCATGGCTGGTGCGACCGAAGCTTTTGTGGCTCAGGATGTGATCGGTCTTTTCGTGAAAGAGAACGGTAACAGTTTTACCGTTACCGGAAACACGCAAGACAACCTGCCCTGGACCTACAACGGATCATCCTGGAGCTGTCCGACCGAAGTGAAATATCCGTCACTCGGTGCAATCAGTCTCTTCGGATATTATCCTTACCAAAGTGCAGGTCTTACGGGAGAGGGAACAGCTATGAATGTTTCGGTTCCGGAAGATCAGAGCACCGAGGAGGCTTGGAAAGCTGCCGACCTGTTGACCGCCGTGAAACTCGGATGCGTTAACTCGGCATCGGCTGTTGAACTGCCGTTCAAACATGCCATGGCACTTGTCAACGTGAAGATTACCATCAAAAACACGGCCGATGCCTCTTATGAAGAGGTTATGGCGGAGAATCCGCAAATCGCATTCGCCGAAGTGATGACCGAGGGTACGATGACGATGGCAACCCAAGAGATCACCGCTACGGGTGATAAAAAGTCGATCACGCCGAAAGGTACGTTGGCTATCAACCAGGCCGGCGATGCAATCGAGGGCGTTTCGGCAATTCTGGTTCCGCAGCAATTGGCTGCCGGGGCATTGACTTTGACGCTCAATCCCGGTACGCCTGGTGAAGTTGTGTTCAAGAATACGGCACGCACGATTTCCAGCGGCAATGTCTATGATGTAGAGATCGTCCTCGACATGACTCCCACAGAGCGTGAGGCCATCTTTAATGTAACCGTGAAAGATTGGGCTACGGGTAACGTGATCGAAGGTGAAGCTACTTATCCGATCTTCGCTACGAATCTCGCTTTGAATGGCCCGGCAAACTGCTATATCGTTTCGGAAGCCGGGGATTATCGTTTCCCCGCAACCATACAGGGTAACGGTCTTTCTGCAAATGGTATCGAAGCTCAAATCATGGAACCTGCAGCGGCTGGAATGCTTTGGAGCCTTTCGGCTCAATCGCCTATTCAGGATATCGTATTGCGTGAAGGATCCATATTCTTCAGTGTACCTGAAGCAGTGGATGAAAATGCTGTGATCGCAGCGTATGATGCAGACAGTAACATTCTCTGGAGCTGGCATATCTGGGTTGCTCCGGGATATGAGCCCGGTGCTTCGGATATCGTAACTACTCTTGCCAACGGTCAGACCCGTACGTTTATGGCTCGTAACCTCGGCGCAGCTTTGACAGAACCGACAGAAGAGAATAAAAATGTAGATATTCGCAAAACTTTCGGTTTGCTCTATCAGTGGGGTCGTAAGGATCCGTTTACCAATACGGCGAAAACAGAAGTGCCTGCAGTGAATGGCAACGGCCAGCAAATCTATGTGGAGGGTGCGGAAACCCCGATAAATATGCCTGTCGTAATGGAAGCAGACAAAACTTTTGCAACGGTTGCGGAAGCGATCGCCTATTCGATAGCAAATCCTTATACTTTCCTCGGCGGAAACTGGGGTGCAGCTGCACTTACCGATCCGGCATGGTATCCTCTTTGGGGTAACGCCTCGGTCAAGACTATTTATGACCCGTGTCCTGCCGGTTATCGCGTGCCGGATTCGGATGACCATAATTGGACGGAAACTCCGGAGGCTCATTTAGTGGGTTGTGTCGATACGACGAAAATGAACTATTTCGGCGCTTATCTCTTTACCTCTCCGGGCGTTTCTTCCGAGTCGGCATGGTGGCCCTGCCCTGGTAAACGGAATGACGCACATGGCCAGACACAGGACCTTGCAGAGACTTGGAATACGACATTCTATCTTGAGAATGAGGCCGGCGGATCCACTGGAACATATATGTATCGGTTCGAATGGACCAAATCGGGAACTCCTGTTCACGAAGATGGAAATCTCTATCCCGGTCAGCCTACGGGAACATGGCAGGGTGGACCTGTTCGATGTGTAAAAGAATAATTAACACGCGAGTAAAAAAATAAAAAGATATACCATTATGAAAAAAGTTTTTGTAACGTTTTTGGCAGCGTCGGCTGTTTTCGCCAGCTGTACGAAAGATGATGCAGGAATGACAGGAGGCTCCGGAGACAATACTCCTATTTTGCTGCGTTCCACCGTTCTTTCCGAGGATGGCGCGAAGGCGTTTGCTGAGGGTGACCAGATCGGTCTTTTCATGACCGACAATACGGCTGCTACGGAAGCCTTTTCCAACCAATTACTGACGGTAGGTGCCGATGGTCTTACGTCGACTCCGGAACCGATTTACTATCCTTTGAAGAGCAAAAGTGTGGATGTTATAGCTTATGCACCTTATCAAGAAGGCTTGACAGAGACTGTCGCTACGGTTGCTCTTCCGCAAGATCAGTCTGCCATGGAGTGGGCTGATTATGACCTGCTGAGCGCATCGATTTCTGGTCTCTATCCGGCTGCATCTCCGGTCGATCTGGAGTTTGCTCACAGACTCGCCAAAGTTCAAGTGGAATTCAAGGCTGCTGAAGGTACTTCCGATGAAGTGATGGCTGAGATTTCTGCAAAAGTAATGGGCGCGTTGAGCGGTTCTGTCGATCTGGCTACCGGTGAAGTTTCCGGATTGGGAGGGGTTCAGGAAGTAATACCCTCTTCCGAAGGTGCTTTGGTTCTTCCTACAACGTTTGCAGCCGGAGAACCTGTCGTTAAGGTGGTGACTCCTGCAGGTGACCGTGAGGTGTTGGCTCCTGCTGAAGGCGCTGCTTTTGAAGCCGGTCAAAACAATGTGGTTTCGATCACTGTCGATCAGGATAATGGTTATACCCTCTATTTCCATGCACAAATTCTTCCGTGGGAGGAGAATGTGGCTGATTCGATCGGTTTGGTTGAAACGATTATGCCGATTACCGATTTGAGCGCAGAGGAATCGGCCAATACCTATATCGTAAATACAATGGGCGATTATAAGTTCAAAGCTACGGTGAAAGGTAATGGCGCCGACGGTTCTACTTTGGCTCCTGCGAGCGCAGGTGTGCTTTGGAGAACTTCGGCTACTCCCAATCTGGAGAATGTAAAATTGAAGGACGGCTACGTGACCTTCTCGACGATGGCTGCAGAGAATGATAATGAGGTGATCGCCGTGTATGACGCTGAAGGCAAGGTGCTTTGGAGCTGGCATATCTGGATCGCTCCCGGATATGAACCGGGTGCATCGGATATCGTAACTACTCTTGCCAACGGTCAGACCCGTACGTTTATGGCTCGTAACCTCGGCGCTGCTTTGACCGAACCGACAGAGGCCAATAAAAATGTAGATGTTCGTCAGACTTTCGGTATGCTCTATCAGTGGGGACGAAAAGATCCGTTTACCAATGCGGCGGGAACCGAAGTTCCGGCAGAGAATGGTTTCGGACAGCAGATTTATGTGAAAGACGCAGCTTCTCCGGTCAATATGCCGATCGTGATGGCCGCAGAAAAAACTTTCACAACGGTTGATGAGGCTATCGCTTATTCGATCGAGAATCCTTATACTTTCCTCGGTGGGAACTGGGGTGCTGCTGTGTTGAAAAGCACCGATTGGGAGCCTCTGTGGGGGTATACCGCGGCTAAAACGATTTATGACCCGTGCCCTGCCGGTTACCGTGTGCCGGATCCGGGAGATCACTTGTGGACGAAGATCGAAAACTTCCACTTGGTGGGTTGCGTCGATTCTACGAAGTTGAACTATTTCGGAGCCTATCTTTATACCACTCCGGGTGTCTCCTCCGAGTCGGCATGGTGGCCCTGCCCCGGAAAACGGCAGCAAGATCATGGCCAGACACAGGATGTTACAGAGGCTTATAACTCGACATTCTATCTCACGAATAGAGCCAATGGAACGACTACTTATATGTATCGTTTCGAATGGAGCAATTCGGGAAGCCCCGTTCACGGAGATGGCAACCTCTATCCTAGACAGCCTGTCGCTGCATGGCAGGGTAGCCCTGTTCGATGCGTACAAGAATAATTATCACGCGAATAAAAATAAAAAGATACGACAATGAAAAAAATTTTTGTAGCATTTATTGCGGCTTCTGCCCTGTTGGCCGGCTGCTCTAAAGACGATGCAAATACCACTGTCCCGAATGACGGAACCATTCCCCTTAAATTACAGGGAGAGGTTATCGCACCGCGTGTGACGGATGTCGCATTCGAAGAGGGCGATCTCGTCGGCCTTTATGTGACGAACGGACAAACTCCCGTTTACACGAATGAAAAATTGACGGCATATTCGTCCGCATTAATCGCTTCGGAGGAGCTCTATTATCCCGCTGGTGCGGCTTCTGTGGATATCTTTGCTTACTATCCTTATCAGGAGAATCCGGTGAATCCGGCAACAATTGAAGTTCCTCAAGATCAGGATGCCGAAACGTTCGTCTGGTCGGACTACGATGTGCTCGCTGCAGCCGTATCGGGGCAGGAACCGAGCTATTCTCCGGTATCTCTTAAATTCAACCATCTGATGGCTAAAGTTACCGTTGATGTAGAGATGACAGGTGTTGGCGCTACGGCAGAACGTGAAGAGGCTGTAGGTGCTTCGCTTTCTCTTGCAACTTCGGGTAAATTGAATATTCAGACCGGAGAGGTTTCTGATCTGGGTGCCGCTCAGGCCCTCCAACTCAAGGATGGCAGAACGGCAATCGTCCTTCCGCAAACCATTGCGCAAGGAACGAAGCTGGGTAGCATTGTTACTTTGGAAGGGCAGTCGTTCGATATCGTGGCATCCAAAGAGGTGAAACTCGAAGGCGGTAAGAACAATATTATAAAAGTTACCGTTCAGGTGGATGAATACATTAAGGTATACGTATCCTGCTCGATTGCAGACTGGGACGAAGGCGACAATATCTTTGTAGGCGGCCCGACAGTAAACGAATAAAAGGAAAAGTAAAAAAGAGATAAAACCATGAAAAGATTTTATATTACGTTCCTTGCCGCCGCAGCACTTTTTGCTGGCTGTACCAAGGATAACGATTTAAATAGCGACGGAACTTCGGGCCAGATTCCTATCGAACTCCGTGTATCTGTCGCCGATGCAGGCCGTATGACCGGATCGGCTTTCGAAGCTGGCGACGTGGTAGGTCTGTTCGTAACGGAAGTGGGCGAGAGTACCCCGTACATTCAGAATGTCAAATTGACCGTTTTGGCCGATGGCCGTCTGGCTTCCGATGAGACTCTTTACTATCCGCTCGATCGTGGGCAGGTAGAAATGGTGGCTTACTATCCTTATCAGGAAGGCGAGAATCCTTCGGTGGCAGTCGCTGTTGCTGCTAACCAAAGTACGGGACTGCCTGCGTGCAGCACATTGCGTGTCGCCCAAATGGTGACTCCGCAAGCAAATACGTTTGTTGAGCTTCAGTTCCAGAAAACGGCAGCAGTACTCAATCTGAACATTTACGATGCTACGTTTACAGCACCTTCACCTGTCGCTACGATTAATGCTGCGATAAGTGCTAATTTGAATCTTGCAACCGGCGTTTATACCGCACAACCTGCAGAAGAGGTGACTGCTTATGCCCTTAGCGAGAGCAGTTTCCAGGCTCTTGTTATCCCGCAGGAATTGCCTGCTGGTACTGCCATTACGGTGAGCGATGGTACAAAGAGCTACGAATTCACCCTCAAAGAGGCCTTTAATGTAGTAGGCGGTACGAGTAATGTCATTACACTCGGAGCCGATCCCGATATGGAGAATGTCGTGGACCTCAGTGCCAACGGAACGGCCAACTGCTACGTGGTGAACCAATCGAATACGTGGTATCGTTTCCGCGCTGATGTACAGGGTAATGGTGCAACTGTCGGTAACATCGCTCCGAAGTCGATCAATCCCGCATTTGCATATTCGCTCTGGTCGATCGTGACACCTTATCCGGATCCAACGCAGACATCCTCTCTTACAGATGACATGGGATCAGGCTGCGATCTTACGATGGATACGACCATCTTGCTGAACAGTGTGAAATTGCGCGATGGGTATATCTATTTCAAGACTGCCGATCCGATGGTTCCCGGTAATGTGGTGATCGCAGCTGCAGATGCTGACAGCAATATCGTATGGAGTTGGCATATGTGGTGCGTAGAGGGATTCGATCCGGAAGCAACCGCTCAAAGCATCGAGCATCCCGCAGTGGACGGCGATGTCATTATGATGGACCGTAACCTCGGCGCCTATAGCAATGGTAGCCTGGGCACTTGGGCTGATCTGTCGAATTCTTTGGGAATGCAATACCAGTGGGGGCGGAAAGACCCGTTCCCGGGTTCGAAAGCCATGAATGGTTGGAACTATTTCAAAGCTTATTATGATCCTGCATCGAAAACAGTAATGAACGGTACGGAGTATGTACCTAAAAAGCCTGTCGGACAAATCATAAGCAGCAATAGCGAGTGGCAAAAAGCGATCGACTATTCGATTGCGCATCCGAGGGAATATATTACTCCTCATCAGTCTAATGGGACGTCGTTGGTTGGAGTTCCTTACGCCTGGATGGGTCTGAAAGGTGCAAAGGCAACCGATGGTTGGGCTGCATTGTGGGGCAATACCGGTAATAATACAGCGATAGGTAGTGGTCAAAAGAGCATCTATGACCCGTGTCCTGTAGGCTGGAGAGTGCCCGATCCCGAAGCGTTCCTGTTCGTTACATCGGACGGTTCGAATGCACCGACCAATACATCCGTTGCCAATATGTGGAAATACAATGTCGCTGAGGATATCGACGTTTTCTCGGGGAACGCAAAACAGATCATTATAGACTGTTCGGAAACGGAAGGATTCCATTTCTACATCAAGGGAGCAAAGAGTTTGGATGAGGATGGCGAAACGATCCTTCTCCCGGAGGATCAGACTACCATGTATTTCCCCGGGACGGGATATCTTGCTTATGGATCAGGTAATCCGATGAATAAACGTTTTGCTACGGACGACAATGCCTCTGTTTCTATCTTCATGGCAACGAATACCACGATGACGGGTTCGAGTGCAGGATATGCGTATCGTATGAACGTATTCAGCAACGGAAACTTTGCCTCCATGGGTAAAGGTAACTATGAGCAATTGGCTACCGGAATTTCGGTACGTTGTGTGAAGGAATAGCCAATCTGATTTTGAATGCGAGAACAGGGCGCCTCCGCGTGGAGGCGCCCTTTCTTTTTACCGGAAACGGAAGGTTGGGAATTCTGGCTTCTCGTCGTTTTTTTAACGAGAATGCAATGGCCTTCGTTTTGAGAAGCGCCGGGGCGGAAATCATGCTTCGCGAAAGGCTTTTTGCAACAACGATACAATAGGATGAGGCAAAATTCATGGAGAATGGTTGCGCTTCGGCAATGAATGAGAGGCATTTCTCCTTTTTACCGCAGGGAGTGGCCGAAAATTCTTTTTCGGAGTTACTGTTTTTATGCTAACAAAGCGCATGTAAATAGGATTTTTTTATGTACATTTGCCGCCGGAATCCTGAATGCTTAAATCTCTAAAATCCAATAAATACAACTATTTCCAATGTCGAATATCGTTAAACTCAAAAGAGGGCTCGACATTCATTTGGTGGGAGAGGCAAAACCCAGACTTACAAAAGCCGCTATGGCAGAGAGTTATGCGGTTATGCCTCCCGACTTCGAGGGTGTCACGCCGAAACTGCTCGTCAAAGTGGGCGATCAGGTGAAGGCCGGCTCTCCGCTCTTTTTCCGCAAGGGTAGCGAGCAGATGCTCTTTACCTCGCCGGTCAGCGGCGTCGTTGCTGCCATCAATCGCGGAGAAAAACGGAAAGTGCTCAGCATCGTGGTAACTCCCGATGCAAAGCAAACTTACGAAAAATTCGAGATCCAACCGCTCGATTCTTATGCACGGGAGGATGTGGCGGCCGTTCTGCTGCAGGCCGGTCTTTGGCCCATGATCATGCAGCGCCCCTACGGCATCATCGCCAATCCGGCCGATACGCCGAAGGCCGTATTCATCTCCGGGTTCGACAGCGCTCCGCTCGCTCCGGATATGAACTTCGTGCTGAAGGACGAGTTGGAAAACCTTAACAAGGGTGTGGAAGTTCTCCAGAAATTTACTTCGGGGAAAGTCCATCTTTCACTCCGTGCCGGCACCGAAGGCGTCCTGAATCGGGTGAAGGGCGTAGAACAACACCTCTTTGCTGGACCCCATCCGGCCGGTAATGTCGGCGTCCAGATCCACCATATCGACCCGATCAACAAGGGCGATATCGTATGGACGGTCAACGTGCAGGATCTGGCAATCATCGGACGTCTTTTCAATCGCGGCGTGGTCGATATGACGCGTATCATCGCCCTTACCGGTTCGGAAGTGGTCGATGCGCAATATGTGCAGGTGATTGCAGGAGCTGCTGTTTCATCGGTCGTGAAACCTTCCAACATATTGCCTCAGCGGGATGGTGGGAAAGTGCGCGTTATCAGCGGAAATGTGCTGACTGGAACGCGCGTAGAGTCCACGGGATGGCTTACTTTTTATGCCAATCAGATTACGGTGATTCCGGAGGGTGACCGTTTCGAGTTCCTCGGCTGGGCAATGCCCCGATTCAAGAAATTCTCCGTGTCGCACGCCTATTTCTCCTGGCTCTTCCCGCGTCGGGAGTATGTGCTCGACACCAATCTGAACGGAGGTCACCGCGCCCTGATCGTGACGGGCCTGTTCGACAAATATCTCCCGATGGATATCTATCCCATGTATCTGCTGAAAGCGATTATCGCCGGCGATATCGACAAGATGGAGAATCTCGGCATCTACGAGGTGGTGGAGGAGGATTTGGCTCTTTGCGAATTCGTCGACCCGTCCAAAACCGAGATACAATCCATCGTGCGCGATGGTATTAACTTGATGATCAAAGAGCTGAACTAAAATGAAAGCAATTAGAAACCTTTTGGACAAGCTCCGTCCCACCTTCTCGGAGGGCGGCAAGCTCAGTAAGCTCCACTCCACTTTCGACGCATTCGAAACTTTCCTCTTCGTGCCCAATACGGTGACTCGGAAAGGAGCCCATATACGCGATTGCAACGATATCAAGCGCGTAATGATCGTGGTGGTCGTGGCTCTGCTCCCGGCCCTCCTCTTCGGTATGTATAACGTCGGCCTCCAGCATTTCCGTGCGGTGGGCGATGCCGTTGCCGCTGCAAGCGTCTGGTCCTGCTTCTGGTTCGGATTCCTGCGGATGTTGCCGATGATCGTGGTCTCCTACGTGGTCGGTCTCGGTATCGAGTTCGCAGCTGCACAGATCCGCGGCCATGAGGTGAACGAAGGATTCCTCGTGTCGGGTCTGCTGATCCCGATGATCATGCCGATCGACGTGCCTCTCTGGATGGTTGCCGTAGCGACTGCTTTCGCCGTTATTATCGGTAAAGAGGTGTTCGGTGGTACGGGTATGAATATCTTCAATCCCGCCCTGTTGGCACGTGCATTCGTCTTCTTCGCTTATACTCCTTATATTTCGGGTGAAGATGTTTGGACCGCCGGTTTGCTCGCCGGTGAGGGTATCGATGGCTATTCGGGCGCTACGCCGCTTACGCAGCTCTCGGAGAATGTACACGAAACCCTCGCTCATGCCGATGTGCAGAGTTGGTTCCTCGGAACGATTCCGGGAAGTATCGGCGAAACATCGACGGTGGCGATCCTCATCGGTGCGGTCATCCTGCTCTGGACCGGTGTGGCCAGTTGGCGTACGATGCTCAGCGTCTTCGTCGGAGGCTATCTGATGGGTCTGCTGTTCAACCTGATCGGAGCCAACGAATACATGACCATGCCGGCATGGTATCACCTGATTCTGGGCGGTTTCGCTTTCGGTGCCGTTTTCATGGCGACGGATCCGGTCACTTCGGCTCAGACCAACGTGGGAAAATGCATCGTCGGATTTTTGATCGGCGCATTGGCCGTGATGATTCGCGTGGTGAACCCCGGATATCCCGAAGGCATGATGTTGGCCATCCTCTTTATGAACGCTTTGGCGCCGCTGGTGGACCATTACGTGGTACAGGCCAATATCAACCGTCGTAACAAACGTCTTAAACTTGCAAAATAGGGGAGAATATGAAAAAATATATCTGTACGGTGTGTGGATATGTCCACGAAGGCGATTCGGCTCCCGAAACCTGTCCGGTATGCAAGGCTCCGGCTTCCGAATTCCGCCTGGAAGCCGAAGAGAAAAAACCGCTGCTCGGAGGTAAGAACAGCAATGCCTACATCATTACTTATTCGGTGGTGATGGTCGTGCTGGTCGCTGCGGTTCTCGCTTTTGCTGCCTTGAAACTCCAGCCGATCCAGAATGCCAATGTCGAATTGGAGACCAAGGGCGCCGTTCTCGCTTCGATCGGTCAAGGGGCCGGTGCTGCGGAGGCTGCCGATAAAAATGCCTACATCAACGACGAATACAATAAGTATATTACGGATGCATTCCTGGTCAACGAGGCTGGCGAACGGGTGGACGGCAATGCTTTCGAAGTCTTGAAAAACATCAAGGCCGAATATGACAAGCCGGCTGCAGAGCGACTTCTGCCTGTTTTTGTCAGCAATGTCGACGGTCAGGTGCGCTACATCCTGCCGGTCTACGGGAAAGGCCTTTGGGGACCGATCTGGGGCTATGTGGCATTGAATTCCGATTGGCGGACCATCTCGGGTGTGGTATTCGACCACAAGGGAGAGACGCCGGGTCTCGGCGCTGAAATCGCCGGCGAAAAATTCCAGTCGCAATTCGAAGGCAAGAGCATCTTCAGCGGAGACGAACTGGTGGCAATTGCCGTCCTGAAAGGTGCCGGCTCCTCGGCGGGCAATCCGAATGCCGTGGATGCCGTGTCGGGCGGAACAATCACCTCGCGCGGAGTACAACAGATGCTCCTCGATTGCCTCTCCGGCTACAAAGCCTATATCGAACAACAGCTGGCCGTTGCTGCCGATGCAGCTAACCCTCTAAATGCTGAATGCCATGAATAGCAAAAACATGAAATACCTGTTCGGTCCTCTGAACAAAAACAATCCGGTCATCGTCCAGATCCTCGGTATCTGCTCGGCGCTTGCGGTCACCGCACAGCTTAAACCGGCCTTTGTGATGGCGATGTCCGTGACGGTGGTCACCGCCTTCTCCAACCTCATTATGTCGGCGCTTCGGAAGGGTATTCCCGATCGGATCCGCATCATCGTCCAGCTGGTCGTGATCGCCGCCCTGGTGATCCTCGTCGATCAGGTCCTCAAGGCGTATGTATACGACGTGAGCAAGCAACTCTCCGTATATGTGGGTCTGATCATCACGAACTGTATCATCATGGGTCGCGTGGAGGCTTTCGCTCTCGGTAACAAACCGTGGCCTTCGTTCCTCGATGGTATAGGCAACGGACTCGGTTACGGTATGATTCTGATCGTCGTGGCTTTCTTCCGCGAACTGCTCGGAAACGGTACGCTCTGGGGCGTGTCGGTGATCCCCGCAAGTTGGTACATCCAGAACGGCGGATTCTACGCCAACAACGGTCTCATGCTGCTCCCGCCCATGGCCCTCATCCTGGTCGGCCTCATCATCTGGATACACCGCAGCCGCAACAAAGATCTGATCGAAAAATAGGGGAGAGATAAGATATGGAAAGTCTGAACATATTTATCAAGTCGATCTTTATCGACAACATGGTCTTCGCCTTCTTCTTCGGCATGTGTTCCTACATCGCCGTTTCGAAGAGCGTCAAGACCGCCATGGGTTTGGGTGTTGCCGTGACCTTCGTGATGGCGGTTACGGTCCCTCTCAACTGGTTGCTCAACGAGTATGTCCTCAAAGCCGGAGCCCTTTCGTGGCTCAGCGAATCGTTCCATGATGTGGACCTGAGTTTCCTCAGCTTCATCGTGTTCATCGCGGTGATCGCCTCTTTCGTGCAGCTCGTGGAGATGGTCGTGGAGAAATTTACTCCCGCGCTCTACAATTCGCTCGGTATCTTTTTGCCGCTGATCGCCGTGAACTGTGCGATCATGGGTGGCTCGCTTTTCATGCAGGAACGCGAGTATGCCAATATCGGACAGGCGACGGCTTTTGGCCTCGGATCCGGTCTCGGCTGGTGGTTGGCCATCATCATGATGGCGGCCATTCGCGAAAGACTCGCCTATTCGAATGTTCCGGCTCCTCTGCGCGGTCCGGGCATCACGTTCATCATTACGGGACTCATGGGCATTGCTTTCATGGCGTTCCTCGGCATTCAGTTGTAACCTTTAAGACAAGCGAATAGAGACTATGATACTACAAACCATTATCATCGCGATTGTGGCGTTCCTGGTGGTGACCCTCCTGTTGGTCGGCCTCCTGCTTTACGCCAAAGCGAAATTAACGGCCTCCGGTCAGGTGACTATCGATATCAACGGCGGAGAAAAGGTGATTACAGCCGATGCCGGAGGTTCGCTGCTCTCGACGTTGGCCAATAACCAGATCTTTCTCCCGTCGGCATGCGGCGGAGGCGGCTCGTGCGGCATGTGCCGTTGCCAGGTGCTTTCCGGTGGCGGCGATATCCTGCCCACGGAGGTGAACTTCTTTACCCGCAAGCAGCAGAAAGAGCACTGGCGCCTCGGTTGCCAGGTGAAAGTGAAGGAGGACCTGAAAATCGCCGTACCCGCTTCCGTACTCGGTGTGAAGAAGTGGGAGTGCGAGGTGGTATCGAACCACAACGTGGCTACGTTCATCAAAGAATTTGTCGTGAAACTCCCGCCGGGCGAAACCCTCAATTTCCGTAGCGGTGGTTACATCCAAATCGATGTGCCGAAATACGATGCCATTCGTTTCAAAGACATGGATATCGATCCCGAATACCGCGAGGATTGGGACAAGATGAAGATGTGGGACCTCGTGACCAAGAATCCCGAACCTACGTTCCGTGCCTACTCGATGGCCAACCATCCGGCCGAGGGCAATATCATCATGCTCAACATCCGTATCGCTACGCCTCCGTTCGATCGTGCTACGGGCGGCTTCAAACCGGTCAACCCCGGTATCTGTTCCTCCTATATCTATTCGCTCAAGCCGGGCGACAAGATTACGATCTCGGGCCCTTACGGAGAGTTCTTCGTCAAGGATACGCCCAACGAAAAGATGTTCATCGGCGGTGGTGCCGGTATGGCTCCCATGCGTTCCCATATCTTCCATCTCTTCAAAACGGAGAAGACCACGGTGCCCGTTACCTTCTGGTATGGTGCGCGTAGCCGCAGAGAGATCTTCTACGAGGAGCAGTTCGAGGAGATCGAACGCGAATTCCCCAACTTCAAGTTCAATATCGCTCTTTCCGAACCGAAACCGGAAGACAACTGGACGGGTTACGTGGGATTCATCCATCAGGTGATTTACGACAATTATCTCAAGAATCATGAGGCTCCCGAAGATATCGAGTACTACCTCTGCGGTCCTCCCATGATGACGGCTGCAGCTGTGAAGATGCTCGACAGCCTCGGTGTGCCGCCTGAGAATATCATGTACGACAACTTCGGTTCCTGATATTTTCTGGAGAGAAAAAAGTTTCTCGAGAATAAAATAAGGCCCTGTTGCAACAGGGCCTTATTTTATTTGTCGCTGTGTGTCGCGGATGTGAAGAGTGTCCCTGGGTAAGAACCTTTTGCTTCTGCGTACGACTTCCCTTTTTATGCGGGCATTTCCTTTCCGTGTTATCCTCTTCAGGTATTGTGCAGGAAGAACAGTTGTGTGGGCAGAAAGAGATCGTGTTGTGTTTATTTCTGCGTGCAGCATTGAGGCTCTTCGTTGCTGTTCCGCGTCAGGGATGCGTGAACTCTTCCCTTTATACGATGCCTCAGGGGTTCCGACAGAAAGGCGCCTATAAGCCGGCGATTTTTTTGATCTCACTCAGTCGGTTGAGTGCCTCCAGCGGCGTGAGCGAATCGATGTCGATGCCTTTGATCTGGTCGCGTATCTGAATGAGCACCGGATCGTCCAACTGGAAGATGCTGAGCTGCATGTCAGCATTGATGGCCCCTTTGCGGCTCACCTTCGTAAGTTTCGGCTGGCGGGCCGGTTCGGGACGACTCTCTCCTTTGCTGTAGCCCTCGAGGATCTGTTCGGCCCGTGCCACTACACTGCGCGGCATGCCGGCGATGCGCGCTACGTGTACGCCGAACGATTTCTCGGTGCCGCCTTCCACCAATTTGCGCAGGAAAATGACGGTTTTGTCGACCTCTTTAACCGAGACATGGAAATTTTTTACCCGTTCGCAACTCTCGGCCATCTCGTTGAGTTCGTGGTAGTGGGTGGCAAAAAGCGTTTTGGCTCGTGCCGTGGGGTGATTGTGCAGGTATTCCACCATGGCCCAGGCGATGGCAATGCCGTCGTAGGTACTCGTGCCCCGGCCGATTTCGTCCAACAGCACGAGGCTGCGGTTGGAGATGTTGTTCAGGATATTGGCCGACTCGATCATCTCCACCATGAAGGTCGATTCACCCTGAGAGATGTTGTCCGAGGCACCGACGCGGGTGAAGATCTTGTCGACCACTCCGATACGGGCCGAGGTGGCCGGTACGAAAGAGCCGATCTGGGCCATCAGCACGATGAGAGCAGTCTGTCGCAACAGAGCGCTCTTTCCCGACATGTTGGGTCCGGTGATCATCATGATCTGTTGGGTCGTGTCGTCGAGGTAGACGTCGTTCGGAATATACTGTTCGCCGACAGGCAACAGGGTTTCGATGACCGGATGGCGTCCTTCGCGGATATCGATCACGGGACTGTCATCAAGCAGGGGCCGGCAGTAGTTTCGTTCGGTTGCGATGCGCGCGAAAGAGTGCAGCACATCGACGCGGGCGATGACTGCCGCATCGTTTTGCAGCGCCGTGAGCCGTGTGCAGAGAAATGCGATCAGTTCGTTGTAGATACGCATCTCGATCGAAAGAATACGCTCCTCAGCGCCCAGAATCTTCTCTTCGTACTCTTTGAGCTCCTGGGTGATGTAACGCTCGGCATCTTTCAGCGTCTGTTTCCGGATCCACTCTTCCGGGACTTTGTCTTTGTGGGTATTGCGGACCTCGATGTAATAGCCGAAAACATTGTTGTAGCTGATTTTCAACGAGGGGATGCCCGTCGCCTCGCTTTCGCGTTGCTGAATCTCGGAGAGGACCTCTTTGCCGTGGAGCGCGATGCGTCGCAAATCGTCGAGTTCCATGTCGACTCCGTCGGCAATGATCCCTCCGCGGGCGATCTGGTTCGATTGCGGGTCGGGATAGATGTCGCGCCCGATTCGATCGCGAACGTCGGTACAGAGATCGATCTTGTCGGCCAGTTCGCGAAAAGCAGGGAGCTCCTGAAGTAGGGCAGCGATCTTCTCGACGGCGAAAAGCGAGTTCTTCAGCTGAACGATTTCACGCGGAGTTACGCGTCCTGCTGCAATGCGTGAGGCGATGCGCTCCAAATCTCCTACCAACTCGATCTGCTCGGCAAGAGCCGAGGCTTTGTCTGAATCGTTCATCAGAGCTTCCACCCGGTCGAGACGGCGATTCAGCTTGTCGACCTCCTTGATCGGCAGCGCAATCCACCGTTTCAACAGCCGTCCACCCATGGGGGAGATCGTACGGTCGATCACCTCGGCAAACGACCCTCCCGGAGTCGATCCGTTGGAGGCAAAAAGTTCCAGGTTCCGGATCGAGAATTTGTCGATCCAGACGTATCGATCTTCGTCGATCCGGGCGATGCGGGTCAGGTGACCGATCGATCGGTGCTCGGTGAATTCCAGGTAGTAAAGAATCGCTCCCGCAGCCGATATGCCGCTGCCCATACGATCGATGCCGAATCCCTTGAGCGTCGTGACTTCGAACTGTTTGCATAACTTGTCGCGGTTGATCTCTTCGGAGTAGACCCACTCGTCGAGCCGCGTCGTGTAGTAGCGGTCGCCGAACGATTCCCGGAAACGTCCCTCGCTCCCTCGGGGATAGAGAACCTCTTTCGGCGACAGGTTGCCCAACAATTTGTCGATATAGCTGTCGCTTCCTTCGCTTACGTAAAATTCACCGGTCGAGAGATCGAGAAAAGCGACACCGGTGCTACTGCGGCCGAAAAAAATGGAGGCGAGGAAGGTGTTCTCCTTGCCGGTGAGGACCCCTGCGTCGAGCGAAATGCCCGGTGTAACCAGTTCGATCACACCGCGTTTGACAATCCCCTTCACGGTGCGCGGGTCTTCCAGTTGTTCGCAGATCGCCACCCGTTCGCCTGCGCGGACCAACTTGGGCAGGTAGGAGTCGACTGCATGGAAGGGGAAACCCGCCAACTCGATGAAGGAGGCTTTGCCGTTGGCCCGGCGTGTGAGCGTGATTCCCAGAATGGAACTTGCCCGGATGGCATCTTCGCCGAATGTTTCGTAGAAATCGCCTACGCGGAAGAGTAAAATGGCTTCGGGATGCTGCGCTTTGACGGCATAGTATTGCTTCATCAGAGGCGTTTCCACATATTTCTTTTCGTTATTCAAGACTAAGTAGATTTTTACCGGGTTCGTTTACGGGATTCAAATATAGTGAAAGGCGAGCGCAGAGGCAAATGGAAAACCACAGTTTTCCGATTTGACTATGCCGAGCCGCATCCTATATTCTCCGAATATAGTGAAAGGCGAGCGCAAAGGCAAATGGAAAACCACAGTTTTCCGATTTGACCATGCCGGGCCGCATCCTATATTCTCCAAATATAGCGGAAGGCGAGCGCAAAGGCGAACGAGAACTGAAGTTTCTGAATCCGAATCTGTTGAACCGCATCCTCTCTCCTGCAAATATACGCAAATCAGGAGAAAAAAGCCGCAGAGACTCGCTTATTTTGAGGTTGCCTCTTCGTTTTTTAGGTCGTGTTTCGATTTTCCCGATCTTGTTTCTGTCGGGTCCGGATCATTGTTCGTCTTCGAAACGACGTTGCAGGAAGTGGGCTAAATTGTGGGTGTTCACCTCTTCGGTTGCGATGCTCCCGTCTTGTTCCACTACCACGTAATGGGGAATGCCGTTGAAGCGGAAGAGCTCGCGCAGATAGTTGTATTCCGTCTCTGGCAGACGGTAGCAGGCTTCGCCTTTCAGATGCTTATCCACATACTCCGTATAGGCTTTTTCGGGCGATTCGGTTTCATTGGTGATATAGACGAACTGAAATTCGGGATGGTTGCGGTATTGCTCGCGCAGCTTGGCCGTAGCCTGTATGCCTGCCCGGCAGGGAGCGCAGGATGTGGCCCAGAAGTCGATGAACAGTACTTTACCTGCGTGGGGCGCGATGATGCGGCGGAAAATGTCGGTGGCTTTCCCTTCGGGCAGTCGGTACGAGGTCGTTCGGGTGCTGGGGTAGTGTTCCTCCACTATTTCGCGGGCTGTGGCTCGCAGGTAGGGATGGGTAACGCTCTTTTCCAGCTGATCGATGAAGCGTTCGGCATCCTGGCGCCGTTTCAGGTTTCCGGATAACGTGGAGTTCAGACTGCGTATGCAGGCCACCTGCCAGAGCAGGGGCGAGTTCGTGCCACACAGGTCGTTGATGATACTGTCTTTCGCTTCGTTGATTTTCAGCAGGAGCTGCAACGGCTTGTCGTCGTCAGGCAGTGCATTGAAGAGCTCGTTCTCCTCCAGCTCTGTCTGAATTTGGTAGGTGACAGCGAGTGGATCCATGAATTCAAAGCGATTAATAAAGACGTTTGTGATGTTATTGACCAATGCCGACGGATTGTTCAGCGGCATCTCCTTCAGAAAGTGATAGTAGGAGGCATCGGGCTTCACTTTCAGGGCCAGGTTGGTCGTGTCCTTCCAGGCGTAGTAGTCTCGGTGGGCCTGGAACTCCAGGTAGGTGAATCCAGCCTGCAGGTTCATCTGGTTACGTATCAGCGCAACAGCCTTCTGTGAGGGGGCGTAGAGGCGGCAAAGCGAGTCGGCTTGCTGCTCCCATTGGGCTATGACGGGCTTCAGTTGTTTCTGGAATTGTGCGGGCGTCCGAGTCTTCTGCGCCTTTGTCAACTTGTTGTAGGGATAGTTGAAGTGTTGGCTCAGCGTCGTGGCGAGGTAGGATAAATCGGCATGCTTTCCCATGTAAGCCGTGTGGACCAGGGGGTATAAGTAGTCGCGCGCACGGCTGCGGGCCAAGAGGTCTTCCCAGTCCAGATAGAGGGTGACGGTGTCGCCCGGCTCGGCATAGAAGGGAATGCCATTGTTGTTTATGGTCAGGTTCAGGCAGACGGGATGCTGCAGAGCGAACTTGCACTGGAAGCTACCATCGGGATTGATAGGAACTGCCGTGGGATACTCCTTGCGGGTGATTTCATCGGACAGGTAGAGGATGCCGCTCTCGAAACCCAGCCTCGGATCGTAGTGCTCCAGGTAGCCTTGCAGGCAGACACTGTCGCGGCGGAAGAAATCTTCGCCGTAACCGTTGTCGGCATCCACGATGGGTGTGCCGGGACGGGTACGGACGTAACGTTGCCTCTCTCCGTTGTCGAGGGCAATGAGGCAGGAGCCATCCTCGCGGGGTGTCAGACGCAGAGTGGCGGTAGAACCGTCGGTGCCGTTGTGGATGGAGAGTACCAGACGTTTGCCTTTTTTACGGCATTCGGTCAGATGGTACAGACGGTTGT
The DNA here is from genome assembly GCA_944321925.1 of uncultured Rikenellaceae bacterium. Lineage (GTDB taxonomy): Bacteria > Bacteroidota > Bacteroidia > Bacteroidales > Rikenellaceae > UBA940. Next base: position 55,285 of record CALUND010000017.1, on the reverse strand, counting down.
TTACGATGACGAGTGAGTCGTAGATGCCATACGTCCAACGGCCTTGTGCATCGTCGGCAAACCAGTTGCCTTTCACCGGCCTCAGGAGTTGTCCATCTTTGGGGGCGGGAACGAGTGAAATGTCCCAGGTGTTGCATTCCGTACTATTGGGAGTAATAAGGTGGAAGGTCCGTACCTCCTCGGGTAGCGGTTCGAACAGCAGGACAAAATCCGTTTCACCGGATGCGGGCATGACGATTTTTTCCTTCAGTTCGATGCCTTCGGCTCCCGTTTGCATGTAGCGCTTGCCGGTCGCGGCGTCTTCCAGATAGCTGTCGCCGTTTTCCATGATCCACCAGTGCGGACGAAAGATGGCATGGATATAGACTTTGGTACACTCGGCGGTACGTTCGATGCGGGTAATGTTGTGGATGCTTCCGTTGCGGCTCTTGAATGTCGGGCTGTCAATGGTTTGGGCGGTCAGCACGCCCGATAGCGGCAAAAAAAATAAAAGACAAAATAGTCGTGTTTTCATGTTGTATATATTGGTTCCGTATTCTTTGTAAGATCCAAAATTAGGTATTTTTTCCATTGTGTGAAAGAATTCAATCGAATATAGATTAATGGGTGTTCGGCTATGTCGAGCTGCATAATGTGTTGGCCCCCTCTCTGAAAAACAAAATTTTTGAGATGCGCTTTCTTCGGATATCGCGGGGCGTGGCAGGGTGGGAGAGTTTTTGTGTTTTTTTTATTGATAAACAGATGACTATTGCTATTCTGCGAGGCAAGGAATAGAAACCGGAGTGGGGCGGAAATGTGTGGCTGCATATTTGCAGAAGAGAGTCTCGACAAAACTTACACACAGCATGTATTTTTTATGGTATCTTTTGATTGGGTTGGTTGCCGGATGGCTGGCCAATCTGATCGTCAAAGGGAGCGGATCGGGTCTTGTTGTCAACCTCATCGTCGGGGTGATCGGCGGTCTGCTCGGAGGATGGCTTTTCGGCCTTTTCGGTCTCGTTCCTGTTGGGACCTTGGGCAGTTTGCTTACGTCTGTCGCCGGAGCGGTCGTCTTGCTTTGGATCGTCGGATTGATAGCCTCCCGGGGAAAACGAAGCAGAGCAGAACGCTAATCTTTTTCGGAAAGAGAAGTTTCTGACGTGGGTCGTTCGCGAGAGAAATCGAGGATCCATACACGACGGAGACGGGATGCTTCGTTCCCGTTCGTCAAGTGTGTCGTTCAGTGCGTGAGAAAACGAGTCCGAAAGTCCGTGTACAGCGCATGAATAATCGTTGCGACAGACAACGCATCTCCTGCCAATGGGGCTTTTACTGATTTGTCAGAAGTCTGTGGACCGAGGCCGGAATGATTGAGAAGTAGCGACTCTCAAGAATGGGCCGGATTATTTTACAGCCACTTTTTCGATGATCTCAGTCAACTGATCGATTTTTTGCAGGGCTTTGTTGATCTGTTTCTGAGATTCGAGAATTTGCCCCTGCATGGCGGCCATCTGTTTATTTTGTTGGGCGATGATCTCCAACAAGATGGAAATGGGCGTCTGTTCGTCGACGGTCTGTTTTGCGATATAGGGCCGATCCACATCGCTCACTTGCCTTCTTTCAGGTTCCGTCCGATAGGAATTGTCTGCGACAATAGGTTTCCGTTCTCCACGTCCTTCGGTGAGCCATTCCAACGGAATGTCTAATCGTGTGGAGATTAGCTTAAGAACTTCGTAACTGGGATTCGGATATTTCCCGTTCCGTGAGTCGATATGGAACAACCGGTTGATTTTTTGTGAATCGGTCAGCCCGAGATAGAGACAGAATTTGCGAACGCTCCCGCGAAAATCTGCATCGATGATTTCTCTGATCCTCTGACTTACCGGCGATAAAACATTCGAACTCATTTTTCTGAAAAAGTTTTAAACGGCCTTGTTTATATATAAAACTTGTTTTATATTTGTAATAGTGCTACAATTGTATTGTACAATTGTAGGAATATTTTTTCAAAAAATCAAATGCGATTATGGCAAAACAAACTTTTGGAGAACTTTTTGCCTCTCTTCCGGTCGTAGAACAGAATCGATTGATTATCCGTATTATGGATGCCTGTAATGTCTCCATCTGGACCGTGCAGTCGTGGTACAAAGGAACTCGGACTCCACGATTGCGCAATATGGAGATTATTGCGGATTTTTTAGGAAAATCTCCCTTAGAGCTCTTCCCCGTGAAGTATGAGAAGGCAACTCGGCGAAAACAGTCTGAAGTTGCAGGTACGAATGAATCTGTAAAACGGGGCCCCGGGCGCCCGCGGAAAAAGAAAGAGTGATCGTTGGGCGGACATAATTCTGATTTTGTGTAAAAATTTTTGTTTGCGATTGAAATAATTTAGCGTCGATACCTCAGGTGTCGACGCTTTTTTGTCGTATATCGATTGATCCTTTTGCAAGAAGGGATTCGATATATGGATTGAAAGCGGTTCTGAGGGTCGATTATTTTTAGACGAGCAAGGGCGAAAAAATTACACTATAGCAAAATCAGAATTCACATGGGAACCTTGACAGACAAACTACATTACACGGCAGATGCAGTCGATGCTATCCAATCGGCTATCGAAACACGAATCGGACGATCGTTGGATGGTCGGCCGCTTGCCGATTATCCGGAACGTATTCGTCTCATCGATGAGTGGGAGCCCGATCCGGATTGGTTCAATATCAAAGAGATCATCGATACCTATCTGGCAGAACATCCGGAGTGGAAAGGCGGCTACATATCCCTGATCGATAACGGGCAGTTTACGACACGGATCAAAAAACTCGCCACGTGCACCGTGATTACCTCCGATGGGGCTACGTATGCCGATGCGCTTACGGAGATCGATCATACGTGGAATACCTCTCTGGATCGTCCAACTTCCGTTCCGGGGAGTTATACCCGTTGGGTGATGTATCTCTCTCCGACCTACGAAATGTCCGCTTTTTATGGCGTAGAGCGTATCTTGTGGTCGGTGTGGCGGTTCCGTTTCTCGGGAAATCCGTCGGGAGATATTTCCAATACGCTTTGCGGCCGGACCATACTGGCCGTGGAGGCCAATGACGACACCTTCTCGAACGGGACCAATTTTCAGAATCTTTTTTATGCCTGGCGATGCCTGAATAAGATGCCCGATCGGATTGTAGCGCCTAATGCCGTCTCTTTTTCTCAGATCTGTATCAACTGTTCGAGCCTGCTCCATGCTGCGCAGATCGAGGCTCCTTCTACGGCCGATTACCGGGCTATGTTCGCTTATTGCTATTTGTTGCGTAGCCTGTCGAATCTGGATTGCAGTGGCTCTCCCAATCCGGTCGACCTTAACTTCCCGGCGCTGACGAAGGCGCAAATCGTTCTGTCCGCAAATGGATCGGCCAACATTTCGGGCTCTCCGCAGCTCTCCCAAGATTCGTTGCGTTACATCATAGAAAATATGCCGGTCAATGAGAGCGGAGAAACGCGTTCTTTTACCGTATGCCAGGCGCAGGATGCCCGGCTTTCGGACGAACTGAAGGAGTTGCTGCGCATGCGGAATTGGACCTATACCGTGACGGCGATATGATCTCCTGGATATGTAGGGACAAGAGGGAGTCCAATGAGTGGGCTCCCTCTTTTTTTTACGGCAAAAGATCGTGGTGCGCGGAACTCCGGTCAGACCCCTGTGGAGAGAGAAACGAAAAATCGCTGTGTCGCGAAAAGAAACAAAAAAACGAAAGATTTTTTGGGGGAATTCTTTGCAGATTACGGAAATTGCATTATCTTTGCCCTCGCAAAACGGGATAAACCCGAGAGGTTGTTTCTCGTGGAGTGCACGGTGTGGTAGTTCAGTTGGTTAGAATGCCTGCCTGTCACGCAGGAGGTCGCGAGTTCGAGTCTCGTCCATACCGCAAAAGCCTGAAAGACAAACAGTCTTTCGGGCTTTTTCTTTTTACCACTCGCTCCTGGCGTGTGTGAGAGGGGGGGTAGAACAAGGGCGTGGAGATGGAGGTGGCGATGGGGGAAGAGAGAGAAAGTAGTCTGACGATCCGTTCGGTTGTGCGGGATTTCGGATGGAGGCATTGAGGAGCGAGTGTTGTTTTGGATTATCCCACTTTGATTTTGCGGGCAATTTTGAGAACGCCTCCGACCAGCAGCGCCGCAAGAATCCCTGCGAAGATCTTTCCGAGTGTCATCCAACGTGCTTGCCACGGAGTGAGCGGGGCCGCTACTTCGATCGTGTTCGTCTGTTGTTGTATGAGTCGAACGGTGTCGATGCGTACGGTTTCCCGATCCTTGGTTTCTATTGCTATCTTTTGGTCACCGGGTTTGGTTTTCAGATCGTGGTAGAGCGATCCGTCCGCTTCGATCCATGCATCGGAGGAGGCATAGTCGTTCTCCAGGTGGGAGGCGCTGTCCGGGACGGTGTGACTTTTTTCCTGCAGGGGCAGACGGATCGTCACGGTATCCATACGGATGATCTCGCGGGTCTGTACCACCGTGACGATCCGCACACTGTCTCGTGTGTCGGTCGATAGATGAGTTTTCCTGGGGCAACAGTTCGTGAAGACCGTTAACAAACCGAGCAAAACAGGCCATTTCACAGACATTGCATCACCTCCTTCGCTCTTTGCAGAAATGCTCTGCGATCTTCTATTCCGTTGAGACCTCCGTTGATGCGGCGCGTGATGGCTGAGAGATCGTCGGCATCGGCCCACCGGTTCAGGTGGCGGCACTGCCAGAACCAGCAAGCCGAAAGAACGGCATAACGGGGGTCGGAAAGGGCCTGAGGCTTCCCGACGAAATCGTAGCCAGTATGTTGGGTCAAGGCTGTGTAATTGGCGCGTCCGGTTAGCTGAAGCAGGCCCCGTCCTTTGAAGCGTTCGCCATCGCCGGGATAGCGGTTTCCCAAATCGGATCGGCCTTCGTATTGACGCCCCGAGGCAATCTCTTCGACGTAGCGGAGTGAACCGCTTTCATGGCCGATCTGGGCGATGAAATGGGCCGCACGCAGCGGTGTATCGATGGCATATTCCGGCATCGATCGATTCAGATGCGGCAGGTATAGGGCGATATCTGTCGCCGAGGCTGCCGGCATGATTTTGTGGAGTTGTTCGTTCGTGATCTGCATGTGTAAAACAGGTTTTGTAGTTGACAATGTCTTTGCAGAGACCCTTTGTCTGCCCGGCATGGTCAACGGGAGAGGTCGGAACGATTGGCTTGCTGGGGCCGGGGCAGGTGATCCGATTTGTCCGTTCGGCTCCTCTCCGGCGGATGACGGAACGGCCGATTCGTGAAAAGGTTCTTCCGCAATGGATAGAGCCCCTAATTTACTTTTTTGCAGATGCGAGGAAATTATACATTTCCGGAAAGATTCATCCTCTCGTTCCTTCGGTGGGGACGATTTGTGCGCAGGAAAAGTTTGCGGAGTTGGTTTACGAGGCCTTCTTGCGTGTATCGGACCTGCCGTGCGGAAGGAGCCGGTTGCCTTTGGAAAGGATGCGTTCGGCAGCGGATTATTCCATGCCGAAAAAAGAAAATTGTACGCTGCCGTAGCTGCGTTGCTCCAGAAAGTGGGGATGGTCGTGGAAATTTTGGCTTTTGCCGTGTTCGAAAATCAGGACGCCCCCTTTTCGTAGAAGTTCCCTTTCGAACACCTGTTCGATTACCTGTTCGCTGTCGGAAAGGTCGTAAGGGGCGTCGGAGAAGATGATGTCGAACTGCTTCTGACAACTTTTCAGATAGAGGAATACGTTTGCCTTGACCGCATGCAGGTTGTCGAATTTCAGTTCAGAGGCGGTTTGCCGGATAAAGGCGTGGTGAACGGCATTGATCTCGACAGCGGTCACGGATTTGGCTCCGCGTGAGGCGAATTCATAGCTTACGGAGCCCGTTCCGGCAAACAGATCGAGCACATCGAGCTCCTCGAAACAGAATCTCCCGCTCAGTATGTTGAAGAGATTCTCCTTCGCAAAATCGGTTGTAGGACGTGCCCTCAGGTTGCGCGGAGGATGGATGGTTCGGCCGCGATATTTCCCGCTGATGATCCGCATAGTCGGTCGGTTATTGGGTGTTGCCTCTCGTGTTGTTGGATGCCGTTGGCTCGCAGGGAGCTGCGACGATCTCGCATCGGCGATAATAGTGGTTTACCTCCTGGAAGACCTCTTCCGCATGGTCGCCCGCGATGGAGATTCTTGACCGGGAGAGACCGAAAAGTTGGTCGAGGTGTCGTACATAATAGAGGACACTCAGAGGTGCGGGATCGGGAAGCGCTTCGGCATAGAGCAACTTTTCGCCTTTCCGGTAGGTCACGTAGGCGCAATTCCCCGTAAGGAAAATTTGCAGACTGCGTGTCGCTTCATCGATTGTTTCGAGCAACGGGGAGGTGAAAGAGACCCTTTCTCCGTAATTTTCGCGGATGAATTGCACCAGTTCCCTGTCGCATGCCATAACGGCTACGACGGGAGCATCCGGTGACGATGTTATGAGCGAAGAATCTTTTGGGCAGTTTATGCCACAGAGTTGGAGATAACGCTCCTCCGCTCCGGGGAGGAAAAGGTCCCGGGGTACGAGAACCGTTTCCGGCGTGTCGATCGTCAGCAACAGGGAGACGTTGCTCTCCGAGGGAACGGCCTGGCGGAGTCGGGCGGCACTGTCGGAAAAATCATGTCCATCCAGCAGGAGCCGGATGGACATGACTTGTTCGGTAGACGGACGGTTATTCCCAGTTTCCGGCATCGTTCGTCGCCTGATCCAATGCACCAACCTTGATGCCCGGATATTTGTTGTAGACGTTTTTCGCCTCATCCACGAGGTTTACGAGCTCCTGATGGTCGAGGTCGCCGAGGAAGAACTTGTAGGGAGCCTTCGCTTCGAAAACGGGAACCACGACTTTCGATTCGGTGGTGAACATGCCTGCGTTGAGGATAAATTCCGTCCCTTCGGGTGCGAATGGCACGAAGCGGAGCTGACGTACCTGGTCGGGCGTAAGTTTTTTGGCGCCGAACACGGTGTCGATGATGGCCTTCGTGAATTTCTCGGTACGAACCAGACCTTTTGCCACGGCTACGGAGTCGTCGGCCGAACCGATCTTACGTTCGTACTCGATCGAATCGGTCAGAACGAACTGGATCAGCGAGTCGAAATCGCCCGTGTAGCGTTTGTGCTTCTGTTTGAAAGCGCGTTCCGCCGAGCGGATATCTTTGATGCGGTCGATCACGGCAGCCGAACGCGAAGCCACCGCTTTCTCAAAGCGGAGCGGACCCATGATCTGCTCCGTCACGATGTATGCGAGTGCTACGATGACCACAGCGAGGACCACTTGAATAACAATCTTGATTCCTTTTTTCATTGCTATAATTTTATTAAGTTTGTGCGATGTTTGTCAAACAATCCGTTTCAGCTTCTTACGCTTGAAAATGCCGAACGAATCGATTGCGACCCAAATTTACGGCAAATTTGCATTCGAACCAACATTTGGGCAAAAAAAAATCATAGAAAAGTTATCGGACTACTTCTGTCAGCCTGATCCGGAACGTATATTTATCTTGAATGGCTATGCCGGAACGGGCAAAACAACCCTGGTGGCCGCTTTGGTCGCAACCTTGCGGGAGATCGGCATCAAGCCGATTCTGTTGGCTCCGACCGGACGGGCTGCGAAAGTTTTGGCTCGTTATGCGGGTATGCCGGCCCACACGATCCATCGTCGCATCTACCGGCAGCATACACAGACTTCGGAAGAGGTACGCTTCAGCCTCGATCGGAACCGGGAGCAGGATGCCTGCTTTATCGTGGATGAGGCTTCGATGCTTTCGAACGGCTCTTCGGATTCGATCTTTGGCGAAGGCGATCTGCTCGACGATCTGGTGCGTTACGTTCGTTCCGGCCGCCGATGCCGACTGGTGCTGGTGGGTGACAATGCGCAGCTGCCGCCCGTGGGGCGCGACCGCAGTCCGGCACTCGATCCCGCTCATATGAGCATCTACGGAGAGGTGGATTACGCTTCGCTCGATGAGGTGGTGCGTCAGGAGGCCGACTCGGGCATCCTCTTTAATGCGACGCTGGTGCGTTGCATGCTGGAGAACGATCTGTTCGAAATCCCGCTTTTCCGGCTCGACTTTCCCGATGTGCACGCGGTGGATGGGGGTGAGTTCATGGAGGCGCTCGACTCCTGTTACAACCGTTGGGGACGCGACGAGGTGGTGGTGATCACGCGGTCGAATCGCCGGGCCAACCGTTACAACGAAGGTATCCGTCGTCATGTGCTGATGGCCGAGGAGGAGATCGAGTCGGGCGACCGGCTGATGATCGTGAAAAACAACTATTATTATACGGAGAACGATCCGGATTCTCCCATCGGCTTCATTGCCAACGGCGATATTGCCTCCATCCGTCGGTTGCGACGTTTCGAGGAGCTGTACGGATTCCGCTTCGCTCAGGCGATCCTCCGTTTCGACGACTACGGCGATACGGAGTTGGAGTGCCGCATGCTGCTCGATACGCTCTCGTCGGAGGCTCCGGCTCTTACGCGCGAAGAGAGTCTTCGTCTCATGCGGGCTGTGGAAGAGGATTATCTCGATATTCCGAGCCGGGCCAAACGTTATAAGGAGATCCGCGAGAATCCCCATTTCAATGCACTGCAGGTGAAGTTCGCCTATGCAGTCACCTGCCATAAGGCGCAGGGCGGTCAGTGGAAGGCTGTCTTTGTCGACCGCATGTTGTTCGGCGAGGAGCCGATGAGTCGCGATCTGCTCCGGTGGCTCTATACGGCGCTTACACGGGCTACGGAAGAGCTCTGGCTCGTGAATTTCGACGATCGCTTTTTCGAGGGCCGGTAGCTGTTGGGCTGGTTGTTGCCGGTCGATGCGATGGATCTCGGGGGAATCTACGCGGAAAGAGGGTCCGCAAGGGACTTTGACAACGAAGTCGGGATAAAAAGGCTGATAATCCGAACGATAATCCGAAACAAAAATAAAGGGCGACTTTTCAAAAGTCGCCCTGGAAGGAGCTCCTCAGCCAGGACTTGAACCTGGGACCCCCTGATTAACAGTCAGGTGCTCTAACCAACTGAGCTACTGAGGAATTTTTTCTGAATCCGGGATCGTGTTGTATCCCGTTTTCGGAGTGCAAATATACAGCAATTTTTTATTGCACAAAATATTTCGGCCAAAAAACTGCGGAAAAAATCATCGGTTTTATCGTAACCGTCTCTTTGTGAGTTGAAAAATCTTTTCGCTCCTCTCCCGTTCAGACCAGATCGGCGGTCTCTGCCCCGCAAAATTGCACGAGATCGACCGGCGAGAGGCGCAGTTGCAACCCGCGCATGCCGGCGCTGATGTAGATGAAGGGGTGATCCATGCAGCTGCGATCGATGAAGGTGGCATAGGAACGTTTCATGCCGATCGGCGAGCAGCCTCCCCGGATGTAGCCTGTCGTCGGCAGCAGCTCTTTCACGTGGATCAGTTCCGCATTCTTGTTGCCCGATATTTTGGCGGCACTCTTGAGATTCACCTCTTTATCACCGGGGACGACGCAGACGAACAGCCCCGTACGGTCGCCGCGCAATACCAAGGTCTTGAAGACCTGGCGTACATCCTCTCCGAGCTGTTCCGCAACATGCACGGCATCGAGGTGCTCTTCGTCCACGTGGTAGGGGACGAGTTCGTATGCAATTCCTGCGCGGTCGAGCAGACGTGCAGCATTGGTCTTGGTTATCTTTCCCATTATTCTCTGTTTGTGCGTGTTTCGTGGCAGCGTGCACTTTTTCTGCACAGGGGCCAACCCCGATATGGCATTTTGTGTCGCAACAAAGATACGACACGACGGGCGCAAAGACAAACCGTAGAAGAGTTTCTCTCGAACGCTCCGCAATCCGTCGGTGAAAAACGGGATGAGGTGTTGAAATCCGCCGGGGATGGCTTATCTTTGTCACAGTGTAAAATTGGGGTTTCTTTTTATGGAGCGCATGCAAAAGGTTTTCGATTTTCTCGACGATGCGGGGATCGTCTACGAATGGTACGCCCATCCGGAGGCCCCTACCATCGAGATCGCACGCCGTTGGTGGCGCGACGACGGATCGCGGCACTGCAAAAACATCTTTCTGCGTAACCACAAGGGGGACAGGCATTATCTCGTTTCGTTCGATTGCGACCATTCGCTCGATATTCACGATCTGGAGCGGCGTCTTCGTCAAGGCAAACTCTCCTTCGCCTCGCCGCAACGCATGGAGCGTTGGCTGGGGCTTACGCCCGGTTCCGTCTCCCCGTTTGGACTGATCAACGATACGGCCAACCATGTCCACCTGTTTCTCGACCGCAACCTGCTGCGTGAGGAACGTCTCAGTTTTCATCCCAACGACAATCGGGCCACGGTAGTGATCTCCCTCGACCAATTCCTGCGTTACCTCGCTGCCGTGGGAAACAGTTGGGAGTTCACCGACCTCTATTGAGCTCAGGACGTTTGAGTGAGGGGAAAATGTTCGGAATGTCGGAAATTTCACAGTTCGGACCGGTCGTGTGAAATTCGGTCGACTCTGTATCGGTTTCCCTGCAAAAATCGCTATCTTTGTTGGCGAAAACAGATTTCAGCGGGGCTTCCGCTTCGGGCCGATCCGATTTGCGCCGGAGGAGGGCTACCGTGAGAAAACCGATTCGGATGATCGATGGCCAGATTCGTTTTACACTCTATTGCAGCTTTTTTTCTGCTGTTCGTCCTCTCGGGAAACGGAAAGGTTGCGGCTCAGTCCAATGCCTCCTTCGTTTTTGAGGGTACGGAGTGGGATTTCGGCCGCATCCGCGAAGCCGACGGGCCGGTCAGCCATACGTTCCGTTTCGTGAACGGAGGCAAGAAGCCGATTCTGATCGACCGGGTGACGACCTCGTGCGGTTGTACGACCCCTTCCTATTCGCGGGCGCCCATCATGCCGGGGGCTGAAGGAACCATCGAGGTGACGTTCGATCCGACGGGTCGTCCCGACAGTTTCCGAAAAGAGATCTACGTGATCAGCGAAAAGGGCCGCTGTCGCGATCGGCTGGTTATTCGGGGCGAAGTGATCCCCCGCCCGCGTACCGTGGAGGACGACTATCCTTATTATATGGTTTCCGGTATCCGTTTCGATGAGACGACCTTCGCATTCCGTACGTTGCCCCAGGGGGGAACCCGTTCCATGGTGGTGCGCTACGTCAATACGTCCGATCGGGAGCTCCCTCTGGCCTTCTCCTTCACCGAACAGAGCGGATTGCTGCGCATCGATGCGCCGGAGAGTGTCTGTGCCGGCTGTCGGGGCGAAATAACGTTGACCTACAGCCTGCCGGAGGGGGAGGATCATTACGGATTGTTTCACGATAATGTGATTCTCTCCGCCGGAGGAAAAGAGTCGGAACGGTCGCTCTATACCTCGGCCATCGGGGTCGACGACTTCGCAAGACAGAGCAACGAGATCGCTCCGAGACTCTCTATCGAAGGTCAGTACCACGACTTCGGTTCGATTCGTCGCCGGGAGGAGCCCTATACCTGCCGCGTTACGTTCGAGAATCGGGGCGAGGAGCCTCTCATCGTCCGTTATGCGGAGACCAAACCGGAACTGAAGAGCGACATCGAGGAGGGTCTCCGTCTCGAACCGGGAGAAAGTCGAGTCTTCGAGGTGTCGTTCGATACCTCCGACAGAATGTTGGGCGACTACCTCGGAACGCTCTCCGTCATCGTGAACGACCCGTTGCGCCCGATGCGCACGATTCGCATCGTGGCCCGTATACGTGATTGAATCTTCAAAAAAAGAACCGCATAGTATGTATAAAATTCTCCTGAAAAGGCAACTTACGCCCGACATCGTGCTGATGCATGTGGAGGCGCCCCGTGTGGCGCGGTCGGCTCAGCCCGGGCAGTTCGTGATCGTTCGTGTCGATGAACAGGGCGAGCGCGTGCCGCTGACGATCGCCGATTATGATGCGCAAGAGGGTTGGGTGGCTATTGTTATCCAGACGGTCGGAGTCTCCACGCGTAAACTTTGCGACCGGGAGGCGGGCGATGAGATCGCCGATTTTGTCGGTCCGTTGGGCCGTCCCTCCGATTTTGTCTCCGAACCGTTGGAGTCGCTCAGAAAGCAGCGTTTCCTCTTTGTGGCCGGCGGTGTCGGTACGGCGCCGGTCTATCCGCAGGTGAAGTGGCTCTACGAAAGGGGTGTCGCTGCCGATGTGATCGTGGGGGCCAAAAATGCCGCTACGCTGATTCTCGTCGACGAGATGCGGGCCGTGGCGGGAAGGCTTTTCCTTGCTACGGATGACGGCAGCGCAGGCTATAAAGGGCTGGTAACCGGTCTGTTGCAAGAGCTCGTGGAACAAAAGGGTCAACATTACGATCGGGTGATTGCGATCGGTCCGATGATCATGATGAAGTTCGTGGCGGCAGCAACCCGTACCTACGGTATTCCGACGGTGGTGAGCCTCAACTCGCTGATGGTCGACGGAACGGGCATGTGCGGAGCCTGCCGGGTAACCGTGGGCGGACGTACCCGCTTCACCTGTGTGGACGGTCCGGAATTCGATGGCCACGAGGTCGATTTCGACGAGGCGATGCGTCGACAGGGCATGTATCGGACCTTGGAGGAGCGTGCCCGGAAAATAGAGGAGGAGAGGGCTGCCGGACATCGTTGCCGGATCGGCCTCGATCGTTGAAACAACAGAAAAAGATAAGCATGGCAAATAAGATACCACGTGTCCCGGTGCGGGAACAAGACCCGCTGAAACGGGCATCCAATTTCGAAGAGGTTTGTTACGGTTACGACGAGCAGGAGGCCCGTTTGGAGGCTACTCGTTGCCTGGATTGCAAAAAACCGCGCTGTGTGGAGCACTGCCCCGTGTCGGTACATATCCCCGATTTTATCCGGGAGGTCGCTGCAGGACGTTTCGCGGAGGCTGCTTCGGTGATAGCTGCCGACAGCCTGTTGCCGTCGATCTGTGGTCGGGTCTGTCCGCAGGAGACGCAGTGTGAAGGGGCCTGCATCCTCGGCGTGAAGGGCGAGCCGGTGGCGATCGGCAAGCTGGAACGCTTCGTGGGAGACTGGCAGCTGAAACAGGGCGGCGAGAAACCGACGATTGCACCGTCGAACGGACAGCGTGTGGCGGTGATCGGTAGCGGACCTGCCGGGTTGGCTTGTGCGGCCGATTTGGCCCGGATGGGTTATGGTGTGAAGATTTTCGAAGCGCTCCACAAACCGGGCGGCGTATTGGTATACGGTATTCCGGAATTCCGTCTGCCGAAAGAGCGGGTAGTGGCCCCGGAGATCGAAAAGGTGAAGGCGCTCGGCGTGGAGATCGAAACCGATACGATTGCCGGACGGACCCTGACGATCGATTCGCTGCTTGATGAAGAGGGCTTCGGTGCCGTATTTATCGCCTCGGGGGCCGGACTGCCTCAGTTTATGGGCATCCCGGGGGAGAATCTCAACGGGGTGGTGTCTGCCAACGAGTTCCTGACGCGGGTCAACCTGATGCGGGCCTTCGATGAGACGTATGATACACCCGTTTTCGTGGGCCGTCGTACGGTGGTGGTCGGAGGAGGCAACGTGGCGATGGATGCCGTGCGTACGGCACGTCGTTTGGGTGCCGAGGCGACGATCGTCTACCGTCGTTCGGAAGCGGAGTTGCCTGCCCGGGTCGAGGAGGTACACCATGCACGTGAAGAGGGAATCCAATTCCGCATGCTGACCAATCCGGTGGAGGTGCTCGGCGACGAAAAGGGATGGGTGCGCGGCGTCCGCTGCGTGGCGATGGAGCTCGGTGAACCGGATGCTTCGGGCCGACGTTCTCCGGTGCCTTTGGTGGGCTCGGAATTCGAAATACCTTGCGAGCAGGTGATCATGGCGCTCGGTACGTCGCCCAATCCGCTCATCGCTTCGACGACCGAAGGGCTCGAGACGGGGCGAAAAGGGTGTATAGCGGCCGACGAATGGGGCCAAACCTCCCGCGAGGGAGTCTTCGCCGGAGGCGATGCGGTGACCGGTGCGGCAACGGTGATTCTGGCCATGGGGGCAGGCCGTAAGGCGGCTCAGGCGATCGATCGTTACCTCAGTGCGAAAAGATAGTCGTCGGGATCGATTTAGGCCATCTTCCGCAATGAGTGACGTCGATACGATGACCCGGCCCGATCTGGAACGCCATCCGCTTGAACCGTTCCTGCCCGGGCATGCCCGTCTGTTGATGTTGGGCAGTTTCCCGCCGCAACGCAAGCGGTGGTCGATGGACTTCTACTATCCCAATTTTCAGAACGACATGTGGCGCATCTTCGGATCGCTCTTTTTTGAGGATCGGAACCATTTTCTGACTCCCGACCGGAAGGCTTTCGATCGGGAGCGGATCGTGGCGTTTTTGACTCGGAAGGGGATCGCCTTGTACGATACGGCGCATGTCGTGCGCCGGTTGAAGGAGAACGCCTCGGACCAATTTCTCGAGATCGTCGAACCGACCGATATCGCGGCATTGCTGCGACGTCTGCCCGAGTGTCGTGCGGTAGTCGCGACGGGCGGCAAGGCGGCGGAGACGGCGGCCGGACGATTCGGCTGTACGGTGCCGGCCGTGGGAGCGTTCACAGATTTTACCTTCGAGGATCGTCCGATGAGGCTGTGGCGTATGCCATCCTCGTCGCGGGCCTATCCGATGGCTTTGGAGCGCAAGGCCGAGGTTTATCGCGTCATGTTCGACACGCTGTTCGACTGTTTGTAATTGGTAAAAAGGTTAGGTCGTTTCTCTTTCGTTCATCGGGGAGGCCTCTCCGTGTGAAAACCGGCACCTATTGCTGTTGAATAAGTGTCGGTTGGGTCGGACCACTCTGAAAAAGAGCTTTCTCCGTATTCGAATTTTTGTGAGATTTGCTGCCGGGAATGGTTATTTTGTCTGCAAGATAGAGCGATTACTCATAATAGGATTGAAGTTCCGAAAATTTAGTAGGCCGGGAGGAAAAGAATCTTTGGACCCGAAAAAATACAGTCGTATAACTCCATCTCTTCGCTTTCAACGGGACTCCGGAGAAACGTTGTCCGTCTCAACCGCTTTACCCGTTCGCAATGCGCAACAGGAATTCGGGTAGCAAATTAGGTGAAAAGGGTAGCGGAAGAAATCGCAGAGTTTCGTATCTTTGTCCACAAAGAGTGAACCTGGAGGGGAACAAATGAACGGATCGAATCGAATCGAAAAATCGCAACCATCGGCGGATTGGCTCGATGGCCTTGCCCGGCAACTGCGGGAGGAGGGATGTTCCTGTGTCATTCGTCAGGGGGACGAAATCCGATCGTTCCATGAGCGAGGCGTCCGCAATCTGTATGAATTACTGGAGCATGACCCTGCCTTTTTGAAGGGCACTTCCGTGGCCGACAAGGTGGTCGGAAAAGGGGCCGCTGCCTTGATGGTGTTGGGTGGCGTACGGGAGGTTTATGCCGGTGTAATCAGCACTTCGGCGGTCGAATTGTTGAGGCGATCGGGCGTTCGTCTGCTCCTCGGACAGGAGGTCCCTTACATTATCAACCGAGCCGGTACGGGACGTTGTCCGGTGGAGAGCCTTTGTCTCGATGCCGAGAGCCCGGAGCAGTGTTTCGAGCGGATCGGGACCTTCCTGCAAACGATGCAATCGAAATGAGAAATTTTCCTGAGATAAGCCGTCTTTTCGGAGCGACTCTTTCGCTCCTGTGCTGCGCTTTTGCGGCGGAGGCCCGGCCGGAGGCGGATAGTACACGAACGGACCGCATTTACGATATCGATCGGGTGGTCGTTACCGGGACGCGCAGCCGTGCGGATGTGCGCCATCTGCCTATGACCGTTTCGGTGGTCGATCGTGCCCGCATCGAGCAGAGCAACGAACCCTCGTTGCTCCCGCTGTTGACGGAACGGATCCCCGGCCTGTTCGTTACGGCACGCAGCACGATGGGCTACGGCGTCTCCGGTGGTGGCGCAGGGCAGATGTCGTTGCGTGGTGTCGGCGGACCCGTCCAGGAGGGTGTACCGACGACCGGCATGTTGGTGCTTATCGATGGCCATCCTCAATACATGGGGCTTTTTGCCCATCCCGTTTCCGATGCCTGCCAGTCGTTTTTAGCCGAACGGGTCGAGGTGGTGCGTGGCCCGGCCTCGGTGCTCTACGGGTCGAATGCCATGGGTGGCGTGATCAATATCGTTACGCGACAGACGCAGCCGGATGGCGTGAGAACCCGGGTAAATCTGGGCTACGGATCTTACAACACGTTGCAAAGCGAAGCGACGAATCTGGTGAACTGGAAACGGTTCAGCAGCGTGGTGAGCGTCTCCTACAACCGGTCGGACGGACACCGTCCCGACATGGCGTTCGAACAGTATGGCGGTTATGCGAAGTTGGCTTACGAGTTGACTCAAGCCTGGCGGATCCGAGCCGATCTGAACCTGACACACTTCAATGCTTCGAATCCGGGGAAAACGGACGATCCGCTTATCGACAACGATCAGCGGATCACGCGGGGCATGACCTCCGTCGCTTTGGAAAACGATTACAAGATGACCTCCGGAGCATTGAGCTTTTTCTATAATTGGGGAAAACATTGGATCAATGACGGTTATAGCCCGGGTGAAGAGCCTCTGGATTATCGTTTCCAGTCGCGGGACGACATGATGGGCGTTTCGTGGTATCAGAGTGCCCGTTTCTTCCGGGGCAACCGGGTGACGGCGGGTCTTGACTGGTTCCGTTTCGGCGGTCGGGCCTGGAACCAGCCGGTCGACGGAAGTGCCCGGCAGATGCAGGCGGATGAACGTCAGGACGAAGTGGCCGCCTATCTCGATTTCCGGCAGGATCTGACACGATGGTTGACGATCGATGCGGGATTGAGGGTGGATCACCATACGCATGTGGGGACGGAGTGGGTTCCGCAGGCGGGTCTGTCGTTCCGGCTGCCGAAAGATGCGGGACTCAAACTGATGGTATCCAAGGGATTCCGTTATCCGACCATCCGCGAGATGTACATGTTCCCTCCGGCCAATCCCGATCTTCAGCCGGAGCGTCTCTGGAGCTACGAGCTTGCCTGGACCCAGCAACTCTGCAAGGGACGGCTCTCCTACGGCTTGAATCTCTTCTACATCGACGGCGATAATCTGATTATGCGTATTCCGGTCGACGGACGTCCGAAGAACCTCAATACGGGGCGGATCCGAAATGTCGGTGCGGAGGCCGAGGTTACCTGGCGAATCGGCCGAGCCTGGTCGTTGGATGCGAACTACAGCTTCCTGCACATGGAGCAGCCCGTGTTGGCATCGCCCGAACACAAACTCTATGTGGGCGGAGCTTTTGTCAAGGGGCGCTGGTCGGTGTCGACGGGGATGCAATACGTGAACGGACTCTATACCGCAGTGGTAGTGGCCGGAGCGGGCAGTTATAAGCAGGAGAATTTCCTCCTCTGGAATCTTCGCGGACAGTTTCAGGCTGCCAGCTGGCTCTCAGTCTGGGTCCGCGGGGAGAATCTGTTGGCCCAGCGTTACGAAATCAACGAAGGATTTCCCATGCCGAGGGCGACCTGCATGGCCGGCGTTAATATTGAATTTTAATCTTTTTATTTCGTTAATAGAATGGAAGCAAATGTCGTAAAACTCTATTCGCTGCCATACGGTAGGTTGAGAACCTGGTGGATCGCAGCACTTTTCGTGGCGGGCAATATCGTCTTGCCGCAGTTGTGTCATCTTTTCCCGGACGGAGGGGCGCGCTGGCTCCCCATCTATTTCTTCACGCTGGTGGGAACCTGCAAGTATGGATGGCGTGTGGGTCTGCTCACGGCACTCCTCTCACCGACCGTCAATTCGGCCCTTTTCGGTATGCCCGCAGTTTCCATGCTGCCGGTCGTTGTCGGTAAATCGCTTCTGTTGGTGCTTTTTGCGGCCGCTGCAGTGGCCCGGTTCCATCGGGTATCGATCGGGATACTCGCAGGTGTCGTTGTCTCTTATCAACTTCTCGGCGTGTGCGTTGAGTGGGCCGTTACGGGCGATCTCGCCGTCGCATTCCGTAATCTGTGGATCGCTCTGCCGGGCATGGCATTGCAGCTCTTCGGGGGCTGGGCCGTCATGCGTTACCTCATGCGGAAGTAGAGTGCGGTCTGAAGCGACGCTTCCGGGAGGAGCTCCCGGACAATGTTTTCGCAGCCGATGAGAGGGGCTGGCGGAAGGAGAGATCTGTTCGTGGCACTTGCCGTCCGGGAGTGCCGTATCATTTGTGAGGGTTAACCCGTAAAACCAATCGTTTTAGAAATATGAAAAAGATAGCCATAATCGCCACGACGATGTTTCTGTCGTTCATGGCTTCTGCCTGCGGTTCGGCCAATGGTGGAAATCGAACGGCCCAGTCCGCTGAGGGCGAAGAGGCCGAAACGCCGAAGGTCTATTTCGTGAAGGAGATCACGTCGGCCAATCTCGTGCGCATCTATGAGGCGCTCGGGCGGGAGGCCAAAGGACGTGTTGCCGTCAAATTGTCGACCGGAGAGCCGGGCGGCCACAATTTTCTGCAGCCGGCCCTGATCAAAGAGCTCGTGCAGAAGGTCAACGGCACGATCGTCGAGTGCAATACGGCTTATGGCGGCGGACGGGATCAGACGGAAAAACACCTCAAGGCGGCGGCCGATCATGGATTCACGGCCATCGCACCGGTGGATATCATGGATGCCGAGGGTGAAGTTGCGCTGCCGGTGGCGGGCGGCAGGCATCTGAAAGAGGATTTTGTCGGTTCGCACTATCCCGATTACGATTTTACCGTGGTGCTTTCCCATTTCAAGGGCCATGCGATGGGCGGTTTCGGAGGTGCCGTGAAGAACATTTCGATCGGTATCGCCTCTTCGGCCGGCAAGGCGTGGATCCACTCGGCCGGCAGAACGAAGGATGCCAACGACACCTGGAGCAACCTGCCGCCTCAGAACGATTTCCTGGAGTCGATGGCCGAGGCTGCCAAAGCGGTAGCAGACCATTGCGGCGACAGTATCCTTTATATCAGCGTGGCGAACAACCTTTCGGTGGATTGCGATTGCGACGCCCATCCGGAAGCGCCTCAGATGGGCGATATCGGGATCCTGGCGTCGTTGGATCCGGTTGCGTTGGATCAGGCGTGCGTCGACCTGGTGTATGCTTCGGAGGATCCCGGCAAGGTGCATCTGATCGAGCGCATGGAGTCGCGTAACGGTGTCCATACGTTGGAATACGGAGAGTCGATCGGCTTGGGAAGCCGGAAATATGAACTGGTCGAGCTGAAATAGCCGATGGATCGTGACGACGTACGGATCGTCGGTACGTCGGAAGTTTCCCGGACCTCCTGGAGCAGGTCCGGGATTTTTTTTGTGCGGACGGCAGTCCGGCCTGCGCAATCATCGGGGTTTGCTTCCCAGGTAGTGCTCTTTGAAAAGGTTGATGCAGAAGATGAAGAGCGACAACAGCAGCGGCCCGAAAATGATCCCCATGAAGCCGAAGAGCGAAAGTCCGATGAAGACGCCGAAGATGGTGACCAGCGGATGAATGTCGGCCATCTTTTTTTGCAGGATGAGCCGGACGAAGTTGTCGATCTGCGAAAGGATGACCGCCGAATAGATCGATAGTCCGATGGCGGCGCCCCATTGGCCGTTCAGCCCCATGTAGAGCGACAGCGGAAGCCATACCAGTCCGGTTCCGAACAGCGGAATGATGGTGGCGAAACAGGTGATTACTCCCCAGAACAGGGGCGTCGGGGCTCCGAATATCACGTAGCCTATGTAGGCGGCGAGACCTTGGATGAGCGCCAACAGCGGGATTCCTATGGCGTTCGAACGGACGATCATGCCGATTTCGTGGAGTATGTTGTCGGAATCGGTCCGATTGAACGGGAGAATGTCGCGGAAATAGTGTTCCATGCGCTCTCCGCCGATCAGCATGAAATAGAGGACCAGCAGCAAAACCGCCATGTTGATGCCGAGATTGCCGATGCTGCTCATGACCCATTGCCCCGCTTTGGGGATGAGCGAAATCAGGTAGTTGATATTGCGCTGTTCGAACGGATAGTAGCCTGTCCGCTCCTCGATCAGGTGCGCGATGTGGTTGATCGGTCGTATGATGCTTTGCGGATCGATGGCGATGTGCTGAATGCGGTCGACGAGCATCCAGGTCACCAGGGAGAGTGGAACCAGAAAGCAGAGGATCGCTTCGATGAGCAGCAGCGTGGCCGCGAGACTTCGTCGCCATCGTTTCCGGACGGTGAGGTATTCCAACTGTCCCTTCAGGAGCATATAGATCGTTGCTGCGCCCATTATGCCGCCGAGAAAGGGACGCAGTTCGCGAAAAATCACTACGCCGCTCACCAGAATGATCGCAATCAGCGAATAACGCCAGTATTGTTCTCTAATAGACATTTGGTTTCAGAGGTCTGTCCGGATCGGGCAAGGAGTGTGCCGGATCGGAGCCGTTTCCGTTTTTATTTCCCGCAACCGGCTTTTTTAGGTGCCGGATCGATACGGTGCGGTGTCAGAACGGAAGTAATGATTTGCGGGAATAGCTCCGAGAGGTCGTGGAAAACGCTGTTTCAGGGATCGTTGCGCGGTTTTTTTGGCGTTCGGACTCGGGATGAACAGATTGGGGGCTGTTTTTCCGATTGATTCGGAGTCGAAGGGTCCGGTATTTGCTTTTCGGTTGACGATGTGTTGTTTATTTTCATTTTTCGCTTCCGGGAAGACTCTCTCCCGGATGGAACGCCACCTTCTCCGGTTGGGATGGGTTTGCGTTTTTTTATTGCTTGGCACTCGACTGTTCGGAGCCTCTTTGCCGCCGGATACGGGTGTAGTGCGCGGAACGGTGACAAATGCGAAGAGTGGGGAGGTGGTAGCCGGAGCGTTGATCTCTGTGGCGAACGATACGTTGCAGGCGTTGACCGATTCGGCCGGGAGGTTCGTGTTGGATCGGGTCCGTACAGGCTACAGAACGCTGATCGTGCAGGCTTTCGGTTACAAGGGGTTTGTCTCTTCGTCGTTTCTTGTGACGGCCAATGTGCCGGCACAGGTCGACATGGCGCTCGATCCGCAACTTGTGGAGATCGGGGAGGTTGTCGTGATGTCGATGCCTTTCGTGGCTACGGTGGAGTCGCCCGTGTCGATGCGCCGCATCGGTACGGAAGAGATCGATCTGACGCCCGGGGCCAATCGCGACATCTCGAAGGTTGTGCAGTCGGCGCCGGGCGTCGTGACGGTCCGTGCGGCCAATCGCAACGACCTGCTGGTGCGGGGCGGAGGGGCCAACGAGAACCGTTACTACCTCGACGGAATTGAGATCCCGGTTCTGAACCATTTCTCCGTGCAGGGCGGTTCCGGAGGCAATGCCTCCCTGGTCAATACGGAGCAGCTCCGGTCGGTCGATTTCTACACGTCGGCTTTTCCCGTGGCGATCTCTACGGGACTCAGCTCGGTACTCGACATGCAGATGCGTTCGGGCAACTCCGAACGGTTCCACGGTAAGGTCGTAGCCGGAGCGTCGGACCTCGGGGTCAGTTTCGATACGCCCGTGTCGCGCAACGGCCGGACGACTTTGATCGGGTCGTTCCGGCGCAGCTATTTGAAACTGCTTTTTTCGCTTTTGAAATTGCCTTTTCTGCCGACGTATAACGATTACCAGTTTAAATTGAACTCCGTGCTCTCCGAACGGGATGTGCTCTATGTGATCGGTCTCGGTTCGTTCGATCACAACCGCCTCAATACCGGGAGTGGCGAGTTGGAGCCGAGTCGGCGGTACATCCTCGGTTATCTGCCCGAGAACGACCAGCTGAGCTATGCATTCGGGGTGGGCTATCTCCGGTCGTTTGCTTCGGGCCGTCTGCGGGTGGTGCTGAGCCGCGACTACCTGCGCAATCAGCTCTACAAACACGAACGCAACGACAACTCCCTGCCTCGGATCATGGACCTCGACAGCCGGGAGACCAACCACCGTCTGCGAGTCGAGACGGAGTGGTGGAATGTGGGACGATTCCGCATTACGGCAGGCATAGGAGGCGGTTCCGGAGCCTATTCCGGTCGGACGCAGCAACGGTTGCAGGAGGAGGGCGTCTGGAGAGAGAGCGACAGCAGGAGCTCTTTTACCGTATGGCGTTACGCCGCATTCGGAACGGTCAGCCGTTACTTTTTCGGCGAGCGGCTCTCTGCGCTTGTCGGGCTTCGAATCGACGGCATGACCTATTCGAGGCTTATGTCGAATCCTTTCCGCCATTTCTCGCCGCGGTTGAGCCTGTCGTGGAAAGTGGCTCCGAAATGGAGTCTCAACGCTTCGGCCGGACGCTACTATCAGGAGCCCACTTTCACCATGATGGGCTATGCGGAGAACGATCCGGAGGGCTTCGATCAACGGAATGGCTTGCGATATATGTCGGTGGATCAATATGTCGTCGGAGTCAACTTCTCTCCGACGACGATTTCCGATCTGCGGCTGGAGGCCTTTTTCAAAGGTTATCGCAGGTTGCCTGTCTCGTTGGTCGATTCCCTGCCTGTCTCAACGGGCGATTTTGCCGACTTCATCGTGGGAAATGTTCCGGTTCTGTCGGTAGGGAAGGGGCGGGCCTATGGCGTGGAGCTCTCCTATCGCAACCTCGACCTGTGGAATACGGTTGTGGGGCTCTCCTATACGCTCTTCTGGTCGAAAGTGAATAAACTCGACGACCACCTTGTTCCGGTATCCGAATACTGGTCGTCGAGTTGGGACGCCCGCCATATCCTGAACATCTCGGCCATCCATAAGTTCGCCCGAAACTGGAGCCTGGGACTGAAATGGAACCTTACCGGCGGACTCCCCTTTACTCCTTACGACGAGGAACTGTCGTCGCTCATCACGGCATGGGATCTCCGGCGCCGTCCCTATCCCGATTATGCACTCTACAATGCCTGCCGCTCGGAGTTCTATCACCAGCTCGATGTGCGTGTCGATAAGGTGTGGTACTTCCGGAAGTGGCGACTGGGCTTTTATGTCGACATCCAAAATCTCTACAACTTCAAGACCCGCGGATCGGATATCCTCATGCCGGCTGTCGATGCAGCGGGCGACTACATCGTGGACGAAACGCGCCCCGGACACTACAAGATGGAACGGATCGCCGACGATATCGGCGGTACGATTTTACCGACGATCGGTATCACCATCGAATTATAGTAGACGAGATTCTGTCGCTTCCCTCATGCGAAATCGGCTGTTTTTTCGTTTATTTGTCAGGACGGTGCGGTTTTTGGTCGATTTCTGCCGGAAGGAAAGGAGGAAGGTTATGAAAAAGATTCTGTTTTTAGCTATATTCGTCTGCAGTCTATCTGCGTTGCATGCTCAGGTTATGAAAAGTTTGACACCCGAAGAGAAAAGGGTCATCGTCGACAGGGGAACGGAAGCTCCCTTCTCCGGAAAGTACTATGACCACCATGAGAAAGGCGTTTATCTTTGCCGTCAATGCGGAGCCCCGCTTTATCGATCGAACGACAAGTTCGATTCGGGATGCGGCTGGCCCAGTTTCGACGATGAGATTCCGGGAGCCGTGAAACGTCGTCCCGATCCCGACGGACGGCGTACGGAGATCGTTTGTGCCCGTTGCGGAGGCCATTTGGGTCATGTGTTTGCCGGAGAGGGATTTACCCGCAAGAATGTGCGGCATTGCGTGAACTCCGTGTCGCTCGAGTTCTCTCCGGCCGATACGGTACGCGAAGCGACGACCGGACAGACCGAAACAGCGATCTTTGCCGGAGGTTGTTTCTGGGGCGTGGAGTATATGATGGAGCGGCTGCCGGGTGTGCTCAGCGTGGAGGCCGGATACATCGGTGGCCGTAAGGAAAATCCCACCTACGAAGAGGTGTGTAGCCACACGACCGGGCATGCCGAGGCGGTCCGGATTGTGTTCGATCCGACCAAAGTCTCCTACGAAACCCTGGCCCGGCTCTTTTTCGAGATTCACGATCCGACGCAACTCAACAGGCAGGGACCGGACATCGGCGATCAGTATCGTTCCGAGGTTTTCTATACCACTCCCGAACAGAAAACGATCGCTGAAAAACTCATTGCCCAGTTGCGGGCCAAGGGCTATCGGGTCGTGACCCGGGTTTCGGCCGCCTCCACCTTTTGGCCGGCGGAGGAGTACCATCAGAATTACTACGAAAGAAAAGGGTCGATGCCCTATTGCCACGCCTATACGAAACGGTTCTGATCCCTGCCCTTTGGTGATCGGAACGGAGCAGGAGAGCGGACCGGACCGGACCGGACCGGTTCATCGGCCGGGTTTAGTCGTGCACCGGTCGGTTTTTACGGGAGAGCGGATGGGCGATCATGTATTCGTTCGCTTGGGCTACCGCTTCGTCGATATGGCTGCAGATGTATTTCTCCCCGATCAGCTCATAGAATCCCGCTTTGCGGAGCGCTTCGCGCACCTGTCCGTTCACGCCGGAGAGGATGATGCGGATGTTTTCGCGTTGCGACATGCGGCAGAGATTCGTGAGGTTGTGGATTCCGGTGGAGTCGATCAGCGGCACGCGCCGCATGCGGATGATCCGTACGGCGGGTCGGTCGCCCAGTTCGGCCATGGTCTCCTCGAATTTGTTGGCGATGCCGAAGAAGAACGGACCGTCGATCTCATAAACCTCCACCCCTTTCGGTAGCGAGAGTCTCGGCTCATCGACGGTTGTGAGGTCGGTGTCGGCTGCCGGATCGATCTCGTCGCGAATTACCGAGATGCGGGTGGTTTCTGCGATGCGTTTCATGAAGAAGAGGCAGGCGATGACTACGCCCACTTCGATGGCGATGGTCAGATCGAAGAATACGGTCAACAAAAAGGTGATCAGCAGTACCGCTACATCCGTTTTGGGGTTTTTCATGAGCGCACGGAAACTGCGCCATTCACTCATGTTGTAGGAGACCACCACCAGTACGCCGGCGAGGCAGGCCATCGGAATGTAGCCGGCCAACGGCATCAGCAGGATGAGGATCAACAGCAGCACGACGGCATGGACGATGCCGGCTATCGGAGTACGTCCGCCGTTGTTGATGTTGGTCATGGTGCGTGCAATGGCTCCGGTAGCCGGGATGCCGCCGAAAAGCGGGGTCACCATGTTGGCGATTCCCTGTGCGAGCAACTCCTGGTTGGAGTCGTGGCGATCGCCCGTCACACCGTCGGCTACCGTGGCCGAGAGCAGCGATTCGATGGCCCCCAGTACGGCGATGGTCAAGGCGGCGGGGAGGAGTCCCCGGATCGTCTCCCAGCTCATTTCCGGGATCTCTGCGTCGGGTAGTGTTGCCTGGATCGAGAAGCGGTCGCCGATGGTCTCCACGGAGGTTATGCCGGCGTATTGGCGCAGCAGCCAGACGATGAGGGTCATCACCACGATGGCCACGAGCGAACCGGGAATGCGACGATTCAGTCGGGGTGTGAGGAAGATGATCGCGATGCTTGCGATGCCGACGGCCGTACTCCACGGATCGAGCGTCGGGAAGTCGTGGAAATAGGCGGCGCATTTGCCGATGAAGTCGGCCGGAACCTCCTCCATGCGCAGTCCGAAGAGGTCGCGGATCTGGGTCGTGAAGATCGTTACGGCGATGCCGCTGGTGAATCCGACGACGATCGGGTAGGGGATAAATTTGATGATCGTGCCGAGTTTGCAGAGCCCCAGCAGCACAAGAAATGCGCCTGCGAGGATGGTGGCTACGATGAGTCCCGTTTCGCCGTACTGTTGGATGATGCCGTAGACGATGACGATGAATGCCCCTGTGGGGCCACCGATCTGTACGCGGCTGCCTCCCAACAGAGAGATGAGAAAGCCGGCGATAATCGCTGTCACGATTCCTTTTTCGGGCGAAACTCCGGAAGCGATGCCGAATGCGATGGCTAACGGCAGGGCCACGATGCCCACGATGAGACCCGCCATGAGATCGGCGGTAAAATCTGTACGGTTGTAGTTTTTGAGAGAGGTCAGCAGTTTGGGTCTGAATGAAAATGTTTTCATCATGCTAAAAATGCGTTATTCCCAAACGGGAGCGGCAAAGGTAGTGTAAATGGAGAGAAGAAACAAGATTTTTCCGATTTTCTCTCCGGACGCTGCCTGCAGGAGCGAAAAAATGCCGCGTCCGTAGAAACGCGGCATCTGAAAGTCCGATCGGGAGGGTTTATTCTTTTCGTCTTTCGGCTGCGGAATGGACGTGGTCGGCGTGATCGCAGGCTTCGCAGTTGTGTCGGTAGAGAGCTCGCAACTCGAAAGCGAGCATGATGCGGAAGATGCCGATGACGAGCAGTGCGTATGCTGCCAGGTAGACCAGCGTGAGAGCCCCGGCCATGGGTTGCCAGAGGATGCCGAGAGAGCAGAGTACGGCCAGGATACCGAAAGCGAGGTGCCATCCCCAATGGGTGATGCCGTAACGGTGGAGGTCCATGCCGTAGCCGATGGTCGTGAACCCGCGGAACATGAGCCAGAAGGCCAGTACAAAGGGTAGAACCTGCATGCTGAGCGACGGAATGGCGAGCAGCAGGATGCCGAGAATCAGATCGATGATACCTCCCGCCAGATACCAGCCCCAACTCGATATGTGGCGGTTGGAGGCGGCGAATACAATCTCGACGATGCCGCTGACGAACATCAGGAGGCTGAACAGAATACTCAGTATCACGTAGCTTGCTGCCGGTGCAAACATCAGCCAGAGTGCGGCGGCGATGAACAGAATGCCGGCAATGAGGGACATCCACCAATTCTTGACGGCGGAGGTGAGTCGATCGAAAATAGTTTTCATCTCTTTTTTTGTTTTATGTTGTCGTTTCGAGTCGTTTTTTCCGTGTGTCGCGACTTCGGATCGAAGTCTCTCCATAAATCGTGCAATTTTCGCTTTTTACCTCCCGGTCGGTGCGGCTGGAGTTCGTATTTGTATAAATCGATCCTCTCGCTTCCGGACTACATTTGCTCGGAGTGAACTTTTACATCGTTTTATGGAGACAAAATCAATGATTAAACAGAATCGAAAATCCGATTTCACCCTTTTGGAATCATTCGAAATCGATGGGACTCCAATGGCGCCGGATGCATGCGATTGGCGGATCGAGTATCGGACGACGGGGTGGAACTGTTACACGGTTTCGCATCGCCAGGGGCTATTTCAACACTGCCTGCCCGACGATAACGGGCAGGTCGTGGTACTCTTTCATCAGCATGGGTTGCCTGCAGGAGCTTTACGTAAGACGGTATGGATCGAAACCCCCAATCCGGCATTCCCCGAAGGTGTGCAGACGGTGTGCCTGCCGGGAGAGACAGGAGTCGAGCTATGGGACGGACCTACCGATGGCGAGGCGGGGACGGAGAGCATCTTTTTGGCCAATTACCTGAGGGGAGAGAAGGGCGATCCGTTTCGTTACGAGGATTTCACGCCGGAACAGCTCGCTGCCTTGAAAGGCCCGCAGGGCGATCGGGGAGAACGTGGCGAGCAAGGTCCGTCGGGCTTTTCTCCCGTGGTGGAGCTTACGGACAACGACGACGGCACTTGTCGTCTCTCCATCACCGATGCGACGCATACGGTGTCGGTCGATGATCTTGTGACGATGGAGGCGGTCGAACGACTGACCGGCGACATCGCAACGGCACTCGATGGAATCAACCGGACTTCGGTGTAGAGGTGTCGGTTACAGTCAGCCGGACATCGCTAGAAAGTTGCCCATAGATTAACCGGACTTCGTGTGGAGAGAGGGTACACTCCTGTCCCGCGTGCATTTTTGCTGCCTGAAACGATTGGTTTTACGGGTTAACCCTCACGACTGCCAGACTGTTCGCTTCTCTGTCTGCTTGCCAGTTTCTTGTCTACCTCCTTACCATCTTTTCTTCCTCTCTTCCTTTTCTTCTCTCTCGAATTTTTCTTTTTATTTGGGTCGTGAATCGACTCCAGGAGTGAAAATCCCGATCGGTTATTCCGCCTCTTCTCAACACTCGGCAGAGTGAAGTTCCCGAACCATGCGGTTCGGGAACTTTTGTATGGCAATGTCTCGTCTTTGGAGATCCTGATTTGCGGACTTTTTGATAATCTGTCCGGCGGGTGCATTTATTTTCAGAGATGGATGGTTAGGAAATCCGGGATCGATTGTTTAATTTTGTTTGAAAGGGTTCCTGAAATTTCGAAAAGTTCCCTCCAACCCAAATTTAAATAGAGTTTAACTACCCAATCAACGCACAAATGAAAAGGTTTTGGATGATAGGGCTGTCGGTCGTCGGGATGCTGTTGGCCGGCAGCGGAGCCAATGGAGCCGTTAGGGAGTCGCAAACCTCCATTGAGCCGGCCGTTGCGATTGCGCAAGAACCTCAAACAACTACAGACGAGAAGAGAGCCTCGACGGATGAAAAGACCCTCAAAAAGTTGCTCTTGGAGGCATTTAGAGAGATGGGCGTTAGCGAAGAGAAGTTCGCGTCATGGGGCTGGCAGAAAGAGTGTCCGTTGAATGATTGGAAAGGTATTACTTATAAGGACGGGGAATTGTCTGTCAGATTAAAAGGAGAACTACTCAATGGTCGACTTAGCCGTAAGTTGTTTAAGATTCCTGGGTTGGTAGAGGTGTATCTTCCGACCAATTTATTACGGGGACCTCTCCCGAAAACGATCGGTCAGGCAGTCGATTTGCGGAAATTAAATTTGACGATGAATAAAATTACCGGAAAGATTCCGGTACAAATCGGCAATCTGACAAAACTTGAATCTCTTAGGTTAAGATATGCCGATTTGTCTGGAAAAATTCCGGCACAAATTGGCCAATTGACACATCTTGAAGAATTGTCATTAGCATTCAATAAATTGAGTGGCTCCCTGCCGAAAGAAATTGGAGAGTTGACAGCTCTGCGTAATTTAGATTTATCATCGAATGATTTTTCAGGTGCGATCCCGAATGAAATTGGCAAATTGACACACTTGAAAGAGTTGGTGGTAATCAATAGTAAATTGAGTGGAGAGATTCCAGTTGAGATGGGAGAACTGAAAGATCTTCAAGTTTTAGATTTAAGAAATAATCTTTTGAGCGGTCCGATCCCTGCGGCAATCGGAAAGTTGACGGCCCTGACCCAATTGGATTTATCATCGAATCGTCTCATCGGACCTATCCCGAATGAAAT
This sequence comes from uncultured Rikenellaceae bacterium, assembly GCA_944321925.1. Lineage (GTDB taxonomy): Bacteria > Bacteroidota > Bacteroidia > Bacteroidales > Rikenellaceae > UBA940. The sequence continues at coordinate 26,208 of CALUND010000017.1, read as the reverse complement.
TGGCAAATTGACACACTTGAAAGAAATGGTGGTAGGCTATAATAAATTGAGTGGAGAGATTCCAGCCGAGATGGGAGAACTGAAAGACCTTCAGATTTTAGATTTAAGAAATAATCTTCTGAGCGGTTCTATCCCTTCGGCAATCGGAAAGTTGACGGCCCTGACCCAACTGGATTTATCATCGAATCGTTTTATTGGACCTATCCCGAATGAAATTTACGGATTGACGCATCTTGAAAAATTGATCTTAAATAGTAATAAATTGAGTGGCCCGATTTTATCCGATATAGGCAATCTGGGTTGTCTTAATGCATTACAGTTATCGTTCAATAACTTGAGCGGATCCATTCCCGCAGAGATCGGAAATCTGACATCTTTAAACGTTCTGAACTTATCAAGCAATGAATTCTCCGGGGCAATTCCTGCAGAAATAGGTAATCTGGCAAAGCTTAATTGGCTGTTGTTATGTAGAAATCAATTGGACAGTCCGATCCCGGTTGAAATCGGAAATTTAACACAGTTGGAAGAATTGTGTTTAGATAATAATCAATTGAGCGGAGAAATCCCGCCCGAAATAGGGAATTTAACAGAACTTGATTGCCTGAGTTTAAACCATAACAATTTGACCGGCTCGATTCCTCCTGAAATCGGTAATTTGGTTAATCTTAAAAAATTAAGGTTGGATCATAACCAATTGAGCGGTTCGATCCCGGCCGAACTGGGAAATATTAGGAGAAAGAAAAACAAGGGATTGGTAATACTCGTGTTCGATTGGACATTAAAAAACAATAATTTGAGCGGATGGGTCCCCGATGCGATATTAAGCCACCCTCTTTTTTCTTATTGGGATTTACTTCCCCAGAATAAAGGGTATGGATTCGAAAATTATCCGGTTCCGTCAGTTGATTATGGTGCTAATACGAAGGTTCAGACAGCTCAAGCTGGGTCGGGAATTACTTCCGCGACCAAGCAGGAGATATCGTCAAACCGAAATGTAAAAAACACATTCGAGGAGGAGCGGACTGTCAAAAGATTGTTGTTGGATGCATTTCGAGATATGGGAATTACCCAAAGACAATTTAATAACTGGGGATGGAAGGAAGACCGCCCGCTGGAGGAATGGGAAGACATCTATTACACGAATGGAGAACTGTCGGTCAAATTGAAAGATAAGATAATTCATGGTCGGCTTAGCGACAAATTGTTTGAAATACCTGGATTAGTCGTGTTGGATCTCTCTCGATGCGAATTGCAAGGCCGAATTCCGAAGACGATTGGTCAGGCCGTCTCTTTATTGGAATTGAATTTGTCTAACAATTGGTTAAAAGGAAAGGTCCCGGTGGAGATCAGTAATCTGAATCAACTTCTGAAGTTGAATTTAGCTTCAAATAGGTTGGGAGGTCAGTTGCAGTCTATAGTCGGGAAATTAGTGTCGCTGAGGGAGTTGAATTTGTCCTTTAATAAATTTTCAGGGGAGATTTTGACAGAAATTAGTAAACTGCAAAATCTTCGATTGTTGAATTTGAACAACAATAACCTGAGTGGGCAGATTCCGGCTGAGATGAGTGGGTTGAAATACCTTCAGTCTTTAGAATTGCATGATAATAAATTGAGTGGGTTACTCCCGGTCGAGATAGGGCATATGATTGGCTTGACCAATTTGGATTTGAGCGGAAATTCTTTGAAGGGAAAAATCCCCGTAGAGATTGGAAATTTGACCGCGTTGACCAATTTGGATCTGAGTGGAAATTCTTTGAGCAGCACGATCCCCGTTGAGATTGGTAATCTGACTGCATTGACCAATTTGAATCTGAGCGGTAATTATTTGAGGGGCAGGATTCCAGTTGAAATTGGTAATTTGACGGCATTGACGAATTTAGGGTTGGGTAGAAATTATTTGAGTGGCACGATTCCGGCGGAGATCGGTAACCTGACAGCCTTACAATCTGTTAACCTGAATTACAATAACTTGAGCGGTTTAATTCCCGATACGGTCTTGAATCACCCTAAATTTAAGTCTTGGGATGTGGCTGTCCAGAACAAGGGTTATGGTTTTGAGAACGGTCCGGTTGATTACTCCTCAAGAGTCCTGATTGTTATACCAAACGAGGATTGAGAGGAGCTTTCCCGGCTATTTGTGGAATGGGTGGCGTTTCGGTTTCGGAAGGCCTTGCTCGGAGATCCATACGCCGCTCAGAATCAGAGCTGTGCCGGCCAATGCTACGGGCGTGATCTCCTCCTGGAGAAAGATGGCTGCCGTGGTGAATGTGATGAGCGGGGAGAGGTAGAGGTAGCTGTTGGCCCGAATGGTGCCGATGTGGCGTACCGCAATATTCCAGATGAGGAAGCAACCGAACGAGGCCAACAGCCCGAGGAAAAGCAGGTTCAGTGCAATGGTCGGGTCGAGCAGTTGGCGGAAATGGAATTCTACGGGTTGGATCAGAAAGACCGGAAGCAGCGTGACAAGTCCGTAAAAGAAGACCTTGCGGGTGATGAAAACGGTGTCGTAACGGGCGTAGAGTTTGGTCAGAATGATGTTGTAGCAGGCCCACATGAATCCGGCAAACAGCGTGAGCAGGTCACCCAGCGGGGAGATGTGCAGGACAAAACGGCCGTTGAGCACTACGCAGGCGATGCCGATTAGAGAGAGGAGACCTCCGGCAAGCAGCCGCGATCCGAAACGTTCCCCGCGAACGAACAGGTGCGATAAAATGGCGGTCAAGAGTGGAGTTATGGAGATGATGATCGCTACGTTCGAGGCCTGCGTGATCTCCAATGCGCTGTTCTCAGCGAAGAAATAGAGCGATCCGCCGCACATGCCTGCCGCAATCAATTTGGCTTCGTCGCGCAGATTCTCTGCGAAAAGTCGTGCGGGAGAGATGCTCCAGATGGCGATGTAGGCGAGCAGAAAGCGTAGGAACATGATTTCGGCCGGTGTCAGACCGTGAGAGAGGAGTATTTTCGTGGAGACAAAGGTGGTTCCCCAGATGACGGTGGCCAGTAGTGCGAGCAGGTGATAGCGTGCATTATTCTGAAAAAGAGGCATCGCAACAAGCGTTTTCGGAGGCGCAAGTTACAGAAAATTCTCGTTCATAAACCGATGTTTTTTATGTCGGGAGATTTTTTCGGACGTTTTTTCAGGGGTGGGATTGGCCGATAGGGTTGCAACTGCATCATGACTTTGTTGATTTTGAATAGGATGCTGTATGCTTCGTGCGGCGAAGTTGGGATGGGCGCTGTTTTTTGGGGCTGCCGTCGTTTCGAACCTTTCGACCGGTCGTGGATGAGGCGATAAGCTATCCGTATAGATGTTGCGTCGGCTGTTGCACTTCTGCGCTTTTTGCGGGGAAACCGACGAGGGTTTGATTGTCTGTTAAGGGACGATCTCAGACATTATAATGCAATGTAAAATTTTGGTAAGTAGAAAAATGAGTTGCTATGCCTTAACTTCTACTTGGAGATAAGACACGGGTACTTGGAGGTATGACACGGGCTCGTTTGCTAGCATCTGGATAGATCCGTCTGGCAGAAATTCCGTTTGAGAAAATCCGTTGTTACAGCCGTATTGCACTGTTCAATGCCGTGATCGATCTGGGTGAATCGGCTGTGGAGGTAGCGGACCTAACATTGTTATTTTCTGTTATTTATCGATAATTTGTGTGCGTCGGTAGTTCATCTCCCCAACCGGTATGCTTCTATTCCACGTAACTCTCTTATTATCTTCTATTTTTTGCCGATTTCATGAAGCAATTGTTTGATGGCGGTTTCGGAATCACCCCTCTCTTTTTGCAAAGTTACGAACCGACTGCCGATGATTCCTCCGGAGGCATATTTGCAGGCTGCCCGGAATGTGGCCTCGTTGGAGATGCCGAAGCCGATCATGCGCGGATTGCGCAGCGCCATGCCGTCGATTCGCTCGAAATAGGCCTGCTTACGGGCATCGAAATCGTGTTGCGCTCCGGTTGTTGCAGCTGAAGATACCATGTAGATAAATCCATCTGTGTGATTGTCTATCAATTTGATGCGTTCTTCGCTTGTCTCGGGCGTGATGAGCATGATCATTTTCAGATCGTATCGTTCCGCCGTTGCCCGATACTCTTCCATGTACTCTTTGAAGGGCAGGTCGGGGATGATGCATCCGTCGATGCCGCAATCCTGGCAGGCGCGGCAAAAGTTTTCGAAGCCGTATTGCATCACCGGATTGAGGTAACCCATCAGCAGCAGTGGGATATCGACCCGTTGGCGGATTTCGGAGAGCGATTCGAAAAGTTTGTGTAGAGACATGCCGTTGCGCAGAGATTCGGTAGCAGCCTGCTGGATAACCGGTCCATCGGCCATCGGATCGCTGAAGGGGATGCCGATTTCGATCATGTCGACTCCGTTACGGGCAAGGGTTTCGATCGTTTCTGTCGTGCCGTCGGGATCGGGGTAGCCGGCACAGAAATAGATGGAGAGAATGTCTTGTCTCTTGTTTTTGAATAATTGGTTGATGCGATTCATGGTATCTGTTTTATTTTCTGATTTTTGCTAAAAAATTTCGTACAGTTTCCGGGTCTTTCCGACCGGGGACGATTTCGAAACGGCTGTTTAGGTCGATGCCGGCGAACCGGAGATGCCGCAGCTTGAGGATGGCTTCTGCATCGTCGGGACCGATGCCGCCGCTCAGCAGAAAGGGGGTCGTCCCGTGGTAGTGACGGAGCAGCGACCAGTCGAATGAGGTGCCCGAACCGCCATATCCGGATGTTTTCGTGTCGAAAAGATAGTAGTCGCACAGCGATTCGAACGGCTCCGTGGCTTGAAAGTCCTTTTCGCTGGCGATCGGAAACGCTTTGATAAGCGATTGGCCAGCCGTTCGCAGAATTCGACAGGTCTCCGGTGTTTCGTCACCGTGCAATTGAATGAATGACAAATCGAAATCGGCGACTATTTCAACGATCCGTTCCGGTCGTTCGTTTACGAATACACCTACCCGGCGCGCTTTGTCGGGCAGATAGGCCGGTTTCCGGAGGATATGACGCGCGGAGCCTTCGTAAAAAATGAAGCCCATCCAATCTATGCCGAGGCGTTCGATTTCGCGAATGTTGTCGGCATCGCGCATGCCGCAAATTTTCACGATCATATCTCCGTTTTTTTCAACTGTTCGATGAATTCGGCAAGAGCGGCAGCCGGGTCCGTTTCCCGCATGAAGGTTTCGCCGATCAGGAATCCCTTGTAGCCGGCCGTGCGGAGTCGGGCGACGATACGCGGGTCCGAGATGCCGCTCTCCGAAACGAGAAGCTTCTCTTTCGGCAATTTTTCGGCGAGACGCAGGGAGTTTTCCGGATCGGTGATGAAGGTTCCCAGGTTGCGGTTGTTCACTCCGATCAAATCGGCTTCGGCCTCCAGGTAGTCGATCTCCCGCTCCGAATGTATTTCGAGCAATACTTCCAGTCCGAGTTCTTTTGCTTTTTCGGAAAGTTGTTTGCATCGAGTTATATCAAGTGCTGCTGCAATTAGCAGGACGGCGTCGGCTCCGGCTGCTGCAGCCTCGAGCAGTTGGTAGGGATCGATGATGAACTCTTTGCGCAGAATCGGTAACGAGACGGTTTGCCGCACGTTTTTCAGGTCGTCGAGTGTGCCGCCGAAGTAATCCGGGTCGGTCAGTACCGAGATGGCGGAGGCCCCGCCTGTTTCGTAGCCCCGACTGACGGCAACGGGGTCGGCATCCCGATGGATCCACCCTTTGGAGGGAGAACGCCGTTTGAATTCGGCCAAAATGCCGGTGTCGGATGTCGCCAATGCCGTTTTGAGCGAACGACGGGGGCGTGTCGGATCGATCGAACGTTCCAGTTCGGCGTAGGTTTTTCCAGCTTTGGCACGTTCGATCTCCGATCGTTTGCTTGCAATGATCGTTTGTAAAATATCTTTCATAGGGGTTCTACCGATTCAGTTCGACAAATTTGCGGAATACCGATTTGGCCCGGCCGCTGTCGAGCGAGGTGCGGGCTTCGTCGATGCAGGTTTCGAGGCTCTTATGCGGGCACATGACCCGGATGGCGAAAGCTGCGTTGGCGACTACGCAATCGCTTTGGGCGCGTGTGGCCGTACCGTCGAGCACGCGATCGAAAATGCGGGCCGCCTCTTCGGGGGTCTCTCCTCCGGAGAGCTCCTCCTCTCGGCAGCGGGCGAATCCGAGCTCTTCGGGGGTGTAGAGCTTCTCGCAGCCGGGCATCGCAACCTTGAAGGCGTCGGTAAGCGATATTTCGTCGTAGCCGTCGAGACTGTGTACGACGGCGTAGTCTGTGCCGCTCTCCTGGTAGGTGTAGCAGTAGAGCCGGAGCAGTGGCAGGTTGTAGACGCCGAGCAGTTGGTAGCGGGGCATCACGGGGTTGACCAGCGGGCCGAGCATGTTGAAGAAGGTGCGTACGCCGAGCGCCCGTCGGATCGGGGCGACCGCTTTGAGCGCCTGGTTGAACAGCGGGGCGTGGAGATAGGCGATGCCGCATGTCTCGATGGAGCGGCGGAGTCGGGCGCTGTCTGTGGTGAAGCGGACACCGTGCTGCTCCATGACGTTGCTGGCGCCGCTTACGGAGGTGGCACCGTAGTTGCCGTGCTTTACGACGGGATAGCCGGCTCCCGCCACGACGAAACAGGCTGCTGTCGAGATGTTGAAGGTGTTTTTCCCGTCGCCGCCCGTGCCCACGATGTCGATGGGCTGGCAGTTGCCCAGATCGACCGGCGTACGCATCTCGAGCAGGGCTTCCCGGAAACCGATGAGCTCCTCCACGGAGATGCTCCGCATGAGGAACACGGTGATGAGCGAGGCGATTTGCGCATCGTTGTAAGCTCCGTGGGCGATGCCGGTGAGGATCGTACGGGCTTCTTCGCGTCCGAGATAGCGATGCTCGAACAGCTTGTAGAGTATCTCTTTCATTTTTTTATCGGTTTAAGAAATTGGCGATGAGTTGTTTCCCGTTGGGGGTAAGGATCGATTCGGGATGGAACTGCAGGCCGTGCACATCGTAGGTGCGATGCCGGAGAGCCATGATGTGTCCGGCGTCGTCGACGGCTGTGACCTCCAGCGAGTCGGGGAGGTTCTCCCGGCTCACGATCCAGGAGTGGTAACGACCCACGGGAAATGTCGTGGGGAGTTCCCGAAACAACTTTTCTGCGGGCTGAATCACCCGAATCGGAGTCTGTACACCGTGGAACACCTCCGAAAGATTCTCGAGGCGGCCTCCGAACGCCTCGGCAATGGCCTGATGGCCCAGACAGACGCCCAGAATGCTTTTTTTGGGAGCATAGCGTCGGATGAGCGGCAACAGAATTCCCGCTTCGGAGGGGATGCCCGGCCCGGGCGAGAGGATGATCCGGTCGAAGCGGGCCACCTCCTCCAGCGTGATTTGGTCGTTGCGACGGACTTCGGCATCGGCTCCTAACTCCCGCAACAGGTGGAGCAGGTTGTAGGTGAAGGAGTCGTAGTTATCGAGCAGCAATGTTTTCTGTTTCATGATCTTCGGTTTTTTCAGTGGTCGAGAGTGGCGGCGAGGTCTACCGCTTTTTTGAGTGCGCCCAGTTTGTTATTCACCTCTTGCAGCTCATTGGCAGGCGAACTCTTGGCAACGATGCCCGCGCCCGCCTGGAAGGAGAGTTCGCCGTTGCGGCTGACGAACGAGCGGATGGTGATGGCCTGATTCAGGTTGCCGTCGAATCCGATGAATCCGATGCAGCCGCCGTAGGCACCCCGGTCGTGCGGTTCGATTGCGGAGATCAGCTCCATGGCGCGTACTTTCGGGGCGCCGCTTAGGGTGCCGGCCGGGAAGGTGTCGAGAAATGCGCTTACGGGGCTCCGATCGGCGTCGAGTTCGCCACTGACACGCGAAACGAGGTGGATGACGTGGCTGTAGTATTGCGGCTCTTTGTAGAATTCGACCGCTACGTTGTGTGCGTTGCGGCTCAGGTCGTTGCGGGCCAGGTCGACGAGCATCACGTGTTCGGCGTTCTCTTTGGGATCGGCCAGCAGTTGTTCGGTGAGTTGCTTGTCCCGGGTCAGGTCGCCCGTACGTCGGGTCGTTCCGGCGATCGGGTCGATGGTGATGCGCCCATCCTGTACCTTACAGTGGGTTTCGGGCGATGAGCCGAAAATGCGGAAGCCGCCGAAATCGAAATAGAAAAGGTAGGGGGAGGGGTTGATGCTTCGCAGGGCGCGGTAGACCTTGAAGTCGTCGCCGCTGTAGGGTTGTACGAACCGTCGTGAAAGTACGATCTGGAATACGTCTCCCCGCAGACAATGCTCGATGCCGCGCCGTACGGACTCCATGTATTGTTCGTCGCTCATCGTACTGCGTACCTCTCCTTTGGGGGTGAAGTCGTAGGAGGCGAAGTTGCGGTCGGCGATGGCGGTTTCGATCTCTTCGAGGGAAGAATCCTCCCCGTCGGCGAGCAGCTCGACAAGCGTCAGTTCGTTTTTGAAGTGGTTGAATATCAGAACATATTTATAGAGGATATAGAGCAGGTCGGGGGCATCGTTCAGCTCGTCGCGAGTCGGCATGACCGGAATCCGTTCGAGGTATTTGACGGCATTGAAGGCTGTGTAGCCGAACAGACCGCAAACGCTCCTGTCGTTTCCCTCCACCTGAAACCGATCGAGGAAGCGGTTTACGGCGTCGTCGAGTCGGAAGTGGTCGTCGAGTGGTTTTTGTTCCACGCTCCGATCGGGAAAGGAGAGCGTACAGAGGCCGTGGTTGACGGCGACCGAGGCCAGGGGTGCGAGTGCGATGTAAGAGAGCGAGTTCTCTCCGGCATGGAAGTCGGAACTTTCGAGCAGGGCCGACTGGGGATAGAGATCCCGCACTTTCAGGTAGATGCTTACGGGGGTGTGGAGATCGCCCAGCACTTTTTTGCTGCGGACGGTATAATGAAAAGTCTTCATGATTGCATGTGTCGAATGTAGGTGTCCATATCTTTGTCGCCGCGACCGGAGAGGGTCAGCACGACGATCTCCTGCGGCCGAAATTTCATTTTCGGAAGGGCTCCGAGGGCGTGGGCCGATTCGAGGGCGGGGATGATCCCCTCCAGTCGGGTCAGTTCGTAGGCGGCGGCGAGGGCTTCGTCGTCATCGACGGCCAGTACTGTCGACCGACCCGCTTGGGCCATGTTGGCGTGCATCGGTCCTACGCCGGGATAATCGAGTCCGGCAGAGATGGAGTAGGGCTCTTCGATCTGTCCGTCCTCGTTCTGAATGACCATCGTTTTTGCGCCGTGCAGAATGCCGATGCGGCCCAGTTGGATGGTGGCAGCGGTCTGTCCGCTGTCGACTCCTTTGCCTCCCGCCTCGGCCAGCACGATGCGTACGCGTTCGTCGTCGACGTAGTGGTAGATGGTTCCGGCCGCATTGCTGCCGCCGCCGACGCAAGCGATGAGGTAGTCGGGGTGGTCGCGTCCCTCTTTTTCGAGCAGTTGGGCGCGAATCTCCCGGCTGATGACCGACTGAAGACGCGCTACCATGTCGGGATAGGGGTGCGGACCCACCGTCGACCCGATGATGTAATAGGTGTCGGAAGGGTGGCAGCACCAGTCGCGGATCGCCTCGTTGGTGGCGTCTTTGAGCGTCATGTTGCCCGATGTGACGGGACGTACCTCGGCCCCGAGCATCTGCATCTTTTCGACGTTTATCCGTTGACGTTCCACATCGGTCTTGCCCATGTAGACTACGCAGGGCATGTTCATCAGGGCGCAGACCGTGGCCGTTGCCACTCCGTGCTGACCCGCACCCGTCTCGGCGATGATCCGTTTTTTACCCATGCGGCGGGCGAGCAGAATCTGTCCGATGGTGTTGTTGATCTTGTGTGCTCCGGTGTGGTTCAGATCTTCCCGCTTCAGGTAGATGCGGCAGCCGTACTTCTCGGAGAGCCGACCGGCCAGGTAGAGGGGCGACGGACGACCCACGTAGTCGTGCAGCAACCGGTCGAATTCCTGTCGGAAATCGTCGCTTTCGAGTACCGACAGATAGGTGCGTCGCAACTCCTCCACGCATCCGTGGAGAATTTCCGGCACGTAGCAACCTCCGAATCGACCGTAATAGCCCTCGTCGTTTACCAGAAATGTCTTTGTGTTTTTCATCGTGTCTATGCGTTTTGTTTTTTGGATATGCCCGAAAAGAAACGAGCCCCATCGTAGTTACGATGAGGCTCGTTGTGATGTGCTGATTCAATACCAATACGAGATCGCTCCCTACGACTTTGGAAGTTGTAAGTTGCGCCACCACCAGTATTGTTTCGATCCGAACATTTCGATTCGATTTGTATTGTTCTTCGTGGCAAATATAGAGATGAGTCGGAGAAAAACAAAATTTTTTCATTTCTTTTTGAAAGTTCGGCAGATCTTCCGGAGGTCTTTTGTTGTCTTTTTTGGGCCCGTAGAAACAGTTTGACTGATAAAATAAGTGCAATTGAACCGCCTAAAATGGAAAATAATCCATGAAAGTATAAAAAAATAGACACAGAGGCCGATCGATTAAGTGGCAGATTGATAGTGGTATGCGAAATGAACGGTTTGAAAAGTGACTTTTTTTACTTTTTTTCTGCAAAAGACATTTTCGTTTTTAGCTATTTTTACCTACCTTTGATGCACAATAAAAAAGGATCTCGATCGTTTTCTTTTCGTAGAAGTGAGAAAAGATCCTGGAAAGGTTCCGCTGAATATCGATGTTTGCCGATGGCGGCATTGAAATTGAAAAGAGGTTTTCCGGGAGTTTTCTCGGATAGAGAGACAGCAAGATTGCTGCGAGAATGAGTGCGAAGGATGTTTGTGGTAGATTGAGCAGCAATTTCGGGAGATTTTCCCGCATTTTGTGCAGTCACTGATTATATGAGGGAGAGTGCGGTGATTGCACGGTTCCGGCATACTGCGGTGTGCCGGAACTTTTTTGTCCTGTTTCGATCCCCGTTTGTTGAGGGGGTAAATAAATCATAACGCGTTGCATCGATCTTTCGACCCCGCAATGCCCGCTTAATCGATAGAATAATTTTTTGGGCATTGATCGGTCGAACGCCTCCATGCTGAGACGGAGCTGTCTGCGGTTTTGTTTCGTCAAATTAAAAAAATTTATTTTTCCATTTGTTACAGCTTCCTCCTTTTATATATTTGCGAAGTAACTTTATAAACGGATATATATGTGCGGTATTGTGGGGGTTTTTGACCTCAAGGTGGATGCCGGGAGCCTCAGGCCTCGGTTGCTCGGAATGTCTAAAAAGATACGTCATCGCGGTCCCGATTGGTCGGGTATCTGGTGTGGCGAGCGGGCTATTTTGGCCCACGAACGGTTGTCGATTGTCGATCCGCAGTCGGGCGGTCAGCCGCTCTTCAGTCCCGATGGCAAGTTGGTGTTGGCCGTCAATGGCGAGATATATAACCATCAGGCGATCCGGGAGCAGTTCAGCGGGGAGTACGACTTCCAGACCGGATCGGATTGCGAAGTGATTCTGCCTCTTTATAAGAAATATGGAACGGGTCTGTTCGAACATCTGAACGGCATTTTCGCGTTTGCCCTCTACGATGTGGAGCGGGGCGAATATCTGATCGGTCGCGATCACATCGGGGTTATTCCTCTTTATATAGGGTGGGATGCCGACGAACAGTTCTATTTTGCCTCCGAACTGAAGGCGCTCGAGGGGGTATGTACTACGATTCAACCCTTCCTCCCGGGCCATTATTGGTCGAGCCGCGATGGGAAGATGGTCCGTTGGTACGAACGCGACTGGACCGATTACGAGAATGTCAAAGATAACGGAGCCGATATTCAGGAGTTGCGGGCGGCGCTCGAAGCTGCTGTCAAGCGTCAGCTGATGTCCGATGTGCCTTACGGAGTGCTTCTCTCGGGGGGTCTCGACTCTTCGATCATCTCGGCCGTGGCCAAGAAATATGCGGCGTTGCGTGTGGAGAGCGATAGCCGGGAGGCGGCCTGGTGGCCACAGCTCCACTCTTTTGCGGTGGGTTTGAAGGGCGCTCCCGACCTGGAGGCGGCCCGGAAGGTGGCCGAGTACATCGGTACGGTCCATCACGAGATCCACTACACCGTTCAGGAGGGGCTCGATGCCATTCGTGACGTGATCTATTACATCGAGACCTACGACGTGACCACCGTACGTGCTTCTACGCCGATGTATCTGTTGGCGCGGGTCATTAAGTCGATGGGAATCAAGATGGTGCTCTCGGGAGAAGGGGCCGATGAGATCTTCGGCGGTTATCTCTATTTCCACAAGGCTCCCAATGCGCGGGAATTCCACGAAGAGACCGTGCGCAAATTGAGCAAGCTGCATCTTTACGACTGTCTGCGTGCCAATAAATCGCTTTGTGCCTGGGGTGTGGAGGGGCGTGTTCCCTTCCTCGACAAGGAGTTCCTCGATGTGGCCATGCGTATCAACCCGGCGGAAAAGATGGCCCGCAACGGACGGATCGAGAAGTGGATCTTGCGCAAGGCGTTCGAGGATATGTTGCCCGAGAGCGTGGCCTGGCGCCAGAAAGAGCAGTTCTCCGACGGCGTGGGTTACAGTTGGATCGACACATTGAAACGGATCACCTCCGAAATGGTTTCCGACCGCGAAATGGAACATGTGAAGGAGCGTTTCCCGATCAACCCGCCCCGCAACAAGGAGGAGTATTACTACCGGACGATTTTTGAGGAGCATTTCCCGTCGCAGACGGCGGCACAGTGCGTTCCCTCTGTTCCCTCTGTCGCCTGCAGTACGGCGGAGGCTTTGGCATGGGATGCCTCTTTCCAGAATGTGAACGAGCCTTCCGGTCGGGCTGTGAAAGGGGTTCACAAGGATAACGTATAGTTTGGCTTGAATAAGAGGCGGTTGGCCGCAGGATGTGTGCGACCGTCACGATTCCAGACAGTATAATGGAAGCCGATGGCCGATCAGCTCCGACAAAGGAGCAGGTCGGCCATCGTTGTGGTTGTCGGGAGATGAAAAGTATGGGGCAGGCGAGGGGTGGTCAGAGCAGGGAGACTATCTCTGCGGGATGGGAGACCAGGTGGCAGGCACCGTTTTCGAGCAGCTCTTCGCGGCTGCGAAAGCCCCAGGTGACGCCGACCGATTCGACCGCCGCATTGCGGGCCGTTTGCATGTCGACACCTGAGTCGCCCACGTAGAGAACAGCCTCGGTGGAGAGGTCGGCTTTGCGAAGAATCTCCTGCACGACGGTCGGGTCGGGCTTGATGGGGATGCCTTCCCGCTGTCCCAAAACCGCAATGAACGGGATCTCGGGAAAAAAGCGGGCGATCAGGCGAACGGTCCCTGCGTGGAATTTGTTCGAGGCGACGGCTGTGGCGATTTTACGGGCGGTCAGTTCTGCAAGCAGCTCCGGAATGCCGTCGTAAGGTTCTGTTTGCTCGTCGATGTGCGCCTGGTAATGGACGAGAAATTCTTGCAGGAGCGTTTTGATGTGAGCCGGATCGCGCAGTTCGGCAGGGAGCGCCCGCTCGATGAGTTTCGAAACGCCGTTTCCCACGAACCGGCGGTATGCCGTCAGATCGTGTTCCGGATAGCCGTGGGCACGCATGACGGCATTCGTCGCTGCGGCCAGGTCGCCTATCGTATTGAGCAGGGTGCCGTCGAGGTCGAAAATTACGAGTCGTTTGTTCATCGTTGGTTCGCGTTGCGGGATTCGGGAAGCAAAGGTAGCGATTTTCTTGCAACGCTCAGCCTTTATACAGGAGGGGAAGGAGAGAAAGCGCGGGAGGAAGGAATAAAATCGATCGTATCCGACCCGCGGAGGCCGAAACTTTCGCGGAAATTTCGTATATTGCGGGAAAATAGTTGAATCGCATGGAAGAGAATAGCGGCGAGTGGGCAAAGGAGCGTTACGGAGACTTTCTGAACTTGTGCAGAGCGAGTTTCAGCGCCGAGAGTGTGAAGATGATCGAGGATGCGCTTGTTGTGGCGGCAGACAAGCTTGCCTCGCTGACACGTTACGACGGCAGTCCGTTGCTGGATCATTCGGTGAAGACGGCTCGAATCGTCATCTCGGAGATCGGTCTCGGGCGTAATTCCACCATCTCCACGTTGCTGCACGACGTGGTGCGCCTGGGACGCATGGAGGCCGAAGAGGTGGGGGCTCGTTATGGCGAAGCCTGCACGGGCATCATTCGGGGCCTCTGCAACATCTCCGACATCCATCCGAAGATCTCCGATCAACAGGCCGACAACATACGCGAACTGATCATCTCCTATTCGACCGATCCGCGCGTAATCCTCATCAAACTGGCTGATCGGTTGGAGGTGATGCGTGCACTCGATATTTTTCCGCCGCAGAAACATGTGAAAAAGAGCTGGGAGAGTCTGAATCTCTATGCCAAGATCGCTCATAAACTGGGCCTCTATGGGATCAAGAGTGAACTGGAGGATATCTCGCTCAAGTATCTGCAGCCCGAAGATTACGACCACATTGTGCGGAAACTGGCCGAAGGAGCCGTCGAACGGGAGAAGTTCATCGCCCGTTTCCTGGTGCCCATCGAGGAGAAACTCTCCCGCTCGGGTCTCAAATACCACATAAAAAGCCGGACCAAATCGGTCTACTCCATCTGGAGCAAGATGAAACGGATGCGCATTCCCTTCGAGGAGGTTTATGATATTTTTGCCTTGCGCATCATCATCGATTGCCCGCCCGAGCAGGAGAAAACCGCCTGTTGGAATGTCTATTCGGTCGTGACCGACTTTTATACACCGAATCCCGATCGTCTGCGGGACTGGATTTCGATTCCGAAATCGAATGGCTACGAATCGCTCCATACGACCGTGGTAACACCCGACGGCCATTGGGTGGAGATACAGATCCGCACGGAGCGGATGGACGAGGTGGCCGAACGAGGCATTGCCGCCCACTGGCGCTACAAAGGGGTGCAGCAGGGCGGAATGGGCAGCGAAGAGTGGCTCGCACGTCTGCGCGATCTGATCGAGAGCACCGATACGCAAAGCATCGGAGCCCGTTTCGACACGAAACTTTCCTCGGGGGAGATCTTTGTCTTTACGCCGAGCGGCGATCTGCGCAAGTTGCCCGAAGGGGCTACGGTGCTCGATTTCGCCTTTTACATCCACACCAATCTGGGTGCCGGCTGTACGGGCGGGCGGGTGAATGGCCGTAACGTGCCCTTCAAACATGTCCTTTCGAACGGCGATATCGTGGAGATACTCACATCGAAGGTCCAGCGTCCGAAACCCGATTGGCTTTCGGTAGCGACCACGACACGTGCCAGAAATAAAATCCGTGCCTGCCTCCGGGAGGAGGAGGCCAAACGGGCCAATCTCGGTCGCGAAGAGCTGGAGCGCAAAATCAAGAACTGGAAGCTATCCATCGGAATAGACGATGCCGTGACCGTACTCGGAAAATATTATAAGGTGCGGACCGGTACGGAACTTTATGGGCAGATTGCCTCCGAAAAGATCGATCTGGCGGAGGTGAAGGATGTGCTCGTGCGCCATCTGAACGGAGAGCTGGAGGAGGAGCGTCGCGTAACTCCTGTCTCGACGCCCAAAGCGCGTTCCTCTTCGTCGGGCGATGCGTTGGTGATCGACGATACGATCGAGAATCTGGAGTATAAATTCGCCAAGTGTTGCAATCCGATCTTCGGCGACGACATCTTCGGATTCGTGACAGTCAATTCGGGTATTACGATCCATCGGAGCGATTGTCCGAATGCGATGCGGATGCGCGAGATGTATCCTTACCGGGTGTTGGAGGCTCGTTGGCGGGACAACGCCTCGCAGGGCGCTTTTCGGGCTGCAATCCGTATCGTGGCCGACGATGTGACCGGTGTGGTGAACCGGATCACGGAGGTGATCACGCAGGAGCTGAAACTGGGCATCCGTTCGATGAATCTTTCGACCCGCAACGGTACGGTGACCGGTATTGTCAGCATTGAGGTGCCGAGTAGCGGAGTGGTCGACATGGTGGTCTATCGCATTCTGAAGATCAAGGGGGTGCAGAAGGCCTATCGGGTGAATGCCGGCTGATCGGGGCCGACGCCGGGAAGAGCGCTCTGAAAGTTCTGTTTTTGTTTCTCTGCTTTCTGTTTGTCTATTTTTGGAGAAGAACAGTGTATTCGGGGTAGACGGAACGCTCCTGTCGGCGTACGGGATCGAAAGATTTTTCCGACGTTGTGTGAGTCCGTTCTGTATAGAACATTTTATCGGTCGAGGGATCGATCGTGGTGTATGCCTGCGAAGAAGGTTGCAAATTTTTTTTGGGGGGGGGATCTTTCCCGAAGCGGGACAAGTTTCGGAATAAAAAAACACAGCAGGGCGTATAAGCCGGGTTCTGTACCTGCCGCAGGACGGCAGGCCTCTGCCATTTATCTACGGCTGCGGTCACCCGCAGTCTCCAGCGACCTACCCCCCGGCATCGGGCGAGCAACCCTGATGGCGCCGGTATACATGGTCTTGCAACCCGTCAGACGTACGGCCGGAACGTGTCGCCACTTCCGCGGTGGGCTCTTACCCCGCCTTTTCACCCTTACCTTGAAAATCAAGGCGGTCGTTTTCTGTTACGCTGCTATGCCCTTACGGACATCTTCCCGTTAGGAAGGACGGTGCTCTGCGTTGCCCGGACTTTCCTCTCCCAGTCGCGAGACTGGCAGCGGCAGAGCCTCCCTGCTGTGCGGCGACAAAGATAGTGAAAGGTGTGCATAGAAAAAACATACTGGCTCGATTTTATGCCAGGCTGCATCCTGAATCTTATTGGAGGAACGATAATAATAAATCTCAACAACCCCAGATGTCGAAAAGCGTAGGGGCTAAGGCTGACTTTCTCAATGCGAGAAACATGAAAAAAATGAAGCAGGTCTTTTATTCCCATTTTTAATTATTACATTTGTTAATGTCTTTTATCCACAAAAGATTATGTCCTAAAACATTCGTTAAACCCTATTATGAATTTATGTAAAGTATGAAGAAAGTTTTGTTAGGAAGAGAGTGCAATCATTCTCGGGCTGTTTTACGAAAAGCCTCTCTTTGGTTGGGCGTAGGGCTTTTTGTGACGTTGTTCGGCTGGAGTTGTGACAACAAAGGCGATGACGCAAATGCTACACCGACCCTTGAGACGAGCGAAAGCACCCTGTCGAGTCCGGCAGAGGGCTCTTCGAACCTTACGTTTAATGTAGAGTCGAATTGCGACTGGGTGGCTTCGAGCGACCAGTCCTGGTGCGTCATTTCGCCTCGGAACGGATCCGGTAACCAGACCGTTCGTGTGTCGGTTACGGCAAACGAAGAGATGGAGATGCGTGAGGCCACGATCACGGTGAAGGCCCTGCAGGGTGGAATTCCTGTCGATGTGGTTGTGAAACAGCTCGGTAAGAGCGCTACGGTCGATATTTCAAGCGAAACCGTTACGCTCGATGCCATGGGTACAGCGAAATCGTTGGTTGTAACCTCCAACACCGATTGGACGATTGAGAAAGACGAGGCATTCTCCTGGCTTAAAGTTGAGCGGAAAGATGTGAATCGCGCAGATGTGCGTACGAATCTTACCGTATCGGCTGCGCCGAACGAGTCTACCGAAGCACGTGAAGGTTCTTTCGATCTGGTTTGGGACGAGGATACAATTACGGTGACCGTAACGCAGGAGGCGATGGTTCCTTCTGTTACACTTTCCAAAGAAACGATTGAATTCCAACAGGCCCAGGCTGGAGAACAAACGGTTGACCTGGAAGTTGCCGGAACGTGGACGACTGCCGTAGAAGTAGAAGGAGAGGAGGAGTGGCTTTCCGTAACTCCGTCGGAAGGAGTTTCCGGATCGTTCACTTTGACGATCAATGTTACGGCGAACAATGCTGAGGATGCTCGTCCGGGCAAAATTATCGTGACCAGCATGGAGACCGAGTCGAAAGAGATCACGGTTACCCAGGCCGGTTTAGCCCCCTCGATCACTCTCTCCAGCGATACACTTTCTGTATCGAGCAAGGAGCGTACGGAAACTTTGACTCTCTCGTCGAACTATGCATGGACAGCTGAAACGGAAGCTGACTGGGTTACGATCGATCCTTCGAACGGAGAGGCTGGTCAGGATGTATCTGTACAGGTAGCCATCGAGAAAAACACAAGTGTCGACATGCGTACGGCAACTGTAAAGTTCTCCTGCACGACAGGAACCTCTACAGCTGAAAAGCCTCTTACGATTGAGCAAAAAGGATACGATGGCGATGAGTTGAGTGCTGATGGTTCGGCCAACTGTTACATTGTGAATAAACCGGGTACAACCTATAAGTTCGATGCTACGGTGATGGGTAACGGACAGGGCGATGAAGAGGGTTATATTCAGCCTTATAAGCTCAATCCGGTGACTGTGAAAGAGCTGTGGCGAGACAATGCTTCTCCCGTTGTGACGGATATCCGCCTGGAAGAAGGGTTCGTTTATTTCAAAACTCCGGAGACTTTGATCCCCGGTAATGTCGTGATCGCTGTTTACGGGCAAGGTGGAACAGAGCCGCAGTGGTCGTGGCATATCTGGGTCGACAACTATGATGCTGAAGCTAAGGCCTTTCCGATTACCTATCCGGAAGGTTATATT
The DNA here is from genome assembly GCA_944321925.1 of uncultured Rikenellaceae bacterium. Lineage (GTDB taxonomy): Bacteria > Bacteroidota > Bacteroidia > Bacteroidales > Rikenellaceae > UBA940. Next base: position 7,662 of record CALUND010000017.1, on the reverse strand, counting down.
CCGCCGGTCGATGTGGTCCTCATGGATCGGAACATCGGTGCTTTGAGCGATGGTACGCTCGGCACACAGGAGGATGTGATCAAATCGTTCGGTATGAACTATCAGTGGGGCAGAAAAGACCCGTTCCCCAGCGCGAATGCACTTTTTACACCGCTTAACGGAGCAGCTGAAATCAAAATGACGTGGGATGGCGACGGTATACCTATTACAGTTACGGAGAAAGCCTATCTGCCCGATCTGGAGTTCGATGAAGATTTGGCAAAGGACGAAGCCAATTCGATCTATTATGCGATAGAGCATCCGATGACATATATCCTCAGCCGGAGTCAGGACGCTCCTTATTATTGGAGTTGGACCTATACAACGCCGGATCAGATCGCACAACAACGTTTCACAAGTTATCTTTGGGGACAGGCCTATCCGGATCTTTTAGCCGTAGGTAAAAAGACCTGCTACGACCCGTGTCCTCCGGGATGGCGCGTTCCCGATTATTGGGCCTTTAAGTTCGCGACCAAAAATACCGTAAACTGTTATTTGGATCGTGGCGCAACGATTAATGCAGATGCAGTTTGGCAGGAAGATGTAGTGGATAACGGAGACGGTACAACTACCGATAAGTCTCGTTTCCTGGATTGGAAATATGGTTTCTATTTCTATACGGGAGGCGTTGAAACCGGCCCGACCATGTTTATGCCTGCCGCCGGTGCAGTGTCTTATACGATGGGAACCTATTCCGACTGGAGTGAACTTGGGGTAGGATGTTATTATTGGACAAATGCCCCGCATCCGACCTCTTATGGAGGTGCTTTGGGTTCCCGCTTCCAGGCTCTGGCTGGAAATGGAAATCAGGTTGCCGAAGAGCAATATGGTAATTTACAAGGAACAGTCTATCCCATCAGCGACATGTGGAAATCTGCAGGAAGTCCCGTGCGTTGTATGAAAGATGCCGAGTAATCGGTTGTGACTGTTTGAATATCGGTAGAGGTCGCTCAGAGATGAGCGGCCTCTATTTTTTTTGGAGGGGAGGCTTCATTGCGTTTTGGCATGCAAGTCGAACGGGAATGGCTATGATGTGCGAATGGACTGTGCCGATCTGTTTTGGGGAAAGTAAATATCTTTTCGCTTCTGCATAGAACAGCTCTTCTTTCCTGTCGATATTTTAAAGGGCTTTCAGAAAAGGTTTTCTGGCAGGGAAAAGAAGCGGTTTATCTGAACAAGGGAATTCGTTTCCGTGTTATTATTTTCAGCGGGTGAAAGATTCCATGTTCATAGTGACGGTTCGAACTTTTCATACTTGGATGATATGCTGTTGTTGCTGCATCGGATTGTGTAGATGGTGTTGTTGAGTAGACAGCCTTCGTATTCCAACCATGAATTCCGATTGTTGTATTTCCTCCTAAAAGGAATAAAAAAGGGAGGCGCTTTAACAGCGTCTCCCTTTCGATTAAGAGTAACGTGATGGAAGTTTATTCAGCACCAGTTACATCTTTGATGCATCGTACCGACATTGTTACAGAGGTAAACATACTACTGTATACATAAGTACTTTGATTCAAATTGTTCTTTTTCTCATCTGCAACCTCATTACCTAAACCAGCATCCATTTGTAGGCGAGAGGCAAGGTTGTAAATTGCCGGAGCACTATACGTCGAGTTTGTCCAGTAAGATGCTCGGTTGCCACTTTCGCCCCAGTCTGTGTAGCGAGGTGTGCTACCGTATGTACGGCAACCGGCGGCAGGCAGGAACATGGTCGGACCTACACCTTCACCACCGGTGTAGACGTTGAATCCCCAGCGCCAATCCTGGAATCCACGGTTCGGATCGCCCGTACCATCAGTCTTGCCACCGGCTGTTAGATCACAGACATAGATGTCGGATCCATTGTATGTTGAAGTTGTTACGTCGTTATTATTGCTTTGGTTTTGTGCTGTTTTGCTGATGAAACTCCAGGCCCAGCGGTCGGGAACGCGCCATCCCGGAGGGCACGGATCGTAACAGGTTTTTGTACCGACAACATTCGCACTGAGATTGATATCTCCAGAATTGTCTCCTCCGTGAGGATTACCCCAGAGGTAGTTAGTCCAGGTGGTGTTGCGAAGTTGCTGCAGGGTAGTATAGGTCCAGCGGTTTTGCCATGGTTGAGGATCATTTTCGTCTGTCCATTCCTTAGTGCCATCTGCAGAGATAAGACTGGTCATTGGTTTGGCTACAGCATATTCGACACATTGATATTCATTCTGAGTGAATTGGTCGGGATACGTTTCGCACAGTGTCTTGATGTTTTCCCAGAGAATGCCCGGATTGATCTCTACCGGTACAATTGTACCGTCACCATAATACATAGGTGCGGTCGGACCGGTTCCTTTAGGAGCAACATGAAGTTGAGTCATGTTGGGGAATGGATCTTTGCGTCCCCATTGGTATCCGAAGCCGTAGGCTTTCAGCACATCCTCTTCCGTGCGGAGTTCGCCGTCACTCATGGCACCAAGGTTACGGTTCATGAAAACAACTTGGAATGGCGGTGTGATATGCGGATAGGTGATGGGGTAGGTAACGGCCTCTTCGTCGTAGTTGTCGATCCAGAGATGCCACGACCAAAGAACCTCTTCTTTGCCCTGAGCAACCTGAGCGTCCGAGTAGGCAGCGATGATTACGTTGCTCGGGATCAGGGTTTCCGGAGTCTTGAAATAGATGTAGCCATCCTCCAGACGAATGTCGGAGATCGGGTCTTCCGGTGTGGTACGCCACAACTCTTCGGCATGTGTTGGATTGAGTTCGTAGAGACGGATCTTGCCTTCGGCATCGGTCTTGCCGTTACCCATTACCGTCGCTTTGAACTTGTAGGTAGTGTTGGGCATGTTGACGATGTAGCAGTTCGCACTACCGAACTCGCTGAGGTCTTCACCGTTGTAGAGCTCCTGAGTTACGAGAACCTCATAGGTAGCTGTGGAGATGTCGGACGAGCAACTGAAAGTAACCTTGCCGGTACGGGCTGTCGGAGCGGTGTTCTTCGTTACGACGATTTTTGCCGGAGTATCGGCACCCACAGGCCCCGTAGCCGGTTCTACGCTGAGCCAGCTGGTGGCGTCGTCGCTGACCGTAGCGGTCCACGGGAAGTTCGAGGTAACGAGGACCGGTTTCGACTGACCGGAAATTGTGAAGTTGCAGGTGTCTTTCGATACGCTGATAGCCGGTTTGCGTCCACCCTGCGAGATGGAGACGGTAGCGGTTTCGGTTCCGGAGCTGGTGATGGCTACTTCAGCCGTACGGGGTTCCTCGCTGTTGTTCTCGGCGATGTCGAAATAGAGCCGATAGCTTCCTGTGCCGCCCTCAGCCGGGTCGACCGTGATCCACTCTTCGGCACCTGCAGGCAGCACGACTTCCCAAAGGCCGGCGATCTGCACGTCTGTCGAATCGTTAGCGGCTTCGTAGGAGGTGAGGTTAATTGTGTTCTTGCCAAGGATGGTGACCGTCGGAACGCAGGGCGACTGATTTACAGTCACGGTTACTTTATCTTCCTGTTTGGTGTTCGGATCGGTCCAGCAGAGGTCGAAGGTGCCGCTGCGGGCTTCGAGTTCTTCGTTATTTTCGGCTGTAACTTTCAGATAAGAGCGGACTGTTGCGCGGTTCTCATCCTGTGTTACGGTAACCCACGTGAGATCTTCGGGGACATCCAGGGTCCAGGGGATGTTGGCGGTCACGATCAGATCGTAGTCGTCTGCTGTAGAGGAGAATTGAATGATCTGACGCGAAAGCAATACGGAGGGAGCTTGTCCGAGCTGCTCTACGCGTACCTCTTTGGTCAGACCGACCGTTCCGTTACCCGTGCCGGTGATTGTGATCACCGCGTTGCGTTGATCGAGGTCCTCGTTTGTTTTGATTAGGACTGTGATGGATTTGTTGCCCGATCCGGTCTTGTCGGCTCCGGAAATGACGATCCAGCTCTCTTCGCAGGCCAGTTCCCAATCACCGTTACTTTGAATTTCGAGGGAGAGTTTTGCTGTTGCATCCGTACATTGCAACGTGTCCACATCCGTAGTCAGGAAAGGGCCTGAAGGACCGTCGACCTCTGATCCGCTTTTCTCACAACTGGTGAATGCTAACAACCCCGAAAAAAACAACACGACTGCCGTGCGAAACGAAACGAGTTCCCCCCCCCTTAATTTAGAGAGAATGGAATGTTTCATCCCAAGTAGATTAGTTGAATTCTTCATACGTTAATAGTTTAAGTTGATAAAAAGTGAAATGATTAGTTTATATGTTGTTTTCGTGCAATCAGTCTTAAATTTATATGGAATATTTTCTGTTTAAACAAAGTTAATAAGAAAAAATGAATTTCGAAACGAAAATAAACGGAAAAAAAACGAAACTGTTTTTTCTTGCTGTTTTTTGTCTGGATGGGAAAAGCTGACGGAGAAGGGTGAATAAAAAAAAGGGCCCACTCATGGACCCTTTTTTTAGGAAAACACTATTGGCTCTATTATTCCATGGTCGTTACGTCACGGATACAACGTACCGGCATGATAATGTTGCAGTAGCACTCTGTATAGATCGAAATCTTATTGTTCAGAGGACCTTGTTTTTCGTCTACAGCCTGGTTTGCATAACCGGCGTCCATGTGAAGACGGGTTACCAGATTCTGAACAGCAGGTGCGTTGTAGGGTGAGTTGGTCCAGTAATGTGCGGAAGAACCATTGTTACCCCAGTCGGTGTAACGCATCGTCGAGCTGTATGTACGGCAACCGGCGGCAGGCAGGAACATGGTCGGACCTACACCTTCACCACCGGTGTAGACGTTGAATCCCCAGCGCCAATCCTGGAATCCACGGTTCGGGTCTCCTGTTCCTGGTTTACCATCTTCACCAACGAGTGTCGCATCGCAAACATAGATGTCGGATCCATTGTACGCGGATGTCGATACATCGTTATTATTGCCGGAGTTATTGGGGATTTTGCTGACAAATGTCCAGCTCCAGCGGTCGGGGACGCGCCATCCCACAGGACACGGGTCGTAGCAGGTCTTTGTGCCGTATACATTCACGTCGCCAGGACCACCTTTGGTTGTATAACCGCCATAGGCATTACCCCAGAGGTAGTTGGTCCAGGTATTGTTGTTGAGTTGTTGCAGGGTGGTGTACATCCAACGATATTGCCACGGATATTTATTTTTTTCAGGCTCCCATACCAGAGTTCCGTTGTTCGAAGTTAACGCAACCATGGGGTGCATAACGGCATAATCGATTGTGTTGTATTCATTCTCGGTCAAATAGGGGTTCTCCTCTATGATGGCTCTGATATTCTCGACCAGTATGCCCGGATTTTGGTTTACAGGCACTTGTGATCCGTCTCCATAATACATGGGTATCGTGGCTCCACCAGCTACGCCTATAGGAACTGTTAAGGTTGCCGGCCCGGGGAATGGATCTTTGCGTCCCCATTGGTATCCGAATCCGTAGGCTTTCAATACATCCTCTTCCGTGCGGAGTTCGCCGTCGCTCATGGCACCGAGGTTGCGGTTCATGAAGGTTACCTGGAAGGGAGGAGTAATGTAGTCCGGATAGGTGATGGGGTAGGTAACAGCCTCTTCGTCGTAGTTGTCGATCCAGAGATGCCACGACCAGAGAACCTCTTCTTTCCCCAGAGCAACCTGAGATTCCGAGTAGGCAGCAATAACAACGTTGCTCGGGATCAGAGTCTCCGGAGTCTTGAAATAGATGTAGCCATCATCTTCCAGACGAACATCGGAGATCGGGTCTTCCGGTGTGGTACGCCACAACTCTTCGGCATGTGCCGGATTGAGGGTTTCAATGCGGATCTTTCCTTCTGCGTCAGCTTTACCGTTACCCATTACGGTTGCTTTGAATTTGTAGGTGGTATTGGCCTGATTAATGATGTAGCAGTTTGCCGTACCGAACTCGCTGAGGTCTTCGCCGTTATAAAGTTCCTGAGTCACGGTAACTTCACAGGTCGCCGTAGCGACATCTGCAGAACAGGTGAAGGTGATCGTGCCGGTGCGTTCTGTCGGAGTCGTGTTCTTCGTTACGATGATCTTGGCCGGTGTATCTGCACCTACGGGGCCTACTTCGGGATTCACGCTGAGCCAGCTGCTGGCATCATCGCTGATGGTAGCAGTCCACGGGAAGTTCGAGGTGACGAGAATCGGTTGAGACTGACCGGAGATGGTGAAATTGTAGGTATCTTTCGATACGCTGATGCTCGGCTGGCGTCCGCCTTGCGAGATGGAGACGGTCGCTGTTTCAGTACCTGAACTGATGATGTTAATCTCAACTGTACGAGGCTCTGCGCTATTGTTTTCCGTAATATCCAGATAGATGCGATGAGTGCCTGTTCCACCGTTGGCAGGAGTCGGTGTGATCCACTCTTCGGCACCTGCAGGTAATACAACCTCCCAGAGTCCGGTGATCTTGACGTCGATAGAATCACGAGCGGCTTCGTAGGTGGTAAGGTTTATTGTATTCTTCCCGATAATGGAAACGGAAGGAACGCAAGGAGACTGATTGACCGTTACGGTTACTTTGTCTTCTTCATTGGTGTTCGGATCTGTCCAGCAGAGATCGAAGGTGCCACTGCGAGCTTCGAGTTCTTCGTTGTTTTCAACGGCTACATTCAGATATGAGCGAACTGTTGCACGATTATCCTCTTCTTCTGTAATGGTCACCCATGTGAGGTCTTCGGGCACTTCCAGGGTCCAGTTGACATTGGAGGTTACGATCAGGTCATAGTCATCCGCTTCCGAGGAGAATTGAATAGTTTGGCGGGAAACCAATACGGAAGCTGCTTGTCCGAGCTGTTCTACGCGTACTTCTTTGGTCAGACCGACCGTTCCGTTGCCGGTGCCAGTGATCGTGATTATGGCATTGCGTTGTGTCAGATCTTCATTTGTCTGAATCAGCAGGGAGATGGTCTTGTTGCCCGATCCAGTCTTATCGGCACCGGAAATGACAACCCAACTTTGATCACAGGTCACTTCCCAGTCACCATTACTCTGAATCTCGAGTGAGAGTCTTGCGGTTTCATCAGTGCATTGCAGTGTGTCGACATCCGTAGTCAGGAATGGACCAGAAGGGCCATCGTCGGTTCCACTGTCTTTACAACCGGTAAAAGCAAGCGATACAGACAACACCAATGCGATTGTCAGTCCAATTTGATGCAATTTTTCCCTCTGATTTCTGCAAATTTTTTTCATCTTCAGAGGATCAGGTAATGAGTCCATAGAGAAAAAGTTTTAGTGGAAATAGTGAAGAATAAAAATGTAAGTTTTTTTTGTCGGTAACTTTATGGGGATTTATATCTAACGAGGGATACTACAAACATAAACAATAATGGGGAGATTTTCAATAAAGGACACTAATTTTATGCTAAAAAATCCGCGTCCCATTTCACTTTTTCTATTTTACGGCTGACTTAAAAACAGAAAGTTTCTCTTGATTTTTCCGACTAAAAAATGGTTGAGAATAGCGCTTATTGTCCGGAAATGTCAATGGGAGAATTGTTTATGTGTTATTAATTGAAAGGATTAGGTCAGTTTACAAGGAACTACACGCAGACCGTGAAACGGGCTGCTGACAACAAACGGCGGTATGCTCCCGGAGAGGGCAGCATACCGCCTGTTTTGTTGTCCGGGGTTTCCAAAGGGGTGCC
>CALUND010000016.1 GCA_944321925.1 uncultured Rikenellaceae bacterium | reverse complement strand
GCGATGCAAAATGCAGCAGTTCAATGCATTATAAACAAAAAAGGTGGCAGTTTGCTCGCTTGGCTCCCGATTTGACCCCTTTGCCACCAAATTGCCACCCGAAGGTTTTCGGCGAAATACTTTTCGGTGGCAGAGGCCTGGACACTGATTGTTGCAATCAATTTATTGATATACAGCCGTTTTGCTTTGTTCTGCATCCGGTTTCCCACAAAAAAAGGAGCCCCGGAAAAGGCTCCCAAAGTGCGGACAAAGGGACTCGAACCCCCACGCCTTTCGGCATCAGATCCTAAATCTGACGTGGCTACCATTACACCATGTCCGCAGATCGATCGCCACAAAGATAATGCATGCCGAGAGTAAAAACAAATAGGTGCATTTGCCGCACGAACAGAAATTCTCCCAATCGTTTCGCCAAACAGGAAATCGTTCCTCCCGAAATTCTCCCCGCGCTACACTTCGAAGTTTCAAAGTATTGCGATTTTAGAGGGCTTTTTCTACATTTGCGACGATATATTATTCTGCGCTGGAAGGGCGCAAGCCATCTGACAATGGCATCGGAATCGGGTGGCGGACATTGTCAAACCAATGATTTTCGCCGAAGAGATTCGCTCCGACAGAGGAATTGGCGTTCCTGACGATCCTGACTCCATCCACGACGGCTTTCTGTTCCGCGTTCTTCCCACTCAAAAAATCATGCCGTTGAGGAGCGGACGGCGAAAAACACTACGGTATGAAAAAATTTTTGACTTTGTTGCTTTTCGCAGGAATTTGCATGTCGGTTTCAGCCCAATCGAGTTTTTACGACGATACTCCATCGAAATCTCAAAGGCTGCGTCCGAAATATTTCAACCTGAACTTTTCCTCGGAAAAAATCTCGGCAGGCGATCTCTTTTCTCTCAAGAGCAACATTGGAGCCGCCATTACCACCGGTCGCAGCTACTACCTGCACAAAACTCCCATTGCCGGAATGATCCGTTTCGGCATCGACGCCACCTGGTTTGACCTCAATTACACCAACTACAAAAGCGAAGAATTCGATCCTGATACCAAGGAGAGCGACAACATGACCATGCACAAAGCCGAAATAGCCATGCAGGTGGGTCCCTCCATCACGATCAATCCCATTTCGCGCCTCAACGTACACGCCTATTTCCGTTATGCTCCCACGTTCGCAGCACTATACGACGGAGCGAGCATCGGTGGCAATTATGCCTCCTACTTCGTGGCAGGCGGTATGGTCTCCTACGGAGTAATCGGTTTGGGTGTCGAAGCTCGCTGGGGAAGCTGCAAATACAAAGCGTTCGGAAGCGACGGAGAGGACCTCATGGGTGGACTCAAACTGAAAGCCTCCGGATTGCGCGCGTACGTCTCTTTCCGGTTTTAACACGCCCGAATTCCAAAAACCAAAACAGGCTGCAAACATCGGTTTGCAGCCTGTTTCATTTTATCGCGAAAATCTCGGGAGCCCCAAGCGAGAAAAACGGCTCTTCTTTTCGGACGATCATCGATCGAATTCAAGACGTTCACCGTAGATTCCCGAAGCGAATTGTCCCTCCCGAAAAACGATCTTTCCGTTCACGATCGTCATGCAGACCGTTGAACCGAAGCACTCCCCCTCCATCGGGGACCAACCGCACTTGTAATAGATATTCTCCCGCGTAACCCGTTCGGAAGTTTTCGGATCGACCACCGCCACATCAGCCCGGTAGCCTTTTCGCAAATAACCCCGATCGCGAATGGCAAAAGCCGCTGCCGGAGCGTGACACATCTTCTCCACGACCATCTCCGGTGTGAAAAGCCCCCTCGAAGCCAGTTGCAACATGGCCTGCAACGAATGGCGAATCATCGGCATGCCCGAAGGTGCGCTCCAATAGGGCCGGTGTTTTTCCGCCTCGGTATGCGGTGCATGATCCGTTGCGACAAGATCGATCCGGCCGGAAACGACAGCCTCCCGCAACGCATCCCGATCGGCCGCCGTTTTGACCGCCGGATTACACTTGATAAGATTTCCCAACCGGGAATAATCGTCCTCCGAAAACCAAAGATGAGCGACACAGGCTTCAGCCGTTATTTTTTTATTCCGCACCGGACCTTTGTCGAACAGCTCCAACTCGCGGGCCGTGGTCAGGTGCGCGACATGCAGACGTGTTCCATAACGCGCCGCCAATTCGACAGCGGCCGCTGTTGAGCGATAGCAGGCTTCGGCCGATCGTACGAAGGGATGGATCGAAGCCTCGGCCGAATCGCCGTACGATGCGCGGAATCGAGCCGAATTCTCCCGAATGGTCTGCTCATCCTCACAGTGCGCCACCACCGGAACCGGTGTTTCGGCAAAGAGAGACGCAATCGCACTCCGATCGTCTACAAGCATGTCGCCCGTGGAGGAGCCCATGAACAATTTGACTCCACAGATCCGCTGGGGGTCGATCCGGCCGATCTGATCGAGATTCCGATTCGTTGCGCCGAGGAAAAACGAATAGTTGACCAACGACGTACGGGAGGCAATCGCATATTTTTGTTCGAGCAATTCGATGGTGGTGGCGGGAGGCTGTGTATTGGGCATCTCCATGACGGAGGTTACTCCTCCGGCTACGGCCGCTGCCGATTCCGAAGCGATATCGCCTTTTTCGGTAAGGCCCGGCTCCCGAAAATGAACATGACAATCGATCACTCCGGGCATTACCCATTTCCCTGCAGCATCGATCCGTTCCCCGAGAAATTCACCTGCAAATACCCCGCGGCCAACCTCAACGATCCGGTCGCCTTCGATCAGCAAATAACCGACGTAACGCTCCCCCTCGTTGAGGATCTCTCCGTTTTCGATCAGTAAACGCTTCATATTTCAGGCGTTATTCCGTCCCCGAATGTTCCGGAAGCGGAGCTTCAGCACGCCCCAAAAGGCCTCGCCGAAGATTCCGCTGCTCATTTTCGAGGTTCCCTGCGTACGTTCCACAAAGATGATGGAGACTTCGCGAATCTGGAACCCGAGTTTCCAGGCGGTATATTTCATCTCGATCTGGAACCCATAGCCTTTCATTTCGATACGATCGAGGTCCATCCGCTCGAGCACCTCGCGGGAATAGCAGACGAAACCGGCAGTAGCGTCACGCACAGGCATCCGGGTGACGAGGTGCACATAACGGGAGGCATAATAGGACATCAGCAACCGGCTCATCGGCCAGTTCACCACGTTCACCCCCGTCACATAGCGCGACCCGATCACCACATCGGCCCCTTCGAGTGCCGCCCGATAGAGTCGGATCAGGTCGTCGGGATTGTGGGAAAAATCGCAATCCATCTCGAAAACATAGTCGTACCCCTCGGCGAGCGCCCAACGAAAGCCGGTCAGATAGGCGGTTCCGAGGCCCATTTTACCCGCTCTTTCAATCAGGTGGAGCCTCGTGGGCCACAAAGACTGACGCTCCCTGACGAGATTCGCCGTACCGTCGGGCGAACCGTCGTCGATGATAAGCAGGTCGAAAGGTTCCGGCAGCGAGAACACCCGGTCGATCATGGCCGCGATGTTCTCCCGCTCGTTGTAGGTTGGGATTATGACAAGTTTCCGCATCGGTAATAAAGTGAATGAGCAAGATCGGTCTTCGTAAAAGCAAAGATAACGCTTTCCGAGCGGTTCATCAAGTCGGAACCGAAATAATTTCAGACGAAACCGCATCGGAAAGGTGCGCGATGTTCTTCATCGCCCGAATCCCGACCACGCAGCGACACCATTTTCAGAAGAAAAGAGCGGTTATGCCGGCGGGACAAGCGAATAGCAACACTCCGACAAAAACCTTCAAAAGAGTGTTGCGACGAAATAGCCGATCAACGACAAAAGGGCAAGCGAACCTCCGATACACGACTCGTAGCCGATCAGTTTCAACCGTTCGCGCAGGCTCATCTCCACGGCACCGCCCGTGGCATGGAAGAAAGAACCATGCGGCAGATGATCGAGGACGGTAGCGCCGGAGTTAACCATGGCTGCACCCCATACGGCGGAGACGCCCGCCGCCAGAATCACGTCGGCGAACGAAGCGGAGGCCAATGTGGCTCCGGCAGTCGTAGAGGCCGTAACAGCCGACATGAGAGCACCGGCAACCGGGGCGACGAACGAACGTCCGATCGAGAGGGCATCCAACCCGGCGAGGATCACATCTTTCAGCTCCGACCCCTTGATGATGCCGGCAATCGTACCTGTCCCGATCAGCAATACGGCCACGACAGACATCTTTTCCAACCCATATACAAGACTCTCTTTCAACTGGCGGGTCCGACGCATTGCCACGATGCCGACCAATCCGCCCACGGGAAGAGCGACCAACGGATCGATCTGTATGCCGAAAAGCGGCCGGAGCGCCAACAGCGCGATCGTAACGAGAGGGCCGAAAACACTGCTCCAGAAGGAGGGAAGAAGTTTTTCATCTTCGATCTCCGGACAGGTAGTGACCGGTTCACCCCGGTTCGACATCCCCTTCACGAGCAATACGGAGATGATCAATCCCACGACAGCGGGAATAAAATTGACATACATGACTGACGGAAGCGGGGCTCCGAAATTTTCCGCAGCGATGATGGTATTGGGATTGGGCGAGATGATATTGCCGCACTTTCCACCGCCCACCATCGCAAGCAGAAGTCTCATCTTGGAGAAGCCCATTCGCTGGCCGATGGCCAATGCGATGGGGGCCACGGTGATGACGGCGACATCGATAAAAACGCCTATGGCCGTCAACAGGAAGGTCGAGAGGACGAGCGCCACGAAAGCCTTCTCCTCCCCGAACGCCCGGGTAATGGAGAGTGCGATTCGGGAGGCCGCGCCGGTCTGAATCAACACCCCGGAGAGCACACCGGCCGTCAAAATACGGACAATGGCAGGCGTCACCTCTTTCACTCCGTCCACCATCAGCTCCACGGTATGCGGCAGGGAGACCCCTCCGGCCAGTCCGCCCACCAGAGCTCCGAGGATCAGGCTGTAGGCGGCATTATACTTTTTCAGAATCAGGATGATGGAGATCGCGAGTCCGATCAGGGCACCGATGGCTGTCATAAGTCAGTAGGATTGAGGGATTGAATAAGTCTGCATAGTTGGGTGGCGAGCCGGCGCAGATTGGCCTTTGCGAAGGCAGGATCCATGGCTTGCTCCAACGAAACAGGACCGGGGGCGATGGAAAAAACGCCGTCGAAACCGCTTCGATCGACCTCCTCGCCATCGGCGATGCTGCCGGCCACGGCTATCACCGGAATATGTTGAGCCCGGGCCTCCTTCAGGATTCCCGACGGCACCTTTCCCATGGCGGTTTGACGATCCACTCTACCCTCCCCCGTAATGATGAGGTCCGCTCCCCCGATGCGCCGACGGAAATCGAGCGCCTGAAGCATCACCTCGACCCCCGGCAGCAAACGGGCTCCGAGGAACGCGACAAATCCGCCGCCCATACCTCCTGCCGCTCCGGCTCCAGGAATCGAGCCGATGTCGCATCCGGTCGTACGCATGACGACCTGTTCGAAAGCACGCATGCCGGCATCGAGTCTGCGGATCATCTCGTCGTCGGCACCCTTCTGCCGGGCGAAGACATAGGCCGCCCCATTCTCTCCCGAGAACGGATTATTCACATCGCAGGCCACCGTGAAACGGGCCTCGGCAAGTGCTGGAAGAACCTGACTGCGATCGATCGCCGCCACCTTTCCGAGCATCTCTCCGCCTGCCTCCAACACATTGCCGGAGCGATCGAGAAATCGGAATCCGAGAGCCTGCAACATGCCGCACCCGGCATCATTGGTGGCGCTGCCGCCGATCCCGACAAGGATATCGCGACAACCCCTCTCCAAAGCGTCACGGATCAGTTGTCCCGTTCCGTAAGAGGTTGCGATCATCGGATTCCGCTCTTCGGGAGAGAGCAGCGGCAAACCGCTCGCAGCAGCCATCTCGATAAGTGCGGTACGACCGTCGCCGGATATGCCGTAACGGCTGCGGATCGGGCGCATCAACGGATCGCAGACCTCTGCCGTCACATACTCCCCACCCGTGGCGGCGACCAGTACCTCGAGCATTCCTTCACCACCATCGGCCACGGGCAAACAGACGACTTCGCAGGTCGGAACTGCTTTTCGCACCCCTTCGGCAGCCGCCTCTCCCGCTTCGAGCGAGCTCATGCAGCCTTTGAAAGAGTCGATGGCAACAACTACTTTTTTCATGCTTCTTGTCAAATACATCCCATTGCGGCTCGTAAAAAAGGAGACTTCGGAAGGCAACGGCCTCTTTCACCGATCGTCGCAGATTTCAAAGATACGAAAAGGATCGGAAAAACAAGACGTTCGCTCCGCTCCCCGAGAAAAACGACATCGCACGTCGGCGAATCGGCCGCAAAACGCAAAACGCACAAAGACTCTTTCCGCCCTGAGCAGAAGTCATCCGTCTTTTTCGGCCACACACCTCAATGCGACACGCTGTCTTCCCGACCGTCCTGTCTGACCTGTTTACGATAAGTACCCGGAGAGATGCCCGTTTGTCGGCGGAAATAGCGGCTCAGATAGGACTGATCGGGGAAATTCAGCCGATCGGCGATCTCGGTAACGGAGAGATCGGACGTATGGAGCAAGACCTTTACTTCTGCGATCACCTGTTCGTCGATCAACCGCTTCGGAGTCTTTCCCGGAGCGAAATCTGCCGTAATTCGGCTCAAATAACGCGTTGACACACATAGTTTTTCGGCATAAAAAGGGACATCGTGACATCGGCCACCATAGCGGTGCACCAACGCAAGAAAACGGTGATAGAGCAACTGGCGACGGGTGAACCCACTGACAACCGATGCATATTGCGCCGGCATCCGGTGCGAAATCCACATGAGATAGCTTTGCAAAAAGTTGCGAACGATGCGGATCCCGAACGGTTTTTCCGTATCGGCCGCCACGATGCGGGCCATATCCATCCAGCAATCGATCTCTTTGCGGAATGCGGAATCGGGAAGATGGTGATAAAACGGAAATTCCTGGAAAATGAGCATCTGCATCGGATCCATCGGCAGCGCGGCCTCCTGAAACAACTCCTCGCCGAATAAAAACATGCGCATGCAGAAATCGTCCGACGTAGCGACGAATCGGAAAAGAGTTCCCGGGAGAAGAATCAATTCCGTATCGCGAGACAGGGTTTGTGTCTGGAGACCGGTGACGATCTCTGCGCTGCCGGCGACACAAATCAGATCGAGGCCGTATTCCATCCGACGCAAAACACGCAGCGCATCGGGAGGAGTACCCTCGAAATAGAAAAACGGTGCCGATCCAAGAGAACAAACGGATTGCATGGTGTTCGGTTTACAGGGTCAAACGGTTTCACGAAGTTACAAATTTTTTCTCAGATCAGGTCTTTTCTCTCCCCGATCGGAGCAGAGACAGTTCCGAAAATGAAATGAATTGTGAGGAATAAGACCCGCTTTTGCCTTCGTCTTGTTCTACTTTTGCAACGGTAAAAAAGAAGACGATGAAACGAGAAAATTCAACCCTATTTCTACTCATTCTGTTGGGCATGCTCACGGCCTTCGGACCGTTCGTCACCGACATGTACCTGCCGACATTCCCCAGTATGGCGGCCTATTTCCACACCAATTCGTCGATGATACAACTCGGACTGACCTCCAGCATGATCGGTCTGGCCATCGGACAACTCTTTTTCGGACCGTTGAGCGATCGCTACGGACGACGCCCGCCGCTGCTCATCGCCATGATCCTGTTCATCGTCTCGACCGTTTTCTGTATCTTCTCCCGCAGCATCCATGAGTTTGTCATCCTGCGCTTCGTTCAGGGAGTGGCCGGATCGGGCGGGATTGTCATAGCCCGGTCCATAGCGACGGATCTCTATTCCGATCGGGAGTTGGCCCGCATGATGGCGCTCATCGGGGCCATCAACGGCGTTGCTCCGGTCGTCGCTCCCGTAGTCGGCGGCATGTTGACCGACTCGGTAGGTTGGCAGGGAATCTTCGTCGTGCTTTTGCTGATCGGGCTCGTGCTCCTGGCCGGCTGCATCCGTTTCCGGGAATCACTCACCACACCGTCCAAAACCGGATGGAACGCCACCTTCTCCGCTCTCACGGCACTCCTCCGTAACCGCAACTACATCTGCTACGTTCTGCAATTCGGATTCGCCCAAGGCCTCCTGTTCGCCTACATCGCCTCCTCCCCCTTCATCGTTCAGGAACACTACGGATTTTCTCCCCTGGGATTCAGTCTCTGTTTCGGCGTCAATGCCGTCGGAATCGGCGTGGGAGCCTTTTTGTCGGCGCGGTTCCGTCGTCCGGAACGAGCCATGTCGACGGGATCAACAGCCATGACTATTCTGGCTCTCGTCCTCTGCGGGGCCATGTGGAGCGGCTGCGGCTTCTGGCTCTACGAGTCCTTGCTCCTGCTTCTGCTGTTTGCAACGGGAATGGTCTTCGCCTCCGTCACGACTCTCTCCATGGAGAGCGGCCGATGCCATGCCGGCATGGCATCGGCCCTGCTCGGCGCCGTGGGATTCGCCTTCGGAGGTCTTGTTTCTCCGCTGGTCGGCATCGGCAACTGGTTGCAGACGGCAGGAAGCATCTTTGCGATCTGTGCCCTTTGCTCGTTGCTCTCCGGCCGCATGGCACTGAAAGAGCAACTCCATAAAAGAGGCCTCTTCCACATCTAAACCCACTTCCGTCACAGCTCCCGCCGGAGCGATCCTCCGATCAGCGGTTTGTTTTCCCCGACCGTTGCACTATCTTTGCAGCAGGAAAAAGTTCCGTATGCCAAAGACCGCCACACTCCTCCTTTCGCCCAAACAGGCCAGCGACCCGAAAACCTATGTCGCACTGGCAGCACATCAGTTGGGTGTAACAGATACGCGAGTAGCCTTTGCACGAGTCGTAAAACGGTCGATCGATGCACGCCGAGGTTCTCCAAAAGTGGTGATGACCCTCGAACTGTTCATCGATGAGGAGCAGCAACCTGCTCCGGTCCATTTCGACTATCCGCAGGTCGACGGCAAACCGGAAGTCGTGATCGTCGGTGCCGGTCCCGCGGGCCTTTTCGCCGCGCTCCGACTGATCGAACTGGGATTGCGGCCGATCGTACTGGAACGGGGCAAAAAGGTTCCCGAACGAAAAGTGGATGTCGCCCGGATCAATCGAGGCGGCGAGGTCGATCCCAATTCGAACTACGCTTTCGGAGAGGGTGGCGCAGGAACCTTCTCGGACGGGAAGCTCTTCACCCGATCCAAAAAACGAGGCGACTACAACAAAGCCCTCCAAACGCTGGTGTTTCACGGAGCCGATCCCTCGATTCTTTACGAAGCCCATCCCCACATAGGCACAGACAAACTGCCTCGCATCATACAAAACATCCGACAGACGATCGAATCTCGCGGAGGTGTGCTTCTCTTCGACTCGCAAGTGACCGACATCGTACTGCGTGGCGAACAGATCACAGGCGTGCGATCGGGCGACCGCACTTACGAAGGGGTTGCGGTTCTGTTGTCCACCGGACACTCCGCGCGCGATCTCTACGAACTGCTCTTTCGACGCGGTGTGGCGCTCGAACCGAAACCGTTTGCCATGGGGGTGCGGATCGAACATCCGCAGGCGCTCATCGACCGCATTCAATACCACCAGCCCGAACGCGGCGACTACCTCCCTGCAGCCTCCTATTCGCTGGTCAGTCAGGAGAAGGGCCGGGGAGTCTACTCCTTCTGCATGTGCCCCGGCGGCTTCATCGTGCCGGCCATGACCCGTTCGGATGAATCGGTGGTCAACGGCATGTCTCCTTCAGGGCGCAACTCTCCCTACGCCAATTCCGGGTTGGTCGTCGAAATCCGGCCAGAGGATTTCGCCCCGCTCCGTGCGGAGTATGGCGTATTGGCCGGAATGCGCTTCCAGCAACAGTTCGAGCAATTGGCCCGGCAATGGGGCGGCGACCGGCAGATGGCTCCAGCTCAACGCGTGGCCGACTTCGTCGCGGGACGCGACTCGACCTCGCTGCCTCCCTGCTCCTACGTCCCGGGGATCGTCGCCTCACGCCTCGACCGATGGATGCCCGCCCTGATCTCCGACAGGCTTCGGGCCGGACTGCGTAGCTTCGAACGGAAAATGCACGGTTATCTGACAAACGAAGCTGTCGTCGTAGGAGTGGAGTCGCGCACATCGACGCCCGTACGGATCCCACGCGACCCTGTCACGCACATGCACCCCGTCGTGAAAGGGCTTTTCCCCGTAGGGGAAGGAGCCGGTTATGCAGGCGGGATCATCTCCGCCGCACTCGACGGAGAACGGAGTGCCGAAGCCGCCGCGCAATTCGCCCGATCCCGCAAAGCCCATTAAAACATCCGAATAAAAAAGAGGATGCACCCAAAATGCATCCTCTCCCTGGTTGTCCGACGGCTCTGTCTCTCCGTCCGGACATTCGGTCCATCGCACCGTTTATCGGCAGCGAAACCGACCGATCGTTTTTTCCTTAATCAGGTCGCTCCATCTAAAAAGGGGTCAAACCTTACCCCAGATAGGATTTCAGCAACTTGCTGCGCGAACTGTGGCGCAACCGGCGAATGGCCTTCTCCTTGATCTGACGCACCCGTTCGCGCGTAAGACCGAACTTGTCACCAATCTCCTCGAGGGTCATCTCCGAGCAACCGATGCCGAAGAAATATTTCACGATATCTTTTTCACGCTCCGTGAGGGTTGCCAAAGCCCGCTCCACTTCCGTACCGAGCGACTCGTTGATCAGTCCCCGATCGGCATTGGGCGAATCGGTATTGACCAACACATCGAGCAGGTTGTTATCCTCGCCATCGGCAAAGGGGGCATCCACCGAAACGTGACGGCCTGCCACCCGCATGGTGTCGGTCACCTTCTCGCGGGGCAAATCGAGCACGTTGGCCAACTCCTCCGGCGACGGGGTACGTTCGTTCTCCTGTTCGAAACGGGCAAACGCCTTGTTGATCTTGTTGAGCGACCCTACCTGATTGAGCGGGAGCCGAACGATACGCGACTGCTCGGCAAGGGCTTGCAGAATAGATTGCCGAATCCACCAAACCGCGTAGGATATGAATTTAAATCCGCGGGTTTCATCGAATTTTTCAGCCGCCTTGATCAGTCCGAGATTTCCTTCATTAATCAAATCAGGCAGGCTCAGACCCTGGTTCTGGTACTGTTTCGCAACGGAAACCACGAACCTCAAATTGGCTTTGGTGAGTTTTTCGAGAGCCTCCTGGTCGCCTTTCTTGATGCGCTGGGCCAACTCAACTTCCTCTTCCACCGTGATCAAATCCTCCTTACCGATCTCCTGAAGATATTTGTCGAGCGACGCACTCTCCCGATTGGTAATGGATTTGGTGATTTTCAGCTGTCTCATCTATTCTTCTTTCCTTAAATTATATTACTCGTTCTCGCAATCTTACTCGATCAAGGCATAACTCATGCTTCGTCCGTCGGGATAGACGCCCTCGATGGAGGTCACCTTTTCGGTGATTTTATCCAGATCGCGCACCGATCTGATCGGTGTATCGTTGATCCGGGTAATCACGTAACCTTCACGCACCCGGGCCTGACTCAGGATACCGCCTTTCGTCACCGTAACGACCGTCACACCGCCGTTTCTCAGGTTCAGCGCCTTGGCCTGACGATCCGTCACGTCGCGGAACTCTCCGCCCAGCGCACGTCGGATATCGAAGTCGTCTTTCGAAACCAGTTCTGTCTTACCAGCCTTATTACGCAAAACCACCTCGATTTGTTTCACTTTATTGCCTCTTTTTACCGTTACGGTCATCCGATCGTTGGGACGATGCTTGCCGACGATCTCCGAGACGGTAGCACCATCGTCCACCTTCACGCCATCCATTTCAGTAATGATATCTCCCCTCTCGATACCTGCAGCCTCTGCAGCACCACCGGCCGTAACTTCGGCCACATAGATACCTCCGGGCTCCACATCGAGTTTACGTCCCTCTTCCGTCTCTTCGAGATACTCCGACGTAAGCGGAACAAAAGCGATTCCCAACAGGGCACGTTGCACGATACCGTACTCCTTGAGATCCATGATCACCTTGCGCACGATCGCCTCCGGCACAGCGAACGAATAGCCAGCGTAACTACCGGTCGGAGACTTGATCACGGTATTGATTCCGACCAGTTCGCCTTTCGTATTGACGAGCGCGCCGCCCGAATTGCCGGGATTGACCGCAGCGTCGGTCTGTATGAACGACTCGATGCGGAACTCACTGGGGATCACACCGAGCGAACGGGCCTTGGCACTTACGATGCCGGCCGTGACGGTCGACTGCAATTCGTAGGGACTACCGATAGCCAGCACCCACTCGCCGAGTCGCAGATCGTCCGAACTACCGAAGGGCAATGTCGGAAGATCCTTCGCGTCGATCTTGATCAATGCCACATCGGTCGTCGGATCGGAACCGACGATCTCGGCATCGAACATCCGACCGTCATTGAGTTTCACACGCAATTTCGAGGCATTCTCGATCACGTGGTTGTTGGTTACGATGTAACCGTCGCCGCTGATGATCACACCCGAACCGCCCGACATTCTCTCCCGGGGCATCTCCTGATAGCTCCCTTCCTGCGGGAAGCCGAAAAATTCGAAAAACTGTTCGAATCCCCGGCTCGATCCGTAACGGCTCTCTATCTCCTCCGTTTTGACCACACTGACGACCGCCTTCACCGCATTTTCCGCCGCATAGGTCAAATCGGGATATTTCTCTGCACTATAAGAAGTGAAATGCGTACCGGCCTGATCCGATACCACCTCGACCACCTTCGTTGCGGGTTGAGGAACCGGCTCCTGAAGGTGCGAAACACTGTAAGCTCCCACGCCTCCTGCAACTACTGCTGTTGCCACGAAAGCAAGAACAAATCCAATTCTCTTTTTCATCGTTATCGAAATTTTAAAAGCTTGTTGTACAAAAATTTAAAATGTCGATTTTTCGCTCCATAGGCTTCGTTGTTTTTCTCTGTTTCGTTTACTCAGAACGCAAATCGCATGCAGCTTATTGTCCCGAATGGCGGATAAACGGGGAGCATTTCCCAAGAAAAGTCCGATCGACCGCAGCGGACGCCCCTGCAAACGCAGCAAAAGAAATTTTCAGTCCCGCGATTTGCAATCTCACGGGAAAGTGATTACATTTGCGGCTCGAAATGATATGTGGAAAGATTTGGCCGATTGCAACCACAATAAAAAATTGCTAAAGAAGCACCTTTTTTATTACAAGCAGCCAGTTTTTCCCATTTTATCCGTTCCACTTAAAAACGTTAAAAAATGGGATTTTTATTTACATCCGAGTCGGTGTCCGAAGGACATCCCGACAAAGTGTCCGATCAGATATCGGACGCCATTCTCGATGAATTTCTGCGTCGGGACCCCAATTCAAAAGTAGCCTGTGAAACGCTCTGCACAACCGGTCTGGTGGTCGTAGCGGGAGAGGTGCGCAGCGAAGCCTACGTCGATGTACAAGATGTAGCCCGTCGGGTGATCAACCGGATCGGCTACACCAAAAGCGACTACATGTTCGACGGGAACTCCTGCGGCGTGATCTCCGCCATCCATGAACAGAGCTCAGACATCAACCAGGGTGTAGTCCGGGCGACGGAAGAGGAACAGGGCGCCGGCGACCAGGGCATCATGTTCGGATATGCAACTTCCGAAAGCCGCGAGTACATGCCCGCCACACTGATTCTGTCGCACGTCATCCTCAAAGAGCTGGCCGTCATCCGGCGGGAAGGCAAAGAGATGACCTACCTGCGTCCCGACGCCAAAAGCCAGGTGACGATCGAATACGGCGATGACCGCAAACCGCGTCGCGTCCATACCATCGTGGTTTCGACCCAGCACGATGAGTTCATCCGTCCCGGAGGCGGCGTAAGCGAAAAAGAGGCCGAAAAGGCGATGGGCGATCGGATTCGGGAGGATGTCCGGACCATCCTGATTCCCCGTGTCAAGGCCCGTCTGGAGCGCGCACACGACCAACTCGCCGACCTGATCGACGACAACTACATCCTGCACGTGAACCCCACCGGAAAATTCGTAATCGGCGGACCTCACGGCGACACCGGACTCACAGGCCGCAAAATCATCGTCGACAGCTACGGAGGCCGTGGAGCGCACGGCGGAGGTGCATTCTCCGGAAAAGATTCGTCGAAAGTCGACCGCTCGGCAGCCTATGCAGCCCGTCACATCGCCAAAAACATGGTAGCGGCAGGCGTAGCCGACGAGATGCTCGTACAGCTCTCCTACGCCATCGGCATCGCACAACCGCTCAGCATCTACGTAGAGACCTACGGTACGTCGAAAGTGGCTCTGTCGAACGGCGAGATTGCGGATAAAATCGCCACGCTGTTCGATCTGCGGCCGGCAGCCATCGTAAAGCGTTTCGGATTGAAACATCCGATTTTCGAGGCGACGGCCTCCTACGGCCACTTCGGCAACAGGCCTTTCGTACGCAAAGAGACCCTTTGGATCGAAGGGAAACCGGTCGAAAAAGAGGTGGAATTCTTCGGTTGGGAGAAACTCGACGCCGTAGAGGAGATCCGCAAGGCATTCGGACTCTGATCCCCCCCATTTCGGACAAAAAAGGATTTTTCCAGGGCTGGAAAAATCCTTTTTTTTATCCGTAAAACTTCAGGGAAACTATTCCCTGTAACGCTCTTCATCGCCTCCGACCGGCCCCATGCAACCCGTGGGACGTATGGAAATAGTAAGAGGTATACGCGCGAAGAATTTTACCGCACCTCGATGCGATAATCATTGGAATAGCTGACAAAAACCCACTCCTCGTTGACATGCGTCGAAGAGGGCGAATCCTGCGAGAAGCGATAGGGCACTTCGAGCAGCCTCGGTTGTGCCGCTGCGACCCGATCGACGAAACGCGCCTCCGTTCCGAACAACGCCGTAACAAAAAGTTTCATGGCATCGTAGCCCCGATAGGCATAAAGCGAAGGGATCGAATGGAACGCCGCGATGTAACGGCGATCGAAAGCAAGCACGGCAGGACTGGTCCGATCGGCGTGATAATTGGTTATGTAGCAGACTCCCAACTTGAAATAGAGGTTGCGATCGAGCGAGTTATAGCGAGCCCAACGGGAACTTCCGACTACGCGAATCGCCGTCTGTCGGGACGAACGGGCCGAAGCGTTGTTGTAAGCCGAACTGATCGCAGCCAACGTCCGATCGACGCCGAGTTCCGAACCGGCCAGTACGACAAAGACGTTTTCCCGCTCCCAGTCGATCACCGATGCGATGTCGCCTCCGCTCTCCGTATGGAAGTTGCGATAAGAGCCGGCCGGCAACAACGAGGTCACTTCGGCGGCAAACTCACGGTCGTCGCTGGCAGAGGTAAAGACAACGATATTCTTATCGCCAGCGATCGCCTCGATCAGTTTGTCGTATTTATTCTCCGAGATGGGAGCCAACTGGTAGAGCATGTCGCTTTCGATCCCATCCATCTCGGCCAACGGCGAAACGACCGGCACACGACAAGCCTCCGCGAACTGTACTACCGGCGCCATGGTCTCTTCGTAAACGGGTCCAATGACCAGATCCGTACGCCGGAAATCATCCGAAAAGACGATATCGCGGACCTTCTCCACGGAACGACCCGTATTATAGAGCGATAGCCGCACCGAATGGCCTTCGGCTTTCAGATCCTCCAGAGCGATCAGCGCCCCCTGATAAAATTCGATAAAATTGCGACTTGCCCCGCCGTTGCTCTCCAGAGGCAACATCAGAGCGACATTGGGGACCGACTCCCGGTCGAAATGACGCGGCATACTATCCGTCCTAACGGATGGATGGAAGATCCAGGAGCTATCCGTCACCACAGAATCTGCCGCCGGGACAGCGGGCAACCGGATGATCGTATTCGATTTGAGGCCCTCCTGCAGCTTGTTGATCCGGACGATCTCCTCTTCCGACACATGGAAGCGCCGACTCAACGAGAAAAGCGTCTCTCCCGGCACGACAAGATGATAAATCGAATCGTCGGAGACGCTGTTGAGTGTCTCCGAATAGCTCTCCCAGGCCTTTTCAACCTCATGCGGTTCGCTTTCGCCCACGCTCTTCTTGCGAATGAGCAACACCTGTCCCGACGCCAAACGAGTGGGGTCGAGACCGGGATTATCCTCGATCAAAGTCGCCAGAGGCAATCCGAACTGCCGGGTAATGGCATAGGCCGTCTCCCCGGGCTGCACCACATGGCGCTCGAACAGACGATTCTGTTTCCGCTCGGAAATGGGTTCAGCCTCTCGCACCGGAATCTTCAACACCTGTCCGCTTTTCAGGCCATCGACAGTCTGCGGATTGTTCCGCACGATCTCCTCCTGGGAGACCTCATACAATTTGGCCAACGAATAGAATGTATCTCCCGCCCGAACCGTATGGACATAGTAGTTCTCTCCGCCGATGTGAACGATACTTTGGGAACGCACGCTCTGCGGAACAGTCTGCGCGGATAGCTGTACGACCGATCCGACAAAAAGCAGGAGGCACAAAACGAACAGTGTTTTCTTCATAGGGTCGCAGCCTTTATTTCTTCACGCCCTGCAGCTCACGCAACCGGATCTCCGTAATCACCTTTTGCGTATAGCGCGGGAAATCGCCATTCATCATCCACGTGTAATAACTGGGTTCTTCGCGGAACACTTCGGCCACCGGCCGTCCTTTGTGTTTCCCGAAGGCGAAGCACTCCTCTCCTTTTTCGTTGTAAACGATCCGACCGGCATAATCGACCGACTGACTCCGGGCCGAGAAATCCGACAAAAACTCCACATCGTTCTGCAACTCCTCCGGATAACGATCGAGCTGCGCTTTGAGCACCTCATACGTGGCTTTGGTATCGGCCTCCGCCGAATGGGCGTCGGTCAGATCCTTTCCACAATAGAACTTATAGGCCGCCACAAGAGTCCGTTGTTCGAGTTTGTGGAAAATGTTCTGCACGTCGACGAACCGCCGCTTCTTGAAGTCGACATCCACTCCTGCCCGAAGGAACTCCTCCACCAGTACGGGAATATCGAACTTGTTCGAATTGAACCCCCCGAAATCGCATCCCTCCAGATAACGGGCGAGCGACCGGGCAATCTCGCGAAAACGGGGCTCATCCTTGACATCTTCATCCGTGATACCATGGATCGCGGTAGCCTCTTCCGGGATGTGCATTTCGGGATTGATCCTCCGGGTCTTTACCTCTTCCCGGCCATCGGGCGTCACTTTGATCAAGGAGATCTCCACGATCCGATCTTTCGAAGGGTCGATCCCCGTAGTCTCCAAATCGAGGAAAACGATCGGATTCTTCAGATTCAGTTCCATGCGTCCTTTATGCGTTGATCATCATCGGCATGAGGAGCATCAGCGTGGCGCTCGGCTGTTTGTCGTCATAGATCGGTTTGAACACGCCGGCCCGTGTCGAATCGGCCAGCTCAACCATCACGCTCGGAGTCTCGATGTTCGAGAGTATCTCCACGAGGAAGGTCGACTTGAATCCGATGGTAATCGGGGCTCCGTCGTAGGAACAAGCGATCGACTCGTGAGCCGAAACCGAAAAGTCGAGGTCCTGTGCAGCCAGGTTGATCTTGTTGGCCACGATATCGAGTTTGATCAGGTTGGTCGCCTGGTTCGAACAAACCGCCACCCGCTTGATGCCGTTCAGCAACTCGATGCGGTCGATAATCACCTTATTGGGGTTGTTTGTCGGAATCACGGCGTTGTAATTCGGATAGTTGCCCTCGATAAGGCGACAAACGAGCGTATAGTTCTGGATTTCGAACATGGCGTTTTTGCTGTCGAAGCGGGCGGTAATCGTCCCCTCCTCCTTCAGGAGCGCCGACTTAAGCAGGTTGGCGGGCTTTTTCGGCAAGATGAAAGAGGCCGTGGTCCCGGAGGCATACTCGGCGGTATGTTTCACCAACTTGTGGGCATCGGTCGCCACGAAGGTCAACGACTCCGGAGCGATGCTCAAAAAGACGCCGTTCATCACGGGACGGAGTTCGTCGTCGGCCGTTGCGAAGATGGTTTTGTTGATTCCGTTCACGAGCGTGTCCACATCGAGCACAAGTTCATTTTTATCCTCACCCAGGGCGGGGATCGCCGGATAACTCAGACCGGAAGTTCCGGGAATGGCAAGCGATCCGGTTTTCCACTTGATGGTGATCTCCCAGGTATTATCATTCGCCTCGATGGTCAGGGGTTGTTCGGAAAACTCCTTGAGAGAGTCGAGCATCAGCTTGGCGGGAGCCGCAATGACGCCCTCCTGCTCGACGCTATCGACCGGTATCGTCGCAACGAAAGTGGTCTCCAGGTCGGAAGCCGTCACGCGCAATGCGCCGTCGCGCAGATCGAAGAGAAAATAGTCGAGGATAGGCAGCGTATTCTTGTTGCTGATTACCTTGCCCGTAGTGGAGAGAACGGACAGCAGCGCGGAGCTGGATACGGTAAATTTCATAATTCGGCTTATTTAAATTTTTGACGTTTCTATTTTTTTATGCGTTCAAATGTACGGATTTATTTCGTTATTTCAGCCAGTTTGTCGAGCGACATTGTGATCATTTTTTCAACAAAAGGCTTGTAATCCGTTTGTGCCTCGTGGGCCACCCGCTGGGCGATGATCGTACAGATTGTCGCGGCCTTGTGTCCCATCAGTCGGGCAAGGCCGGCCAACGCGGAGCTCTCCATCTCGAAATTGGTGATACGACGCCCGTGGTACGAAAAACTCTCGATCTTGGCATTCAACTCCGGATCGGCGGGACGAAGCCGCACCCAGCGGCCTTGCGGCCCGTAGAATCCGGGAGCGGAGATAGTGATACCTTCCGTAGTCGAGTCGCGGAAGAGTTCGAAAAGTCCCGCATCGGCATCGATGAAATAGGGTTTGGGCAACAGATCGCTCCAACCCGTATGCTGCATGAAGGCATGTTCGATGGCCAGGTCGCAGATCCGGTCTCTCCCTTCGTAATAATTGAGCAATCCGTCGAAACCCACGGAGGTTCGCGAAAAGAGGAAGGTTCCGAGCGAAAGGTCCTCCTGAAGGGCTCCGGAGGTTCCGAGCCGCAACAACGTGAGCGTTCTCAGGTCGGATTTCGCCTGACGGGTACGGAAATCGACATTGGCCAACGCATCGAGTTCCGTCACGACGATATCGATGTTGTCGGTACCGATTCCGGTCGATACGACCGTCATCCGTTTACCGCGATAACGGCCGGTTACGGTATGGAACTCACGACTCGCAATGTCGCATTCGACAGAGTCGAAATGGGACGCCACGATCGCCACACGGCCCGGATCGCCAACCAAAATGACGGTGTCGGCCAAATTTTCAGGTTTCAGATGCAAATGAAAAACGGAGCCGTCTCCATTGATAATCAACTCCGACGAAGGAATGGTTCTCATAGCGTTGAGTTTTTAATTTTGTTATTGGGATAAAAGTAACTATTTTGCGGACAATTTACAAATCTTTACACCAACCGAACGAAAACAATGACTCTCATCAAATCCATCTCCGGTATCCGGGGAACGATCGGAGGGGAACGAGGCGACAACCTCACCCCGATCGATATCGTCAAGTTCAGTGCCGCATACGTCCGTTTCATCCGCAATCGTTGCGCAGGCCGCCGTGTCAAAATCGTTGTAGGGCGCGATGCGCGTCTCTCCGGCGAGATGGTCGGAGACCTGGTCGAAGGAACCCTGTTGGGTTGCGGCGCCGACGTGGTCAACGTCGGACTCTGCACGACACCCGGAGTAGAAATGGCCGTGGTGCATTACCAGGCGGACGGAGGCATCATCCTCACGGCAAGCCACAATCCCCGGCAGTGGAACGCACTCAAACTGCTCGGCAACCGGGGCGAATTTCTCAACGATGCCGAAGGGAAAGAGGTCCTTCGGCTGGCCCAAGAGGAGGATTTCGAGTTCGTACCGGTCGATGATCTGGGCCGTGTGATAGAACGCACCTCGTTCGATGCGAAGCACATCCACGCTGTTCTGGAGCTCCCGCTGGTCGACAAAGCCGCCATTCGTCAGAGAAAATTCCGGGTAGCAGTCGACGCAGTCAATTCGGTCGGAGGCGTGGTGATTCCCGCGCTCTTGCGGGAGCTGGGAGTCGAGGTGATCCCGGTCAACTGCACTCCCGACGGAAACTTCGCGCACAATCCGGAGCCACTGCCCGAAAATCTCACCGAAATTTCCCGGGTCGTCGCAGAGAGCGGGGCCGACATGGGCATCGTGGTCGATCCCGATGTAGACCGGCTGGCTTTCATCTGCGAGGACGGCACCATGTTCGGAGAGGAGTATACCCTGGTAGCCGTGGCGGATTACGTGCTCTCCCGCAGCAACGGCGGCAATACGGTCTCGAACCTCAGCTCCACACGTGCCCTGAGCGACATCACGGCCCGTTACGGCGGATCGTACGCAGCGGCGGCCGTAGGAGAAGTGAACGTCGTTAAGAAGATGAAAGAGACCGGGGCCGTAATCGGTGGAGAAGGGAACGGCGGAGTGATCTATCCGGCCTTGCACTACGGTCGCGACGCGTTGGTCGGTGTCGCGCTTTTCCTGACGCTTCTGGCCCAAAAAGGCGTTAAGATTAGCGAACTGAGAAAGAGCTATCCTTCATACTATATCTCGAAGAACCGGATCGACCTGACACCGGATATCGATGTGGATGGTGTACTGGCCGAAATGAAACGACGCTACGCCACGGAACGGGTTACCGACATCGACGGCGTCAAGATCGATTTCCCGCAGGAGTGGGTCCACCTCCGCAAATCGAACACCGAACCCATCATCCGCATCTATGCCGAGAGCCGTGACAAAGACTCGGCCGACGCCCTGGCGTCGCGAATCATGCAGGAGATCGCCACCATTTGCAAATTATAACGATTCAACGATATGAAACAGGTAAAGGAATACATCGCACAGAACCAGGAACGTTTCCTGGAAGAACTTTTCGAACTGCTCCGCATACCCTCCATCAGTGCACAGAGCGACCATAAACCCGACATGATCCGTTGTGCCGAATGGCTGCGGCAATCGCTGCTCGCAGCCGGAGCCGACCGGGCAGAGGTGATGCCCACCGCAGGCAATCCGGTCGTATACGGAGAGAAGATCATCGACCGTTCCAAACCGACCGTACTGGTTTACGGGCACTACGACGTGATGCCGGTCGATCCGGTCGACGAATGGAAGAGCGATCCTTTCGAACCCGTCATCAAGGATAACCGCATCTGGTGCCGCGGTGCCGACGACGACAAAGGACAGTCTTTCATGCACGTAAAGGCGTTCGAGGCGATGGTTCGCACGGGGACGCTTCCCTGTAACGTCAAGTTCATGCTCGAAGGCGAGGAGGAGATCGGTTCCGCAAGTCTGTATAAATGGTGCGAAGAAAACCGACAGATGCTCTCCTCGGACATCATTCTGGTGTCCGACACCAGTCTGATCGGCTGGGATACCCCGTCGATCACCTGCGGCCTGCGCGGACTGACCTACATGCAGGTAGAGGTAACCGGACCGAACAAAGATCTCCATTCGGGCCTCTATGGTGGTGCCGTAGCCAATCCGGCCAACGTTCTGGCCAAGTTAATCGCCGGTTTGACCGACGAAAAAGGTCGTATCACGATTCCCGGATTCTACGACGGCGTCCGTGAACTGTCGGCCGAGGAGCGTACCGATTTCAACAAAGCGCCTTTCGATCTGGAGCGCTACAAACAGGCGCTCGACATCGACGAAATAGAGGGAGAAGAGGGCTATACGACAATCGAACGGACCGGTGTGCGTCCATCGCTCGACGTGAACGGCATCTGGGGAGGCTACACCGGCGAAGGCACCAAGACGATCATTCCGGGCAAAGCGTCGGCCAAGATCTCCATGCGACTCGTTCCGGGACAGGATTGGGTACGCATCGGCGAGCTTTTCAAAGCCCACATTGAAAAAATCGCCCCGAAAAGCGTCAAAGTGAAAGTCGAGACGCTGCATGGTGGTGCGCCCTATGTCACTCCCAGCGACCTGCCGGCTTACCAGGCCGCAGTCCGCGCCATGGAGACCACATTCGGCAAAAAACCGCTGCCCTACTATTCCGGCGGAAGCATCCCGATCATCAGCGCTTTCGAACGCATTCTCGGGGTGAAATCGATCCTGATGGGATTCGGACTCGACTGCGATGCGATACACTCGCCCAACGAAAGCTACGGATTGGACAATTTCTTCCGTGGCATAGAGACCCTGCCCTATTTCTACCGATATTTTTCAGACAATAAATAAAATACACACAACATCAAACTTTAAAATTTAGACCCAATCATGAGAAAACTGCTACTGTTTGCCAGCCTTTTATTCATTCTCAGTGCGTGCGAAGGCAAAGACGATCCTGTTCCCGATGGCAGTAATCCTCCCAATACAGAGCAACCCGGAGGTGACGGCGAAGAGCCCGGAGGCGACGGCGAAGAACCCGGAGGCGACGGCGAAGAACCCGGAGGCGACGGCGAAGAACCCGGAGGCGATGGTGAAGAACCCGGAGGTGATGGTGAAGAACCCGGAGGTGACAACACGCCTATTATCGATTTCGTTGATTTTTCATTCAAAATCGCACTGATCAACGGGACGATCGATGGAACGGACACTGGCGAACTGATCGATCGCAACGGAGATTATAAGATCAGTGTAGCGGAAGCCAATGCCGTAACGGTACTCCGGATGAATGGTGCGCCCTATTCGTTCGAAGATTTGCAATACCTTCCCAATTTGACCACACTGGAGACGAATGCAGACGGGTTGGAACGCATGGTGATCGCCCATCCGTTGCTCGAACGGCTCATTATCCACGGAGAATCCTGGACCATGACCTCCGAGATCGACATAAAAAATTGTCCGAAACTGACCTATTTCGAATGCAACAGTTGTCGACTGACATCGCTTGATCTCTCGGGGATGACCGCCCTGCAAACCGTGAAATGTACGGGGAACAACACAACGATCGGAAGTGTCAACCTTACAGGCTGTGTTGCTCTGACGGAGATCGACATGACCGGTTCTCTCATCGAGACATTGGACCTCTCCGGATGTACGGCCCTGACAGCCCTGACTGCAGGATCATCACGCGTTTCGGACCCCATCTGCAGCGAACAGTTGGTCTCGGTCAATGCTTCCGGATGCACCGCCCTGAAGACCTGCAACATCGGCGGCAGCTACAGTCTCACATCCATCGATGTCTCGGGTTGTTCCGCGCTGACCGTTTTCGGTTGTTACGAATCACCGGCCCTGACAAGTCTGAGTCTTTCCGGATGCACCGCGCTGAAAAAATTAAGCGTACAAGGAGGTAAATTCTCCAAGATGAGTCTCTCGAAACTCTCCCTATCGGGCTGTTCCGCACTGGAAAAGGTAAATTGTATCTACACGCAGATAACTTCGCTCAGCCTCTCCTCGGCCAGCAAACTCTCCGAATTGAACTGTTACGGCAATGCGTTGACAAGTCTGACCGTCGGGCCTTCCACGAAACTGACCCATCTGATATGCAACGACAATCAACTGACGTCGCTCAATGTGTCAGCCAACACGGCGCTCGTCCAACTCAACTGCGGATCGAACAAACTGACGAGTCTGAGCCTCTCCAAAAATACTGCGTTGGAAGATTTGGAGTGCGGCAACAATAAAATCACCTCTCTCAACGTATCGGCCAACACGAAGTTGAAATCCCTCTCCTGCTCGAGTAATCAGATTTCGTCGCTCAGCGTCTCGGCCAATACATTGTTGGAACAGATCTACTGCCAGTACAACAAAATGACGTCGCTCGATCTGTCGAAAAATACGAAGATGACAACGGTCTACTGCAGTCCAATGTCGACGCTCAAGACCGTTACGCTCATCCAGGGCCATTACTACAGAGAGAAAGCTATCGATTCCAGCGTAACGATCGTTTACAAATAGAGGGAAAGTCTCTGTGTTCGAATTTTACCGGCAGTCGGCATCGGCTGCCGGTATTTTTTACCCTCTACGAAACCGGGCACCTCTACGGAACCGGGCACAAAAAAAGCGGATATCTTCCGATATCCGCAGTATATTTAAAACGATGTCCAGCTTCCTCGCCGGCTGCTCTTTCCCAAAAACTACCCCCGGGAAACCGGGCGCATCACGTCAAAAAAGCGACTCGACTTTTTCGATAACTTCCTCTTCGGTAGCCTGTATGGGAAAGACAAAAGAGGGTTTCAGATGCCACATCTCTTTTCCTGCCTTGTAACACTTCTCCCCGCCTCCCGTGATGTTCAGCATGATGATTTTGTCCCGCTCCACACGACCCGACTCCACCGCCTTGATCAGCGAAGCAACAGCCACGGCAGCCGCAGGATGTATATCCACCCCTTCGAGGGCTTCGAAAAGTTCCGAGGCTTTCCGCGCGGCGCTGTTGGTGACAGCCAACATCTCGCCTTCCGTATCCTTCAAGGCATCGTACAATCCGCCGCAAAGGCCGTAAGGAGGTCGCCGGTTCGAGAGAACCTTGGCGTCGATAATCTCCACATCGCGCCGCGCACGGTTATCGTCGTAAGGCAACATCTGTCGGGAGTCGACTCTCCAGGCATCGAACATCGGCACGAACGGCGCATTCTGCGACACCATCAGACGACTTTTCTTCGTCCCGTAACGTCCATCTTCCACCAGACGCATGTTGGCCTCCCACGCCGCTATGGCTCCCGTACCGCTTCCCACAGCCTGGAAATAGTAGTCGGGGATCTCTCCGATGGTGGTCGTAGCCGACAGCATGGTTGTGGCCATACCGTCGCGCCGAGCGATGTTCTTGGCTCCTCCTTCCGGGAAAAACCGTTTGGACTTGAGGGCCAGATTGCTCAAATGGATCGCATCGTAATAGTCGCTTCCCTTCTCCGTAGCGATCAGTTTCACACAATCGTTGAGCGGTTTCTCGAACCACATGGCCGAGAGGTTATCGAAGGGAATGCAAAGCAACAGAGGAATGTTGTTGTCCGAGCAGACCTTTGCAAAAGCCCGCCCCGTATTACCGGCCGAAGCGACCACCAATACCCTGCTTTCCCCCTCCGGGATACGGGCACAAACCGAATAGGCCTCTGTCTCCTTGAAAGAGCAGGTGGTCATCGAGGCTCCGATCGCAGGATTGTAGCCGTTGAAGGTAATGTAGAGATTTTTCAGTCCCAAACGATCGGCCAACCCTTTGCTTTTGTAGGTGACCGGAGCGGACGATCCGGAAAGAATTCGCTTGACAGGCATCCAGTCGGCAAATTTATAGAGGCCGAGGCTGTCGTCTCCGAGTTCCAGCTTGCGTTTGGCATACTTGGTTCTCACCAGCGAAGGTTTGGAACAATTACCGTCGTCGAGTACCCATCCGGAATCTTCGAACTCCCTGCCTGTGGCCACGCAAATGAGCGTGTACTCCGTGGCTTTAAAATCTTTCATTTGTTGGGACAATATTTCAATGGTGCAAAATTAGACCATTTTAGACCATCCCGCAATGGGTATTTATACTTATATTGCAGTCGGAAAAGCCTTTCAGGACATTCTGTTCCGGTAGTCCTCATAGCCGAACTCCCGTACGATCCGCAGCCGGTCCGCACGGTCCCAAATGGCGATAGCGGGATGCTGCACGCCATTGAACATCGTGGTTTTCACCATCGTATAATGGATCATGTCGGCAAACACGATGCGATCACCCACTTGCGGCTCCCGATCGAAAGCCCACTCCCCACAATAATCTCCCGCCAGACAGCTATTGCCACCCATACGCCATCGTCTCTCGCCCGGTTTCGGATCATGCGCTCCGAGAATCTCCGGTTTGTAGGGCATCTCGAGACAATCGGGCATGTGGCAGGCGAACGACACATCGAGCATGCCGGTCCGTATGCCTCCGTTCTCCACGATATCTTCCAGACGCGAAACCAGATAGCCCGTACGCCAGGTAAATGCGCTGCCCGGTTCGAGAATCAGTTGCAATCCGGGATGTCTGGACTGAAACGCCTTCAGAATGGCAATCAACCGATCGCAATCGTACCCGGCCCGCGTCATCAGATGCCCGCCGCCGCAATTGAGCCAACGAATCTCTCCGAGCAGGTTACCGAAACGCTCCTCAACCGCTTGCAACGCCTTTTCGAGGTGTTCGGGTCCCGATTCGCAAAGCACGTGGAAGTGCAGTCCCTCCACCCCGGGGGGCAGTTCACGCAGTCCGTCCGCCGGGATCCCGAGACGCGAACCCGCACAACACGGATTGTACAGATCGGTCTCAACGGGTGAATAGCCCGGATTGATCCTTAGTCCGCACGAGATACCGTGCAGCAAAGCCTGTGGACCGAACCGTTCGAACTGAGCCAACGAATTGAATGTGATGTGGCTGCTATAGCGAATGATCTCCTCGAAATTGCGGTCGGTATAGACGGGTGCATAGGTATGGGCCGGCACTCCGTACTCCTCGAAAACGAGTCGGGCTTCGGCCGGGGAGCTTGCGGTAGCGCCATCGGAATGGGCTGCCAGTTGCGGGAAGATGCTCCACATGGCACACGCCTTAAGCGCCGCAATGATACGAACGCCGCTTTCACGACGTACCCGATCGATCAAGGCGAGGTTGTTTTCGAGAGCAGCCTCGTCGAGTACGAAACAGGGGGTGGGAATTTGAGAAAAATCGATCATGTCTCTCTGTTTTTCGCCACAAAGATACGACGAACCGCGGGGAGAATCAAGGGCAGCAACGGTTTATCGCACCCAAACGGAGATTTCCTCCGCACACCCCGACTGCGATCGGTTTGCTGGAGGCAGACCGTCTTCCATCGGACAAGACGACACCAACGACCCGAAAACCGACCGGAATCAACGGGCCGCTTCGAGCGCCTCCTTGACGATCTCCGTGAAGGTGGCGACATCCTCTTCCGTCGTATCGAACGAGGTGACGATGCGCAACTCACCGGCCGATTCGTTCCAGAAATAGAGGAAATAGGACTCCAAAAGCCGATCCGCCGCTTTGCGGGGCATCGTAAGGAAGAGCTGATTGCTCTCCACGGGGTGCGAGAAGCGAATCTCCGGAAAGTTCGAAAGCTGCGTATACAGGAGTCGGGCCATGGCATTCGCCTGCCGGGCATTGGACAACCACAACCCCTCCTTCAGATAGGCCGTATATTGACACGACAAAAACCGCATCTTCGAGGCGAGTTGCGCCGACTGTTTACGAATATAGAGAGCTTCCCGGGCTAACGAAGGGTCGAGCACAACGATGCATTCGGCATTCAACAAACCGTTTTTCGTACCACCGAACGTCAGAAGATCGATTCCGCAGTCGGCTGTCAGTTCGCGCAGCGACACATCCAGCGCAGCCGCGGCATTGGCGATACGCGCTCCGTCCATATAGACTCTCAAACCGTGTTCATGCGCCAGTGCCGTCACGGCACGCAACTCCTGTGGCGAATAGATCGTACCGAGTTCCGTACACTCCGAAAGATAGATCACACCCGGTTGCGAGTGGTGCTGATCCCCGAATCCGGTCAGAAAGGGTTCGATCCGCTCCGGCGTGAGTTTCCCGTCCGGAGTTTCGATCGGCCGGATCTGACATCCTGTCGCCTTAACGGGAGCTCCGCACTCATCGACATAAATATGGGCCGTTTCGGCACAAAGAATCGACTGATAAGGACGGGCAACCAGCTGCAAAGCCACCGTATTGGCTCCGGTTCCGTTGAAGACGAAAAGGGGAAGAGAGTCGGGTGTAAACTCCTTGCGAACGGCTCTCTCAGCCTCCCGGGTCCAGCCATCATCGCCGTATCCGAGTGCATGATCGTTGTTTGCCTTGGCCAGCGCCTCCATCACCGACGGATGGATACCCGAATTGTTATCGGATGCAAAACTTCTCATAAGAAAAACTATTCCTGTAAATTGGCAGTGAAAAACCGAGACTTTTTCCTGCCACTCCACAAAAGCCGCACCTTAAATCTTGTTCACCTCGTTTTTTTCGACTGAACCACCATTTTTTTATTCGGAGGATTTCATCCATCTTTGCAGTGCGATGAGATCCCTGTACATTTTTCTCGGCGCCCTATCGCTCGGACTCGGAGTGCTCGGCATCGTTCTGCCGCTGCTGCCGACCACTCCGTTTTTGCTTCTCACGGCAGCCCTTTGGCTACGAGCTTCGCCTCGTCTCTACCGTTGGCTGATCACACAAAAGCAACTCGGCCCCTACATCCGCAATTTCCAGGAGAACCGTGCGATTCCCTTACGGGCAAAAATCGTTTCGCTCCTTCTGCTATGGGGCACAATACTCTACTGCATCTTCGGAGTCGTAGAGCCGCTCTGGCTCAAGCTCCTACTGGCCGCCATCGCCATCGGCGTAACAATCCACATTCTCTCCTACAAGACTTTTCGCAAAGAGCCTACCGACATCAATTCGACGAACGCATAGCTCTCGCGACGGATACATCCAGATACGTCCTAAGCTCCTCAAAAGCCTGCTCCACGAAGAGAATGGTCGAGATACGGAATTTACCGAATTCTTTAATCATACGCCCCCTGCGTGTAAAGGCATAACCATCGGTTATCGTCTCTTCGGCCGTCAGCCTTTCGAAATTGGAAGGAAGCGAATAGGCCGAACTCGAAGCCACCCGCATCGAAGCATCCTGATCCCACGGGAAAGAGCCGTAGCCGTAAATAATATCGGAAATCATCACCTCGCATCGCCCATCCTTGCAAAGCGCCGTAAAGCAATAATTCATCAGGGCCCGATCGAGATTGAACATGTTGTCGGAAAAAACGAACATCTCTTCTCCGTTATAGATAAATCCAATCGAATCCTGATAGATAATATCTCCCTCCGTCTTTGAGAAAGGGAAATATTCCTTCACCCAGGCGAGCACTTCTTCGTAAATCTGATCCTTATCATATTCGGGAACATCGATCTCCATTGTAAAAACAACTTTACCATCCATTTCAGGCACCTTGCCGATTGCAAAACGAGGATCGTTTTTAAGGGCCTTGTAATCGAGCTGCGCCGAAAGCGACAATGGGATGCAGAGCAAAATAAAAAACAAATATTTTTTCATGGCATTTAATGGTTAGTAATTGTTGTAGGTAAATATAAGCATGTTTATCGATTAAATAAACGTTTACCCGCAAAATTTTCGTATTTGAGTCTCTTTCGAGCCGATTTTTTCATAAAAACCAGGCTCCTCGACTCAACGACGCTTTCGACAAGGGTTCAACAACCCCACGACAAACAACAAAACAACGGCTCCGACCGTCGAAGTAATCAAACTGCCCAGTCGATTGGTAACATCGAGCCCTATCACACCGAATAACCAACCACCCAATACCCCGCCGATGAGCCCGATCACCAAATCGGTCAAAAGACCCGATCCGCTTCCGCGCACAATCAGACTACCGAACCAGCCGGCCAACAGCCCGATCAAACCGTACACAAGCCAATACATTCCGCATACAATTCATACCGTTCATTCGAACGGCAAGAGTCGTACCGAATGCGCACAAAAATCCACACAAGGTGAGTCGTAACGAATAGCCGTTTCCCGTCTTCTCGCAGACAAAACACGATACCCGGAGGCGATTTGTCCGGATGATTTCGATGCAAAAACAAAGTATCGCCAAATAAAAAACGGTCTGAGATCGAATACAAGAGCGAATATCCCCTTTCCGGTCCGGATTTCCCGACAACAATATTTCGAATCACTCGAAAACGAATCGGGCGGACTGTACCCGATCGCTGTTCGTGCCGACCATCACGTCGAACTCACCCGGCTCGACCACATATTCCAGCTCGGAGTTATAGAACCGCAACATCTCCGGAGTGATCGTAAACGACACGTCGACACTTTCGCCTGCCGGAATCGACACGCGCTGAAAGCCTTTCAGCTCCTTCACAGGCCGTGTGATGCTCCCTACCCGATCGCGGATATAAAGTTGCACGACCTCCACCCCGTCACGCGTTCCGGTGTTGGAGACTTTCACCGTCACCTCGATCGAACCATTCTCGCCCATTCTGTCGGAAGACAGCGCCATATCGCCGTATTCGAAAGAGGTATAACTCAATCCGTAACCGAAGGGATAGAGTGGCGTATTGGCAACATCGAGGTAGTTGCTGCGGTATTTGACGAAGCCAGTCCGATCACCCAACGGACGTCCCGTATTTTTATGGTTATAGAAAACAGGTATCTGCCCCACATTGCGCGGGAAAGAGGAAGGCAATTTGCCGCTGGGAACAACGTCGCCGAACAACACATCGGCGATCGCTTCGGCCGCCTCCGTACCGCCGAACCAGACATTCAGAATAGCTGGCACATGAGCGTCCTCCCAAGTCAAAGTCATCGGCCGACCGGCAAAAAGCACCAATACGACCGGCTTTCCGGTCGCCACGAGCGCTTCGAGCAGTTCCCGCTGCGCATCGGGAATCCCGAGATCCGTCCGGCTGCTCGACTCACCGCTCATCTCCGAGGGCTCGCCCAAAGCAGCCACTACCACATCGGCCGAGCGAGCCACACGCACCGCCTCGTCGAGCATCTCCCGATCGGTACGCCCGTCACGCGGAATGGCACGACCGGACACCGTTGCATTTCGTTCGAGCACCTCGTCGTGACAAATATTGCTGCCCCGTGCATAGACAATCCGGGTCTCTGCGCCAGCCACCGTCCGCAACCCTTCGACCAACGTAGAGGGAGCTTTCAGGTCGGTTGCGACACTCCATGTCCCGGGCATATTCTCCCGGGAAGCGGCCAGCGGACCGACAACCGCAATCGTCCCGCCGCGACGCAACGGCAACAAGTCATTCTCGTTTTTCAACAGCACGAAACTCTCTGCGGCAATCTTTCGCGCTGCGGCTCGGTTCTGCGGTGTGAATATCTCCGTCTTTTCCCGTTCCGGATCGCAATATCGATAGGGGTCTTCAAACAACCCCAACCGATACTTGGCTTCGAGTACCCGGCGACAAGCCCGATCAATCTCCTCTTCGGAAATTCGTCCCTTTTCGAGCGACTCGACAAACGTATCGACATAGGCCCGACTGGTCATATCCATATCGTTTCCGGCCTGGAGAGCTCGCGCCGAGACCTCCGACAGATCGCCGATTCCGTGCGCCACCATTTCGAGCACACCGGTGTAATCCGAAACCACAAAACCGTCGAAACCCCACCGATCGCGCAAAACATCGGTCAGCAGCCAACGGTTGGCCGTAGCGGGAACGCCATCGACCTCGTTGAACGACGCCATCACACTGCCCGCACCGGCCTCGACAGCCGCCTGATAGGGCAGAAAATACTCATTGAACATGCGGACCCGGCTCATGTCGACCGTATTGTAGTCGCGTCCGGCCTCCGAGGCGCCGTACAGGGCGAAATGTTTGACGCATGCCATCATTTCGTCTGTCGCAAAAGAGGAGGGATCTTCACCCTGGTAGCCATACACCATGGCCCGCACCATCTCTGCGCCCAGCCAGGGATCCTCTCCGATACCCTCCGCCACTCGTCCCCAACGCGGATCGCGCGAAAGGTCCGCCATCGGCGAGAAGGTCCAACAAATTCCGTCAGCCGTAGCTTCACGGGCTGCGATCCGGGCTGCCTGACGCACCGCCGCCGTATCCCATGTGGCGGTCAAGGCCAGCGGAATCGGGAAAGTCGTTTCATAACCGTGAATGACGTCCATACCGAAAACCAACGGAATACCCAAACGGCTCTGTTCGACCGCTATGCGCTGAATCTTGCGGATATTGTCACACCCCTTCAGATTGAACACCCCGCTCACTCGGCCCTGGACAATCGCCTGCAAGACATTGTGGTTCTGCACCTCGCCCGTAACAATGTCGCCGGGAGCCGCGAGCAAATTGAGTTGCCCTATCTTCTCCTCGATCGTCATGCGTCCCATCAGACCGTCGATAAAACGATCCATCTCCCGCTCCCTGTTTTCCCCCGTACAGCCAAACAGCACCGCTATCATACCAAACAAACATAGAAACTCTCTTTTCATCCCCAAAACACTTTTTCTGTATTACTTTCCTGCACATCGACTGTTTGTCGGCAATGAAACGGGAACCATGCTCCGACACTCATCGGACCGCTCTGCCTCGAACACGAAACACAGCTCCCGACCCGCTTCTTCGCCCAATCACTTTTCGGCAGGATTCAACAAATTTAATCATTTTCAATCAATACGCCATCCATTCGCCCGTTTCGGTCCTCCGCAGGATTCGTTTTTTAATCTTTTGCATCCGACACGAAGCATATAAAACGTCGCCTCTCAGCTGCGTCCCATCTTCCCTGTATTCGACCAGCCCTACGACACCAAATACATCCCTCGCAAAAAAAATCGGCAGTCTATTTGGATTCTCCGTAAAATCTTCTATCTTTGAGGAATGATGGTCCGCACATGGCTCTTCCTTCTGCTTGCGGTGATCCCTATGCA
Source organism: uncultured Rikenellaceae bacterium (assembly GCA_944321925.1). Taxonomy (GTDB): domain Bacteria; phylum Bacteroidota; class Bacteroidia; order Bacteroidales; family Rikenellaceae; genus UBA940. The sequence continues at coordinate 147,362 of CALUND010000016.1, read as the reverse complement.
AGGCGCCGCCCAACGGACCAGTGTGGCTTTCTGGAACGTAGAGAATCTCTACGACACCCTTCCCAGTCTTTTCTACGACGATTCCGATTACACGCCAAACGGGAAACTGCATTGGTCAAAAGACCGTTACGAGCGCAAATTAACCCATCTGGCCCGGGTAATCGACGAGATGCACGCCGATATTGTCGGCCTGGCCGAAGTGGAGAGCGAAACCGTTCTGCGCGATCTGGTCGTCCGACTCCAAACCGATTACAATTACATCCACCGCACGACATCCGACCGACGCGGCATGGACGTTGCTCTGCTCTACAAAGGCGACAAGTTTTTCCCGGAACGAACCGAACTCTGCGACGCCGAAGCCGGCAGGGAGTTTCTTCGCGTCACGGGCGAACTGAACGGGCAGCCGGTCGACCTGATAATTTGCCATCTGCCTTCGCTGTTCAACGGACAGGCTTACAGAATGAGAGCATTCGAATCGCTCGGACGACTGATATCCACGATCGTAGAGGACTCCGGGCAAGTCGTGGTGATGGGCGATATGAATGCGGAAATAGCCTACGGGGTATTTCGTAAAACCTTGGGAGAGTTGGAAAAGCAAGGCATTATCCGCAATCTCCTGGCCGATGCCGCTCGAAATGGGGTCGGAAGCTACTACTACCGCGGGAAGTGGTCGATGCTCGACCACATCCTCCTTTCGACCGGTCTACCGACCGGTTGGCAGGTGGAAAATGCAGGGGTATTCTACCGCGACTACATGCTGGGGACAGACCGCTCATCCCAGGAGTCGATCGGACAACGAATGCCTCTACGCACCTTCCAAGGAACCCAATATATCGGAGGATACAGCGATCATTTTCCGGTATTCGCCGTACTGAGAAAAAGGACAACCGACATCCCATTTGGTAATTGAGGAAAAAAAGATTAATTTTGTGCCCCTTCAGCACGAAAATATCGTTTAAAACTAATATACAGACAATTATGCCAAACGTAAAAAGAGTCTACTCCTTCGGAAATAAAGAGGCCGAAGGCAATGGAAAAATGAGAGAATTACTCGGAGGCAAAGGTGCCAATCTGGCGGAAATGAACCTGATCGGCATCCCTGTTCCCCCGGGATTTACCATCACCACGGACGTATGTACGGAGTACTACAAACACGGCAAAGAGAAGATCATCGAACTGCTGCGCCCTGAGGTTGAAAAAGCCATGAAGAGCGTGGAATCGCTCACAGGCATGCGTTTCGGCGACAAAGTCTCTCCCCTTCTGGTTTCGGTACGTTCGGGAGCTCGCGCTTCGATGCCGGGCATGATGGATACGATTCTGAACCTCGGCCTCAACGACGAAGCGGTAGAAGCCGTGGCCAAACGGACCGGAAACCCCCGCTTCGCATGGGACTCTTACCGTCGCTTCGTGCAGATGTACGGCGATGTGGTTTTGGGCATGAAACCGGTAAACAAAGAGGACCACGATCCGTTCGAGGAGATCATCGACGAGATGAAGAAAAAGAAAGGCGTCAAAAACGACACCGAACTGACCACAGATGACCTGAAAGAACTTGTTGTCAAATTCAAGGCTGCCGTCAAGAAACAGACCGGCGAAGATTTCCCGACCAACCCGTGGGATCAGCTTTGGGGAGCTATCAGCGCCGTATTCGGTTCGTGGATGAACGAACGTGCCATCCTGTACCGCAAGCTGAACAACATCCCGGCCGAATGGGGAACCGCAGTCAACGTTCAGGCGATGGTATTCGGCAACATGGGCGACAACTCCGCTACCGGCGTAGCCTTCTCGCGCGATGCAGCAACCGGTGAAAATATCTTCAACGGCGAATACCTGGTCAATGCACAAGGCGAAGACGTGGTTGCAGGTATCCGCACGCCGCAGCAGATCACGATCGAAGGGTCGCGCCGCTGGGCCAAGGCTCAAAACATCAGCGAAGAGGAGCGTGCGTCGAAATATCCCTCGCTCGAAGAGCTTATGCCCTCCGTATACAAAGAGTTGAACGAAATCCAGCACCATCTCGAAAGCTATTTCAAGGATATGCAGGATATCGAATTCACCATCCAGGATGGCAAACTCTGGATGCTCCAAACCCGTAACGGCAAGCGTACGGGTGCCGCCATGGTGAAGATCGCCATGGATATGCTCTCCGAGGGACTGATCGACGAGCAGACCGCCGTACTCCGTTGCGAGCCGGCCAAACTCGATGAGTTGCTCCATCCCGTATTCGACAAAACAGCCATCAAACATGCGAAAGTGATCGCCAAAGGATTGCCCGCCTCTCCGGGTGCAGCTACAGGTCCCGTAGTCTTCTTCGCCGAAGACGCAGAGAAGATCGCAGCCAAAGGGGAACGTGCCATCCTCGTCCGCATAGAGACCTCGCCCGAAGACCTGAAAGGCATGCTCGACGCAGCCGGTATCCTCACCCAGCGTGGCGGTATGACCTCCCACGCTGCCGTCGTGGCTCGTGGCATGGGCAAATGCTGCGTCTCGGGCGCCGGTGAACTGGAGATCGACTACAAGGCCCGCACCATCAAGGTCGGCGGACAGGTAATCAAAGAGGGAGACTGGATCTCGCTCAACGGATCGACCGGCGAAGTCTATCTGGGACAGGTCGCAACCCGCGCAGCCGAACTGAGCGGCGATTTCGGGCGTCTCATGGATCTCGCAGCAAAATTCGCCGTATTGAAAGTTCGTGCCAATGCCGACACCCCGAAAGATGCAGAACAGGCGTTTGCATTTGGGGCCGAAGGTATCGGTCTTTGCCGTACGGAACACATGTTCTTCGAAGGCGATCGCATCAAAGCCGTGCGTGAAATGATCCTGGCCGACGACGAGGCAGGCAGACGCGTAGCTCTTGCCAAACTGTTGCCCATCCAACGTGGCGATTTCGAAGGTCTGTTCCGGGTAATGCACGGCTATCCCGTTACCGTGCGTCTGCTCGATCCGCCTTTGCATGAGTTCGTTCCCCACTTCGAGAAAGAGCAAAAAGATTTAGCCAAAGAGATGAACGTTCCGTTCGAAAAGATCGCGGCAAAGGTCGAATCGCTCAGCGAAGTGAACCCGATGCTGGGTCACCGTGGTTGCCGTCTGGGCAACACCTATCCGGAGATCACCGAAATGCAGGCACGTGCAATCATCGAAGCGGCCATGAACGTACGCAAAGAGGGTATTCCGGTACACGTAGAGATCATGGTTCCGCTGGTGGGTAACCACAAAGAGCTCCGGTACCAGAAGAACATCATCGATCGGACAGCCGAAGAGGTGTTCGCCGAACGGAACGACAAGATCGACTACATGGTCGGAACGATGATCGAAGTTCCGCGTGCTGCCGTTACGGCCAACCAGATCGCCGAGGTGGCACAATTCTTCAGTTTCGGCACGAATGACCTCACGCAGATGACGCTTGGATTCTCGCGCGATGACATCGGGAAGTTCCTGCCGATCTACCTGGAAAAGGGCATTCTGAAGAACGACCCGTTCCAGATTCTCGATCGGAATGGTGTCGGTCAATTGATTCGTGAAGCGGTATTCAAAGGTCGTGGAACCCGCGAGAACCTCAAATGCGGTATCTGCGGCGAACACGGAGGTGAACCGAGTTCGGTGGAATTCTGCCACTATGCAGGTTTGAATTACGTTTCGTGCTCTCCGTTCCGCGTGCCCATTGCCCGTCTGGCTGCCGCTCACGCTGCCTTGAACGACAAATAGAGGAGACTTTAGCAACGATTTATTAGCAACCGATTAGGCGGCATGACTCTGACGATACGAGTCATGCCGCCTATCGTTTTTGTAAAAACCACGTGCATTCTGTACGAACAGAATGCACGTAAATGTTGTACAATGGTTAGGTGATTTTGACAACCGTGTTGCATGTGTATCGTACAAATGTTATCAGCCAAAGCCTGCAGGTTGTAAAACATTTGACTTTGGGCATGGCAACAGAACAAAAACACTTTGCGACACCGAACGGAAGTTTAACGAACAATGGTCACGAATAGCGACACGGGATATTGTAGTTCGAACAACAAAAACCGACACCAATCAGCATCGTTCTCTCTGTGCAAAAAGAAATAATCGGCATTTTTCGTAATTTTACCGAGTAAAAATTTTCATACCATGATTTACTACCTGCTTCTCTTTTTCGGAACACTAACCATGACTGCCTGTACCGATTACCTCGAACCGGAAGGAGAGATCGTCGAACGAAGCATCGAAATTCCTGCCGACATCAACCGGATCGAGATTGCCGACGGGATCCGACTCGAATTCAACGACGAAATACCTGTTGGCCAGGCCATTATCTCCACACACGGCAATATCCAGCCATACGTCGCCACCGAAGCCAATCACGGCCGACTCTTGTTTGACATAAGTGCCCGTCGTTTCAAGAATCTCAAGGTAACCATATGGGTCTCACCCATTCCGTACAACGATTTTACCGCATCCGGAGGCAGCCAAATAAATATGCCCAACCGACAATCCCTTTCCGAGGTGAAATTCACCCTTTCGGGAGGATCAAAAGCCAAGATCGATTGCTCTTGCGAAAAGGCAACGATCAATTGTTCCGGAGGTTCGCAAATCCTTTGCAAGGGACAATGCAACCGTATCGTGATAGATTGCTCCGGAGGTTCGCAGTATTATGGATACGACTTCCCGACACAAATTGCGGAAGTTCTTGTATCTGGCGGCAGTCATCTTGAGATAACCGCATCGGAATCGCTCACTGGCGAGAACTCCGGCGGATCGAAAATCTACTACAAAGGCAACCCGTCCATCCTGAATGTCAACAACAGCGGAGGATCGGAAACCGTTCAACGCTGATACCAACACCATTTGACCGTGGCGATACAAGGCAACGTCTCGCAAGAGATGCAAAAGACTGCTGAGATATTCGGGTTGGAAAAATGAGTTTCCAAACCGTCTCCATGCCATCGGGAAGCGGAACCCCAAAAGAGAGGGCACAAGTTTAAGCTGAAAGAAAGTAGAAACAGTATCCCCATGAAAGGGGCAATCCCTTTGGACAGAATCAATCGAAAACAGACCTATTTTCGCCAATATTCCACCAAGCGAATAAGGGGACAGACCGGACGCAACAGAAAATAAAGCACAGCTTTCCCCACCCTCTCACGAATCCATAAAAAAGCAGAACAGGTCGAGTTTTCGACCTGTTCTATTTGAAAGGCATCCGGAACCGGATTGCCTGTAGCCTCAAAGATTAACGGGCGATTAGAAGAACTTCACCCGGTTGTCGATGATCTCGCTCTCCTCTTCAAGCGCCTGCGAAACGCGCTGAGGCAGATAAGTAGTGGACATTGCTTCAAGACGTACTCTCTCGCTCTCTGCCGTTGCTTCACCGGTCTTCTCTTCGCCGGTTACATCAACCAGGAAAACTCCGGAAACACCTTTTACCGGTTTTTTCATACCGGTTCCGCTGCAGATAGCGCCAATCAACCTCGGCTCGACACCGAGTTCCGGAACAAAGAACGAACCGAACTGCACATCGCTCACTACACCTTTCGTAGCTCCTTCGGCCTCTGCTTCAGCGAGGGTTTTGCCATCCAAGCGAGCCATCAGTATGTCAGCCTTCTTCTGGTTGAGCAAACGGGTCTCGATCTGCGCAGCAACCGCTTCGAGCGGAGCAATTCCCTCTTCCTGCTCTTTCGTCAAGGCAGCGACCACGTAATTGCCATCGATATCCAGAATGGAAGAAACCGCTCCTTGATCATTCGTATAGCTCCAACGCACCAGTTCCCGCGAATTGGTGAGACCTTGTACATTTTTATCCTGAGGAGCAATAACGGCCGAACGACGTGCCAAGCCCGACTCGGCAATGGCGTTGTCGAAACTTTCATAAGTTTTACCCGCCTTTGCAAGGAAGTCGCGCGCTCTGCCATAAACTTCCTGTTGGGTATAATCGCTCGGTTCGACATTGTAGACGATCGTAGCGATCTGGGCTTTATTCTCCTTGGGAGCCACATAGGTCGCTTCCACCACATGCAATCCGAACTGGGTCTCCACCGTAAAGATATCACCCGGTTTGTGTGCCGCCACGGTCTCTCCGAAAGGAGCCACCATCATTTCCGGAGCGAAGTGGCCCAAATCGTAACGCGGATCGAGCGAATAGGCAGCGGCCAGGGTTCCGAAATCGGCCCCACCCTTCAACGCCTTTACGATGCTGTCGGCCTGCAGTTCGTCAGTGATTGGCAACAGGATATGACGTGCACCGACCGTATCGGGCATCGGCTTCACATCGGCCACACGTGCCAACGTGTAGACATCACCGGCCAGTACCGGCCCATACATCTCTCCTTTTTTCGACCCGAAAGCGATCGCGGCCATTTCGACAGGCAACTCGGACTCTTTATAATAGCGTGTATCCGTTTGCGACTGGGAATTGAGCGTAGCGTATTGCATCGGATTCTCCGCTGTACGGAACTCTTCGGCAATCTCACCGATGTATTTTTCAGCAGCAGCATAATCCTCTTCGGAAGGAAGCAGATCGAATACTACATACTCTATTTCGCGGGAGGCTTTCTGACGGAACATCTCTTTGTTCGCATCGTAGAACTTCCGGATATCGGACTTGCTGATCGATACCAGCGAGTCAGCAACAGCTCCGTAGCCCAATTTTGCATACATTGCACCGTAGCTCAAATCGGTAGCCTGGATTGCTTGATCGACCTGCAGATCGTTCACATAGACGCCGGCGGTCACCAACGCGAGATACTTGTCCATGATTCGCTGAGTGACCATCTGCTGTTTGAGATAGCTCCATATGGATTCGCGCACCGGGTCGGAGCCATCCAGCCCTGCAACGAAATTTTTCAACAACTGCGGATCATACATTCCGGTCTCCGGATTGACAAAAGTCTGCTGAATCACGGCCGATACATATTCGCCGTTCACCATATCGATCTGTTCATCCTCACCCACTTCGAGACCCATTTTTTCAAAACCGGGTTTATAGGCGTAATCCAGCACCATGGTTTCCCAGACCATTTGGCGGATCTGATCGGTCTCCTCCGACGAAAGTCCGCTGCGACCATACATGGACTGGATGACATTGGTCACTTCATCCGTCTGATTGAGGTATTCGATGTAGCCGATATTCTCTCCGTTAATCGTCCCCACCCGCATTTTTTTCGAGTTCATGAGCCCCTGAGCAGAGGTGAGGTCGCCCAACAGGAATGCCAACAAGGCGATACCGATGACCACCGACACGATGATGCCGCCTCGTGTCCTGAGCGTGTTTAAAGTTGCCATATATAAATCGTTCGTTTAATAATTTTTCGCTCGTTTAGCGGACCAGTCCGATCCGACTTTTCGAAACAGGGAACAAATATAGTAATTTTATAGAATAGTTTCGCTTGTGTCCGAATAAATTATCCCTCACTCACTTTTACACGGACCAATTCCACCCGGGAAGAGGTGGTTTTCATGATCCGTATCTCATGGCGTCCGATACGAATGGTCTCTCCCACCGAAGGGATATCCTCGGCGTGACAGATGATGTAACCGGCCAACGTGTCGTAATCTTCGCTCTCTTCGATGCCCAGATCGTACTTCTCATTCAGATACTTCACCTCCAGACGGGCCGAAAAGAGATACTCTCCTTCGCTCAACACCTTTTCGACCTCGTCCTGCGAATCGTGCTCATCCTCGATCTCGCCGAATATCTCCTCCAGGATGTCCTCGAGCGACACGATACCGGCCGTACCGCCGAATTCATCGATCACCACGGCAACCGAACTGCGCTGTTTGATGAAGGTTGTGAGCAGCTGCTGCGCCGGCATGGTTTCCGGGACGAAATCGACCTTCATCAAGATTTCTGCGACACTTTTCGGATGTCGGAACAGACTCTTGATATTGACATAACCGATAATGTTGTCGATCGACTCCTCCCAAACGAAAATGCGCGAATACTGGCTCTCTATGAACCTGTCTGTCAGTGTTTCGACCGGTGTATGCAGATCGATCGCCTCGATATCCACACGCGGGACCATGCAGTCGCGAACCCGCAAATCGGGGAAATCGAGGGCATTCTGGAAAAGTTTCATCTCATGTTCCGTCTCCTCCGTCTCTCCTCGCTCTTCGACCAGGTGGGCCAGATCGTTGCGGTCGAACATCACGACAGGCTGCGACTGTTGCCGATGTCCGAACAGTCGAATCAAACCGATGGAGAGCCACGTGGTCAGTTTGGCTATCGGATAGAGCAACACATAGAAGAAAAATACCGGGAAAGCGAAGGTCCGGAAATAGAAATTGGGATTTCTCCGGACAATCGCCTTGGGCAAAAACTCGGCGACGAAGATAATGATAACCGTAGCGATCAATGTCTCAACCAGAATCGATCCCTGACCGAACAGGCTGAAATAGAGTTGCGACATGAACAACGAGTAGACAACCAGTGCAATGTTGTTGCCCACCAAGATCGTCGTGATATACTGTTTGCTGTGATGAATGAAGATGCCGGCGATACGGGAAAAAACGGGGCTCTGTTTGCGATCGATCTCCAGACGAAGTTTGTTCGAACTGATAAATGCTGTCTCCATCCCCGAGAAGAAGGCGGAGAGCAACAACATGATAACGATCGCTATGCAAACGGTTCCCATTTACGCTATCTGTTCATTTTTTATTCCGGGTCGGCTGTCCGATCCCCTCCCGACAAAGAATCCGCTGCCGCAGAGGGCGGATTCGACGCCACCGATGAGGAGTCGGCCGGCCGGGTCTGTTCCGTATCGACAGTCAGCTTGCCGGTAAATTTACGGAAAGACCACTCCTTGAACTCATCGTCGGATTCGAAACCCTCCCCGATAAACACATCCCGACCCTGCACGATCTTGGAGTCGACGTTGGAATAGACCCGTTTCGTGATCCGATTCCAGAACAGTTGCTGGGTATAGAGGGTCTGGTTCTGATCGTTGGTCGCCACCACATTTCCTTTTGCCTCCCACAGGTCGCGTTTCTCGAAATAGATGGCATAATCGGAGACCAATGTTGACTTGACGGCTCCGGTCGAGTCGTCGTAGGTCTCAATCTCAACCCCTTTGCGAAACTCCATATAGGGTTCGCGCGCCAACTCGTAACGCTCCATGAGGGGCGTGGAGAATCGATAGGCCTTTTTACCATTTTCCGAAGAGATGATCACGAGCGTATCGCTCTGTTGCGTCATGAGCGTCTCCTCATCGATTTGCCGGAGAGTCGTTTTTTTCTCGCAGGAGATAAGCAAGATAGCACTTCCCAATCCGAGAAGTGCTACCCGATATTTCATCTTTAGGAACGAAGCGTTCACAGAGATATTCCGCAAGGGATTACCTGCGCGGACGTACCGTAGTCGTACCGCTGATCCAACCGCAATTTACGGTATAGCTGCTACCCTCTTCCGCACCGTTGAAGAAGCAATCCTCCACCGAAGGGAATCCGGCACGATAAGAAGCCAACTGGCTGTCTACGCTGGCCACCTGGTTCGGGTCGTCAGCCAGCAACTCGCGGGCTTTCTGCAGCACATCGCACACCAGCCAATAAACGGCCTGTCCTTGGAATCCGGGGCAAGAGGAGGCTCCCACGCCGTAAGCCTGTGCCAAGAAAATGTAGGCGATACCGCTTTCGGGATTGAGCTGTGCAGCCTGTTTGGCAGCCTGAGCGGCGGCCTGTGCTCTGCCCGATCCGATTTCGGAGGCTGCAATCCGGATATAGAGATTGGATTTCTCGATCGGATCGGTCTCCTTTGCGAGCGTTTCGTTCAAGTATTTCAGCGCATCGGCATACTCTTTCTTGCTTTCGAAAATCGTAGCCAAACGGATTGCTACCGCCGACGAGGGGTTCTGAGCGTAGTATGCTTCGGCAATCTGCAGATAGAGATCGCTTTTGCAATCGGCCCGGCTCATCATGTTGTAGGCTCTTGCAATCAGATCGGCATCATTGGGATTCTCTGCGAATTTCGGACCGTACATGGCATCGAGCTTATCGCAATCGGCAGCACCGCTGGATACGAACAGTGCATTGAAAGAGTCTTGCTGGTCCTGAGGAGCCTGTGCGAACACCGGCGACAACTTGTCATACTCATCGAGCAGCAGGTCGGCTTCGATCGCATCGGACTTGTAGTCATCTACCAGGTCATTGAAATAGAGCAGGGCGAAATCGCTCGGCAACTTATCGTAGCCGGTCACATCGACTGCCTCCTTGAATAATTTGCGAATGCCATCCCGGTCGTGAGGCATATACTGGCGATAATCACGAACCTTCATCTGGCGGATGTAATCTTCGCCCTTGCCGGACATTGTACCGAAATTCTCTGCACGCAAATCATAGATCAACATCAGCGAGTCGATGGCAACCTTCTTTGCCTCCTCTGTTTCCGCAGCGGCGATACGATTTTTGTAAATCGTCGCACCCCGAATATACATATTGACCGATGCTTTGGGGCTTGCCGAAAGCAACTGTTTCAGATAGACGGCAGCCTGGTCGTAATTTCTCGCATTGCAGGCATCGTTGAAGAAATTGAGCGTAAGGACATTTTTCTCTCGTTCTTCAGGAGTGTCGCCATAACGAGGATCCGACAGATAGGCCTGAGCGGATACGGACAAAGATCCCAAAAGAGCGATGGAGGTCATCAATACCGATCGGAAGGAAATTCGTTTCATGTTCTACTATACTTTAGGCTTTTGTTGTTTTCTGTTTTTGTATATATAACGTTTGCAAAGCTACTAATCGTATTTATATTTCACAAACCAATAATCATGATCGCCGCCAAACAGTGTTACGCCCAGATTGAGTCGCACGAAACGTTCGCGTACCAATCCGTTGCGGAGGGTTCCCATATTACCGACCTCGAGACCGATATTGAGATTCGAGACGGCTGTCATGCCGAAAGGAATCTCCACACCGAATGTCACGGCCTTTTCCGCCAGTTTTTCGCCGCGGAAGGTCATGTAATAATCGCTGTAGCGCAACCCGATTCGGTAAGTAAACCGTTTCAGGAAGTTACGCACATCGTAACGGCTGGGCGTAAACTGAGCGCCGAGTTTGAAGGTGTGGGTATTGCGGAAGCCCACCTGATTCCGGGCATCGTAACTATTGTGTGCGGCCCAATCCTGATAGATGTAATCGAACCCGATGCTGTAGACCGGACGGTGCAGGAAAATACCCACGCCGATGGTTGAGGGCAACGTGATGTTGGAGGTCGGCTTGTCGAAACGGACCGTATCTCCGTAAACGTTGTTCGAAGGGATATAATCGGTCACATCGGCCCGCAGTTTTCCACCCAGACGATAGGTGGCGCCGATCGTAAGACGTGTCTTATCGGTAGTGATCGCATTGACCTGTGCACCGAAATTGGCAAAAACACGCGAGACTTTCTCATTCGTACTGGCCGACAGGCTGTTAAAGTTACCTGCACCGGTGATGGCCGTTATCTTCGCATCGTAGTAGCGATCGATGTTTCCACGCAGGTAGATAAGTTCCGCGCCGATCGAGACCCGGGGGAATGGCTCCCATCCCACGCCCATTTTGAGTTGCGTAATGCCACCCTCGCCGGAGTAGGTATATTTGACGCTTCCGAGATCGGCGATAATGTCGTCGCTGGTTTCGTAACGCTGCGTCCGATAGCCCACCGTGCTGTACGGCGAGATGGTCAATCCGAATCCCAGTTTTTTGGCCAGGGGGAACAGAATCGATATATCGCCCAGGTTGAGGGAGTTATCGGCTGTTTTATAGAAACCGCCGGAGCCGTTGTTCTGTTTGCTGTAGACGTTGTTCCAACGCAGACTGACGTCGAATAGGAAACTTTTCTGCGCCACCGAGCTGTATGCTGCAGGATTATTGACGTTGATTTTCATGTAACTGCGAAACCCTATGCTGGCGCCGCCCATCGAATTGAGGGCCGCTCCACTCGTCGAGAACAGATTTCCCACTCCATAAAAGGAGTACGGGGAATAGGTGTTGATGCTGCTCTCCTGGGCGACGAGTCCCAGCGGGCACAAGAGAGCCAACAGAATCGCGATCCTACCTCGTTTGTAAAAGTTTCGCATTATACTCCAAAATTGTGTTGAGACCATAGACTACCAGGTCACAAGTGGCAAATATCGCACTTTTTAATCTTTTCGCAAAATAATTCGCATCACCTCCGGTAAAAATAATCTTCAGGCCGCTGTATCGCTCCTCCAACTCCCGGATATATCCTTCAACCTCACGTACGATTCCGAGCACCACGCCGCTCTCGATGGCGGCCGAGGTATTGCGTCCGATGGTCTCCGTGTGCTGAGGCAACTCACAGAGTGGCAACGTTCGGGTATGGTCATGCAGCGCATGGAAGCGCATGGCGACACCGGGAGAGATATTTCCTCCGAGATATTCCCCATCTGCGGTCACCAGATCGAGGGTGATGGCCGTGCCGAAATCGACCACGAATACCGGGGCATCGGGATAGATGCTCCTCGCACCGACCGCAGCGGCCAACCGATCGGGACCGAGGGTCTCGGGTGTTGCATAGCCGTTGCGAATGGGAACCGGCACAGACGCATCGAAACGGATGAAGTGCGGGATCTGTTTTGCGAGCCATCGCTCCACGTCGGGCACATCGCCCCGGCTGCTCAACAGGATCGCCCGATCGACCGTGGGATAATCGCGCAGAACGGAGGCGAAGAAAGCCTCGTCTGCGAGAGCCGTACGAAACGTATCGACAATCTGCCCCTCCTCCAGGAGAGCCAGTTTGGCGAACGAATTTCCTATGTCGACCGCTAAGTTCACGCTTTTGTCCCTATAACCTGGTTTTCGATCTGTTCGAGCGTCTCCCAAGCATTACGGATATTCTTAATACCTCTAACTGTCAATGCCAGTTTATTATTGTTCTGACGGAGCACAAATCGTTCTTTTTTTTCTCCGATGTATCGGAGAATGCCCTGGAAAAGATCGCTTTTATAGTACGGTGAAGCACTGTCACCGACGAACTGCAGGATCATGAGGCCGTTTTTCACCTTGGCACGCTCGAATCCGAGCGAGACGCAACGCCACCGGAGACGGACCACATCGATCAGTTCGACAGCCTGCGGCGGAATCGGACCGAAACGGTCTTCCAGTTCGGCCGTGAAACGACGAAGCCCCTCCTCGTTTTGCGTTGCGTCGAGCTGTCGGTAAAGACGCAATTTTTCGGCGCTCTGTTCGATGTAGCTATCGGGCAGCTCGGCGTCGTGGTCTGTCTCGATGTAGCAATCCTCCACGTAACGCACCCTTTCCGGCTCCCGACCCGGCTCCACCAGCTGTTCCGTACCCTGGAGCCCCTCGGCACGCAACTCGGCCACCGCCTCGGAAAGAATCTTCTGGTAGGTTTCAAAGCCGATATCGGCAATGAATCCGCTCTGCTCGGCCCCGAACAAATTGCCTGCCCCTCGGATATCGAGGTCCTGCATGGCGATATTGAATCCCGAACCCAGATCGGAGAACTCCTCGATGGCCCGCAACCGACGACGCGCGTCGGGAGAGAGGCAATCATCCGGCGGAGAGAGCAGGTAACAATAGGCCTTGCGGTTGGAACGGCCGACCCGTCCCCGAAGCTGATGCAGGTCACTCAGGCCGAAACGCTGCGCATCGTCGATAATGATCGTATTGGCATTCGGGATGTCGATTCCGTTCTCCACGATGGTCGTTGCCACCAATACATCGTACTCTCCGTAGATGAAATCCATGATCAGTTTCTCGATCTGCTGCGCATTCATCTGTCCATGCACCACCACGGTGCGAGCCTTCGGACAGAGTCCGCGGATCATCGCCTCCACCTGCACAATATCTTCGACCCGGTTGTGCACGTAGTAGACCTGACCGCCGCGCGCCAACTCGAATTCGATCGCCTCCCGTACGACCTCCTCGCTGAACACGTGCGATTCGGTCACGATCGGCTGCCGGTTGGCCGGAGGTGTCGAGATCACCGAAAGGTCGCGCGAGCCCATCAGGGAGAACTGGAGCGTCCGGGGGATGGGCGTCGCCGTAAGCGTCAACGTATCGACCCCGACGCTCATCTGACGCAACTTCTCCTTGCTGGCCACGCCGAACTTTTGCTCCTCATCGATGATCAGCAATCCGAGGTCCTTGAACTGTACCCCTTTGCCGAGTATCTTGTGCGTCCCGATGAGAATGTCGATCCGACCGGATGCGACCTCCTCCAGGATCTGTTTCACCTCTTTGCTGCTTTTGCTCCGATTGAGGTGTTCGACCCGAACCGGGAAACCACGCAGCCGTTCGGAGAAGGTGCGGTAGTGCTGCAGAGAGAGAATGGTGGTAGGTACCAGGACCGCCACCTGCTTCGAGTCGCAGACCGCCTTGAACGCCGCACGGATCGCCACCTCCGTCTTGCCGAATCCCACATCGCCGCAAATCAGACGATCCATCGGTTCGGGCGACTCCATGTCTTTTTTGACCAGTTCGGTCGCTTTCTGCTGATCGGGCGTATCTTCGTAAATGAACGAAGCCTCCAGCTCGTGCTGCAGATAATTGTCCGGCGAAAAGGCGAATCCGCCGCTCGCTTTTCGTTTGGCATAGAGCGCGATCAGCTCGCGGGCGATGTCCTTGACAGCCTTTTTCGTGGCATTTTTCATCCGCTGCCAAGCCCCCGAACCGAGTTTGTAAATTTTGGGAGGTTCGCTGTCGCCGCTCTTGTAACGGGCAATGCGATGGAGGTTGTGGACATTGACGAGCAATACATCGTTGTCCCGGTAGACCAGTTTTATGGCATCGACCCCCTTGCCATTTTCGTAACTCTTCACCAGACCCCCGAACCGACCTACACCATGGTCGATGTGGACCACGTAGTCGCCCACTTTCAACTGGTTGAGTTCGGCCACGGTAAGACTCTCGTCACGATCGATCTCTCCGCGAATCCGATAACGGTGATAACGGTCGAATATCTGGTGGTCGGTATAAAGACAAATTTTCAGATCGCTGTCCACGAATCCCTCATGAAGCGTCAAGGGCAAGGAGCTGAAGTCCACCTGCCGATGGAGCGAAGAGAAAATATTCTGCAACCGTTCGATCTGTGCACGGTTTTCCGACAGAAGATAGGTCACATAGCCTTTCTCTCCGTTTTCGGCAATGTGGTCGGCCAACAGTTCGAACTGCTTATTGAACTTGGGCTGCGGCGCGGTCGAGAATTCGACGACCGCCTCGGCCTGTCGCCGCGCGCTCTCCTTGCGGAGATAGAGAAACCGCCCCTCGGTCTCTTTTACAAAGGCCTTCGCGCTGGTTGCCAGACGATCGATCGAAGCCGGGTCTTCCAGTTCGGAAAGCCATTTTACCCGCACCTCGTCGATCCGGGCAAGCATGTAATCCGGATCGTCCAGCCACCAGGACACCTCGCCCGCAAACGAGGCGAAAGAGACCCTCCGCTCCTGCATCTCCTTCAGGTCGGGAAGCACCTCGCACTGCTCCACCTTCTCGGCGGACAACTGGGAAGAGATGTCGAAAATCCGGATCGAAGCGATTTCATCGTCGAAATAGTCGATTCGGAAAGGACGATTGGAAGAGAAGGAAAAAATATCGAGGATTCCGCCGCGCAACGAATACTGCCCCGGCTCGTAGACAAAATCGACCCGTTCGAAACCGTGATTGGCCAACTGCTCAGCCACCTCTTCGGGAGCCTGGCGATCACCCACCCGCAGCCTCAGGGCGCAGGCCGCGATCTCCTCCTGATCGGCCACCTTCTCCACCAGGGCGTCCGGATAGGTACACAGAGCCAGAAAGCCATCCTGAAAACTACGCACCGCATTCAACGCTGCCGTGCGCTGCACCATACCCGACGCATCTTCGCGATCGAACCGAGCCGAACGTTTGTAACCGGTCGGGAAAAAAAGTACGCGCTCTTCGCCGACGAGCGCGTAGAGATCGTTGCAGAAATAAGCCGCCTCATCCCGGTCTTCGCAGACGAAGATGTGTATTCCGCCGAGTTGCCGTAATGCGGCAGCCGCGACGAACGCATAGGCCGACCCCGCAAGCCGCGAGAGGGCGACTACACGATGATGCGACCGCACGTCGACCAATTCACGGAATGCTCGACTCGTCTCGAAAAGGCGGAGAATCTGATCGCCGGCAGCCATGATTCGGTTAATTCAACTCCCGGCGCTTGCGATCGAAAATCTTGGTCTCGATCAGTCCGATCGACTGGTCCTCCTCGACATGCAGGCGACACCGGTATTTCAACATCCAGCGCATCTTAAGCGACGGGAAGCCTCTCTTCAGAAAAGCCGCGACATAAGGACTCACCCGCAACGTGAGCTGTTTGATTCCCTTGTCGAGCGCGTAGTAGGAAATTCGGTTTTCGATCTGCTGATCGAGCAGGATCGTAGGACTTACCGCACCCGTACCGTGACAATAGGGACACACCTCCGTCGCCTCGGAAATCGCTTCGGGCCTTACGCGTTGGCGGGTAATCTGCATCAGACCGAATTTCGAAAGCGGAAGTACCGTATGCTTGGCCCGATCTCCGGCCATCAGTTCATTCATCCGATCGAAAAGAATCTGCCGGTTCTCGGCCTTGTGCAGGTCGATGAAGTCGATCACGATAATGCCGCCCATATCCCGCAATCGCAACTGCCGGGCGATTTCGGCCGCAGCGGCGAGGTTGACATCCATCGCCGTTTTCTCCTGATCGTTTTCCGCCTTGGTACGATTGCCGCTGTTGACATCGATCACGTGAAGGGCCTCCGTATGCTCGATAATCAGATAGGCGCCCCGCTTGAGCGACACATACTTGGCAAACAACGACTTGATCTGCCGCGTGATATCGAAATTATCGAGAATCGGCACATTGCCTTTATAAAGCCGGACGATCCGGCTCTTTTCCGGAGCGATCTGCTTGATGTAAGCCCTGATCTCCTCAGCCATGGCCTTGTCGTCGACATGAATGGCGCTGAACGAGCCGCTCAACTGATCGCGGATCATCGTATTGGCGCGATTCATCTCTTCGCTGAGCAGGGCTGGAGGCGTATCGGATTTTATACGAGCGAGCGCAGCCTCCCATTTTTTAATGAGCGCGAGAATATCCTGCTCGATCTCCCGATCGTTTTGGCCCTGGGCCGCCGTACGAATGATGACGCCGTAATTATGGGGAAGAACCGTGTCGACGATCTTTTTCAATCGTTTGCGTTCACTGTTCTGACGGATTTTCTGTGAAATCGATATTTTGTTCGAAAGGGGCAACAGCACGATGTTGCGGCCGGCCAACGAAATGTCGGAAGTCAGCCGGGGGCCCTTGGTCGATATGGCTTCTTTGGCTATCTGAACGAGAATCGGATCTCCCACGGCGATGTGGTCGGAAAGTTTTCCCCCTTTGCCGATCGGTTGGGCCAGTTTCAGATTCTCGAACCGGGATGTACGTTTCTTTGCAGCAAGGTTCTTGACCAGTTTGTGCAAGGTATCGAACTGTGCACCCAGGTCGAGATAGTGGATAAAGGCGTCCTTTTCATGCCCCACATTGATAAACGCGGCATTGAGTCCCGGCATGATCTTCCGCACACGCCCCAAATAGATATCCCCCACTGCAAAGCCCCGCTGACACTTCTCTTTGCTCAACTCCACAAGCACTTTGTCCTCGGCCAGGGCAATGGTTACTTCGCTGGGTGCTACGTTTATGATGAGTTCCTTATTCATTCTTGACTTGAGTTATCCCGAAACGGGGAAACAAATAAATAAAGCTAAAGAGCCCCATAGCGTCTTTAGCTTTATTTATGCATTGCAGACATAATAGAGCTACCCTATTTATTCTTTTTGTGACGGTTCTTGCGAAGACGTTTTTTTCTTTTGTGGGTAGCCATTTTATGCCCTTTTCTTTTCTTTCCGCTTGGCATAGTCGAATATATAAATTAAAATAAAACTGAAGTTTCTTTCGAAATTACTTCACCTTGGCAACGAAGCTCTTTGCAGGCTTGAATGCCGGAATGTTGTGAGCAGGAATCGTAATGGTCGTGTTTTTGGAGATATTACGAGCCACTTTCTGAGCACGTTTCTTGATAATGAAACTGCCGAATCCTCTCAGATAGACATTGTTGTTTTGAATCAAGGAGTTTTTCACGCTGCTCATGAACTCCTCAACGATTTTCTGTACGAGAACCTTCTCTGCGCCTGTGCTTTTGGCGATCTCGTTAACAATATCTGCTTTTGTCATATCGGTAAATTTTTAGTAAAGTTTTAGATTCCTCGAAAAATTTCTGACAAATATACGGTTTTATTCGATTAATTTCCAATCCTGTAGAGATTTTTTTTCAATCTACGGGCAATCGGCCCCTCATTTTCACATCACATCGCTATCTTACAATCATATAGCCCAGATCAGACCAAACGACATGCCAAAACCGTTCTTTCCCTCAAAGATTTTATCCTCGCATCATAAATCTAATCCGCCGCACGTTATTTGCAGAAAATAATCCCTACATTTGTCAAAGTGGAAGCAAACAAACCGATGAATACAGGCAAGATACTCTGGGTGGACGACGAAGTGGAACTTCTCAAACCGCACATCTTTTTTTTACAGGAAAAAGGATACGAAGTAGACAGCTGCAACAACGGATACGACGCCATCGAACTGGTCCAGGAGAATCCTTACGACCTGGTTATATTAGACGAAATGATGCCCGGAATGACCGGACTGGAGACTCTTCCCCACATCAAAGACGCTCGCCCCTCGTTGCCCGTCATCATGGTCACGAAAAGTGAAGAGGAGCACATCATGGACAAAGCCATCGGCTCGAAAATAGCCGACTACATCATCAAGCCGGTGAACCCGAACCAGGTGTTGCTCTCGATCAAAAAGAACCTCCACAGCCGACAACTCGAAACCGAACAGGCTACCGCAGACTATCGAGCCGAATTCGGACGAATCGCCATGGCGGTCTCCGACGCCAAAAATTTTGCCGACTGGTGTTCGATCTATCGCAAACTGGTGAGTTGGGAGATCGAGCTGACCGATTCCGCCGACCAAAGCATCCGCGAGGTGCTCGCCTACCAAAAGGAGGAGGCCGGAAACGAATTCAGCAAATTCGTCCGCCGCAATTACAGCAATTGGATCAACCGCAAAGAGGACGACACCCCCATCATGTCGCACACCCTGATGCGCAACCGCATCTTTCCGGTAGTCGATACCAACCAAAAAACCACCTTGCTGCTGATCGACAATTTCCGCTACGACCAGTGGCGGGCCATAAGCAGCGCCCTGAGCGGGCTGTACGACATCCTCACCGAAGATTTCTACTGTGCCATCCTTCCCACGGCCACGCAATACGCACGCAACGCGATCTTTGCAGGACTGATGCCCCTGGCCATCGACAAACTGATGCCGAACCTCTGGCTCAACGACAACGAAGAGGGGGGCAAAAACCAATACGAAGAGGATTTCCTGCGCCGGCAGATGCAGAGCACCGGACGAAACTACAAACTGTCTTTCGACAAACTGATCCGCCCGGAAGCCGGACGCAAATTGATCGATAATATTAATAAGGTATACGAAGCCGATTTTTCGGTGATCGTCTACAACTTCCTCGACATTCTCTCGCATGCCCGAACCGAAACCGAGATCATACGCGAGCTGACCGAGGACGAGGCGGCTTTCCGATCGCTCACCCGCTCCTGGTTCGAACACAGCGACCTGCTCACCCTCATGCGATTGCTGGCCGAAAAAGGACACACGGTGATCATCACCTCCGACCACGGTACCATCCGGGTGGACAACCCCATCAAAATCATCGGCGACCGCGACACCTCATCGAATCTCCGCTACAAAACCGGACGCAGCCTGAACGGCTACAATTCCAAAGAGGTCTACGAGATCACGAGACCCGAAGAGATCCAACTCCCGAAGAGCAACATCTCTTCGAGCTATGTCTTCGCCTACAACCGCGACTTTTTTGTCTATCACAACAACTCGAACCAATTCATAAAATACTACAAACACACGTTCCAGCACGGCGGCATATCGATGGAGGAGATGATCGTCCCCTACATCGTATTACGCCCCAAAAGCTGACCTCACCCCCAAAAACCATGAAAGAGATCCTGCTCGAAAGCCTCAGCGATATTCCGGAAGCCGCCGAAGCCATCATTCAAGCGGCTGCAGGCCGGCACATCATCGCTTTTTATGGAGACATGGGCGCAGGAAAAACCACGCTCATTTCCGAAATCGTTGCGCAACTCGGGTCCGACGATGTGGTAACCAGCCCCACCTTCGCCCTCGTCAACGACTACCTTACCCGCGACGGACACAGAATCCACCATTTCGATTTCTACCGCATCGAACGACCGGAAGAGGCTTTCGACATCGGCTATGAAGAGTATTTCTTCAGCGGAGATTTGTGTCTTGTCGAATGGCCCGAGAAGATCGCGGAACTGATTCCGGACGATGCGCTGCACATAAAAATCGAAGTACGTCCTGACGAAAGTCGCTCGATACAGATCCTCTGAACACAAAAATCAATCAACCAACCTAAAACCTAACTTAAAAATGAAAAAATTTACGCGCTTTAATCTGTGTGTGTTGTTCTTATCCTCCCTTCTCTATGCTTCATGCCAGAAGCATCCGGAATATGCAAACTACGTACAACGCAGGGCGATGTCGATGGACAGCTCGATGAAAGCCCCCCTGCGACTGATTCCACTGGTTCCCGGAGCCATCTGTCCGGAGGGATGGATCGGCGACCAGGCCAGGGCTGCCGCCAACGGAACCACCGGACATCTCGACGAATGGGCCCCCACGTTCCGCGACGGCTGGAAAGGAATCGGTATCGATGCCCTCGGCGCCAACAAAACCAATGGAACGGGATGGCCTCTCGAACAGTGTGCCTATTGGCTCGACGGAGCGGTACGACTGGCATACATCCTGCAAGATTCGGCCCTGATCGAAAAAGTCTCCCAACGACTCGACGGCGTAGTGAATGGAGTCCTCGCGAGTGATCGCTGCAGCTTCATCCACTGGACGGATATCGACCTGGCCAACTCCAACTTCAACAACTGGGCCTCTTCCCATATCGGACGGGCCCTGGTGGCATACTACCAGGCTACGGGCGATGAACGCATCCTGCAAGCCCTCGTAAAGGTCTATGCACACTATCCGCTGCAACCGCTGAAAAACGAATTCATGAGCCACAACGGCATCGCCAACATCGACCCCATGCTCGATACCTACCGGATGAGCGGTTGCCGAAGCATCCTCGACACCATTCTCAGCATGGCAAACACACCCTCATTCCGTCAAACGGCGGAAGAGTGGCGCCAGGGGAGACTTGCAACGGGTCACGGCGTGGCTACGTACGAAGATACCCGCATCCCGGCCATCGCCTATCTCTGCACCGGCGACACGACACTGCTTCGGGCCTCGGAAAGCTGCTACGAATGGATCGAACAGAACCACATGCTTCCTTATGGTGTCGCATCGAGCGAGGAGCACCTTGCCGGCATCGGCTCCACCCGCCACACGGAGACCTGCAACGTGGCCACCTCCGAATGGTCCTACCAAAAGATGTTCGAGATCACGGGCGACCGCAAATGGGGCGACCGTATCGAACGGGTATTCTTCAACGCCGCTCCGCAACCTTTGGCACGCGACTACCAGAGTCTCTGCTACTACCAGAGTCCCAACCGGGTGCAGGGCGTACTTCCGGCCGAAGAGCCGCGCAATCCAGCCAATGTGGGTGACCGGAGCTATGTCTATCGGCCAACCGGTCACGACGTACTCTGCTGCGCCGGGAACTCGAATCGCATCCTCCCCTTCTACATCATGCACATGTGGGCCGGAACGCCCGACTTCGGAGCAGCCGCCACACTGTACGGTCCTTCCCGTGTGAAACTCGTAGCAGGAAAGAGCGATATTCCGGTCGAGATCGTCGAAGAGACCCAATATCCCTTCGAGGAGACGATCCGTCTCACGATCCTGCCCGACAAAAAAGTCACATTCCCGCTCTACCTCCGCATCCCTGGCTGGTGCAAGGATCCGCAAATCTCCGTAAACGGCAGTGCGATCGAGATCGAGGTTTCGGAAGAAGGGTTCGCCCGGATCGATCGGAAATGGAGAAAGGGAGATCAGGTGACGCTTCTGCTGCCGATGCAGCCATCCATCTCCGAAGGGAAAGAGACCCCGTTCCCCACAACGCCCTATTTCCGGGAAAACAACCGTCCGATCTCGCTGCTGGATCAGATCGACAATCCGTTCCGCTGCGTCTGGTACGGACCGCTGCTCTTCTCGCTCCCTCTGCCCGACATCGATGCCAACACCCAGGGTGAAGGAGAGTGGCGATATGCACTTCCTTCGGTCGCCCCTGAGAAGATCAAAATAACGCGGGAAGAGATGCCCGACCGTTGGGATTGGCCTTACAACTCGCCGCTCAAACTCGAAGTGCCGGCGAAAGCATTCAATTGGAATCCGTCGCCTCTCTACCCGCTTCCCGCGGGCAAGGTAATCGACGGAACCGATACGACCATCGTCCTGATTCCGTACGGTTGCGCCAAATTCCGGATCTGTATGTTCCCCGTAGCCGAATAAAAAACTTCGCGATACACCCTTCTGCCACGAAGGGGAAAGATCGCCACACGAACCTTCGGACAACTGAAACCGCTACGCCATCCACTCATTGGGATCGCGTAGCGGTTTTCCTATTCGGTCTCGGGAAACGACAACGACATGTGGGGAGTTGCCGACTGCAAAAATCGCATGCAGGGCAGAAGGATCAGACGAAGAAGTATCGAAAACGCAGAATCGGCCCTAAAGACAAGATCCGAAAGAATCAGTCGGAAATCGAACGTCCCCGATCCAGTCTGTCGACCGGGAGAATATCCCCGCGCCAGCGAGTCTACTGCCGCCAAAAACACGACGTAATGTCGACCAACCGTGCTGCGCGTCCATCCGCCCCCCGTTCGATCCGATAAAGCCGTTGATTCGTCGTCGGCCGATCGAGCGCGCCCAATCGTTCGACATAGGGCCCGAGTTTGATGAAATCGAACGCCTCCCGATCGCAATCCGCGGGCAACTCCGTCCTCCCGGAATACCAGGCCGTTTTCACCAAACCCTGCTCGCGAACGCTTCGCGCCAACTCCGCAACCCGAGCCGGATCGCCGTCGCCCCCCATGAAACAGAGACAGGTGACCGCCCCTTCATAACGCCGCAACCAACCGCAAAGAACCTCCTCCGTCAAGACCTGGCCTTCGTCGCGTTGCAGATAGGGGCTGTGACATCCCGGACACCGGTTGGGACATCCCGTCAAGTTCACGGCAAGGGTTACCTCGTCCGGTATTTCACGGAAGACAATATCGTAATCGGCATAACGCAACATCACATTTTCTCCCCTGCAGCATGGTTGTAATAGCGTCTGGAAGCCTCCTTCTGCCGCGCCTGGGAGAAGTTGCTCACCCGTTTGAGGTAACCGATCACACGAGTCAGATAGTCGGTATTCTTGCTGTGGCAAACCGGACACTCCTTCAAGTAACGTTTATCGATATGTCCGCATTCGTTGCAAAGCGTGTTGGGGATATTGAAGGTGAAGTAGTTGGTTCCCTCCACCGCGGCTACGCGGAGCAATTGCCGATACTGCGCCTTGGAAAGATGCTCGTCGAGGTTCATGTGAAGCGCGGAACCTCCCGTCAGATGCTCCACATAACGACGTCCGTGCAGACGGAACTTGTCGAGAACCGTGAGCGATGGATCCTCCACCACGTAGAAGTAGCTGTTGTAACAGTCGCGCGGGACCTGGAACCCGGCTTCACGATCCCATTTGGCGTGCTTGACACCCACGTTTTCTGCCGGAATCATCTCGCAATTGAAGAGCACCTCCTTGGTACGATATTTTTTGTTATAGCGCTCCACCAGTCCCAGGATATCCTCGACAAAAGCCTGATACTTCGGATTGTCGTCGATCTTCAGCCCCAGGAACTCGGCAGCCTCCACCAGGCCATTGACCCCGATGGTCAGGTATTGCCGATCCATACGGATGTAGCCGGCATCGAACAGGGGAAGCATCCCCTTCGACTGCAGATGTTTGAGATTTTCGTTGTAGGCCAACTGGAACTTGTGGACCTTGTCGACCACCTCCTCGAGAAATTCCGTGTAGGGGATTCCGTTCCGCACGGCATGCTGTACGCAACGGTTGAGGTTGATCGTAAGCACGCTTTTCGATCCCGTGGAGACACCGCCCGCACCCAACGTATAGCTGAATCCGTTATCCTGAATCTCGTTGCGCAAACGGCAGCAACTGCTGAGCGAATCGGCATTGTCGCTCATGTAGGTGAAGAACGAGTGGCCTGCCGCATACATTTCAGCCGTAAAATCGCCGTAAGCCTTATCTTTGACATCGCCGTTCTCGGTCAGCAGAGCCATCGTCTCCACGGGGAAGGTCAACACGGAACGGGTACGCTCCTCGTTGAACCACCGCATGAAACGACGCTGCAACCAGTCGAGCGAATCCCAATCGGGACGACTGCCGTCCGGAAAGACGAAATTGCCGAACAGGCTCTCGAAGTAATAGCGGTCGTAGTAGGCAATGTTCCAGAACACGGCCTGGAAATTCCGGGCTCCGGTGGGCTGATTGATCGAATAGACGATCTGTTCGAAACAGTCGGTGATCACCTTGTCGAGCGTACGTTGCCGGAGCGAAAGATCAACGACCCGATCCGGATTGCGGAAATAGTCGTTCCCGTACTCCTGACCGATGAAATAGTTCAGGTACATGAGGAATTCCGGCGTGGCGCACGCTCCGCTGAGCATGCTGCTCACAATGAAGACCATATTGACAAAGCCTCCACAGAACGATTTGAGGTTGGTCGGTTTGGTCGAGTTTCCTCCGATGGAGAGCGTCCCCCCGATCAGCCAGGGATACATGGTGATGCTGGCGCAATAGTTGGCCATGCTCGTCTCGTCGTTCTTGTAGATGAAATGGTTGTTGAGCAGCTCCAGGTAACTGTCGGCCATCGGCTTGCCGTACATCTCCTTGATGCGATCGCAAAGCAACCGACGGTTGAGCCGGATGAAGTTCTGTTTGGGCAGTTCGCCGATCAACGTAGCGATGTTCTTGTGCTCCACGTTGGCATTGGCATCGTACTTACTGCCGGTAGCCGGATTGGCCGCGTCGCAATAGTCGACCAGGAAGGCGAGTTTGTCGCGCACCTCGCGATCCTCGGTATGTTGCCGACGATAGATGATGAACGATTTCGC
Source organism: uncultured Rikenellaceae bacterium (assembly GCA_944321925.1). Lineage (GTDB taxonomy): Bacteria > Bacteroidota > Bacteroidia > Bacteroidales > Rikenellaceae > UBA940. Next base: position 122,194 of record CALUND010000016.1, on the reverse strand, counting down.
CACGCCGTAGTAACCGTGACTCATGAGCGACAGCTCCACCTGATTCTGAATCTCCTCGACAGTCGTTCCCTCGTGGATATAGAGGCTCGAAGTGAGTTGATCGAGGGCCTCCGGAGTGGGTGTTTTGCCCACCGAATGGAAAGCCTTTTCGATGGCCGCCGTAATCTTATTCATTGAAAAGAGCTCTTTCGTCCCGTCTCTTTTGACGATACTGAATTCCGTGTGTTCCATAGCCGTATGTTTTTTCATCTGTTCTTCCCGACAAATCGCACAGAAGAGCGGCAAAGCAAGGGAACGGCGAACACGGAGCATGCTCTCGATCGCTCTGCCCTAACTCCCGAAGGCGGCTCTCCTCTGACAATCGTTCCCGGCAGGTCTTCTGACTGATTCCCTACTCCGGAGCGCCTTCCCGCGACAAAAGCAGTGACCTCATGCTCCGGAGCCCTCGGAAAACACAGCAGCGGGTACTGTAATCGATTCACACGATTTTCCCTCTTGCGTCGGACAGCAGACCCGTTTTGCGAGCCTGTCCTCACCGAGAACAGTCATAAAAGTAGAGAGAAAAAAATGCCCTGTCCGTCGCCTTCGACGAAAGTTATCGTCTTTTTATCAACAATCCTCGTAATAGCGTATCATTCATACAGATAGAAAAGCACTCCCAAACGGGCCGACTTCGCAGAACGAAACGAGGGACCCCTCGAAATCGAGGAGGGGACGATCGCACCCCCGATCGTCCCCTCCTGCAGATTTACAGATTCAGGCAGCGAATCACTTCACCTCCCACACTTCGCCACTGCGGAGCAGGTCGTCCACGCACTTGATCTTCGCCGTAGCCTGTACTTCGGCCACCTGACGAGCCACTTCGCTCTCGTAGCTCGGAGCCTCCACGTCACGAATCACACCGAGTGCTACCGGATAATCCGGATACTGCATACCGGCCAGCAGGAAATGGATCACCGGATTTTTGGCATGAGCATCGTGCACCAACACCTCGTCGAGGGTTGCATCGACACCCACCGTCACCACATGGAGATCCTCTCCGTCGAACACGAGACCTTTCTCCTTATTGGCACCGAAAAGCATCTTCTCCCCGTGACGCAATACAATGGTATGTTCGGCCCGTGTCGCCTTGTCACCGGCATAGGGGGCATGAGTCTTATCGTTGAAGATCACGCAATTCTGCAGCACCTCCGTCACGGCCATCCCCTTATGCTCGGCCGCAGCCACGAGGCACTCCGCCGTCAACGCCACCTCGGCATCCACCGAACGGGCGAAGAAAGTTCCCCGTGCGCCGAGCACCAGCTCGCCCGGTTTGAACGGCTGTTCGATCGTACCGAACGGCGAAGTCTTGGTAATTTTACCCAACTTGGTCGTAGGAGAGTACTGTCCCTTCGTGAGACCGTAGATTTCGTTGTTGAAAAGCACCACGTTGAGGTTCACGTTGCGACGTACCGCATGGATGAAATGGTTACCGCCGATCGCCAGCGAATCGCCGTCGCCCGTGGCGACCCAAACGCTCAGATCGGGATTGGCCGTCTTAACACCCGTCGCAATCGCATTGGCCCGTCCGTGAATGCCGTGGAATCCGTACGTCTTCACATAATAGGGGAAACGCGACGAACAACCGATACCGGAGATCACGGCAAATTTCTCATGCGGAATTCCATCTTTACCGGCCACCTCGGCCATTGCCCGTTGCACCGAATTCAGAATCGCATGGTCACCGCAGCCGGGGCACCATTTTACCTCCTGATCGCTCTTGAAATCGGCAGCCGTATATTTACACTGTTCCATGATAATCTCCTTAATTTAAAAGTGACTCGAAATGTTCCTTCAACTCGCGCACCGTGAAAGGCAGCCCCTGCGTCTTGTTGTACTGCAGGAACTCGAACTGCTGGAAATGGCTCCGCAGATAGCTGGCGAATTGACCCTTGTTGAGTTCGCACACCACGATCTTCCGATAGCGACCCAGGATGTCGGCCACGTTGCGGGGCAGCGGATTGATGTAGTTGAAATGGCACAGCGACACCTTTTTGCCTTCGTCGCGAAGCTGCTCCACGGCCGAAAGCAGATGGCCTTTCGTACCGCCCCAGCCCACAACCAACAGATCGCCTTCCGCATCGCCGATCACCTCCTGTTCCGGAATATAATCGACTACACGAGCCACCTTCTCCGCACGCGAATCGACCATCTTCTGGTGGTTCGCCGGATCGTGCGAAACGCTCCCCTTCAGACTGTCCTTTTCCAGCCCTCCGATACGATGTTCCAACCCCTTCGTTCCGGGAATGGCCCATCCGCGCGCCATGCTCTTCTCATTGCGTCTGTACGGCATAAAAGGTTCTCCCGTCTCGTTGGCCGGCACGATCGGCGGCGTAATGGTCGGATAATCCTTCATGGATGGTATGTGCCACGGTTCACTGCCATTCGCGATGAAACCGTCGGTAAGCAGCACGACCGGAGTCATGTGCTCCATGGCGATCTTTCCGGCCCAGAAAGCGTAATGGAAGCAGTCGGACGGAGAGCTGGCCGCAATCACCACCATGGGACACTCTCCGTTGCGACCATAAAGAGCCTGACTGAGGTCGCTCTGTTCCGTCTTGGTCGGCAGACCCGTGGAGGGACCTCCACGCTGCACGTCGACCACCACGAGAGGAAGCTCGGCCATCACCGCCAGACCCATCGCCTCGCTCTTGAGCGAAAGACCGGGCCCCGAAGTGGTCGTCACGGCGAAATTACCGGCAAAAGCCGCACCGATCGAGGTGCAGATACCGGCAATCTCATCTTCGGCCTGTACCGTCTTCACACCGAGGTCTTTGCGTTTTGCGAGCTCCTCGAGAATCACCGTAGCGGGTGTGATGGGATACGATCCGCAAAAGAGCGGCCGACCGCTCTTCTCCGAAGCCGCAATGAACCCCCAGGCGGTCGCCTGGTTGCCGTTGATGCTCCGATAGAGTCCCTTCTCGAACGAAGAGGGTTTCACGTCGTAGGTATTGGCAAAAAGGTGGGTATTGGCCGCATAGTTGTAACCGGCTTTCACCGCCCGCACGTTGGCCTCCGCCACCGCCGGATTTTTCTTGCCGAACTTGGTCTGTATATATTGAAAAGTATGCTCGAGCGGACGATTGTAGAGGTAGAAACAGATGCCGAGGGCAAACATGTTCTTGCACTTCACCACACTTTTGTTGTCGAGTCCCATCCCTTCGAGGGCATCGCGGGTCATCGAAGTGATATCGGGCATCACGATGTTGTAGTCGGACAATCCCAGCTCCTCGATCGGATTTTCGGTTTTGAATCCGGCCTTGGCGATGTGGGTCGCATCGAACGTATCGCCGTCGAGAATAATCGTAGCATCTTTTTTCAGCCACTTGGCATTGGCCTTGAGTGCCGCAGGATTCATGGCCACCAACACATCGCAGTAATCGCCCGGAGTGATCATGCGGCGACTGCCGAAGTGCACCTGGAATCCGGAAACGCCGGAGACGGTCCCTTGCGGTGCACGAATCTCCGCAGGATAGTCCGGGAAAGTCGATATTCCGTTTCCGAAGAGAGCCGACGTATCGGAAAAGAGCGTACCGGTCAGCTGCATTCCGTCGCCGGAATCGCCGGAAAAGCGGATAACGACATCGTTGAGTTCCTTTGTCTGTTTGTCCATAAGTTTTATTTCGATGATTATTTCGGGCGAGCAAGGTACTAAATTATCTCCAGAAAAGTGCAAGAAAAAACACCTATTTTCACTTTCCTACCTTCTCCGATCAAATGGGAGACGTTCAATTTCTCCCATCATTTTAATATGAGGAGAACAAAATAAATTCACAATAAAATCCGGATATTGTTTCTCCGCAAATCCAATGAGTATCACCTTTCCCCAAAATGGCACAACAAGTAAGACAGATCTCTTCATCCGACCAAACAGCCAAACGGCACACTAAATCACACCCTCTTTCCGTTCGATTGACAATATCTTTTTCTTTAATACAAGGAAATGCGTCATAAAAAAAATTATTAGATTTTTCCATCGGCCATATTACAATTCAATTATTTTTCCTATTTTTGAGACGGATAAAACTGTTGCCACAACTTGTTATTTAATCATAAACCATTAACTCTCAATCTTTTACTATGCAAACATCTAACTATTCTCGGAATGTGAGCTTCACAAAGAGAGCATGGAAAGCCGTGTCTCTTTTTGCGACCTTCACACTCGTCTTGGCTTTGTTCCAGGGATGTAAACAAGATGACACATCCTCTGAGCCTTCAATTAAGACGAATCCTCAAGTTATCAACAACGTAGCCGCAGAGGGCAATCGTTACATCGTAACGGTTACCTCCACCTCCACCTGGACGGCTAATCCTACGGAAACTTGGGTAGAAGTTGAACCGTCATCGAATGGCAACAGCCTGATGGTTACGGTTCTTGCCAACAAAGACGAAGATGTTCGTAAGGCTGACGTGGTATTCCAGAATTCGGAAGGCGTTACGTTCACCCTGCGAATCACTCAAATCGGTATCGAGCCGGCTCTGGTCGTTGACAAGACGTCGATTCCGCTGGAAGCAAAGGGAGGCACTGCAACCATCAGCGTAACAACCAACATCGCATGGGATTGGTCCAATCTGAGCGACTGGTTGACCGTCGAGCTCAACGAAAACGGTGACCAGATCACTGTAAAGGCTCCGGAATCTCCTCTGTTCGAAGAGCGTGCAGATACGATCTTCATCACGCCGACAGATGACAAATACATCGAAGAGTTCTCGAAAAAGATCACCGTTGTCCAGGCTGCGAACAGCTACCAATTGGAAGTCACAAGCGACCGCTTCACAGAAGGTGCTGTAACCATAGAGGCTACGGCCGATGACATCATCGCCAGCCTGACTGCCAATACCGCATGGACAGCCGTATCCGACGTCGATTGGATCACGATCGATCCGGCTGAGGGTGGCGCTACTACCGATGCAGCAGAAGTGATCATTGCCGTATCGGAAAATACGGAAAGTGCAGATCGTACGGGCAAGGTTACTTTCGCTTGCGGTGATCAAACAGTAGAATTCAGGATCACACAGCGCGGTGCTGGTCTCTATCTGAACATCTCGGAAGACCCGATCGCCGTAATCGACGAAGCAGGTAGTACAACCATCACTTATGAGTCGAACGGCACACTTACCGTTGTCGGTTCTGATAGCTGGTTGTCCGGTTCTGCTGCTGACGGAGTTCTCACGATCAACTACGAAACCAACACCGGTACAAAACGCGAGGGAACGATCACCGTTACCGCAAGCCAGGAAGGATTCGACGATATCGTTAAGACCATTCCGGTTTCTCAAATGCAACAAGCAATCAATCTGAGCGAGAACGGTACGGCCAACTGCTATATCGTTCCGCAGGCTGGTACCTATAAGATCAACGCAACGATCCAGGGTAACGGCGCCGAAACGGAATTTATCCTCCCCGTCAAGATGAATCCGAACTGGGGTGAAATCATCTGGGCTACCGATACAACAGGTATCGTATCCGACGTAGTTTATGCAAACGATTACCTCTACTTCACGACGAACGGCACTCCCGGCAACGCTGTTATCGGTGCTATCGACAAACAAGTAGACAAATACGGTGCTGAGGTGAAGACCGTTCTTTGGAGCTGGCACCTGTGGTTCGACAATTACAATCCGGAAGATCCTCAGCATCAATATGAGATCGGTGGAAGCACTTATGCTTTGGCTGCTACGTGGATGGACCGTAACCTCGGTGCTCTGAGCGACGGTACGAGCGGACTCGAAGACGACATCCAGAAATCGTTCGGTCTGATGTACCAGTGGGGTCGTAAAGACCCGTTCCCGGGAGCTGCCCAAGGATCGTACAGCGAAAGCATCGATGGTAAGGACGACAACTACGGCTTCGGCAATTACGGAACAAATGCGGTTATTTACTACTACTACCGTGCCTTGGATGAAACAGAACCGACCACCAATGGTTATCAAAGTTCTGCAGGTGCGATTAAGACAGTCTCTTCTTTAGGTGAAATTGTAGCTGAGAACGTACAGTATGCTATCGAACATCCGCATATCTTCATCAAAGGTGACAAGGGTTATCCCTACCACTGGCTCCACAACAATGAGTCGGGTGCAGCCGATAATTATGGTCATGGATCTGCAATGAATCCTTCCGATATTCGCAACCCGTGGGGACACCTCTGGGGTAACTCGAGCGACATTTCGAGTGACGTTGGTCAGAAATCGATTTACGACCCGTGCCCTGTAGGATGGCAAATCCCGAACGGTAAAAACTTCGGCTTCATCACATCGCACGGCGATGCCGCTGCTACAGGTTGGGGGTCAATAGGTCCATGGAGATGGAACTGTATCGAAGCATACGATGGTTGGGCTGAAGGAACCATTATTGCTCCGCCGCTGAAAGAAGATGGAACTGACGACGGTTGGAATGCCGCCGCTGCATCTGTATTCTTCCCCACATTCGAAGGTGGATTCCACTTCTTCACTCAGGATAATAACACCAATGGTGGACGTGAAGAGGGCGGCAACCAGGATGCTGTCATCCCGGGCGAAAGCGAAACCATCTTCTTCCCTGCTGCAGGTCTGCGCAATTACGTCGGTACACTGGTCCGCAACGGATCGGCTTGCCACTATCACGAATGCCAACCGCGATCCAATGCAGACGAAACCTTTAATCGTTACTATGGGAAAGGGATGCAAGCGGATGTCAAAGGAGAATTCTACTGGCAGTACCGTTCCGACTACAACCAAGGTGCATGTGCAGTATCCGTACGATGCATCAAGACTCCGACTTTCTAAAATCGGATAACACCAATACGGAAAGAGGGACGCAATACGTCCCTCTTTCTTTTTTTCGGTGGAGATGGCAAAAAAGATCTTTTCTTCCGCAACGTTCCAAAGAGTCCTCGCTCCATAACGTTTCAGTCTATTCCTAAATAGAAACGTTTCAACCGATCCCATGAAAATTTACAGAAAAAGATATTCGGTGAAATCGGGAAGAAGTTCGATTTCATAAGGGCTAAAAGGAAGACGACGCTTACATGCCAATCGACAAAGCGTCCCAACTCAAACAAAAAAGAACAAAATACGGCCTCGGAGAAACACCTCGGAGAAACACCTCGGAGAAACACCTCGGAGAGATCGTCCCGAAGAAATACGCCGAAGAAATACGCCGAAGAAATACGCCGAAGAAATACGCCTTGAAGAAAAATACGACGCTGAAGCGAAAGAAATGAGCGGAAATTCTTAGCTTTGCCTCGAAATTGAAACGACACATGAATATCGTCCGACGTTGTTACGACTGGGTGCTGGGCTGGAGCGACTCCCGATGGGGCGGACTCGCACTCTTCCTATTGGCCTTTGCGGAATCGAGCTTCTTCCCAATTCCTCCAGACATTCTTCTCATTGCACTGTGTCTGGGCAATCCGTCCCGATCGTTCCGTTATGCCACGCTCTGTCTCGCAGGATCGTTGCTCGGGGCTGCGGGTGGTTATGCGATCGGATTCTTCCTCTGGCAAAATACGGCCGGCGAATACACCGCCATCGCCGACTTTTTCTACCGGCATGTCTTCTCCCTGGAGGCTTACGAACGCGTGCAGGCAATGTTCGAGGAGTACAATTTCTGGGTAATCTTCACCGCAGGGTTCACGCCCATACCTTATAAATTATTCACCATTGCGGGAGGAGTATTCCACATCAACTTCGTCATGTTCATGATCGCCTCGATCGTAGCCCGCGGCTTGAGATTCTTCCTCTTCAGCTGGTTGATCTGGAAGTTCGGCGCTCCGATCAAGACATTCATCGACAAATATTTCAACCTGCTGGCCATCGCATTCACTGTCCTATTGATAGGCTCTTTCGTGCTGGTCAAAGAACTGCTCTGACGTTATGAGACGCTTCGGATTGATCGGATTTCCGCTCGGCCACTCCTTCTCGGTCGGGTACTTCGCCGACAAATTCGCCCGGGAAGCGATTGTCGACGCCTCCTACGAAAATTTCCCGCTCGAAACAATCGAAGATCTTCCCGCGCTGCTCCGCGAAAAGAGCGACCTATGTGGCGTGAACGTAACCATTCCCTACAAACGACAAGTTATCCCCTACCTCGACGCCCTTTCCGAAGAGGCCCGACAAATCGGCGCCGTAAACTGTATCCGCATCGACCGGGGACGACTGACCGGTTACAATACCGATGCCTACGGGTTCCGTCGCTCACTCGAAACACTGATCGGCACACAACGTCCCGATGCTCTCGTTCTGGGCACAGGCGGTGCGTCGGAAGCTGTCCGGTTCGTACTGGAGAGCCTCGGTATACGATACCGCATGGTCTCCCGCACGGCAGGGAGCGACCGTCTGACCTACGACGAACTGACCCGGGAAATCGTCACGGAACACCGACTGATTGTCAACACCACCCCCGTCGGCATGTACCCCCACACGAACGAAGCACCCGCTCTGCCCTACGATGCCATCGGGGAGGGCCATTTCCTGTTCGACCTGATCTACAACCCGGCCCAGACCCAGTTTCTCGCAGCAGGAGAAAAACGGGGAGCCCGAACCGTCAACGGAGCCCAGATGCTCATCGACCAGGCCGACAAATCATGGGAAATCTGGAACTCCTGATCCCCGACCTAAAAAACGAACCGTCCCGTTCCGCAATCTTCCGGCAAGCATCTTTCTCCCTGCGGTGCACGACCCGATCTCTTTCATGCCCTGTATAAAATAAAATTTGGATATGTTCCATTTTTTCGCTTAATTTGAAGAACCATTACACGGCATTTCTAAACTACAAGCAAATGAATACTCCACGAAACTCCAAGATGCGCGGTGCAATCAGCGGCGCCATCTGCGGCATGGCGGCAGTCATGCTCCTGGCCACCTCTTGCGGACCGAAACACAACACCCTGACGGAAGAAGAGATTGCCGACGGCTGGCAACTGCTTTTCGACGGTAAAACCCTCAACGGCTGGAAAGATTTCAACGGCGATTCGCTCACCATGCCCTGGCATGTGGTGAACGGATGCGTACAGGCCAAAGGCGATGGCAGCGACCTCACCGGCTACATCGTGACCGAGAAGCAATATGAAAACTTCATCCTCGACTGGGACTGGAAACTCTCTCCCGGCGGTAACAGCGGCATGCTCTACCACGTAGTGGAGAACCCCTATTTCCAGGTTCCCTATGTCACCGGACCCGAATACCAACTGATCGACAACGATGGTTGGGAAGCAGCCAACGCCCCCACCAAACTCGAAGAGTGGCAGCGTTGCGGTGTGGACTATGCCATGCATCTGCCCAACCCCGACTCTCTCGACATCAACCCTCAGGGCGAATGGAACAACTCCCGTATCGTCTTCGATAACGGTCACGTGGAACAATGGCTCAACGGCAAGAAGATCGTCGAGTTCGAGGCCTGGACCGACGACTGGTTTGCACGCAAAAACAGTGGAAAATGGGAAACCGCACCCGAATACGGTCTGGCTCATCGCGGTGTGATCTGCCTGCAGGACCACGGCTACCCCGCTTCGTTCCGCAACATCAAAATCAAAGAGCTGCCGCGCAAACCGGGTAAAGTGGTCGAACTGTTCAATGGCAAGGATCTCCACGGATGGGAAGCCTACGGCACGGAAAAATGGTACGTGGACAAAGACGGTAACCTGGTTGCCGAAAGCGGTCCCGACAAACAATACGGCTATCTGGCCACCCGCGAATATTACGACGATTTCGACCTGACGATCGAATTCAAGCAGGAGAAAAACGGCAACTCCGGACTCTTCTTCCGCTCGTTCATCGAACCGCCGGTAAAGGTACACGGCTGGCAGTGTGAAATCGCGCCGAAGAACAACGACTCGGGTGGCATCTACGAATCCTACGGACGTGGCTGGCTCGCACAGATTCCGGCCGAGAAAGAGGATATCCTCAAACCGGGCAAATGGAATACCATGCGGCTGCGTGTCGAAGGCGACCACGTACAGACCTGGCTCAACGGCGAACCGATGGTCGATCTGACCGACGCAAAGATCGGTGCGGCTCAAGGCCGTATCGCGCTCCAGATCCACTCCGGTGGCGGCATCAAGGTGCTGTTCCGCAACCTGAAGCTGACCCAGCTCTAAAAACCGACTTTCCGAATAAAAAGCCACCCTTTTCGAAGGGTGGCTTTTTTATCTTTGGGTCGAACGAATCGACCCGTCCACAAGGATTCCCCGACGCCGAACGGACCTCTACAGCTCCTCTACGACCTCCGCCAACGACTTGCGAGGCTGACGCACACCGTTGTCCGCCCCCGGATAACCGATCGGCAGCAAAACAACCGGTTCAAGTTGCGCCGGCAGATCGAGTGCCTCCCGACAGGCCGTCGCATCGAAATTGCATACCCAACAACTGCCGAGGCCCTGTTCAGCAGCAGCCAACACGATATGTTCAGCAGCGATGGCCGCATCGATATCGGCATGATCTTTCCCGTCCTTGCGACGCTTCCAGGATTGCTCCCTGTCGGCACACACCACGATGTAGAGCGGAGCCTCGGAAAACCATTCCCGCGCATAGCAGGCCCGCAATCTCGCCTTCCGTTCGTCGCTCTTCACAACAATGAATTTCCAGGGCTGGAAATTGACTGCCGAAGGAGCCAGACGGGCGCACTCCAAAAGATAATTCACTTTTTCAGACTCCACCGGTTGGGGAAGATAGCTCCGCACGGAGTAGCGTTTGCCAATCAAACTCAATAAATCCATAACTTCGACGTGTTTAAAATATCCGCTTGCTCATGCAACCCGGACTGTTCGGACAATCGGATCTTCCGAGCGACTAAAGATACTCATTTCTCCGCATTCCGCCAATCGAATCGAAACGTCTCCGACGAAATTCTTCCTCAAGATCCCTTCCGTAAGCCGAAAAAAATCAGACGGGTCCGTGAGACAATTCTCCGGAAAAAAGTAATTTTGTCCTGTCTCCTCATCCGGAGGGAGTGCAGACATCGTATCTGCTGTTAAATTCAACTAAAAACCGAAACGACCATGAAAAGATTTTTCCAACTTTCGTTCTCCGTCCTGTTTCTTGCAGCCGTACTGGGCGGAGCCGTATCGTGCTGCCACAAAACCGACAAACAGATGATCCGCATCAATGTCATGATTCAGACGACCCCCGAAAACCGGGCTCAACTGCTCGACAACCTGCTCGAACTGGCCGAAAAATCGCGTGCCGAACAGGGGTGTATCGATTACGAAATCCTCGAAAACAGCCGCGACTCTTTGCGGTTCATGATTCTCGAAACCTGGGAGAACCAGGAAGTCCTCTCCGCCCACCAACAATCGGAACATTTCACGCGAATCATTCCGCTCAACAAGGAGTTGATCGCCAACCAGACCTCCAACTATTTCAACTTCTGATTCCGATCCTTTGCGGATTAGAGAACGACCCTCTTCCCGTCGCTCCTGACGGGAAGAGTTGTTATTCCTTCCTGCGACCCCTTTACGGATGGGACGTAAGGCGGCGACCAAAGCACCGCATACCCTCCACAAAGACGCCTCAGGCAAAACAATGCCTGTTTCCGATCGATACAAAAAGGATTATTTCTCCCGATCAGCCACGTAACCGGTAAGCAGAACGAGCGAATCGCGATAGGCCGAATCGGGATAATCGGCCAACAACGCGACGGCTCGATTCAGGTACTCGTGCATCTCCTTCTCGGCAGCCTGAAGTCCGCCTCCGCAAACCACCGCCTCGTGCAGCTCTTCGATATAGGCCGGCGTGTGATCCGACTCGGACAACATGCGAAGCAACTCAACACGACGTTCTGCAGAAACCGTCTCCAACAGACACAGAAATGGTAATGTGATCTTTTTCTCTTTCAGATCGTTACACGAAGGCTTGCCGGTATCGGCATGGGTGTCGTAATCGAGCATGTCGTCGCGAATCTGAAAAGCCAGACCCACATAGTCGCCGAATTTCTTCATCGCAGCCACCTGTTCGCGAGTGGCCCCCACGGAGAGAGCTCCCACGCCGCAACTCGTTCCGATCAAGGTGGCCGTCTTACGATAGATGATATCAAAATAGGTTTCACGCGTCATTTCCAGACGTTTGCTCTGATCGCTCTGTATCAGCTCACCCTCGCACAGTTCGGACATGCTCTGCATGATATAGGACACAATATCGTACTGAGCGCTGTCGAGCCCCGTAGTGAATCCCTTGGCTAAGATATAGTCGCCCGCAATGACAGCATGACGGGAACTCCACCGCGCATTTACGGAAGGCTTGCCACGCCGCATGTCCGACTCATCGATCACATCGTCGTGAACAAGCGAGGCGGTATGGATCATCTCGATCAGCATGGCCGCTAGGTAGGAACGAGGACCCAGGCCCCTCTCCGGGACACGAAGATGCATGCTGGCCGTAAGCAACGTAAGCAACGGACGGATTCCTTTTCCCCGATTATCGAAAATATAGTCGAGAATGCTCCCCACATACGGACTGTCGCTCGTCATATAACGTTTGAGAAAAGAGCCGTAATTTTTCAGGTCCTCTTCAACGGGCTGTTTGATTCGATCCAGTATGTTCATGTGTCGTCCGTCGGATTGAATTGATGAGAGACAAATGTACGGCAAAAATTCCAATTCTCAACAATTTTTCTTTACTTTGCGCGTAAGTTGAACATACGCTTTATGCCCCTTAAGACGATATCCGAATCCCCCATCCGACGTGCAATTCCCTATGTGGTAGCCGTAGTGATTTTCTTCGCGGTGAGTGCACTCTATTTCGCCCCGCAATACGAAGGCAAGGTGCTCTCCCAGCACGACGTGACCATGTACGACGGCATGAGCCGCGACATCAAGCAACACCGAGCCGCTTTCAACGAGGATCCCCAATGGGCGGGAGCCATGTTCAGCGGCATGCCCGCCTACCAGATCACGGTATTCTACCCGGCAATGATCCTGCGCAATACGGCCGGGAAGGTGGTCAACTGGTTCGGGCAACCGGCCGCATCGATCTTCTTCGCCATGCTCTGTTTCTGGATCATGCTGCTGCTCATCGGAGTAAACCCATGGATCGGGATCATTCCATCGCTGGCCTACGGACTCTCTACCTACTTTTTTCTTATCGTCGGAGCCGGCCATGTGACCAAACTACTGGCGCTGGTCTACGCCCCGCTCATGATGGGAGCCATCTTCTACACCTTCCGACGGAATATCTGGATCGGCAGTGCCCTGACCGCCCTTTTCGCCTCGCTCGAAATCGGCGCAGGACACCCGCAAATCACCTACTATTTTCTGCTCGTCATCGCCGGTTACTGGATCAGCGAACTGATCTTCGCCATCCGGGAGAAAAGAGTGCCTCGTTTTGCCAAAGCCACCGCCATGCTGCTGCTGGCGGGAGTGCTCGCCGTGGGATCGAATTTTACCACCCTCTGGTACACAGCCGAACATACGAAAGAGACCACTCGCGGCGGATCGGAACTGGCCGCCACCGAAAGCATCAACAGCAAAGGTCTCGACCTGCAATACGCCACCAGTTGGAGCTACGGCCCGACTGAGAGCCTCAACATGTTTATTCCCAACCTCATGGGTGGATCGTCCTCCGGAGGTTTCTCTGCCGATGGCGAGGTGGCCGACGCATTGAGCCAATACGGAGCCCGCAACATGGCCACCAGCCTGCCTGCCTACTGGGGCGACCAACCGATCACGGCCGGACCCACCTACCTCGGCGCCGTAACCATCTTCCTCTGCATCCTCGGATTCTTCATTCTCGACGGCAGACGCAAATGGTGGATTGCCGCCGTCAGCCTGTTGGGACTGTTCCTGGCCTGGGGAAACCACATGATGTGGTTCACCGAGCTGGCTTTCCGCATTCTGCCGGGCTACAACAAATTCCGCACGGTATCGATGGCTCTCATCATACTCGAATGGACCGTTCCGTTCCTCGCCGCCCTCGTACTCTCCTCGCTCTGGCGCGGCGAAATAGCCAACGATCGCCTCGTAAAAGGGCTCAAATGGTCCCTGGGGATTACCGGAGGCATTGCCCTGCTGATGATCATTCTGGGAAAGGGGCTGTTCAACTTCTCTTCACCCATCGACGCCCAACTGCCGAACGACGTAGCCGCCGCCATGCAACAGGAGCGCGCCTCGATGCTCTTCTCCGACTCGCTCCGCTCCCTGATCTTCGTAGTGCTGACAGCCGGCGTAATCTGGCTCTACGCCGTGGGAAAGATCAAAAAATGGCTCTTCATTACGGCCGGGGCACTTCTTCTTCTGGCCGACATGGTTCCGGTCAACCTCCGCTACCTGCCGCAATCGGCATTCAAGGAGAAGCGCGAAACGAAAATCGTCGCCACCGCAGCCGACCAAGCGATCATGGAGGACAAAGAGCCGGGATACCGGGTCCTCAATACGACCGTCAGTCCATTCAACGATGCGACGACCTCCTATTTCCACCGTTCGGTCGGAGGCTACCACGGAGCGAAACTGAGTCGCTATCAAGACCTGATCGACCGCTACCTCTCGAAAATGGATCTCCGCATCTACAACATGCTCAACACGAAATACATCATCGTGGGAGACCCCAAGACAGGCGCGCCGACCGCCCAACTCAACGAAGAAGCCAACGGTCCCGCCTGGTTCGTGGATAAGGTCTACCTGGTGAACGGCGCCCAGGAAGAGATCGATGGACTGGACAAGATCGACAACAAACGGGAAGCCGTTGTGGACAGCCGTTTCGAAGAGTGTCTGGCCGGAATAAATATGGAAGGGGTAGACACCTCCGCCACCATCACCCTGACGGAATACCGTCCCAACTACCTGCGTTACGAATCGAGTTCGGCAACCGATGAGATCGCCGTCTTCTCGGAGATCTATTTTCCGGACGGCTGGACAGCCTACATCGACGGAGAGGAGTCGCCCTATTTCCGCGCAGACTACGTGTTGCGGGGAATGGTTATCCCGGCAGGCGATCATCTGATCGAATGGAAGTTCCGCGCCCCCAACTTCGAACGGGTCGAGGCAACGACACTCTCCTTCTGCATCATTATCCTTATGGCTGTGGCCGCAGCGATCGTAGCCCTTATCGTCCGGCATTTCCGCAAGCCCAGCAACCAAACAACCGAAGAGTAACATGGCACGCGAAGACAAACGGATCAAACGCAAAGTACGCAACTCCTATCTGATATCGACTGTCAGCATCGCACTGGTGCTCTTTTTACTCGGGTCCGTGAGCTACCTGATTCTCAACGCACTCAGTGCCACGGACCGGCTAAAAGAGAGCGTAACGATCTACGTCATGCTGAAAGACGGTCTGTCGGAACAGGAGACGGCCGATCTCCGCAAACAGATCGAAACCAAAGAGAGCGTCCGCGAAGTGAAATACATCACCAAAGAGCAGGCCGCCGAAGATTTCCGAGCCTACATCGGTAACGATTTCGAAGAATTTCTCGATGAGAATCCGCTTCCTAACAGCTTCGAAGTGGGTCTGACCGCAGAAGCATCGGAAAAGGAGGCGATCCGGAGCCTTGAAAAAGAGTTGACCGCCCTGACGGGAGTCGACGAAGTGATCTATCAAAAAGGGGTGATCGAACAGATCGGATCGAACATAAACAAGTTCAACCTCATACTATTGCTCTTCGGCGGCGCGTTACTTTTTATCGCACTGATCCTCCTGAACAACACCATTCGCATGACGATCGTAGCCAAAAGACACATCATCAACACCATGAAACTGGTCGGCGCCACACGCGGATTCATTCTTCGGCCATTCTTGGCCTCGGCCACGGCTCACGGCATCTACGCGGGAGCGATCGCATCGATCATGTTCATCGCCATGGTGGCCGGCCTGGGCGAAGGACTCCCCGAAGTACGGTTTCTGAAGGACAACATGCTGCTTTTGGGTATCGTAGCGGCAATGATCATCGGAGGCATCATCATCTCGCTTCTTTTCACGCTTTTTGCAGTCAACAAATTCGTCCGGATGCCCTCCGGCAAAGCCTATCTATATTAATAACGACTCCACCATGGCCAAATCAACCGAAAAAAACAACGATTTCCAACAAGCCGAAAGCCACATGGCCCTCGGCAAAAAGAACCTTATCCTGATGCTCGTAGGTTTCGGGATCATCGTACTCGGCTTCATCCTCATGGCGGGCGGAGGCAGCGACGATCCCAATGTCTTCAACGAAGCGATGTTCAGTTGCCGGCGAATCACGATCGCTCCTATCCTCGTGATCGGAGGTTTCGTATTCGAAATCTACGCCATCATGAAACGGTTCAAATAACGAAACAAAAGCGCTTTAACCATCGACTGCCACGATCTGTCCCCGACGTCGCGGCCCTTTCCGACCCATGAACTCACTCGAAGCGATCATACTCGGTATCGTACAAGGGATCACCGAATTCCTTCCGGTAAGCAGCAGCGGACATCTGCAGATTGCCAAAGAGATGCTCGGCATCACCATCCAGGACAACCTCGCCTTCGATGTGGCCCTGCACGTGGCAACCGTACTCAGCACCCTCGTGGTTCTCCGTCGCCAGGTCGCCGAACTGTTCTCCGGCCTGTTCAAATTCCGATACAACGAGCAAACGGCCTACATACTGAAAATCATGCTCTCCATGGTCCCGATCGGCATCGTCGGTCTGCTTTTCAAAGAGCAGCTCAACGCGCTGCTCGCCTCCCCGGCCATTCTGGCGGTGGTCGGCGCCATGCTTTTGCTGACCGCTGCGCTGCTCGCATTCGCCTATTGGGCTCGTCCCAGACCCAAAGAACAGATCACTTATCGCGACGCATTCATCATCGGCCTCGCACAGGCTTGTGCCGCCATGCCGGGACTCAGCCGCTCCGGATCGACCATCGCAACCGGCATCCTGCTGGGCGACAAAAAAGAGAGCGTCGCCCAATTCTCCTTCCTCATGGTGTTGCTGCCGATTCTGGGCGAAGCCTTCCTGCAAATCATAGGAGGTGACCTCTCGGATGACATAGGCATCGGAATGGTTCCGTTAATCTCGGGTTTTCTCGCCGCTTTCATCGTGGGATGCCTTGCCTGCCGCTTCATGATCGAGATGGTCAAACGCAGCAAACTGATCTGGTTCGCCCTCTACTGTGCCGTAGTGGGATGCGCCTCGCTCCTCTATTACCTGTTCTAACCCCAGACACCCCCGGATGAAACAAACCATCACCCCGGAAACCGATTTCGCAGCAGGCGTTATCCTAAACGTCGACAAACCCCTCGGGTGGACCTCCACCGACGTGGTGCGACGAATCAAATTCGCTCTGCGCCGCATAGGCTACCGGAATCTGAAAGTAGGACATGCCGGCACGCTCGATCCGCTCGCTACCGGCGTGCTGCTGATCTGCACGGGCAAAGCCACCAAACAGGTGGAAACGCTGCAGGCCGAACGCAAAGAGTACATCGCCGACCTCATGCTCGGCGCCTCCACCCCCAGCCACGACATGGAACACGCCGTCGACGCCTACTACCCTTGGGAACACATTCGCAAAGAGGATGTGGAACAGGCTCTTCGCGATCTCACAGGAGAAAGGCTGCAGACTCCGCCCCTCTATTCCGCGAAAAAGATGGAAGGCAAACGGGCCTACGACTACGCACGCGAAGGGGAGACGATCGAGATGCGACAGGCGCTGATCCGCATCTATGAGATGGAACTGCTCTCCTGCGAACTGCCACGGATTCGCATCCGGGTCGAATGCAGCAAAGGAACCTATATCCGCTCTCTGGCCCAGGAAATCGGCGAAAAACTACAAAGCGGTGCCTACCTGACCTCCCTGCGTCGGACACGCAGCGGCGAATATCGTGCGGAAGAGGCTCTCTCGCCCGACGAGATCCTGGAAAATCTTCCTCTTTTGAAACATATCTGAGTTTTTTACGTATATAAATTGATGTACGTATCTTTTTCACTCAACAGAGAGTTCCTATGAAATTATCGCAGTACAACTACCCCTTCCGCAACGATTTGCTGGCGAAATACCCTACTGAAAACAGAGACGACTCCCGTCTGATGGTAGTCAATCGGCAGACAGGCAAGATCACCCATAAGATATTCAAAGATGTCATCGACTTCTTCTCACCGAACGACGTCTTCATATTCAACGATACGAAAGTCTTCCCGGCACGACTCTACGGCAACAAAGAGAAAACCGGCGCCGAAATCGAAATTTTCCTCCTCCGGGAACTCAATCCGGAACTGAAACTCTGGGACGTACTGGTCGATCCGGCCCGCAAAATCCGCATCGGCAACAAACTCTATTTCGGCGAAGACGATCTGCTGGTAGCCGAAGTAATCGACAACACCACCTCGCGCGGACGAACCCTCCGCTTCCTGTTCGACGGCTCGCACGATGAATTCAAGGAGACTCTCTACCGAATGGGTGAAACCCCGCTGCCGAAATGGATCCGCGAAAAGGTCGAAGAGATCGACAAGGAGCGCTACCAAACCATCTTCGCCAAACACGAAGGTGCCGTAGCCGCCCCGACGGCCGGTCTGCACTTCAGCAAACACCTGCTCAAACGGATGGAAATCAAAGGCATCGACAGTGCATTCATCACCCTGCACATCGGGCTGGGCAATTTCCGCACCGTCGACGTGGAAGACCTCACCAAACACAAAATGGACTCCGAGCAGATCTTCATCACGGAAGAGGCGGCTCAACAGGTCAATCAGGCGAAAATGGCCGGACACCGGATCTGCGCGGTGGGCACAACCGTGATGCGGGCCATCGAAAGTTCGGTTTCGACCAACGGCATGCTGAAGCCCTACGAAGGTTGGACCAACAAATTCATCTTCGCACCCTACGAGTTCAACGTAGCCGACTCAATGATCTCCAACTTCCACTTCCCCTACTCCACCCAACTCATGATGGTCGTAGCGTTCGGAGGCTATGATCTGGTGATGGAAGCGTACAACACCGCCATCAAAGAGGGATACCGCTTCGGGACCTATGGCGATGCAATGCTGATTCTCTGATCCCCGAATCGACAGCCTTCCGCAAGGAGTCTCAAGGCGAGAGTCATCCGATTCCCGGCGGGAATATGCGTTTTTTTCGAGAAAATTTTGTAACTTTGTTGCCGTAATAACCCACAAAAGAGCGAACCGAACGGAATGACAAACAACCGTATTTTGTACGTGTGTCAGGAGATCTCCCCCTATCTTCCCGAGACAGGTCCATCTACCCATTGTCGGAGGCTTTCCCAAGCCATGCAGGAGAGAGGCAACGAGATACGTACGTTCATGCCGCGTTACGGATGCATCAACGAAAGGCGCAACCAGCTCCACGAGGTGATCCGACTCTCGGGCATGAATCTGATCATCGACGACAACGACCATCAACTGATCATCAAAGTGGCCTCCATCCCTTCGGCCCACGTTCAGATCTATTTTATCGACAACGACGACTATTTCAATCGGAAAGCCGTTCTTACCGATGAAACAGGCACGCTCTTCGCCGACAACGACGAACGAGCCATCTTCTTCGCTCACGGCGTTCTCGAAACAGTCCAGAAACTGCGCTGGCAACCGACCATCGTCCACTGCCACGGCTGGTTCTCTTCCGTAGTCCCCATCTATCTGAAGAATACCTTCGCCGACAATCCGCTTTTCCAGAACGTCAAGATCGTGGTTTCGCTTTACGGTAACGGATTCCCCGGCACGCTTGCTCCAGAGTTCCTTTCGAAGATCGAAAATGAGGGCATCTCGGATGAGAAACTGCAAATTATAGCGAAACCCTCATACGAAAATCTCGCACATCTCGTTATGGATTACGCGGACGGCATTGTAATTGAAAGCGATCAGGTAACGGCAGAAGTGGCAAACTATGCAAAAAATAGCGGCAAACCTCTTCTCGATTACCAGGACGACAAAGCCTCGGCAACGTACATGGATGCATACCAACAATTCTATGATGAAGTGCTCAAGTAAGATTCTCGACACCGTAAAGGCCTTTGCAGCGGCCGCATTTTTCATGGTCTCGGTAAACAGTTGTACGGATGTCGACGATTCGCTCGGCTACAACCTGATCCCCGACAACCAAAAGATGTCTGTCTGGATCGACACCCTGACCGGTGTGGACACCTATCTGTTCCGTTACGATTCGGTCAGCTCCTCGGGCCTGGGATCGGTCTATTTCGGCCGGGAAAACTCTTCCGTCTTCGGAAGTCGTACGAACAGCTTCATCATCCAGTTCCTGCCCACATCCATCCCCTATGAAGGCGGATTCGGACTCGACCCGATCGTCGATTCACTCTATATCGAATTTCCACTCACCACGTCTCACGGCAATACGGACGTCGAACAGACTTTCAACGTCTATGCACTGAAAGATATCGAACTGTTCGAGGATTCGACCTACTATACCAATTTCGATGTCTCGCCCTACATCGACCGCAGTCAATTGCTCTTCACCTTCAAGCATAAAGGCAAAAACGACATCAAACAGGCCATGACGCCTACCGCATTGGGCAGGGAATTCATGGAGAGTCTCGTCACGCTCGACACGGCAATCTACAAGAACGATACCCTTTTCCAGAAAAGCTATCCGGGTCTCTACTTCACGCCGGCCGACGACTCTCCGCGCGATGCGGCGACCTACGTCACCTCGCTCCAAGATGCCTACATGGTGCTCTACGTGCGCGACCACGACACGATCGACCACGCCCTGATCCGTGATACGCTCTCCGCATCGTATTACTTCTACGATAGCAACGACTACGGAAACGTCTCGATCAACATGGTCAGCCACGACTATTCGGGAACCCTGCTCGGACAATACGAAGCACAGACAAACGGTTTCACCGACACGTCGGCAACCAGTCCGACCGTGCAATCGGCATTCGTACAGACCATGGGAGGCGTTTCGACCTATGTGCGTTTCAGTGAGGCCATTGCAAAATCCCTCAAGGGACTCCTGAAAAAACCGGGAGAAAATGGTGGAGACTCCATCCAATACTCGAGCATGCTGATCAATCAGGCGCGGATCTTCTTCTACATGGACGACAGCTCCACGCCCAACCTGAATGCAGCGGAAGATCGACTCGGTATGTATCTAAACCAAAAGAATCTCACTCCGATTCCCGACTACCTCTATACGACGGAACGTAACATCCAGTTGCAGAGCGATGCCGATTATGTACTTCCCTACAACGGCTACCTCAACCGAAGCAACGGCTACTACGTGATGGATATCACCTCCTACATTCAACAGCTGATGCAAGGCAGTCTTTCCCGAGGTGTCTTTTTGGCACCACAGGCCTACGGATTCTTCGATTTCGGCAATGTGGAGCTACGGGGTTCCGCCGCCGGCGAACCGATCCGGATCGTTGTCACCTACACCCTGATCCGCTAACCGCGACACACTCATGAACGATAAAAGAAACGATTAACAAACGAAATAAAAAAGAAAACCTAAAGTGCGGCTTTAGGTTTTCGCTTTTCAATAAACAAAGCATATGCAGGACAATTTAGTGATCGTCGAGTCCCCTTCCAAAGCCAAAACCATCGAGAAATTTCTCGGCAAGGATTATATCGTCAAGTCGAGTTTCGGCCACATCCGCGATCTGGTGAAAAAGGGTATCGGCGTAGCGATCGACAACAATTACGAGCCTACGTACGAGGTGGCTTCCGACAAGAAGAAGATCGTGCAGGAACTCTCTTCGTTGGCAAAAAAATCGAAGAATGTCTGGCTGGCATCCGATGAAGACCGCGAAGGAGAGGCCATCGCATGGCACCTGACTCAGGTGCTCGACCTGCCCGTCGACAAGACTCGCCGAATCGTCTTTCACGAAATCACGCCACAAGCCATTCACGAAGCGATCGAACACCCTCGCACGGTCAATATGGACATTGTAAATGCCCAACAGGCCCGTCGGATCCTCGACCGACTCGTCGGATTCGAGCTCTCGCCATTGCTTTGGAAGAAGGTGAAACCTGCGCTCTCGGCCGGTCGCGTACAGAGTGTTACGGTGCGTTTGATCGTCGAACGCGAACGCGAGATCATGGCGTTCCACTCGACCGAGTATTACCGTGTAACCGCCCAATTCTACCGACCGGACGACCCCGAAAAGATCCTTTTCCGGGCTGAGGCCGCTCATCGTTTCGCCAACCGTGCCGATGCGGAAGCCTTTCTCTCCCGCTGCAACGGAGCCGACTTCACGGTGACGCGCAACGAAGAGAAACCGGCCACCAAATCGCCGGCACCCCCGTTTACCACCTCCACCCTCCAACAAGAGGCCGGACGCAAACTCGGCATGTCCGTATCGCAGACCATGAACATCGCTCAGAAGCTCTATGAACAGGGTCTGATCACCTACATGCGAACCGACTCCGTCAACCTCTCCTCGCAAGCCATCACGGCGGCCAAACAGGAAATTATCAAACTTTTCGGCGAAAAATACGCCCATCCACGCAACTACAAGACCAAGACAAAGGGGGCACAGGAGGCCCACGAAGCCATACGACCCTCCTACATCAACCGACAGGAGATCGAGGGTACACCGGCCGAGAAAAAGCTCTACGAACTGATCTGGAAACGGACGCTCGCTTCGCAAATGGCTCCGGCCGAGATCGACAAGACGCTGGTTACGATCGAGGCCAACGGTGTCGAAGAACCATTCAACGTGACGGGCGAAACGGTCCGTTTCGACGGGTTCATGCATCTCTACTCCGAATCGACCGACGATGACGCGACTGACAACGAAGTGGCCGTACTGCCCAGACTTCGCAAGGGAGATGCCGTAACAGCCGAGAGCATCACTGCAACTCAACGATTCACACAGAGTCCCTCCCGTTACACCGAAGCGCTGCTCGTAAAGCGACTCGAAGAGCTGGGAATCGGACGCCCGTCGACCTATGCGCCCACCATCTCCACGATCATCAACCGAGGATACGTGGTGAAGCAAAACAAAGAGGGAGTGAAACGCGACTACGTGCAGATCACGCTCAAAAAAGGCAAGATGACAGAAAAAAGCCTTTCGGAACGGGTGGGAAAAGAGAACGGACGACTCGCCCCGACCGATATCGGCATGCTGGTGAACGACTATCTGGAGAAACAGTTCAGCGACATTCTCGACTACAACTTCACGGCCAACGTGGAGAAGGAGTTCGACGAAATCGCCGAGGGACGGAAACCGTGGACCGGCATGATCGATCAATTCTACAAAGGCTTCCATTCTTCCGTAGAAAAAGCGCTCGAATCGCAACCCACACGTACGGGGCAGGCCCGTGAACTCGGAGTCGATCCGAAAACCGGACACCGTGTATTCGCCCGCATCGGCCGCTACGGGCCCATGGTCGAAATGGAGGGCGACGAGGGAGGCAAAGGTCGCTCGGCCAGTCTGAAAAAAGGGCAACTGGTAGCGTCGATTACGCTTGAAGAGGCTCTCGAGTTGTTGTCGCTGCCCCGTTCCGTGGGTATGATCGACGGCAAAGAGGCAATCATAGGCATCGGTAAATATGGGCCCTATGTCCGTTACGACGGGAAATTCACTTCGCTCGGGCGACGCGACGATCCCTATACGATCTCTCTCGAACGGGTGGCTGAACTGATCGAGGAGGGAAAGAAAGCCCGTAGTTCCAACGCTCCGATCAAGACATTCGACGAGGAACCCGAGTTGCAGATCAAAAACGGCCGCTTCGGAGCCTACATCGCCTTCAAAGGGAAAAATTACAAACTTCCCAAAGGTGTCGAGCCCGAAAAACTGTCGTTGGAGGAGTGCCGCAAGATCATCGCCGAGAGCAAAAAATAGTGATCGCAGCATCCGACCCCTTCTGACTCAACGCAAAGAAGATACCACCCCCAACCGGCTCGCAACAAAGCCTTCGGCAGGCGAAAGGGACAGCGAAGACACTGCCTGGCCAGGCACAGATTTTGCCTTTATGGCCACCATCAACCGATACGGCAAAATATCAAAAAAAACACGACCATGGCAGACAAAAAAAGCGAACGCAACAAAACACAGGCAAAAGCCGACCCCAAAAAACAACCATCCGCCGCCCCCGGCATCGCCTTTCCAGACCTTCCCATCGATCCGGAAGCCCTACCGGAAGGAAATTTCCTCGGACAAGAGAGCAGTTGGAGCACCGCCCTGGAACAGGAACGCGAACGCGAAGAGATCATCAATCAGGATCAACTCTAAAAAAGTCGCCTGAAAAGGCCAAAAGATCCCCAAGAAACGTAGCCGAACAGCTCCGACAACGACATCGTCGGAACAATCGCCTCGCGTTCCGTCGGTCTGCGAATAGACCTACACACGCGAGCATCGTATTGCCCAAGGGAAGGACAAGATTGGAAAGAAAGAGTCCCATTCGGGTGACACACCGGGCGCGCCATCCATGGGATACGAACTCTTTTCGAAATGAATCGATGCGGAGGAGCTATTGTCTT
Organism: uncultured Rikenellaceae bacterium; assembly: GCA_944321925.1. Lineage (GTDB taxonomy): Bacteria > Bacteroidota > Bacteroidia > Bacteroidales > Rikenellaceae > UBA940. The sequence goes on along the minus strand of CALUND010000016.1, from coordinate 97,828 downwards.
TTCGGAATCGTCCCACTGCACGAAGCGCAATCTCCGCCTGTGCAGGCGCCCTCGTTGCACGGCGCATTCTGCTCGTTGCGACGAGCCTCTTCCACGGCACAATGGATGCCTCGTTCCTGCATATGTTTGTTGGTGGCGATCTCCGAATCGATGAACCGTCCCTTCACCCAGATGGTAATGGACATCCCGGCCACGAAGAACGCCACGAAAAGCAGCGCGAAAAGGAAAATATACAGTGTCGTCGACATGGCAAAGTTTTTTAAAGCGGTTCTCGGAACAAAACCGATGCAAAGTTATAACTTTGCCTGTAAGTTTTTACCTCCAAACGCAACATAAATTTGATCGTACACCACGAATCGCATTCCGCATCCAAAGGTCGAACCGTTCAACGGCTTATCTGTCTGTTCGTTGCGCTTTCGATACTCTCCGCTGCAGCAAAAGCCGACCCTCCATCGATCGTGCGGATCGGGAATCCGATTCCGATCGACTCCCTACTGTCGTTCGCCAAAGAACAACTCGGCAAACCCTATCGATACGGAGCCAAAGGTCCCGAACAGTTCGACTGTTCCGGCTTCACCGGGTTTGTTTTCGGACGATTCGGGCAGCCGTTAGCAGCCTCTTCCCGGGAGCAATTCCGCGAAGGATCGGAAGTTGTACAAGACAGTCTGCTGCCGGGCGATTTGGTCTTTTTCTCCGGCCGCAGCGGAGGTCGCACTGTAGGGCACGTAGGCATCGTCACCGAATGTGCTGCAGGAGGTTTCCGATTCATCCATGCAGCCAGCAGCGGCGTACGCATCGACGCTTTCCCCGATGGGAACTACTATTCCAAACGCTATCTCGGTGCCCGCCGCATGCTCGATCCTCAAGCGGGCACGATCACGTTGCCCGATCCCGTGATCCGCGCTACACCGATCCACATGCTGACCACCAGTGCTTCGCTCCGCAAGCTCTACGAACCGACGCTATCCGACCCGACACACCCGTCGAAAAAGCAGAAACGCCTCGACCGTCGGTCACAAAGAGAGCTGAAACGATCCCTCCGTATGGCGGAAATTTCGCCCCGATAAACCGATACATACCGCCACTTTTTCGCTCTCGAAGGCTCTGTCATTTTTCGGAATCCGCACAAATATCCATACCCGACTCCATCCATCGATCCGCGCCCGAATCTGTTTACGTTTGTCACCCTCGGAAAGAAGCCACACAAGCGCGCCCCTATCCGACAGCACACGGTCGCATCCCTATCCGACACGTCGGATTTTCGAATACCTCTTACATCTTGTCGTCTTCCGATCCGAGGGTCTGCACCTTGCGCACCTGCGTCTTATGCCCCCGCTTGATGGTATAACGCAAAGTCAATACGACCGTACGAAGACGGGTGCGGTCTTGCGTATATGACGTATAACCGTCTTCGGGCAAACGGATGTCTGTATCCACGTGATGGAAAGCAATGTTATTTACCGAAAGAGAGACGAACAGTCGATTCTTGAGAAACGTTTTATAGGCGCCAATAGTCAGATAATAACGCCCGGAATAGAAATCGTTCCCCTCGCGGCACTTGCTCATGGTCCAAAAATTGAGATTCGCGCCCCAGCCTTTTTTGAATGTAAAACCGTTCGAGAAATTGAAGCTGGCATACCACTGATCATAAAGTATGGTTCCATAACGCACTTTTTCGTAAAACAACATCAGGGATGAATTGGTCCGCCACCACTTGAACGGTTTAAGGGAGGTAGACATCACCAACTGGTGAACAAAAGCCCAACCATAATTTTGAGGCATCACGTAGGTGACAGTGGGATCCGATGCATCCAAAAAGGTCAGTCTGTAGATATCGTTATGGGTAGCGGTAAAATTGTAGGTAAAGAACCATTTGTTATGCAGGGCATAGGAGAGCTGTACCATATCTGCCGTGGAGGGTTTCAACGACGGATTCCCCTGATTGTAAGAACCATCCGAAAAATAGACCCGATTCGGCATCAGATAGGCGGAATGGGGCAGCGTAATGGCTCGTTTATAGGTGAGATTCAAGGCATTTCCCTTATCGGCGTCGAAGAGCCAGCCCACGCCCACGGTCGGATAAACGCCCCAATACCACTTATCGACCATCGCTGAGAGTTTGTCCGACACATGTTTCAAACGATCCGTTTGTATACGCACGCCCGCATTGTATGAAAACTTTCCAACGGTCGATGAAAAATTGGAATAGAGCCCATAACCCTGTTTGTAATAGGTAAAATCATCGCTCAGGACTGAGTCTATAACCCATTCCCCATTAACCTGATCGTGAAAGGAATAGTCGTTCGCTTCCCGGCTCTGGTAATAGCGAGCTCCGAAATCGAGCTGCGAAGCTTCTCCGAGCCGAAACTCAAACTTTGCATCGGCAGTAAAACGGTTCCAACCATTCGCAATCCAGAAATTTTGCAAATCGGGAGAGAGAACCGGAAGGGTATATTCCCTACGATTTTGCCCCCTCCGTCCCCCATCGGAATAACGATAGTCTGCAACAAACAGGAAATTAGATCCCTTTTCATCGATATTCCAGAGATAGTTGACCGCCCCCTGAATCGAATGGATATAAGCCTTGTACGATTCGTCGAAATAGTTGATCCGGTTGAATTCCGCCTGCCCCGACGGACGATCGGAAGTCCATGACCACCAATTTGCGTCGGCATCTATCAACCAGAAGTCGATGTTAGCCCCCACAGAATGGTTTTCGTTCAGATCATACACTACGTTCAGGTTATTCCCGAAATTGGACTGCCATGCTCCTTCCTTGCGATTGATCTCCCGATCGAGACCCAAGTTGTCGTAATGCGCCGTCGTAAATTCCCGTAAGGACCCATAATCGTCCTGATAGTAAAGATAGTTGTAAAGACTGAAACGTTTGGTCCGCCAATTGACGGTCGAATAGACGTTGCCACCGAGAAAACCCTCCCCGCTCGCATTCGCGCTGGAACCAAAGGTCGCAAGCAAACCTCCCTCGGCCAATTTACGCAACGTTATCTTGATAATTCCACCCTTGAGCGAAGCATCGAACTCGCTGCCTGCGGTGGGTATTACTTCGATCTTTTGCACATCGGTTCCCTGCAAGTTGCTCAGTTCCCGCAAATCACGTACTTCTCGCCCGTTGATGTAGACGACCGTACCTTTTCTGCCATTGATTCGAAGGCCTTCGTAATTGGTGATTCCCGGAAGCAAAGAGAGCACTCCGCTGATCGAACGGTTGCGCCCCAGAGGATTCCCCACCATATTCACAAGATAACGATCAGCCCGACGCTCGAGAAAACGGGTGCTTACCGTAATAGACTCGATCTCTTTGATATCGACCTTCAATTCGATCGGAGGCAAAACAACCTCCGCACTTCCACTGAGAGTCATGCGCTGTAAATAACGTTCATAACCCATCTTCGATACGATAAGCATACACTCCTCTTGGGGAAGATTTTCAACACGAAATGCCCCTCTGCATCGGTTGTCGCACCTGTAATAGTCGACTTGTCACTATACTTATATAGCATGACGGTTGCAAGGTCGACAGGCGCCCCTGTCGTATCGACGACCGTTCCCGACAACCGGTCCGGACCCGAACCTACCGACTGGGCCAAGACAGAAAAAGGCAACAAACAAAAAAACAGAAACGAAAGTGTACGAAGCAGAATGGAGGAGAATGGGAAATTCCGGGAGAGCGAGAGACTATTTCGCGACTCAACTAAATGCCTGTTATTGAGACGACAACAATCAAAACAAAGGTGCACAAACGCACGAACACTCGAAAAAGGAGGCATAAGGGAGATGGGTTAGTTAGTATGGTTGTTAAACAAAAATAGCGAAATTCTATTAAAAAAAAGACTGCGCCGAAATTTTTCGCATTTATTCTACAGTTGCGGTCATCTTCTCCCGTTCGCCGGAAAATAATGGCCGCAATCTTGTGCAAAATCGACTCAAAAGTTTAATTTTGTTCCGAGAAGAACTAAGACAAACAGGTATGAAAATCGTAATCGTGGGAGCCGGAGAGGTAGGCAGCCACTTGGCAAAGATGCTCAGCGGCGGCATGCACGACATCACCGTCATCGACAGCGACCAGAAACAGCTGGAAAACCTCACCGGCATGGCCGACGTAGTGACCATCGAAGGCGATCCCACCACATTCGCCATACTCAAAAAAGCCTCCGTGCGGAAAGCCGATCTTTTCCTGGCTGTCAACCAGGTTGAAAACATCAATATCATCTCGGCCATGTTGGCCAAACAGCTCGGAGCCCGCAAATCGATCGCCCGCATCGACAACAACGAATACCTCGAACCGGGCAACAAGGAGATCTTTATCAACATGGGAATCGACTACCTGTTCTACCCGGAAAAGGCAGCTGCCCGGGAAGTGATCAACCTGTTGGGACATACCTCCACTACCGAATATGTCGATTTCTCAGGAGGCAAACTCTCTCTGGCCGTCTTCAAACTGGAAGCAACCTCGCCACTCATGGGGCGCACACTCTCCACGCTTGTCACCCCCGGAACACAACTCTCTTATCGCGTAATCGCCATTTCGCGCGAAGACGAAACCATCATTCCCCATGGCGACGACAAACTGATGGAGGGCGACACCGTCTACATCATCACTACACGCGAATCGGCCACCGAGGTGCTCAATCTGTCGGGCAAAACCGATGTGGAGATCAAAAACATGATGATTCTCGGCGGCAGCCGCATCGGTGTCCGCATCGCCACCGAACTGCAAAGCGAGATGAATATCAAACTCATCGACTACAACGCCAACAAAGCTTACCGTCTGGCCGAATTACTGGACAAGACACTTATCATAAACGAAGACGGACGCAATACGGAGGCGATGCTCGAAGAGGGACTCGACAAAATGGATGCTTTCGTAGCCGTGACGGGACGTGCCGAGACCAACATCCTTACCGCCATGTTGGCCAAACGAATGGGCGTAAAAAAAGTGATTGCGGAGGTTGAAAACCTCAACTACATCACCCTGGCCGAAAGCATCGGCATCGACACGGTGATCAACAAGAAACTCATCACGGCGAGCAACATCTTCCGCTTCACGATGAACACCGACGTACAGGCGATCAAGTGTCTCACAGGCTGCGATGCCGAAGTGCTCGAATTCATCGTCAAACCCAACTCGCCCGCGACGAAATGTCCTGTCCGGGAGCTCGGGTTCCCGGCCGACGCCACCATCGGCGGCATCGTTCGCGGCGACAAAGTTTCGATCGCCGTAGGCAACACCGAAATCCAGGCCTACGACCGCGTCGTGGTCTTCGCAAAACCCGATGCAGCCACCCGTGTCGGAAAATTCTTCAATTAAACCGAAACCATGAGTACGCTTACTCATATCGTCAATCTACTGTTTTCACCCCGCAGGCGTGCAATCGATCGCTTCAGGGCCCATCCCCTCGAAGTGCAGGAAGAGCAGCTCAAATACCTGCTCAAAACGGCCTCTGCTACCCGCTTCGGCCAAGCACACGGTTTTGCCGACATCCACAACGCAGAAAGCTTCCGCCAACGAGTGGAACTTCACGACTACGAATCCTTTGCGGGATTTATCGACCGATCCCGCAAGGGTGAATCCGATGTATTGTGGCCCGGGAGAGTCAATTGGTTCGCCAAATCGTCGGGTACGACAGACGCCAAAAGCAAATACATCCCTGTTACACGAAACGGATTGACCCACTGCCACATGCGAGGTCCGATCGATGTAGCGGCACTCTATGCGAGTCTCCATCCCGACAGTAAAGTTTTTGGCGGAAAAACCTTGACTCTGGGTGGCTCGCGCCGCATAGAACGGGAGGGCGAACATGCCCTGACAGGGGACCTGTCGGCCATTCTCATCGAAAATACACCTGCCTGGGCCTCATCCCGACGCATTCCGTCCGTCGAAACGGCCCTTATCCCCGATTTCGAAGAGAAAGTCCGTCGGATCGCCGAAGAGTGTGCTTCGCAACATGTCACATCGTTCGCCGGTGTCCCCTCCTGGAATCTGGTCATGTTGCGCCACCTACTCGAATACAGCGGCAAAAACAACATCCTCGAAATTTGGCCCGACCTGGAGCTGTTCATCCACGGCGGCGTCAGCTTCCGACCCTACCGTGAAATCTACCGGCAACTGATCCCCTCGTCGGAGATGAACTACATGGAGACCTACAACGCCTCGGAAGGTTTCTTTGCCATCGGCGACGAACCCGGACGCGACGACATGCTGCTCATGCTAGACTACCATACTTATTACGAGTTCCTCCCGCTGCAATCGCTCCACGATCCGTCGAAAGCGATTCCACTCGAAGGGGTCCGCACAGGAGTACAGTATGCGCTCGTCATCTCCAACAGCAACGGTTTGTGGCGCTACCAGATCGGCGATACGGTAGAATTTACCTCGCTCACTCCCTACCGCATCCGCATCACGGGACGCACGAAACACTACATCAACGCTTTCGGCGAAGAGCTGATCGTGGACAATGCCGAACGGGCCATGCGGGCAGCCTGCGATGCAACGGGAGCCGAAATAAGCGAATACACTGCAGCCCCGATCTACATGGAGGCGAACTCGAAGGGAGCACACGAATGGATCGTCGAATTCTCCCGCAAGCCGGAGAGCATCGAAGCCTTCCGCGACGCACTCGACCGCAACCTGCAAAGCCTCAATTCCGATTACGAGGCGAAACGCTACAAGGAGACCACGCTCCAACCGCCCCGTATCACGCAGGTTCCCTCCGGGACATTCCTCCGCTGGATGGAGCAACAGGGGAAAACGGGGGGCCAGAATAAAATCCCACGTCTGGCGAACGATCGTCGCTACGCGGACTCCATACTCGAACTGACCACAGCAAAACCTACCGAACATGTATATAGCCATAGCCGGTAACATCGGAAGCGGAAAAACTTCCCTGACCGAAATCCTCTCGAAACGTTTCGGGATTCCGGCCCACTTCGAAGACATCGAGAATCCCTACATCGGGGATTTCTACAAAGACATGAATCGTTGGGCCTTCAATCTGCAGATCTATTTTCTCGGCAGCCGCATCCAACAATCGAACGAAGCGTTGCGGCTGAGCGGCGACCTGATCCAGGATCGTACGATTTTCGAGGATGCCTATATCTTCGCCGACAACCTCCACCAGATGGGGCTCATGTCGACCCGCGATTTCGACACCTACATGAAACTGTTCGACCTGTCGAAAAACCTCATTCGCACGCCCGACCTGCTGATCTACCTCAAGGCGAGCGTACCGACGCTCATCAGCCAGATACAGAAGCGGGGACGGGTCTACGAGATGTCGATCGACCGGGAATATCTCGAACGGCTCAACGCCAAATACGACAACTGGATCGAAGAGATCTACCAAGGGGAGGTACTCACCGTCGACATCGACAAATGCGACTTCGTGATGAATCCCGAAGTGATCGACCGAATTGCCGCCCGCATCGATGAACTCCGCCGATAACACCTTTCCGGAAGCATTTCTCCAGCAACTCGCCCGGCAGCTCGACAGCAAAGAGCGGGAAGCCTTGCTGACGGCACTGAACGAGGAACCGCCCGTCTCGATCCGCTTCAACCCCTACAAAATGGCATCCAAGCCGGAAGGCCACGGCGTACCGTGGAACCGCTACGGCTTCTACCTGTCGGAACGGCCCCTCTTTACGCTCGACCCGCTGCTGCACGCAGGGGTCTACTACGTCCAGGAAGCCAGCTCCATGTTCGTCGAATACCTCTATCGCGAGACGATCGGGGATCGGCAAGGTGTCCGATTGCTCGATCTATGCGCTGCCCCGGGTGGGAAAACGACTCTCTACTCCACCCTCGCAGGAGCCGAAGGGATCGTCGTGGCGAACGAGGTGATCCGCAATCGGGCCACGATACTGGCCGACAACGTCCGACGCTGGGGTATCGGCAACGTCGCCGTAACCTCGAACGATACGTCGCGATTCGCTGCACTCGGAAATCTGTTCGACGTCGTGGCGGTCGACGCGCCCTGTTCGGGCGAGGGGATGTTCCGCAAAAACCCGACGGCACGAAGAGAGTGGAGCCCCGAAAACGTATCGCTCTGCGCCGCCCGGCAAAAACGCATTCTCTCCGATGCCTGGGAAGCCCTGAAACCCGGCGGCATACTGATCTACTCCACCTGTACGTTCAACCGTGCGGAGGACGAAGAGCAGATCGCCTGGCTCGCCGCAAATTTCGACTGCGAACCGGCAGACATCACCCCTCCGCCAGCCGAATGGGGTATCGAAACGGGGGAAACAGAGGGCATACGTACGTTCCGTTTTTGGCCTCATCGGGTGCACGGGGAGGGATTTTTCGCAACCGCCATACGCAAAGCCGAAGGGAAGCATCGGTCCAAATTGCCGAAGACAGCCCGCGAACCGATCGCCGAGCTCCCGAAAAACGAAGTCCGCATTCTCGGCCGATGGGTCGGACAACCCGACTACATGCATTTTGCAGGAATCGGTGACCTGCGCTACGGCTTCTACGAAGCAGGATACGATTTCGTAAAAACGTTAGCCGGACCGCTCAACATGCTCTACTCCGGAGTCTGCATGGGAAAACTGTTCGGTGGGACGCTTCGGCCCGATCATGCGCTGGCGCTGTTTCACGATCTCTCCCGGGAACCGGTACACGAAGCGGAAGTGACGGAAGAGAATGCGCTCGACTATCTTCGCAAACAGGAGCTGCACGATCTCTCCCCACTGACCGAAGGATTGAATCTTCTCAGCTACCAAGGAGTGCCATTGGGTTGGGCCAAACGGATCGGAGCACGAATAAACAGTCTGCTTCCCAACGGCATGCGTATCGTCAACGTATAAAAAACGAAACAACGCATCCGCACACCGAATTTTTTAACTACCTTTATTCCGACTCTACCGGCGCAATACAAAATGGATACAAACGACGATAAACGAGAAAAGATGTTCTATTCGATGGGTGAGGTCGCAGAGATGTTCGACGTGAACCCTTCGCTTATCCGTTTCTGGGAACAGAAGTTCGACATCTTACGCCCCAAAAAGAACAAAAAAGGGAACCGCATGTTCACCCCCGAGGATTTGCGTAACCTGAAAATGATCTACCATTTGGTAAAAGAGAACGGGATGACGCTCTCCGGTGCCCAGAAAAGAATGAAACAGAACACCCGCGGTCTCGAACGCGACATGGAGCTGCTCGAACGACTCCAAACAATCCGTTCCCTGCTGGTCGAGGTACGCGAAGAGCTACGATCGGCTGACATTCCGTCCGATCGCACCGTAATTTTCACAGAAAAAGCCTCTTCCGTCTCTCCCGAAGAGCGAGAAGGGTTCCCCGTCGAGACAGCAGCAACGATCCATGAACCTGTTGCCGCCGAAGAAACTGCAAAAGAGCCCGCAGCGGCTGCAGAAGAGCAGCATCCCGATCCGACTCCAACCGCAGGACAACAGGAAGCGCCATCGGAAGAACAAACGATCGAACAGCGGTTCGATACCGAACCGGAAGAGACGCTCCCGACAGCCGGAGAGAACCAGCCCGCAGAGGAGATACTTACCGCCGAATCCGAAGAGACCTCCGACCCAACCGAATCGCACGACGAGTTCTCCGAAACGGCAGCACAACCGCGTCCGAAGGATGGTTTTCTGTTCGAGCCGGGTCCCCCCACGGTCTCTCCGAAACCGGCACCCGATCCGGAAGCAGAAGCCGAACAGACCGTTCTGCGATTCCCGAATTACACGGAACAAACACTATTTTAGAAGCCATGAAGATCCGCGATATCACCGACCTCATCGAATCGTACGCCCCACTCTCCTACCAGGAGTCTTACGACAATTCGGGCCTCATCGTAGGACACCCCGACGACGAGGTGGAATCGGCCCTGCTCTGTGTAGACGCCACCGAATCGGTACTGGACGAAGCCGAAGCCGTAGGTGCAGGAGTCGTCATCTCGCACCACCCGATCATCTTCCATCCGATCAAGCACCTGACCGGAAGCAGCTACGTGGAACGCGTGGTCGAACGGGCCATCCGAAAAGGAATCGCCCTCTACGCCTGCCACACCAACCTCGACAGTACGCCCGGCGGCATGAGTTTCCGTCTGGCGAGTCAGTTGGGCATCGAACACCTGGAACTGCTCGTCCGCAACGGAAACGAAAATGCGCCCAACGGATTCGGCGTGATCGGATCGCTCCCCGCCCCCGTGGCGACAATCGAATTCCTGCAAAGCGTAAAAGAACGACTGCAAATAGGAGCCATCCGCCACAGTCCGATCGTTCGTCCGGAATCGCAACGCATCGCCCTGTGTACGGGTGCGGGCGCCTCACTGATTGCTGCCGCACGTGCCGCCGACGCCGATCTCTACCTTGCCGCCGACTTCCGATACAACGATTTCCTGGACGCCGAAGGTGAGATCACCGTGGCCGACATCGGACATTTCGAAAGCGAATATTGCGCAATCGACCTGTTGTATGAAATAATTCGAAAAAAAATACCTACTTTTGCACTCCGTAAGAGCCGTAATTCCCGCAATCCGATAAATTATTTAGTTTAAAGCATATGGCAACAGCACAAAAGAAAGCATCCGACAACGACTACTCGATGGAAGAGAAGATCGCAGCGCTCTATGCCCTCCAACAGATCGACTCCAAAATCGACGAAATCAACAAGATCAAAGGCGAGCTGCCGCTTGAGGTGCAGGATTTGGAAGACGAAATAGCCGGACTCCAGACCCGCATCGCCAACATCAACGCCGAGATCGAAGAGATCGCTCAACTCACCAAACAGCGTAAACGGGAGGCTGAACAGGCCAAAATGCTGATCGAAAAGTACGAAGAGCAGCAAAATAACGTACGCAACAACCGCGAGTTCGACGCCATCTCCAAAGAGATCGAATACCAGAAATTGGAGATCGAACTCTGCAACAAGCGACTGAAAGAGTATGCCGCTGACACGAAGATCAAGAAAAAGATGGTGGAAGATGCAGAGACGGTAGTTGCCGACCGTACGATCGATCTCAACCAGAAGAAAGAGGAGCTCGACAGCATCGACCAGGAGACGGCCAAAGAGGTCGAAGCACTGCGTGCAGAGGAGGCCAAAGCCCAGGCAAAGATCGACGAGCGCCTGCTGGCAGCCTACAAACGGATTCGCAACAACATGCACAACGGATTGGCTGTCGTAACCGTGAAACGCGACGCTTGCGGAGGTTGCTACAACCGTATCCCGCCCCAGCGGCAATTCGACATCCGGCAGAACAAGAAAATCATCGTTTGCGAATATTGCGGACGTATTCTCGTGTCGGACAGCGCAGCCGAAGCTTCGGGAAAATAACAGACTTCCGTCGGTTGATCCTTCAAGCGTGCCGAGTAAAAATTTCGGCACGCTTTTTGTTATTCCCCGGGTGCGAATACAAGAATTTGATTCCCGATCCGAATTTTTTCACCAAAATTTGGATTTTTTAACGAAACTTTTTACCTTGCATTCGAAAAACAGTATTAACCGCTTTAAAAACAGAGATCGCCTATCGAGAGACTTTACTTTTAACCAATTAAAAAGGAGAAAGTAATGAACTTGCAAAGATTAAGTGACACCCAGTTACTTAGTTCGTATCTTTCAGGCGACCAAAGTGCAATTTCCAAACTCATCGAACGCCACAAAAAGCGGGTGTCGGACTACATCCACATGATGGTGAAAGATCGGGAAGTGGCCGATGATATTTTCCAGGAGACCTTTATCAAGGTAGTGCGTTTTATCGACGAAGGCCGCTATACGGATAACGGCAAATTCTTATCGTGGGTCCTTCGAATCGCCCACAATCAGGTGATCGACCATTTCCGTCAGGCCAAACAGCAAAACAAAGTCAACGAATCCGACGCGGGCTTCGACATACTCGGTACGCTCCGTTTCTCAAACGACACGATCGAAGATCAGATGGTCTCCGCTCAAATCGAGAACGACGTCAGGAAATTGGTGGAGTTTCTGCCCGAAGAGCAACGTCAAGTCGTGATGATGCGATACTACGATGACCTCAGTTTCAAGGAGATAGCCGAACAAACCGACGTCAGCATCAACACAGCTCTGGGACGCATGCGTTATGCCCTGATCAACCTGCGAAAAATGATCCGGGAAAAACAGCTGATTTTAAGCTGAAAACGCACAATATTTGACCATAGGTCCCGTTTAATTGTTAGCGACAAAAACCAAAGCCTATGGTAGATATGGACACAACTGAGGCGACCGATGACATGAATCGCGACGATGAAGAACTGTTCATGGCCCACGTAATCGCAGGAGATCACGAACTGCTCTTTCTCGACACCTATCTGAGAGAGATCTTCACCACGAAGTGAAACATGGAAATGGACGAAAAAGGGAACTGAATCCAATGCGGGACAGTTCCCTTTTTTATTGCTATGCCCCAACGAAATTGAACCGACTCAAATGCGCGCTCCGATCCAATAACCCGCCCAAACAGACAGAAATCCGAAAAGAACGCTGCCGACCAGATTGAAGGCCAACGGCAAGAATTCTCCGGCACGAAGCATGAAAAAATTCTCCCCCATGAAGGTGGAGAAGGTGGTGAATCCGCCGCAAAAGCCCACGGTCAGAAAGAGGCGCAATTCGCTGCTGACCACCCCGCTCCGCTCGATGACGCCGTTCAACAGCCCGATCAAAAAACAACCGATCACATTGACAGCGAACGTTCCCCAAGGAAAGTCCGCATTCAACCAGCGGCTGAACAGGTAGCGGACAACGCCCCCGAAAAAGCTGCCGGCCCCTACGGCCAAAATCAATCGAAACATATCTCTTTTCGTTTTCTACTCCACATAAAGCACCAACCCCTTGAGGTATTCGCTCTCCGGATGGCAGATATTGATCGGATGATCGGCCGGCTGGGAGAGTTGATGCAGAATACGTACATTTCTGCCAGCAATCGCTGCGGCAGAGAAGACCGCCAGACGGAACTGTTCGCGACTGACCGCCTGCGAACAACTGAACGTAAAGAGAATTCCTCCCCGGCGAATCTTCATGATCGCTTTCGCGTTGAGTTTCTTGTAGCCCTGCAGGGCCTGCGCAACCACCCGCTGGTGTTTGGCAAAAGCCGGCGGATCGAGCACAATCAGGTCGTACTTATCGCGCTCCATTTCGTTCAGAAAATCGAACGCATCCTCGGCAGCCGCCATATGGGGAACCTCCTCACCGAAATTGAACTGCATGTTCGCGTCGGCCAGCCGCACCGCCCGTTCCGAACTATCGACCGAAACGACCTCTTCCGCACCTCCGGCCCACGCATAGACGGAGAATCCGCCCGTATAACAAAACGTATTGAGCACCCTTCGTCCGGCAGAATAACGACCGACCAAAGCCCGATTCTCCCGTTGGTCGAGAAAGAATCCCGTCTTTTGACCCGATACCCAATCGACCCGGAAACGCAAACCGTTCTCCACGACTTCGCCCGCACCCTCCCCGGTGCCGATCAGATAGCCGTCGTCCGGTGACGCTCCACCCTTGAAGGGGAGCGTACCGCTGCTTTTGTCGTAGACAGCCACAATCTGTCCGCCCGAGACCTCCACGAGCGCCGCCGCGATCTGCCTCCGGGCGCGATACATGCCCACACTGTGACACTGCAGAATGGCCGTCTGGCCATACACATCGATCACCAATCCGGAAAGGGAATCCCCCTCTCCGTGCACCAAACGATAACAATTCGTCCGATCCGAACCGACCAGGCCGAGCGTCCGCCGCAAATCGAAAGCGGCCGACAGTCGGTTCCGCCACCAGGTATCGTCGATCGGTTCATCGCGGAAAGTGAGCACCCGCACCGCAATGGAACCTCCGGCATAGTGTCCACGTGCAATAAACGCCCCCTCGTCGGTATGGACATCGACGAGATCGCCCTCCCGAAGAGGTGCCTCGGAAACTACACGGGCTACGGCTCCGGAGAAGACCCAAAGATGGCGACGACGAAGCGACTCCTCCTTGCCGCGTTTGAGATAAAGTTTGGTAGAGATCATTTCAAAGCCTTCAATCGATCGTATATTTCTGTACAGACCCACGCATCGGTCGCCGCATAGCGCAACTGAGCGGGAGTAAGTTGTACGGCCTCCCAATTGCTGAGACGCTGGGCTTTCGATACTCGGCGGCCCAACACGATGGCCGCGATTTTGGCCAACGAACGCTCCTCGATGCCGTAACTGCCCACCACACTCTGCAAATCGACATAGCCCCGCGGGACAAAACGACGCAGTTTGGAGAGTTCGCGGAAATCGTCCTGAAGGCTGAGCCCCACCTTGAGGATCGAGTTGCTCTCCAGGATCTTCATAATCGCCTTATCGAAACGGATCCGGCAGAGTCGAAACAGGAAACATCTCTCCGGCGTGGAGAGTTGCAACAGGGCCACCCGATTGACAACCCCTTTCTTGAAAGAGGGCCGGGACTCCGTATCAATACCGACGACCTTCTGGCCGAGCAGGAAATTGCACGCTTCGTCGAGCTGTTCCATGCGATCGATCACTTCGATCTCCCCTTCGTACAAAACGGGAGGGAGCTGAGCCAATTCCTCTTTCGATATGGTTTTTGCGTAATCGGGCATAACAGAGACAAAATTATCGAATAATTTTCACTATTCCGCATGCGTCGATCGAAATCTTCCCCTCGGCCAGCAACTTATCGACCTCGGCAGCCGTCTCTTCGGGAGTGAGGCCCAATCGGGCGGGCAGATCCCGGACCGTCATCGGCGATTTTGCCACCAGATGCAACAGATCGCCCGTTTCGGGGTTCCGACTCCTCTTTTTCCGGGCGAGACACACGTCGCATATACCGCACTCCGTAGCCTCCTCGTCACCGAAATAGCGGGCGAGCACGACGCTGCGACAGACATCGCGATTTTCCGCATAGGCGAACATCCGCTCATAACGCTCGGCAGCAAGATTTTTCCGGATCTTATAACTTTCGGGACTGATATAGAGATCCGCCGTCGGCAACCGCTCTTCGCAAAAATAGAGCAACGGCGTACGGCGGCTCGGAATATAGCGAATGACACGGAGTTGCCACAGCGTCTTGAACAGCTCTTTCACCCGCTCCACCGTATATCCGCTCACCGTGGCGATCTCCTGTTCGCTGACCGGTCGGAATTCGGAGAAGAGTCCGTTGTAGAGACGCATGATCACGCGCAGAAAATGGTCGAGGTCCTCCCGATCGACACGCAGCCGATAGAGGTCGTCGCGGCTGACGCAAAACATCACACGTGCCGGATGATCCGTCTCGTCGGAGAGGGTCATATAGCCGTTCTGCTGCAAAATGGCGATGGCATTGAGTGCCGTAGCGACGAAGATCCTGTAGCGCTTACAGAAATCGTAGACGTTGAAATCGAACGAGTAGTCCTTTCCCTCTCCGATTCCCACCTGCAGGTAGTTGCATATCGCCTCATAACAGTTGCGAATGATATCGAGCGACGGATATTCCGTTGCGAAACGGCGAAGGGCCCGGGTCCGATCGTCGGGAGCGACCAGCAGAAGCGCATAGGACTTTTTTCCGTCACGCCCGGCACGTCCGGCCTCCTGGTAGTAGCTTTCGAGCGAATCGCACATCGAATAGTGAACCACAAAACGTACATCGGCCTTATCGATTCCCATGCCGAAAGCATTGGTCGCGACCATCACACGGCTACGTCCGCTCACCCACTCCTCCTGACGCATGGAGCGCTCGGCAGCCTCCAGACCGCCATGATACCAGGTGACGGAGACTCCCTGTTCGCGCAACCGTTCAGCGAGTTGTTCCACTCCTTCGCGGGTCCGCAGGTAGACGATACCCGATCCGGGAACCCCCTCCAGCAGACGCATCAGTTGGCCGTTTTTGTCCTCTGTCCAACGCACGGAATAGGAGAGATTGGGCCGGCTGAACCCGGAACGGATCACCACCCCCTCGCGAAAACGGAGCCGCAGCATGATATCTTCCACCACAGCACCCGTCGCGGAGGCCGTAAGCGCGACAAACGGGACATCCGGAACGAGCGGGCGCAATTCGGCAATCTTCAGATAGGCCGGGCGGAAGTCGTAACCCCACTGGGAGATGCAGTGCGCCTCATCCACCGCGATCAGAGTCGGCTTCATGCGGGGCAGGCGCAGTCGGAACAGTTCGCTCGCCACCCGTTCGGGAGCCACATACAGGAATTTCACGTCGCCATAGACGCAATTGTCGAGCGCCATGTCGATCTGCTGAGGCGTAAGGCCCGAATGCACCGCCACGGCCGATACGCCCTTTGCACGAAGTCGATCGACCTGGTCCTTCATCAGGGCGATAAGCGGCGTTATCACGATGCAAAATCCGTCGGACGCCAACGTAGGCAGTTGGTAAAGCAACGATTTCCCGGCACCGGTCGGCATCAAAGCGAGGGTGTCGTGTCCGTCCGTCACGGAGAGCAGCGTTTCCAACTGTCCGGGCCGAAAATCGTCGTACCCCCAGTACTTTTTCAATGTCTCGCGCAATCGCTCGACTACCGCTGTATGTTCCGCACTGTTCATGGTCCATGCAAAGATAGCGCAAGCCTTTTGCAGATGCAAGGAT
The DNA here is from genome assembly GCA_944321925.1 of uncultured Rikenellaceae bacterium. Classification (GTDB taxonomy): domain Bacteria; phylum Bacteroidota; class Bacteroidia; order Bacteroidales; family Rikenellaceae; genus UBA940. The sequence goes on along the minus strand of CALUND010000016.1, from coordinate 81,288 downwards.
TCCGTCACAGACAGGCTCTTTTCATCGGGAGTTCCCGTACCGGGACTTTCCGGATTCCGGATCGTCTGATCCAAACCGTTTTTCCGGAATCTCCATTGTAAAACCCTTTTCCGAATCACCGCTCCAAATTATTTCACCGGGTTGCACGCCACGAATTGTCCGTTCGGATCGATCCTCGTAAAAAAAACGGGACAGACGCCAGGCATCTGTCCCGTTGCTGAATGAGCTATCGGACAACTACTCCCCGAGCAGAATCTCGAGAATCTTGATAGCCGCCGTAGCGATCGGCGTACCGGGGCCGAAAATGGCTGCGGCACCGTCGCGGTAGAGTTCGTCGTAATCCTGCGCAGGAATCACACCGCCCACGATCACCACGATATCCTCGCGACCGAGCTTCTTCAACTCGGCAATGATCTGCGGTACGAGCGTAAGGTGACCTGCGGCAAGCGACGAGACGCCCACTACATGCACATCGTTTTCCACAGCCTGTTTGGCTGCCTCGGCCGGAGTCTGGAAAAGCGGACCCATGTCGACATCGAATCCGATATCGGCATAACCGGTAGCAACCACCTTGGCGCCACGGTCGTGTCCGTCCTGGCCCAACTTGGCGATCATGATACGCGGCTGACGGCCCTCTTTCTTAGCGAACTGCTCGCACAACTCTTTGGCGCGTGCGAAGGATTTGTCGTCTTTCACTTCTGAAGAATATACACCTGAAATTGAACGGATGACTGCTTGATAACGACCTACGACGACTTCGCAAGCATCGGAAATCTCACCGAGCGAAGCACGTACCTTAGCCGCCTCGACGGCCAGCTCGAGCAGGTTGCCCTTGCCCGTGCGGACACATTCGGTAATGGCTGCGAGGGCTTTCTTCACCGCCTCGCCGTCGCGGTTGGCACGCAACTCCTTGAGTCGACGGATCTGCTGCTCGCGGACAGCCGTATTGTCGACCGCCAGAATGTCGATCGGATCCTCCTTCTCAAGACGATACTCGTTCAGACCGATGATCTTCTCGGTTCCGGAGTCGATACGGGCCTGTTTGCGAGCCGAAGCCTCCTCGATACGCATCTTGGGGATACCGGTCTCGATCGCCTTGGCCATACCGCCCAGCTTCTCGATCTCCTGAATGTGTTCCCAAGCCTTGTGAACGATCTCGTTGGTAAGCGACTCCACATAGTAGGAACCGGCCCACGGATCGACCTCGCGACAGATATTGGTCTCTTCCTGAATGTAAATCTGTGTATTACGTGCGATACGTGCAGAGAAGTCGGTCGGCAAGGCGATCGCCTCGTCGAGGGCGTTGGTATGGAGCGACTGGGTATGTCCGAGAGCGGCACCCATCGCCTCGATGGCCGTACGGGCCACGTTGTTGAATGGATCCTGCTCCGTAAGCGACCATCCCGACGTCTGGCTGTGGGTACGCAGTGCCATCGACTTCGGATTCTTCGGGTTGAACTGTTTCACGATCTTCGCCCAGAGCATACGTGCCGCACGCATCTTGGCGATCTCCATGAAGTGGTTCATGCCGATGGCCCAGAAGAACGACAGACGCGGTGCGAACGTATCGATGCTCATTCCGGCGTTGATACCGGCTCGCAGATACTCCAGACCGTCGGCCAACGTATAGGCCAACTCGATGTCCGCCGTAGCGCCCGCCTCCTGCATGTGGTAACCGGAGATGGAGATCGAGTTGAACTTGGGCATGTTCTTCGACGTGTATTCGAAGATGTCGGCGATGATCTTCATCGAGAACTTGGGCGGATAGATATAAGTGTTACGCACCATGAACTCCTTGAGGATATCGTTGTGGATCGTACCGCTCAACTGCTCGAGGGTGCAACCCTGCTCCAGACCGGCCACGATGTAGAATGCCAGAACCGGCAGCACGGCGCCGTTCATGGTCATCGACACGGACATCTTGTCGAGGGGAATGCCGTCGAAAAGCACCTTCATATCCTCCACCGAGCAGATCGAAACGCCGGCCTTGCCCACATCGCCCACGACACGCGGATGATCGGCATCGTAGCCGCGGTGCGTGGCCAGGTCGAATGCTACGCTGAGGCCCTTCTGTCCGGAAGCCAGGTTACGACGGTAAAAAGCGTTGGACTCTTCGGCCGTCGAGAAGCCTGCATACTGACGGATGGTCCACGGACGCATCACATACATTGTCGAGTAAGGGCCACGCAAAAACGGAGCGAGACCCGCCGCATAGTTGAGGTGTTCCATACCCTCAAGATCGGCAGCCGAGTAGGATCCTTTTACGGGAATCTGTTCGGCTGTCAGCCAGACGCTCTCTTCGCCGCAGGCCGACTTTCCGGCGCCGCAACAACTTTTTTGTGCGCCGCCTTCATATGTCAATTCTGAAAATTTTGCTCTCATTTCTCTCTCCTGTTTAGATACCGAGTTCTTTCAAATAGCCGCGAAGCGTTTCGAGCACGTTGCTCCGCACGGAAATAAAGCGAGTAATGCCCTGAGCCTCCAGTTCAGGCTGGCTGGCCGGGGCTCCGGCCACAACGAGAATCGCACGATCGCCCAACAATTTTTGAGCCTCCGGTGCGACCGTAATGTAGTCGTCGTCCGAAGCGCAGACAACGACGATATCGGCCTTGGTCTCGAGAGCGGCTTTCACGCCCTCCTCCACGCTGTGGAAGAAGGTATTGTCCTGCACACGAATACCGGCACAGGCGAAGAAGTTGCACGAGAACTGGGCACGGGCACGAGCCATGGCCAGGTTTCCGCAGGTGAGCATGAAGGCTTTGGGGGCCTTGCCGCTGCGATCGGTCCGCAAACGCATCTCCTCGAAAGCCATTGCACCGCGGTAAGGTTTGAGGGTATTGTCGCCATTTTGCTGACGGGTTACGGCCTCGGTCGTGATCTCGTCGCCGGCCACCTCCGCGAAGTTGGGGAACTGGTTGGCTCCGAGCAACGACTGGCGACGGGTTGCGACAGCCTTGTCCTTGGCAGCTGCAGAAGCCTCCACGGCGCCCACGATAAATCCCTCCTTGAATGCGGCGATGTAACCGCCCCGCTCTTCGACCTCCTTGAAAAGTTTCCAGGCCTGCTCTGCGATACTCTTCGTGAGATTCTCCACGTAATAGGAACCGCCCGCAGGATCGACCACCTGATCGAAATGAGACTCATGTTTAAGCAGCAACTGCACGTTGCGGGCGATACGCGAACTGAAATCGGTCGGTTTTTCGAAAGCGGCGTCGAACGGAACGACCTCCAACGAATGCACCCCGGCGATCGTAGCGCTCATCGACTCGGTCGTGCCGCGCAGCATGTTGACATAGGGATCGTAGACCGTCTGGTTCCACTTCGAGGTCTCGGCATGGATATACATCTTGCACGAGCACTCCTTCTGCGGAGCGTAAGCCTTCACGATGTTGGCCCAGAGCATGCGGGCCGCACGGAATTTGGCAATCTCCATAAAGTAGTTGGAGCTGACCGCAAAAACAAAACGGATCGAACGGGCAGCAGCATCGATATCGACACCCTGCTCCATCAGACGTACGAGATACTCATGTCCGGCAGCCAGCGAGAAGGCCAACTCCTGTACGATCGTCGAACCGCTGTTGTGGAAATAGTTTCCGCTCACGCCCACCATGCGAACATGCTTGTAGGCAGCGGCCTTCTTGATCAGCCCTGCGATCTTCTCGAAGCAGCAGGAGCCATCCTCCGAGCAACCGAATTGTCCCTGGAGCGACAGCTTCTTGATGATCGGGTCGATCACGAAACAGATGCGGGCCTCCTCCGGTTTTACCCCGTCGGCAGCCAGTTTCTGAAGCATGAGCTCCGCCACATTCGCTACACCGTGACCAAGGAAAACGATCTCCACTGCAGGAATGGAGATACCGGAGAGCAACTCATCGAGGTCCTTTGCCGAGAACTTCTCGTCCGAGATGCAGAAGCCGAGCGAGTCGATACCCGCATTGAGCACCTTGAGGGCCTGAGCATTGGCCTCCTTAGGGCATTTCACCCCGATGGTTTGGTGCACTCGCCACGAGTTGCTGCGGCAGACGCTCCGCGTGAAGGGGAAACGTCCGATTTCGCTTGCCAGGAACGGGATATCCTTCAGGTTCTCCGCGCGGTAATAGGGACGCACGTTGAAACCTTCGTCGGTCCGCCACACCAGCTTGCGCTCATAATCGGCACCTTTCAGGTCAGCGTGAATCACCTCTTCCCACTGCTCCGTAGAGATCGGCGGGAATTCCGTGAACAGCTTTTCTTTCGTGTTACTTGCCATAACTGATTATTTTGGATTTAGGTTATTTCAAACGCGCCAAAGATAAGCAAAATTAAACGAAAAAAAGCCTCCACTGTTAGCAAAAAAACAATGGAGACCTCTTTTTAAATAAAAATATTTGCAAATGGCTCAGAACAAGAGCATTTCCAACATGAATACACCGATACCGGCCAAATATCCGATGAAAGCCATGAGCGAGAAATTTTTCAGATACCACATAAAATTGATCTTCTCCAGCCCCATGGCTACAACGCCGGCAGCCGAACCGATGATAAGCAGACTACCTCCGACACCCGCGCAGTAGGCCAACAGATGCCAGAATGGGCCGTCCGCAACGAACAGTCCGGCAAAAGAGGGGTCGGCCGCTGCCGCCACAGTAGTCGGATCGGCCACGGGATACATACCCATCGTCGCAGCCACCAACGGCACATTATCCACGATCGAAGAGAGCACACCGATCAACGTATTGATGGCATAGATGTTATGCACCTTTCGGTCGAGGAATCCGGCGAAATCGCCCAATACCCCTGCACTCTCCAAGGCCGAAACAGCCATCAAAATGCCGAGGAAAAAGAGGATCGTCGACATGTCGATGTGTTTGAGCACCTTCGCGACGCGCTCCTTGATCGACTCCTCGATGTCCCGTTTCTTGTCGTACATCACCTCCGTCACGAGCCACATCACACCGAGCGAAATCATCATCGCCATGTATGGAGGCAGGTGGGTAATCGTCTTGTAAACCGGCACGAAAAGCAGCATCAACACGCCCAACACCAACAGGAAACGACTGTCCTTCTCCGTGATGCCTTCGGGGAGATTCGCCGACTCATCCTCATAGCCCGGAGCAGTGATGATTCCCCGCAGAATACGCGAAGCGACAAAAGCCGGTATCGCCGTCGAAACCACGCTCGGTAGGAAGAGCCACCCCATCAGACCTTGCGAAGAGACATTTCCCTTCATCCACAGCATGATCGTCGTCACATCGCCGATAGGCGACCAGGCACCGCCGCTGTTGGCCGCAATCACGATCACGCTGGCAAAGACCCATCGCTCCTTGTAATTCGCGATCAACTTGCGCAACAACATAACCATGATGATGGTGGTGGTCATGTTGTCGAGGGCCGCCGACATGAAAAACGTGATGATCGTGATGATCCACAACAACTTCACTTTATTCCGCGTAGTGATTTTCCGCGTAATGAAGTTGAATCCGCCGTGCAGGTCGATCAGATCGACAATCGTCATGGCTCCGATCAGATAGACCAAAATCTCGCATGCCGACTCCAGCCCCGTCGCGATATCCGCATTGACCTGCTCTACGGTCAATCCGAAACGGTGAGCGGAAAGGATGAAAATCGTCCAAAGCACACCGCTCATGAGAAGGGCCGTGGCCGACTTGTTGATCTTGATCTTGTGTTCCAGTGCAATGAACACATAGCCGACGATGAAGACGGCAATCATTCCTGTTACTGCCATACCAAAGATCCGTTTATTTTACAGATCCCAAAGATAGGCATTTTTTTCAAAACCAGACAGACGAAACTTTCACCTCTTCCGGTTTGAAAATAGCCATTTCTGCGACAGGGACATATTCGTGGGGAATATATTCGAGTGGCTGACACATGAGCGAACCGCTCGTTACTCCCCGATAGACCACCAGCACGGCTACCGGGGTGGTGATGCGGGGGATGCGACCGAGCGCCTCCAAATCGCCCCGCCGCAGGCACTCTTTCACTTCGGGGAGCTTACCCGTTTCGAAATAGAACTCTTTGCGTTTGAGTTTCTCCCTACCGGTCAGGTTGTAAGGTACGCTGCCCTTCCCAAACAGACGGACAAGCAGAATGATTCCGCCTACGAGCACGAGAACCCAGCCACAGACCAACAGCGAAGCGTGCAGGTTGGCATTGGCCGTCACACCGGGTGAGGTCATACAAAGGGTGATCATCGCAGCTCCGATAACCAGCAGCAAAAATGCGGGCAACAGGCTCTTGCGCCGACGGACCACCTGCATGTCAGGCATTTCATAAATAGCCTGATCGATATGTTTGAATGTATTGTCGTTCATGATTTTTCAGCTTAAAAATAAAAACGTTATTCGTTATAAAAGCGACTCGGAAAAGGTGAAATGTCCCTTCTCAAAGACCCCGATCGGGGTGACAGGATGCGATGACACTCCGTTGCAATCGATCAACTGCGAACAGACCAGTTGCCGATCGCTGCTGCGGTAGATCACCAGCATATAACCCGGCCGATAGCTGCGCGGAACACGCGAAACGGCATTGAAATCGCCCGCTTCCGCCAACCGTTTCACCTTTTCGGCTTCGGCATCGTCGAAATAGAGCTCCGTACGCTCCATCGGTTGGCCTGTCGGGATGTAGAAAGGCTTGGCACAGTCACCGAACAGATAGAAAAAGAGCAGTGTCACAGCGGTCAACAGGCCGCATACGCCCAACGTAAGAATCCATTCGGCGAGCAACACGTGTTCCGAAACCCCCGGAACGTACCAATAGAAAAATATCAATGCAAGACCGATGACCGAGACAGTCAGGGCCCATTTGGGATTCGTATATTTTTTTCTGATCTGGGCCGAGCAGGAGTAGATACCCCGATCGATCCGTTCTGTTTTTTCCATAAATCGCTTCGATTCGTTTTAGCGTTGCATTCAATTTTGATAAATAGACAAGACACACATCCTGCCTGTTCATACCGATCAGGCCGGACGGCTCGAAACCGATGCAAAAAAAGCAACTGCTAAATGAGAATGCGATTCAGCCGAAAAACGTAATAATCCGCTGCGCGATTGACCGATACGACTTTGACAGGTGCAAAACAGCGGTCGTCTGCGAATCCATTCGGCCACTTCGACGCATACAAGGCGCGCCCTGAGAAAATCGTTGCATGAGAGAGCCGGAACGAAGGTAAGGTACGTTCCGGCGGAACGACCGTCGGTTGCGAAACGGGCGGAGCAAAAAGAGAGTTGGCCTCGAGAGCCAGTTCCACGCCCCGGATATCGTTGGCCGCCGAAACCGATGCTTCTGCAACCACTTCTTGCGAACACATCTCCGCAACCGGCTGAGCGAAGATCCATTCGCCCGGTGTCGCAAAACGAAGTGCGGCAAAAAGCACGACAAACAGCAAAACGACCCTTTTCATTCGACTCTGTTCCATTCAGTCGCTGCAAATATAAAAAAAGGTACGGGCAGAGCCAAACGGAAACCGAAGTTTTCATGGGAAGTTATGCCGAACCGCATCCTAACGCATCAATCTCGGAACGGGTTTGGTGGAATACCCAACAACACACCGGATTATTGGGAGACGTGTCGAGTTGCCCCGAAAAAAAATCAAGAAAGCGGAACGTGCCCTCCCGCGACGCATCCGCCCCCGAAACAGGGACGAAAAATCGACTGCAAGACACTCTCCGGAGCGCTCTCATCCCCCCCACATCTCCTCCTCGGCCCATGCAGCTACGCCCCTCTCCGCCACCTTCGGAACCGTTTGCTTTTACTGCCGGCTTTCCCTATCTTTGTAACCATTGATCCGACAACCATGTACAAGAGTCTTTCCGAATTTCTCTCCCGGTTGGAACATGCAGGAGAAGTAAAACGCATCTCCGTTCCGGTCGATCCTTCGTTGGAGATTGCCGAAATCACCGATCGGGTGGTCAAATCCGAAGAGGGCGGACCAGTTCTGCTTTTCGAAAACACAGGAACGGACTTCCCGTTGGCAATCAACCTGTTCGGATCTGAGAAACGAATGGCAATGGCCCTCGGACAGCAGTCGCTGGAGGAGATACCTCGTCGCATCGACGCCCTGCTCAATGAGACCTTCGCCCCGAAAACGCATTGGGCCGACAAACTTCGCATGCTCGCTCTGTTGGGACACGCCTCCGAGTGGTTGCCGAGGCACAAATCGGGCCGGGGAAGCTGCCAGGAAGTCGTCTGGCAGGGCGAGGAGGCCCGTCTCTCCAGGCTCCCCATCCTGAAGTGCTGGCCCCGAGACGGCGGCCGCTTCATCACCCTTCCGCTGGTACACACCGTCGATCCCGCCAGCGGCTCCCGCAACGTGGGAATGTATCGGATGCAGATCCGCGACGATCATACCGCCTGCATGCACTGGCAACTCCACAAAACCGGCGCACGACACTACGAAGCCTGGAAACGGTCGGGACAGAAGCGGATGCCCGTGAGCGTCTGCCTCGGAGGCGACCCGGTCTATACCTACGCCGCCACGGCACCCATGCCCGAAGGCATGGACGAATACCTGCTGGCCGGATTTCTTCGGGAAAAACCCGTACGGCTGGTCCGTTGCATGACCAACGAGCTGTTCGTTCCGGAAGAGTGCGATTTCGTGCTCGAAGGCTACGTCGACACGGAGGAGGAGATGGCCACGGAGGGACCTTTCGGCGACCACACCGGATTCTACTCGCTCGAAGAACGTTACCCGCTCTTTCACCTGACGGCCATCACCCACCGGCGCGATGCGATCTATCCGGCAACCATCGTGGGTATTCCGCCTCAGGAGGATGCCTGGATCACGCGAGCCACGGAAAAGATCTTTCTCTCCCCGTTGCGTGCTCTCATCCAGCCCGAAATCGAAGCGCTGTGGATGCCCGAGGCGGGCACGGCTCACAACCTGGCCGTGGTGGCGATCCGCAGGGATTACGCCGGACAACCGGAAAAGGTGGCCGGCGCCTTGTGGGGTGCAGGACAAATGATGTTCAACAAATATCTCATCGTAGTGCCCGAAGGAACGGATATCCGCGATACGGATGCGCTCGCCCTGCAGTTGCGTCGTGTCCGTCCGCAGAGGGACCTCCACTTCGCCACAGGCGTTCTCGACATACTCGACCATGCCACGGCCACGCCGGGCTACGGAGGCAAACTGCTGATCGATGCCACCGGCTCCGAATCGGAGGAACAAGTAACATTGCTTCCGGAGCGGTTTCAAGCCGCAGGAGGCTTCTCTACGGCCGACGACTCCCTGGTCGAAACCTGGGGTGTACTTATATTACGATGCGAGCTGGATGCCGAACCGAATGTCGAGACTTTTCTTGCAGCCAACGAGATCAAAGGCATTGCCTGTGTAGCCCTGTTCGACTCTGCCACGCGCGACCTGACGTCCGGCGAATTGCTCTGGATCGCCCTGGCCAATACAGATCCCCGGCGCGACCTCCGTCTGGCAAACGGGATCCTCATTGCCGATTGTCGCAGCAAGACGGGCGGCAAACCGGGATTCCCGACCCGATTCCCCAATGTGGTCGTCTCCGACGAAGCCACCATCGAACGGGTCGATCGCCGATGGCATGAATACGGATTCGAAGAGCGTCTGCTCTCCCCCTCCCTTCGCTACAACAAACTACTACGGACCGACAAAGCCGAAGCCTGATGAAAAAAGCAAACAAAGAGCGTTGGAAATCGTGGTGGAGCCTCTCCGCCAGAGAGTTCCGCGCGCTGCTCTATCTGATTCCCTTTCTGGCTGTCGTCGCCTGGCTGATCCACGAACTCTCCCGCACACGATTCGAACAAAGTTTCGTCCAATACGCCGATCTGAAATTCGACTCCGTGAGCACGGCGGCTCCGAACCGACCGGAACCGGAAGACTCGCTCTTCGTGTTCGATCCCAATACCGTCTCGTTCCACGAGCTGTGCCGACTCGGATTCTCCCGCAACCAGGCACTCGGCATCATCAAGTACCGTGCCCATGGCAAGGTATTCGAAATCCCGGAAGATTTCGCCTCCTGTTACACGGTGAGCGAAGAGATGTACCATCGACTGCTCCCCTATCTGCAGATCGGCCCCGCATACCGACTCCGACCGCAGTCGCCGGAATCGCGCCCGACCCAACGGAACCCCGACACGCCGACGAAAGACTCGACCGCCATCGCACTCGTACCCTATTCCCTCGACACGGCATCGGTAGCCGGTTTGACAACACTGGGATTCTCCCCGCGTCAGGCACAAGTCGTGCTGAACTACCGCGACATGAAAGGCGGTTTGCATTCGTTCGAGGAATTCGCCGCCTGCTACGTGGTTTCGGAGGAGATGGCCTCCCGGCTGGCGCCCTATCTGGTCTTTCCCGAACCCGAACAAGAAACGGTCGAGGAGAGGAAACCCGTCGAACTCAATTCGGCCGATTCGGCGACGCTTCGTTCTGTCTACGGCATCGGGCCCCGAACCGTGTGCACGATCATCGCCTATCGCGAAAGGTTGGGCGGATTCGTCCGTGTGGAACAGTTGGCCGAGGTCCCGGGCGTGACCGAACAGAATTTCGAACGGATCGTGCGACAAATCACGATCGACAGTTGCAAAATTCAAAAAATAGATATTAACTTTGCAGGCGCGAAAGAGTTGGGGAAACACCCCTACATTCCGCCGCGAACATTAAGAAAACTTCTCAAGGAGAGGCAATTGAAAGGAGGTTGGCGAACCACTGAAGATTTGATCAGAGACAAAATCTTTACACCCGACGAGGCTGCTCGCATAGCCCCGTATCTGCTTTTTCGAGAGGAAAAGCAACCAAAACCAACCGAAATTTTCAATAACCAATAAATTTTTTTCGAACCATGATTATCATGCCGATCAAAGAGGGCGAAAACATCGAACGCGCTCTCAAGAAATTCAAACGTAAATACGAGCGTACCGGCGTATTGAAAGAACTTCGTCGTCGTCAGTACTTCACCAAACCTTCGATCGCCAACCGCGAAGCGAAGTTGCACGCCATTTACGTGGAACACATGCAGAAAGAGGAGGAGTAACCCTCCGCATTCCGCATCCTTTCGAGAACGCCTCTGCCCTACCCGAGCAGAGGCGTTCTCCATATTCTCCTCTCTGCCGACCGACAAACAGGAGCCCCCTTCCATCGAAAATTGCCCGCCATAAGTCCAAGACTGCAAACAAGAAAACGACCGACCGCACTGCCCCTTTACAACCGTTTCCTCCCGGGAAAAGCGATCTGTCAAGAAACCCGCCACACCCAATCCCGGAGCAATAAACCCTCCGAAAAATCGGGTTCGGAATTCATTTTCCACAAAACTTTTCCTACATTTGTTCGCATATGAAACCCCACGGCACATACCGCATCATCGTAATCAACCTGATTATCGCCGTGGCGATCAGCCTGATCGCCAATTTCGCCTACCTGCTCTCGATCCTCATCATGCGGCAACACGATTCGGAAACCGCACCGCCCCCTCCCCCAGGCGAAGAGATCGTCTATCGCGGCACGGTACGGGTTTCACCGGACGGCTATGGCTATCTGCTTACACCCAATCCGAAAACCGGAGAGACCGACAGCATCTACATAGCACCCCGCTATATCCGTTGGCATGAACTGAAATCGGGCCACACTGCAGCCGTCACGGCACGCCAACCGCGCGATCGAGCGGCCAACCCCACCGTCTCCCAGGTAAAAGAGATCAACGGCGTACCGTATGACTACGGGCAGCATTTCAACCGACCAAGCAACACGTTCGTCTTCTCCATCCAGTTGGGCTATTACGTATTGCTGGCATTCGTACTCCTTTCAGTCATCACATACCGTTATCGCTCCACCGTACGATCACGCCTGCTCGGCATGTTCTATTGCCTTGCATTGGGCGTCGTTCTCTATTTTCTCTCACCAGTTTTCCATCGTAGCGGACAGATTGTACCTTTATTTATGAATTCACCGTTTCTGTTCAACGCTACGGAGGTTCTCAAATGTTCGTTCGTCGTAGTGGTGGTATTGCTTTATGGCTGGACTTTCCAACTTTTTTATCAGAATCAGGAGATGCTTCTGGAGAACGAACAGCTCAAAAACGAAAACCTGAAGGCCCGCTACACCATGCTCGTGGGACAGATCAATCCCCACTTCCTGTTCAACTCGCTCAATTCACTGGCCATGCTGGTCCGCGAACAAAAGACAGAAAGTGCCCTCACCTACATCGATCAGCTCTCCTACACGTTCCGCTACATTCTGCAGAACGAACGGAACACAATGATCAGCCTCGCCTCCGAGCTCGAATTCCTCAACGCCTACAAATACCTGCTGGAGATTCGTTACGCCGACAAGCTCTTCTTCGATATCTCCGTCGCCGAAGAGTGCCGGACGATGTTGCTGCCGGCCCTCTCCATCCAGCCACTTATCGAGAATGCCGTGAAGCACAACACCATATCGCGGACGAGCCCGCTTCATATCTCGATCACGGCCGAAAACGGCACACTCGTCGTTGCTAACCCCATTCGGCCGAAAATCGACCCCGAACCGGGCACCGGCATCGGCTTGAGCAATCTCTCGAGCCGCTGGCATCTGCTCACGGGCCAAAATATCGAAATTACGAACGACGGCACGACATTCACCGTGCGACTGCCGCTTACCGACCCACACAAAGCATGAAAGTAGCCATCATAGAGGACGAAACGGCTGCTGCCGTCAATCTGAGCGCCATACTGGCCAAGGTCTGTCCCGAAGCCGAAATCATGGCAACGCTCGAAAGCGTGGCCGAAACGGTCGAATGGCTCTCCAGCCATCCCGCTCCCGACCTGCTTTTCATGGATATTCATCTGGCCGACGGAGAGGCCTTTCGTATTTTCGAACGGATCGATGTCCCCTGTCCGATCATCTTCACTACGGCCTACGACCAATATGCCCTCGACGCTTTCAAGGTGAACAGCATCGACTACCTGCTCAAACCGATCAAGGAGAGCGATCTGGTGCGCGCACTCGACAAACTGCGGAAGCTCACGGCCGCCGATGTCGACCTCTACCGATCGCGCATCCAAGACATGGTCCACAACGAAGAGCGACAACGGGTCTTTCTCATCCCCGTACGCGACAAGATCGTCCCGCTTCACACGGACCAGATTGCCTATTGCTACACAAGCAACGAAAAGGTCACCGCATGTACGTTCGAAGGGAATCACCTCCAACTCGACAAAAGCCTCGACAAGCTCTCGAAGATGCTGCCCTCCGATCGTTTTTTCCGGGCCAACCGGCAATTCATCATCGCCCGCAGCGCCGTTCGCGACATCACTGTCTGGTTCGGTAGCCGACTTTCACTCAATCTCTGTGTCAATATTCCGGAGCGAATCATCATCAGCAAAGATCGCGTACCGGAATTCAAACGCTGGTTCACGGGAGTTCAACCGGCCGATTGAGTTGGTTCACCACCGGGTTTGGGCGTTTCACCCCGCTATCGGCTCCGCACGGTCGGAGCCGGTGCTATATTTGTACAGCAAACAAAAAGGGGCTGTACCCCAAAATTCAAAATCTGTAAAACAAAGAAAAATGAAACGAATGATTTATGCCGCCTTTGCATCCGTGATGATGCTCGCAGCAACCGCCGTATCGGCACAACAACCGCATGCCGGCAGAGGCAGACAAACTCCTCCACAGGAAAAGACTCCGGAACAGATTGCTGAAGCCATGACTCAACGCATGACAACGCAGCTCAACCTCTCGGACAAACAACAAAAAGAGATCTACGAACTCAATCTGCAAAACATCAAAGAGCAACAGGCCTACCGCGAACAGATGGCCAAAGAACGGGAAGCCCGTATGAAAGCCATCGAACAGAAACGAGAGGCCAACGACGCCAAACTGAAAAAGATTCTCACCGAAGAACAGTACCAGCAGATGGTGGACAACCGCTCGAAAATGGCAGCCCGTCGCGGTCCGAGACCTGCTGGAGAGGCTCCTCAACAAGGGATGGGTAAGGGCAAACCGGGCCGAGGGCATAAAGGTCCTGCTCCACATAATATGGAAACCCCTGTTCCCGAACCCGTGGAATAATTCAATTGGACCATTTTATTCACTTCATAGTTTATCGTTTAAGAATAAATTCGGTTAGGTTATTTGTTGTCGGGGTGTCAGTTTTTTCCGGCTGACCCCCTTTTTTTTCCGTTTCACCGATTCCAAGCGAAAAATCACCTTCGGTTTAACTAAATTCGCACCCGACGAAACTCATACATACGCCGTCATGAAACGACTTTTCCTACTCTGTATCGCCGTAATACTCTCTGCAACAGCAGTCGAAGCCCAAAACTCCATCCGAGGTACCGTCATCGATGAAAGTACCGGTGAAGGAATCATCGGAGCCGTCATCCAACTCCGTTCCCAACAAGATACGACCCGCATCAAAACAGCGGTTTCCGGTTATGCCGGCAACCTCTCCCTGTCGAGCGTATCGCCCGGAAATTATGATCTGATCATCACATTCCTGGGCTACCAACCCCTCAAACAGTCGATCGAAATGGGTCGGTCGAAACTCGTGCTCGACACGCTCCGGCTGAAACCGGGTATCGAACTGGAATCGGTCGTCAAAGAGGCCGTGGCGATACGTACCACCCAGAACGGCGACACATTGATCTACAACGCCGATGCCTACAAAGTAACCCAGGATGCCGACGTGGAGGGCTTGCTCAAAAAGATGCCCGGTATTCAGGTAGAGAACGGACAAGTACAAGCCCAAGGAGAGACGGTGCAAAAAATTTTCGTCGACGGCAAAGAGTTCTTCAGCAACGACGTCTCCACGGCAATCAAGTCGCTGCCTGCCGAAACAGTCAAATCGATCGAGGTTTTCAACAAATTGAGCGATAACGCCGAATTCAGCGGCATGGACGATGGCGAAGGCTACAAAGCGATCAACATCACCACCCGCGAAGGTGCCCGAATCGGACAGTTCGGTAAGTTCTACGGAGGCTATGCCTTCGAACCCGGACAGAACGGACAGAAGGATCAACACTACGGAATCATCGGTGGAACGGCCAACATCTTCATGCAGGATCACCGGCTCAGCCTGAACGGACTCCTCAACAACATGGGTCAACGCAATGCCAATGTACAGGATATTCTCGATGTGGGCGACGATTTCTCCGACGGCCACTCCAAAATCGGCAGCGGAGGCTTCAACTACAACGGCGACTTCAAAGACAAACTGAAAGTCAATGTCGGATACATGTTCTCCGCCCAAGAACATACGAACTGGAGAGAGACCCAGAAAGAGTTCTACGAACTGACCGGCGAAGATTATAGAGAGTCCTTATCTGCAAACAATTCGAAAAACATCCGGAGCAACCACTCGATGAACACCCGTATCGAATGGGATATCAACGAAACCCAACGCCTCCATATTCGGGCAAATGCCTCTTATCAGAGTTTCCGCAACAATCGCGACGGATACACCCTTCGCCTGCCTTTCGATCCGCTCGAAATCGACACAGCCCTTACCGACACATGGTCCAAAAGAAACAACTTCGGGTGGAACACCAGCATGAATATCAACTACATGATCCGGCTCGGAAAGCCCGGACGTATTTTGATTCTCAATGCAAACGGAAGTTACAATACGAACAATCGGGAAAACGAAACCTACTCCAACCTGCAGCGTACCAGTCTACCCGACTCGATCGTCCGGCAACTCCGGCCCAACGAAAGCTACAACTACACCATCAGAGGAGGCATCACCTACATGGAACCAATCTCTCCGAGCTCCCAACTCAGTCTCCAGTACAATATCCGCTATAATTATTCGGACGGAGATCAACGCGCTTACGATTTCGACACCATCACAGGAACGTACTATTCCAACTTCAACCCGCTCTACTCCAACATCACCAATAGCAATTACATCCGCCACAACATCGGTCCCGGCTATCTCTTCAACAAAAACGGGACGAACATCTCCGCCAGTATAAACTACCAACGGTCTACCTTGGCAAATACGCGAGTATACCCCACCAGTTACAACCTCGACCACAGTTTCAACAACCTGACCTACACGGTAGTCGCCCGAATTAAATTCACTCCGACCAACCGACTCCATCTTTTCTGGGGCTCATCGACTCAGAATCCCGGCATTCAACAGTTGCAGGACGTACTCGACATCACCGACCCGCTCAACATCTCCTCCGGTAATTCGGGTCTGCGACCCTCTTACGACCATCGGATTTTCGCACGTTACACGCGATCCAACGTAGAAAAAGGTCGAACCCTCATGCTCTACATCGGAGGAACCTTAACACAGGACTACATCTCGACCTTCACGATCAGCAATGCAGAGGGCTATCCGATTCTCAATCCCGATGGCACCGTCTATCATCTGGAACGAGGCAGCAGCTACAGCAGACCGATCAACCTGGACGGCAATTGGGTTGTGAATTCCCGCATCGAATACGGATTCCCGCTCAACTTCATGAAATGTAATCTCAACTTGCGGGCTGGAGTTTCCTATCGACAAACCCCCACACAGAACGGAACCTACAACGACCTCAATGAACTGATCATTACCGACAATACATCGAGAAACCTCAATTTCAACGGAGGAGTCTCTCTGGGCAGCAACATCAGCGAGAATGTCGATTTCTACATCGCTTACAACGCCTCCTACAATCAGATTCACAATACGCAGTTGGCCACGCAAAACAAGCAGAACAACTATTTCCAACACAATGCTTCGGCCAATTTCAAAGTGGTTCTTCCCCTGGGATTCACCATCGCGGCCAATGCCACCTATACCCAATATCTGGGTCTTTCCGGCAGCAGTCTGAACAACCAATACATCCTCTGCAACGCCAGCATCGGCAAGAAAATCTTCCGCAATCAACGAGGAGAGATCAACATCACTGCGAACGATATTTTCAATCAAAACCAAAGTTACTCCCGCACGTGGGGATCCAAAGCGATCACAACAACCATTTCCGACGTAATGGGACGCTATTTCGGAATCAATCTCTTCTACAATCTGCGTAACTTTGGCAAGAAAGGATCGAAAGACGAAGGTATGTACGAGACTCTCGACGGACCACCACACATGCGACCCGGTGGAGGCCGTCCGGGCGGCGGTTTCGGAGGAGGTCGTCCGATGCACGGTCCGATGTAGTCCGCATGCAATGCCATACAATCGAAAAGGAGATGCAAAAAGCATCTCCTTTTCGATTAAAATGTCAGAAAACTCTTCCGTAACGGAGCAATCTCCAGATCAAATGCGAAACACCTGCTCTCCAGGAAATCGTCTCCCCATTCATCTCCCCGGGCGACAACCCGGACCAACCGGAACCGGCTGCAATCTCCTTCTCACAATCGGCAGGAATCGGAAGAAAACCGCATCAAACCGACTGTTATCGCACCCTTTTTTACATCTCTACAGCCGATTTTTTCAGCCGATGTCTCCGACGCCTCTTCAAACACCTACCGCACCTTATGCCGGTTGAAATGAGCGGTCACATAGTAAGTAAACCAGATGAGCGAGAGTAGGGCGAGCAACACATCGACGCGATAAACCGTAACGAAACCATAATGCTGAGCGATGTTGCCTCCGAAAAACATACCGATTCCGATACCCACGTCCCATCCGGTCAGGTAGGTGGCATTGGCGGTCGCACGCCGATTGTTCGGAGCGAGGTTGATGAACAGCGTATTGTAAGCCGGGAAAAGAGTCCCGTAACCGAATCCGATGAAAAAGGCCGCCGCGAAATAGACTCCGTAGGCCAACGCAATGCTCCACGAAGCTGCCGCACCGAGTACAGCCTCGCAGACCAGTCCGATCAAAAGGATGTACATGCCCTGACGGATCACCTGCGTAATGAGGCCCCGATCCACCCGTTTCCCCGACCCGATGCGGGAGACGATCAGTCCCACGGCCATCACCGTAAAGAAGAGTCCCGTATTGGCCGTCAAGCCCAGTTCCGAGGCATACATTGCAATAAAGGTGGTGGTCATGCCGTAAGGGATGGCGAGCAACAACAGCGACAAACAGGCCGGAATGCCCTGCGTCAGGAAGAATCGGTCGACCGACCAGATTTTGTTGTTGGTCTGCGGTATCTTGCGGGGGACATGAACCGACAGTGCGAAAATCAACCCGATACTGCCCGAAATGATGGAGGTCATGAAGATCGTATCGAAATCGCCGCCCGTGGAGATGAACAGTCCGATCATCGGGCCCATACTCATGGCCAGATTGTTCATTACACCGTAGTAGCCCAACCCTTCACCGCGACGCGACGACGGCATCACATCGATCACTACCGTATTACCTGTCGTGGTCACCGTGCCGAAAGCCATTCCGTGGAAAACGCGGAGAATCGTAAACAGCAGAAGGGTTCCGGCCAGCAGATAGCCCACGAAAATCGACACAAAGAAAAAATAGGCTATGATATAGACCGGCTTACGAGAGAACGCATCGGCCAGGAATCCCGAAAAAGGACGCACCAGCAAGACTGCCACCGTATAACACGAGAGCACAATCCCCACCACGGTCTTGCTGGCTCCGAACACTTCGACCAGGTAGAACGGCAAGGTCGGAACCAACATGTAAAACGCAAAACACATCATGAAATTGGCCATGCAGACGAACACATAATCTTTCGTCCACAAACGATCGCGGTTTTCCGCCGGCAGGGCCACGCTGCCTTGCATCTTTTTTTCGTTCATCTCTTTTCTCTTCTTCATCTATTTATCGAATGCCAAATGGGCATTGATTCTTTTCACTTCGTCGGCCAACGCGGCGATCTCTCGGACCTCTACACCGGCGGCGATCAGCTTCTCCGCGCCCTCGCAATCGACGAAACAGCCGGGTTCCCGGCAGGCGAATACCACTCGGGCAAAGCCGTAATTGATAATATGTTCCGTGCAGGAAAGCGGCTTCGAGGCGCGGCGCGAACACGGCTCCAGCGAACTGTAGATCGTAGCGCCCCTCAAATCGGCTCCCGCCGCGAGCGCCTTGGCAATCGCCTCCTCTTCGGCATGATTCCGTGCTCCGGTCTCGTGGGTGAATCCCTCGAAAAGCCGACCGTCACGCGTCAAGATCACCGCTCCCACGGAAAAAGCGCTCGTCGACGGAGTGCAACAACGGCTCAACGCAATGGCCCGAACCAGATAGCCCACATCCGTCGGTATTCCGCTCTCTCCCCGATAGTGCGACACGGCCGTTTCGCCCAGCCGCTCGACACGTTCCAATCGAAGGAGAGGTGTTCCCGACACCCCTTTCAATCGGGGAGCACATTCGTCATCCACGAAAAACGGCGCGATCGCCAGACGGAACCGGTCGAATGCCCCCTCGCCGAGGAAGAGTGTCAGAATTTGGCTTCCCCCCTCCACCAACAGGGTCTCAATTCCCCGCAGTGCCAATTGCGACAGGATTCCCACGGCCGTAATCTTTTCCAGTCGGAGAACAGTCGCCTGCTCCTCGAGTTCGGGATCAAGGTCACGCGCCTCCGTAACCACGATCTTCTCGCAATCTCCCGTCCGGAAAAACCGAGCCGACGGATCGAGTTTCCCGCTGCCACTGACCACGACCTTGATCGGATCGGCGCTTCGTCCTGCCGCAATCCGTTGCCGACGCGACTCTTCGTCCTTCAACACCAGGGAAGGATTATCGGCCCGCAATGTCCCGGCCCCTATCAGAATCGCGTCGCAGGATGCCCTCAGGCGATAGACCTCCTGCCAATCTTCAGCGGAAGAGAGGACCAGCCGATCGGGCGAACAGTCATCGAGACACCCGTCGAGCGAGACGGCAGCAGAAAGAATCACTCGCATCGCTTCAATTCGATTAAAGTCACCTCCGGACGGGCCCCGATCCGCATCGGATACATCACGCAACCGATCCCGTCATTGACATAGAGCCAACGTCCATCCTCTTCATAAAGCCCGCTCCAGTGGTCGTAGAGCCACTGGGCCGGCGACCAAAGTTTGCCAAACACATCGAATTTCATCTGCATGGAATGGACATGTCCGGAAAGCGTCAGATCGCCCCGACCTTGCGAACGAATCGTCGGCCACAACTTGGGCGTATGGGAAAGCACAATATTGAAAAAATCGGGACAACCCGCATAGGCTTTGTCGATATCGACACCCGGAGTCTCTCCGTCGGCCCAATGGTAACGGTAATCCCGCGGGAAATTCAGCCCGGTCAACAGCAGGGTATCCCCGTCTTTTACCAGCAATACCGACTCGTCTTCCAGCAGGTGCCATCCCATCGCCTCCAGTTTCGATCGCAAAAGCGCGATTTCGCGCTCCGGAGGGAACTTCACCGTATCGGCCAGATAGAATCCCAGATCGTGATTCCCGAAGACCGCATAGACACCCATGGGTGCCGCCATCTCCGAAAGCATGCTCTGCATCTCCCCGGAAAGCTCCTCGGCACGGAGCGTCACCATATCGCCTGTCTGGGCCACCAGATCGGGCTTCAAAGAGGCGATCGTATCGACCAAGGCCCGAATCTGCTGCTCGGGACGAATCAAACCTCCCGCATGAAGGTCGGAAAACTGCGCGATTCGCATGCCGTCGAACGCCTCCGGCAACCGATCGGAGATCAGTTCCACCCGAGAGACCCGAATCCGGCTACGGCCCGACGTAGCGCCGACAACCATCGAAACCACCACAACCAAACCGACCAACAGGCTCACGATGCGGAAAAATCCGATCCGACGACCCGACATCTTCCGAACCAGATAATCGAGAAAGGCTCCCACGGCGAAAAGCAGTTTCGGAATCGCAGCCAGGAAGAAGATCCAGATGCACCACATCATCAGATGCATGCCTGAAGCGGGATCGCCGCTTCCGAAGCCACGCAACAACGGTACTCCGAGAGCTCCCGCGTCAGTCAGAATGGCGAAGATCACATACACGATCCGCATCGGCAAATGACGGAAGCGGGCGCAGATGACATTCTGATAGATGTATTTATCGGTTGCAAGAACCGCTGCCCACAGAAGCAGGATGAACCATATCATAAAATTTCCACCGTGTTAATCATTGCGCAAAGATAGTACATACGGGGCAGAAACAAAAGAATTTCACAATCTCTCCAACCCGTCAGGCAAGCGCTCCGACAAAGCGGCTCCCGATCGTTCCCGACAAAAAAAATTTCGCTTTCACCTTTTCGCTCTTCCGATGGCGGAATCGATTCCATCGTCGGTTCCGCGCCCTTATCGTGACCGCGCTTGGCATACATCTTGCGAACGCATTGCAAGAGTGTATTTCAGCAGATTGACAAAAGATTTTCCTAACGAAAGAACGAACCATTTCATTAAACAAAGTTTGCACCTCATGAAAAAAATCGGACTTCTTTTTTCAGCATTGATTTTGACTGGCAGCCTCTTTGCCCAAAACTACACGGACGAATACATGCCTCACGCGACCATCATCGGCAAAGAGAGAAATTGGAACGAAATGATGCGAAAAGCGTGCGAAAATCGCGCGATACGCCACTATCTGGAGACCCATGTCACCGGATTCCAACAATCGCACGCCCCGAAGCATATCTTCACCTCGATTGAAAACAGATACATGATCGCCGTGGGCGGCTTCGTCAATTTCCGAACCGCTTACGACTTCGACGGGATCGTCGATAACCTCGACTTCGTCACCTACGACATTCCCGTGGAGAAGAACTATGCCTCCAGGCAGCAGCTCATCATGGATCCCACAACTACCCGCATCTACCTGAAAGCGATAGCCAATACCCGCGCTCTGGGTCGTGTGGTCTCCTACATCGAAACCGACTTCCGCGGATACCACAACAGCCTGCGGCTCCGCCTGGCCTACATCTCCTTCAAGGGATTTCTCTTCGGACGCAACGTAACCACCTTCTGCGACCTCAACGCCTCCCCCAACACAGTCGATTTCGAAGGACCCAACGCCTACAACTTCAACTTCAACACCATGATCCGCTACTCCCACTCCTTCAACAAACACTGGAGTGTGGCCATAGCGGCCGAACTGCCCCAACTCAGCGCAACCTATTCCTACGCCGACCAGGTCCTGCTCGCCTCCATTCCCCAACGAATTCCCGATTTTCCGCTCTACGTACAATACAACTGGGGTAAAAACGGCAACAGCCACCTGCGTGCTTCGGCCGTCTTCCGCAACATGTACTACTACAGTCTGGTCGACGAAAAAACCTGCTCCCAATTCGGTTGGGGCGTCCAACTGAGCGGTAACGCCATGCTCGGACGAAAAATCAATCTCCTCTTCAACGGAATCTACGGCGAAGGAATCACCCCCTACATCCAGGACATATCGGGTGCGGGACTGGACCTCGTTCCCAACCCCTACAACACGGCGAGAATGGAGACCCTGCCGATGTACGGATGGTTCGCTGCCGCACAATACAATTTCACCCGCAAACTGTTCGTCTCGGGAGGATATTCGTGGGTGAAGGTCGACACGAAGAACGACTTCTCCATGCCCAATTTCTACAAAGAGGCCCAATACATCTTCGGCAACATCTTCTACCACATCACCCCCAACTGCCAGGTGGCTCTCGAATACCTCTACGGAACCCGCACCGACCACAACGGCCAAAAGGGATGCGCCAACCGCATTCAGGCAGAGATACAATACAACTTCTAAAAAATTCCCGGTCGAAAAATTGGTCTTTTCAAAACAAAACCCTACATTTGCATCCGAATATCCCGCGAGGGAGTCATCGGGGAACAGATGAGAGAACGAAACATACGATTCTGGTGGTGGCAAACATTGCATGCGTAAGTAAACAATGATTGTCTGAGCCCGATCGTGGAACGAATCAAAATAGAGCAAAGCCCGTTGTTTACTGCAAACAACGGGCTTTTTTATTTCCCGAAAGATCACGAAACCGACTCAAAGAGAAAAACAAGATAACTCAACGAAACGTCTGTATGAAAAGAACGAAAAAATTCATGCTCGCCGACACGGAGTTGCCCACCCGGTGGTACAACATCGTGGCGGACATGCCCACCCGTCCCCTGCCGCCGCTCGATCCGGCAACCAAGAAACCTGTCACCAAGGAGAAGATGTCGGCCATCTTCGCCGAAGAACTCATCGACCAGGAGATGTCCACGGAGCGCTGGATCGAAATTCCCGACCAGGTGCAGGACCTCTATAAGATTTGGCGCAGTACCCCGCTCGTAAGGGCCTACAACCTCGAAAAAGCGCTCGATACTCCCGCCAAGATCTATTTCAAGAACGAAGGCGTTTCCCCGGCCGGCTCTCACAAACCCAACACGGCGATTCCCCAGGCCTACTACAACTACAAACAAGGCATCAAGCATCTCACCACAGAGACCGGTGCCGGACAGTGGGGTTCGGCCATCGCGTTGGCATCCCAATATTTCGGCCTCGACCTGAAGGTCTTCATGGTGAAGGTAAGCTACAACCAGAAGCCCTATCGCAAATTGATGATGAACGCATGGGGCGCCGATGTCATCGCATCGCCCAGCACCCTGACCGAAGCCGGACGTAACGTACTCGCCCGGGATCCGGAGTGCTCCGGCTCGCTCGGACTGGCCATCTCCGAAGCAGTCGAGATGGCGATCAAAGATCCGGAACACACCCGTTACTGCCTCGGCAGCGTCCTCAACCACGTGTTGCTCCACCAAACCGTCATCGGAGAAGAGGCTCTCCGACAGATGGAGATGACGGGCGACTATCCCGACATCGTCATCGGCTGTTTCGGCGGCGGAAGCAACTTCGCCGGCATCGGCTTCTCGTTCCTGCGCGGCAACTTCACCGAAGGTCGCAAGACCCGCGTCGTGGCCGTCGAGCCGCAAAGCTGCCCCAAGCTGACCCGGGGCGAATTCCAATACGACTTCGGGGATGTTGCCGGATTCACGCCGCTCATTCCGATGTACACGTTGGGGCACAACTTCCAACCGGCCGACATCCATGCCGGCGGACTGCGCTACCACGGAGCCGGATCGATCGTAAGCCAGCTGCTCAAAGACAAGCTGATCGAAGCGCAGTCGGTTCCGCAGCTCGAAACCATGGCTGCCGGCGTGCTCTTCTCCAAAACGGAAGGCATCATTCCCGCCCCCGAATCGACGCACGCGGTTGCTGTCGCAATCCGCGAAGCCCTCAAGGCCAAAGAGGAAGGAACGCCGAAAACGATCCTGTTCAACCTCTCGGGCCACGGTCTGGTCGATCTCTACGCCTATGAGCAGTATTTCGCCGGCAAACTGAATAATTACGAAGTTACAGACGAAGAGATCCGGCGTACCGTCGCCCAACTCGAAAAGTTGATCTGACCCACGCCGAATCGATTCCCCGAACCGAAAACAAAACGGGCCGACTTCAGAGGTCGGCCCGTTTTGTTTGTTGCGAAAGAGCCCCGCAAAATACAGCTTCATTTGGTTTGAATCGGTCTTGCACTATCTTTGCAACGACGACCCTGCAAAATCACCGTCGCCGAAAACGCACAATCCATGCAATTCATCGAGACATATCATCTGACCGGACTCATCATAGGGGCCGCAACGTTTCTCATCATCGGTCTGTTCCATCCGCTGGTCATCAAGGGCGAATATTGGTTCGGGACCCGTTGCTGGTGGTTTTTCCTGCTTCTCGGGATCGGAGGCGTTGCAGGAGCTCTTCTGGCGGAGAATGTAATTCTGTCGGCGCTGTCGGGCGTGACAGGATTCTCGGCTTTCTGGGGCATAGGCGAACTGTTCGAACAGAAAAAACGGGTAGAAAAGGGATGGTTCCCGGCCAACCCGCGCCGAAAGAAGCAATAATTCCCCGCCTATTCTGCCGCGCTCTCTTACCGTGTAGCAGCCCAGCTGTCGACCCTGTGCCTGTCCGATCCTTTCGGCCTCGTGTTTCGGGACGAATCATCGAGCTGGAAATCGGCGAACTCCGAAAAAAAACAGACAGAGCTTACAACCGAACCACACAAGCGCTATCTTTGCGTCATCAAAAAAAGACGCTTCATGAACACCAAGGCCAAAGGCTATATCTACGGTTCAATCGCAGCCATCACCTACGGCATGAATCCGCTGTTCACCCTTCCGCTCTATGCAGACGGGATGAACCCCGATTCGGTGCTGTTCATCCGCTACCTGATGGCTCTCGTCATTCTGGGAATCATGATCCGCTGGCGAGGGCGCAACCTGCGCATCCAACGCAAAGACATCCTGCCGCTGGCCGGCGTGGGCCTGTTGATGGCCTGCTCCTCGTTGTTCATGTTTCTGAGTTTTCTCTACATCGATGCCGGCGTCGCCTCGACCCTGCTGTTCGTCTACCCGATTCTCGTCGCACTGATCATGGCCATCTTCTACAAGGAGAGACTCACGCTGCCGACAGCGACCAGCATCGTACTCGCCCTAGGCGGTATCGGGCTTCTCTATCGGGGAGAAAACGGCGTCGCGCTAAACTTCACGGGCGTGATCCTCGTCATGATCTCGGCCCTGACCTATGCCCTCTACATGGTCATGGTCAACCGCCCCCGCCTGCGCGAGATTCCGACCGTCAAACTCACCTTCTACGTCATTCTTTTCGGGCTTTCCGTCTTTCTGGTACGTGTCGATTTCGGCACCTCCGTATGCCTTCCGCAACACTGGTATCACTGGGGTAACCTACTCGCACTGGCCCTCCTTCCTACCGCCATCTCTTTCGTCGCCACCACCCGCTCCGTACAATACATCGGCTCGACCCCGACAGCCATCCTCGGAGCTCTGGAACCGGTTACGGCCCTCTTTTTCGGCGTCACCGTATTCGACGAACGGATCACCGTACGGATCGCCTCCGGCGTGGCACTCATCATCATCGCAGTCACACTGATCGTCGCAGGCGGAAGCATCACCTCTTACCTGGTACGTTTCCGCAAAATGTTCCCCAAACTCCGCAAAAAAAAATCCGCATAACCCCCACCCCGGAACCGTAGCGAAACACGACAAAAATTCTTACCTTTGCCTACACGCGAAGGCAGACGCATCATGAGTAACATCCCCCTGGCCGAAAGGCTCCGTCCGCAAACCATCGACGACTACATCGGCCAGAGCCATCTGGTCGGCAAGGGAGGCGTATTCCGTCGGTTTCTGGAAACAGGCAATGTCCCGTCGTTCATCCTGTGGGGTCCGCCGGGCGTAGGCAAAACGACCCTGGCCAAATTGGTCGCCAGTCAACTCAACCGCCCCTTTTTCACCCTCTCGGCCGTCAGCTCCGGGGTCAAGGAGGTGCGCGAAGTGATCGAAAAGGCGAAAAAACAACGTTTTTTCGATTCGCCCTCTCCGTTTCTCTTCATCGATGAGATCCACCGCTTCAACAAAAGTCAACAAGATTCGCTGCTCGGAGCCGTCGAACAGGGAATCGTCACGCTGATCGGCGCGACCACGGAAAATCCCTCGTTCGAGGTGATCTCCCCGCTGCTCTCCCGTTGTCAGGTCTACGTGCTGAAAGCCATGGACGACAACGACCTGCAAACCCTCCTCGACCGGGCCATTCGCAACGACACCCTCCTCGCCTCCCGTCACGTAAAAGTGGAAGAGACCGAAGCCCTCTTCCGCTTCTCCGGAGGCGATGCCCGCAAACTGCTCAACATCATCGACATTCTTGCCGCATCGACCGAAGGAGAGATCACCATCTCGGACCAGACGGTGACCGAATGCCTGCAACAGAACATCGCACTATACGACAAAAACGGCGAACAACACTACGACGTGATCTCGGCCTTCATCAAAAGCGTCCGAGGCAGCGATCCGAATGCCGCCATCTACTACCTCGCCCGCATGCTGGCCGGAGGCGAAGAGCCCCGGTTCATCGCCCGACGGCTGGTGGTCCTCGCCTCGGAAGACATCGGACTGGCCAACCCGAATGCCCTGTTGCTGGCCAACGCCTGTTTCGACACGGTACACAAGATCGGCATGCCCGAAGCCCGCATACCGTTGGCCGAAACGACCATCTACCTGGCCACATCCCCAAAAAGCAACTCGGCCTACATGGCCATCAACCGTGCGCTCCAGTTCGTCAACAACGACACGACCAACCGGCCCGTACCGCTCCAGATACGCAACGCCCCGACCAAACTGATGAAAGAGCTCGACTACGGGAAAGATTACAAATACGCCCACGATTACGAGGGCAGTTTCGTCAACCTCGAATTCATGCCCGAGGGGCTGATCGGCAAACGATTCTACGAACCGAACCGACAGAATCCCTCGGAAGCGAAGATTGCCGAACGCATCCAGACCCTCTGGAAAGGAAAATATTAGCCGTTTCCTCTTCCGGTGGTACGGTTGCCATCCGTAGCGACAACCGAAATTACGCCCCCAACGACCACATCCGAACAAGAGCTGCGGCAATTTCCGTACACCCTGCCGACCGAGGGGCATCCCATGATGTCCATACTCTTTCCAACAGAGGAGTCTCTCCGACCGTTCCCGAACGGAATCGTACTCAGACCATTCGCCAAAAGCCACTCCGCAATCCGGATTCTTCTAAAAAAATGGATATCGTTTGGAAATATAGAAAAAATTGATAATATTTGTACTGCATTATAAGTACAGCCCATCCATGACCATCGTTCAACTCGAATACCTGCTTGCCGTAGCCAACTGCGGCAGTTTCTCCATCGCATCCGAACACTGTTTCGTAACCCAGCCCTCGCTGAGCATGCAGATCAAAAACCTCGAAGAGGAGCTCGGTGTCGTGCTGCTCGACCGCACGAAAAAACCGGTCATCCCGACCGAAATCGGAGAGGTGGTCATCCGCAACGCCCGCGAAGCGATCAAGGCCTACAACTACGTACGCGAATCGGTCAACGAACTCAAAGGCGAAGTCACGGGAGTGCTCCGGCTGGGTGTCATCCCCACGATCGCCCCCTACCTGCTCCATAAATTCATTCCCGGATTCATCGCCGGCTATCCCAAAGTGGAGCTCGAAATCCGCGAAATGGAGACTTCAGATATCTGCACGGCCCTGGAACACGACATGCTCGACGCCGCACTCGTATCGGGAGGAACCACCCGAGAGGGTATCATGGAATACGAACTCTTCAACGACCGGTTCTACGCCTATGTATCTCCGGCCAACGACCTCTACGAACGGAGCAACATCCGCATCGAAGAGATCGATCCCCGCCACCTGGTGCTGCTCTCCGAGGGCCACTGCCTGCGCGATCAGGTACTCGAACTCTGCCAGGGACGACGCACGACCCACAACCATTACCATTTCGAGAGCGGATCGCTCGACACGCTGATGCATATCGTCGACTGCACGGACAGCATGACCATTCTCCCCGAAATGGCCACCGAATTCATCCCCGCGGAACGCCGGGCACAACTCAAGACGCTGGCCAAAGGAGCAGCTTCGCGTAAGATTGCCCTCGCAGTACGCCGCACCTACGTAAAACATTCGATCATCACCGCCCTGCGCGATGCCATCCTGGAGACAGCCCCTCTCAAATAAGATCCGGAGCTCTCTCCATTCGATTGCGCAATTGCTTCAGAACAATTGCGCAATTTTTTTGCAAGAAATTTGTTTATATTTAGTACCTTTGTATTCTTAAACGCAGGCAGAAAATACTTATGGATAAATTGCTGGAAACCATTGTAGAAGCAATCAAAGACAAAAAAGGGAAGAAAATCATATCGCTCGACCTCACCGGAGTAGAGGGAGCCATCACCTCCTATTTCGTGATTTGTCACGCCGATTCCACCACACAGGTGGGCGCCATCGCCGCAGGTATCGAAGAGAAAGTGGAGCAAGAATTGGGGCAAAAGGTTTGGCACGTGGACGGAGCGGGCAATGCGCTCTGGATCGCCATGGACTACGTCGACGTGGTGGTTCATATCTTCCAAACCGAACTCCGCGATTTCTATCGGCTCGAAGAACTGTGGGCCGACGCTCCCGCCACCCATTACGAAAGCGAAGAATAATTTATGGCAAACAATATTCGAAACAACCGAAACAACATGCCGGGTAAAGAGCCCGGCGGACGGCAACCCATGCCCACGATGAAACCCAGGAACCCCTTCTTCTGGGGATGGATGGTCATTGCGGCCATCATTGTGGGATGGTACATCATCGGCGATAACCAAGTCGCCGTCACCTCCGACTGGAATACCATCGAGAAGATGATCAGCGAAGGCGACGTGGCGAAAATCAACGTCGTCAACAAAGAGATTGCCGAAGTATCGCTCAAGAAAGAGGCGATAGAGAAATACCGCCAGGAAAAAGAGTATAAATACATCCCGCAGGAAGGGGCGCAATTCACATTCAACATCGGGTCGGTCGACACCTTCCGACAAGACCTCGACGCTGCCAAGGCCAAATACGGACAGGACATCCCGCTCACCTACGAGAATCGGCGTAATGTCTGGTCCGACCTGCTCGTTTCACTCCTGCCCTGGGTGTTGATCATCGGCGTCTGGATCTTCATCATGCGCAGCATGTCGCAAGGGGGCGCTGGAGGGGGCAATGCCGGAATCTTCAATGTCGGCAAGGCTAAAGCACAGGTCTTCGACAAAGAGACCGCCGTCAACGTGACGTTCAAAGACGTGGCCGGACTCGAAGAGGCCAAAGTGGAGATCATGGAGATCGTCGATTTCCTCAAGAATCCCCAGAAATACCGCGAACTGGGCGGAAAAATTCCGAAAGGGGCCCTGCTCGTGGGTCCTCCGGGAACCGGCAAGACCCTCCTGGCCAAAGCTGTTGCCGGTGAAGCCAACGTACCGTTCCTCTCGATCAGCGGTTCCGATTTCGTGGAGATGTTCGTCGGCGTGGGCGCATCGCGCGTCCGCGATCTCTTCCGGCAGGCCAAAGAGAAAGCCCCCTGCATCGTCTTCATCGACGAGATCGACGCCATCGGCCGGGCCCGCGGCAAAAATACAGGATTCTCCGGCAACGACGAACGGGAAAACACGCTCAACCAGCTGCTCACCGAGATGGACGGTTTCGGAACGAATGCAGGGGTCATCGTTCTGGCTGCGACGAACCGGGCCGACATCCTCGACAAAGCACTGATGCGTGCGGGACGTTTCGACCGACAGATCGAGGTGGGTCTGCCCGACATCAAAGAACGGGAAGAGATCTTCAACGTCCACCTGAAGGGACTGAAAATCGTACCGGACCTCGACCGTAGTTTCCTGGCTCGCCAAACCCCCGGATTCTCCGGCGCCGACATCGCCAATGTCTGCAACGAAGCGGCCCTGATTGCGGCTCGCGGCAACAAAAGCGCCATCGACAAAGACGACTTCCTCAGTGCGATCGACCGCATCGTCGGCGGCCTGGAACGGAAAAACAAAATCATCACGGCCGAAGAGAAACGAACCATCGCCTATCACGAAGCGGGTCACGCCACAGTGAGCTGGATGTTGGAACACGCCAACCCGTTGATCAAGGTCACGATTATCCCGCGGGGCAAAGCGCTGGGCGCTGCCTGGTACCTGCCGGAAGAGCGGCAAATCACCACCCGCGAACAGATGATGGACGAACTGGCTGCCACTCTCGGAGGACGAGTCTCCGAACAGATCAATTTCGGACGCATCTCGACCGGTGCGCTGAACGACCTGGAGCGGGTCACCAAACAGGCTTATGCCATGGTGGCCTATTTCGGTATGAGCGAGAAAGTGGGCAACCTCAGCTTCTACGACTCGACCGGCCAAAACGAAATGGCGCTCACCAAGCCCTACAGCGAAATGACCGCCCAACAGATCGACAACGAAGCCAAAGGAATCATCGACGAAGCATACCGCATGGCGGAAAACGTCATCCTCGAACACCGCGAAGGGCTCACGAAACTGGCCGAACGGCTGTTGGAGAAAGAGGTGGTTTTCACCGAAGACCTCGAAGAAATTTTCGGCAAACGACGCAAGGATATCCTCAAGGAGCAGCAGGAAGCAGCCCTGAAAAAAGAGCCTGAAATAGAGTCGGCCGAGACCTCAGAACCGGAAACCTCGCCCGAAGCCTGACAGACCATGAACGAGAAGAGCCGCAATTTATTGATCCGGACAGCCAGCGGAGCCGTTCTGCTTGCCGTGGTGCTCGGTTTTACACTGGCTTCGGTACAGACTTACCTGTTACTTATCCTGGGAATCACGATCGGAGCCATGAACGAATTCTATCGTCTGGCAAAAGCCACCGGATCGTACCCCCAACAGATCACAGGTACAGTGGCCGGCGTATTGCTGGTTCTGCTCAGTGCCGTAGCGTTCACCGACGCCTTTGGCCATGAAACGTTTGCGTTTTTCCTGTACGGAGCACTGTTCGGTCTGGCGCTTCTGTTCGGCATCCTCATTCTGGAGATCTTCCGCAACCGACCCAATCCGATCGGCAACATCGCCACAACGTTGCTCGGCGTCCTCTATGTGGCTCTGCCCATGGCGTTGCTCCTGATAATCCCCTCGATAAGCGATGTCTCCTCCGAAGGTTGGAATCCGTGGAGTGTTCTCTGCGTCATCTTCATCGTCTGGGCCAACGATATTTTCGCCTACCTCACCGGCATTACCCTCGGACGACACCGCATGTGCGAACGTATCTCTCCGAAAAAATCGTGGGAAGGATTCGTCGGAGGCATTCTCGGCGCCATCGGCACGGCTCTCCTGTGCGGCCATCTACTGGGAGGGAATCTCGTACTGTGGGGCGTCATCGGAGTGATTGCCGCACTGTCGAGCGTATCGGGCGACCTCATCGAATCGCTCTTCAAACGCTCCGCCGGAGTCAAAGATTCCGGAAACATACTTCCGGGACACGGCGGGTTCCTCGACCGTTTCGATGCGCTCATTCTCGCTTCGCCGTTCGTCTTCCTCTGTTTTATCCTCTACGCCATATATCTATAACAAATCCGACTCACCCCAACTGTTCGTTTGAGAGATGAAAATCAATAAAGAAGGATCCACGATAATTCCCATAGCGGGTGCCGTCTTTGCCATAGTGGCCGTTGCACTCTGCTTTCTGCTGCGTCACGCCCCCTCCTGGACCTGGGTTGTCGTATGGGGCCTGGCACTCGTCGGCTGGGGCTTCATCATCGCCTTTTTCCG
Organism: uncultured Rikenellaceae bacterium; assembly: GCA_944321925.1. Lineage (GTDB taxonomy): Bacteria > Bacteroidota > Bacteroidia > Bacteroidales > Rikenellaceae > UBA940. Next base: position 49,332 of record CALUND010000016.1, on the reverse strand, counting down.
CGAACCGGATCGTCCGCATGTGACCGATGATCGGCTCGTCTACTCCCCCTGCGATGGCACGGTGGTCGTCTGCGAAGACGTGACAGAAACGGAAGTGCTCAAAGACAGACGCATGCAGGTATCGATCTTCATGTCGATCACCAACGTACATATCAACTGGTTCCCGGTCGGAGGAGAGATTACCTACTTCAAGCATCACCACGGAAAATTCATGGTGGCATGGCATCCCAAATCGTCCGACGCCAACGAGCACACCACGACCGCCGTGCGAACGCCTCATGCACTCGTAGTCTTCCGACAAGTCGCCGGACTCGTGGCCCGAAGGATCGTCTCCTATGCCCGCGTAGGCGAACAAGCGGAGCAGAACCGCAAATGCGGTTTCATCAAGTTCGGCAGCCGGGTCGACCTCTTCCTGCCGCTCGACTGCGAAATACTCGTCGGCCTCGGGGAAAAAGTTACCGGCTCACAAACCCCCATCGCCCGCCTGAAATAATTCCGATACGAACCCGGCACAGATTCACCAATGAACAAGATTCCCAAATATCTGATCGGACTCATCGCTACGGCTGTAGGGGTGTTTCTCATCTGGTATTTCCGCGATATCGTGGCCTACATGCTGGTTGCTGCCGTCTTGGCCATCATCGGCAAGCCGCTCATGGAGAAACTGGTTCGCATCCGACTCGGACAAAAACATCTTCCCCGCTGGGCAGCGTCCCTGATGACCCTGCTCATCATGTGGATTGTCATCGTGGCATTCTTCGTCACCTTCATCCCGCTGATAGCCAGCAAACTCCACGAACTCTCGACGCTGGAGGCCTGGATGCTCTCCGACTCCTTCACGGAACCGCTTGTCCGGCTGCAAAACTTCATCCGCGACACCCTCTCGATCGAAGGCGACTTCTCCCTCACGGGAGCCCTGCTCGCCGCCGTAAAAGAGGCACTCAATCTGAACGTAATCAACCAACTGGTCGGCTCTATCGTCTCGGTCATCGGCGATACGGCCGTAGCCCTGTTCTCCATCACGTTCATCACCTTCTTTTTCCTCAAGGAAGACAACCTTTTCACGGAGATGATCGTCACGCTGGCCCCTCGCCGTTACGAACAGAACATCCGCCATGCCATGGAGTCGATTACCCGACTCCTGATCCGCTATTTCACCGGTATCCTGGCCGAATCGACGATCCTGTTCACGCTGGTATCCGTCGTACTGCTGCTCTTCGGCATGGGTCCCGCCAACGCCTTCTTCCTCGGAATGATCGTCGGCGTACTCAATGTGATCCCCTACATCGGTCCGCTGATCGCCGCCTGCATCTGCATCTTCATCGGCATGCTCTCACCGATCGGCGCAGCATCGCCTTTCGACATGCTGCTCATCGTCGGAGGTACGGTCGCCGCCTCCCAACTGCTCGACAATGTGGTGCTCCAACCCGTACTCTATTCCAACAGCGTGAAGGCTCATCCGCTCGAGATTTTCATCGTAATCCTCGCCGCAGGCAGTATCGGCGGCGTCCTGGGCATGCTGATCGCCATTCCGTCCTACAACGTAATCCGAGTTTTTGCCAAGGAGTTTTTCAATCGCTTCCGCGTGGTGCAGAAACTGACCGAAAAGATGTGACATGGAGATACGGGGAGTGGTCGACGAAGGTAGAAAACTGGGACGGAGGTTGGGATTCCCGACAGCCAACATTCCGGTCGGAAAAGAGATCGATACGCCGAACGGAGTCTACGCCATACGTACACGCATCGACGGGAAAAGCTACTCCGGCATGGCCAATCTCGGCGTGCGCCCCTCGGTGGAAGAGAACGGAAGACGCAAACTGGAGATCCACCTGTTCGACTACGACGGAGACCTCTACGGCCGACAAATCACCGTCGAGATGCTCCGACTGATCCGTCCGGAACGAAAGTTCGCATCGACCGAGGCGCTCAAACAACAGATCGAAAAAGACAAAGAAGAGATCTTAAAATATTTTAATTCGCAAACCGATATGTTTATCGACAACAACTTACCCTACAAGGTGGCCGATCTTTCACTGGCCGAATGGGGACGCAAAGAGATCGAAATCGCCCAGCACGAGATGCCGGGTCTCATGGCTCTGCGCAAAAAATACGGGCCCCAGAAACCGCTGCAAGGCGCCCGCATCATGGGTTCGCTCCACATGACGATCCAAACCGCCGTTCTGATCGAGACGCTCGTCGAACTGGGAGCCGACGTACGCTGGTGCAGTTGCAACATCTTCTCCACGCAGGATCATGCGGCAGCCGCCATCGCAAAGGCGGGCGTTCCGGTCTTTGCGTGGAAAGGCGAGACGCTTCCCGAATATTGGTGGTGCACGGCCATGGCCCTCTCCTTCCCGGGAGGCAAAGGGCCCAACCTGATCGTGGACGACGGAGGCGATGCCACGTTGCTCGTTCACCAAGGCTATGCCGCGGAGAACGATGCAAAAACCCTCGACCGGCAACCGTCGAGCTACGAAGAGTCGGTGATCATCGACACCCTGCGCACCCTGCTCCAGGAGAGCCCGAACAAATGGCACGACACCGTAACCGAACTCTACGGCGTCTCGGAAGAGACCACGACCGGTGTCCACCGGCTCTACCAGATGCAGGAACGGGGCGAACTGCTCTTCCCGGCCATCAACGTGAACGACTCGGTGACCAAAAGCAAATTCGACAACCTTTACGGTTGTCGCGAATCGCTGGCCGACGGCATCAAACGGGCTACCGACGTCATGATCGCCGGCAAAGTGGTGGTTGTCTGCGGCTATGGCGATGTGGGCAAGGGATGCGCCCGCAGCATGAAGAGCTACGGAGCACGTGTAATCGTTACGGAGATCGACCCGATCTGCGCCCTGCAGGCCGCCATGGAGGGTTTCGAAGTGAAGACGGTCGAGGAGGCTCTGCCCGAGGGAAATATCTACGTAACGACAACCGGCAACTGCGACATCATCACCCTCGAACACATGCAGGCGATGCGCGATCAGTCGATCGTCTGCAACATCGGCCACTTCGACAACGAAATTCAGATGGACCGGCTGGAAAAATGCGAAGGCATCGTCAAGACCAACATCAAACCGCAGGTCGATCGGTTCACCTTCCCCGACGGCCACTCCATTTTCGTGCTGGCCGAAGGACGTCTGGTCAACCTAGGCTGTGCAACCGGACACCCCTCCTTCGTGATGAGCAACTCGTTCACCAACCAGACCCTCGCCCAGATGGACCTTTGGTCCACCCGCGGCAAACGGGAGATCGGAGTGACGCGTCTGCCCAAGCTGCTCGATGAAGAGGTGGCACGCCTCCACCTCGAAACCATCGGCGTACACCTGACCCGACTGACCAAGAAACAGGCCGACTACATCGGCGTAAAGCAAGAGGGTCCCTACAAAGCCGAACATTATCGCTATTGATACTCCGAATTATCTGGTCCGCGGGTAAATATTCGGCCCGCAGGAATCCGGCCTTTGGGACAAAGGCCGGATTTTTTTAACCATCGCGTTTCCGGTTGACCCCCGATTTCTGCCGTTTCATCCCCTGAAAACAAAAATATAGAATATACTTCCGTATATTTGGAAATAAGGTGGTCCGGTATCCCCGGGAACAGCACTTTGCATGGATCTCAGCTTTTTTATCCGGTATATCTGGCCGATCGTAAATATGCCCTCGCCGAAGAGAAAAAGCCATCCATGATGCCTGTACAGACATAAAAAGATTGCAGTATCACAAAAATAATCGAACGAACCTGACTTCCGGACCGACAACATTCGATTCTGTTTTTACAAGAATTTGGGAAATGTTCGGCCCGCAAAACTTGAAAATCTCACCTTTTCACCGATCGAGCGCTTTACATAAATCATTATTTATGAATTTTTTACATAAAATACGATCTCACCGGACAGACGTTATTGCAATCAAATGAAATTATGTATTGCATAGTATTATATTTTTACATACCTTTGACGTAAGAAAGACAGCCCGCACAACCGTTTTTCCGCTACAACCAAACCGCAACTAACAAAAAGTTCCGACCCATGAAACACCTTTTCCCTCCCGTTTTCATTTCACTCCTCAGCATTCTCCTGCTCTCGAATCCCCTGAAAGGATGGAGCCAAGAAGAGATGCAACTCACCCCCTTCGAGCAACGCATCGTGACGGGATTCGGAGCTCTCTACGAAAAAGGTCTCGATGAAAAACTCTACCTGCAAACCGACAAACCGTACTACAGCGCAAGCGATACGATCTGGATCAAAGGCCATCTGGTCAACGCCGTAACGCATCAACCGGAGACTCCCACCCGTTTCATTTATGTGGAATTGATCAACCTCGACAACCAGGTAGTCGAACGGGTAAAGATCCTGGAGGATTCGCTCGGATTCCACAGCGCAATCGCACTGCCGGCAGCTCTGCCCGCCGGGAAATACCTACTGAGAGGCTACACGCGTTGGATGGAAAATTTCTCCGAAGACTACTTCTTCCGCCGCACGATCGAAATCGGAAATACGATCGACGATGCCATCTTCACCGAACTCGCCTGTACGCAAGCGAGCGACGGCAGCGTAAAGGGTTCTATCACAATCTCGAACACCAGCCACGAAGCGTTGGGAAAAATACGGGTCAAATACATCCTCTCGGTTGACGGCGAACAGAGCGAAAAATACACCTCGACGGACAACGAAGGGAAAATCCATTTCTCGTTTATCCCGACGCCGAACAACCACGACAACTACATCGATGTGGAGAGTCGCGACGAGAAGTTTCCCTTCAAACGGCACATCCGGATTCCTGCGTTCGGTGACGATTTCGACGTACAGTTCTTTCCGGAGGGAGGACACCTGCTGGCCGGGCAACTGCAACGTGTCGCCTTCAAAGCCATCGCGGTGAACGGACTGGGCACGGAAGTATCGGGCCATATCCTCAACCAGAACGGCGACTCGGTGGAAACCATTCGGTCGGTCCACAAAGGAATGGGCGTCTTTTCGTTTATCCCCCAGGCAGGCGAGAGCTATTCGGCCGAAATGGAGACCCCGACCGGCGCCAAATGTCGGTTCGAACTGCCTGAAGTGCAGACGACAGGATGTGCCGTACGACTGCTCCGGCACAAAGAAAAGGTCTCCTATCAACTGCTCGTCACCGGCGACATCGATCTGCAAAGATTGGGTGTAATCGCCCATTCGCGAGGACGTATCGTCTTCGCCGACGAGAATGTGCTTCAACCGACCCTCGCACCGACCACGGCATTCGACGACGGCATCGCCCATATCGCCGTGGTGGACAAGGAGAACGGGGCCCTGCTCTCCGAACGGCTCTTCTTCGTCGACAACAGCAAGGATGCCTCCGCACAATTTCTGCCGGACCGGGAGAACTACGGCAAACGGCAAAAAGTACAACTCGACCTGCGTATCACCGACAACGAAGGCAAACCTGCGGCCGGAGAGTTCGCACTGGCCGTAACGGATGCGAACAGTGTGCATCCCGATTCGCTTGGCGGCGATATCCGCACCTACCTGCTGCTCACATCCGACCTGCGAGGCCACATCGAAGACCCGGGCTACTACTTCATCGACCAGGCTCCGGAAAGACTTCAGAACCTCGACATACTCCTTCTGACTCAGGGATGGCGCCGCTTCGATCTTCCCGAAGTGCTCAACGGCCGGATTCCCGATCGCGAGATCGCTCCCGAAGAGTTCCAGACCATATCGGGTCGTGTGATCGGATTCACGGGAAAAGCGGCGAAACATGCGACCGTCACCATCATGGATCCAGCCTACCGCCTCTCGACCATCGGATTCCATGCCGATTTCCAACTCAATGAAAACGGGAATTTCCACATCCGCGGCATCGACATCCCCGAAGTGTCACGCTACATCGTGGAGGCCCGGGCCAAAAACGGCTGGAAACGGGGCATCGAACTGGTGCTCGATCCCGACACATTTCCCGCCATCGGCATCTCGCTGCCCAAACCGCTCTACTACAAGCCCCAACCCACCATCACCCCCAACATCTACCTGAACAACGCCAAAGAGCGTTACTTCAACGAAGGCGGTATCCGGGTGATGATGATCGACGACATTCAGGTTCTCGGACAGACGATCGAAAAGGCCCGACCGCGTCTCTACGGCATCACGCCGACCTACACGAAAACCGGCGAAGAGTTGACCATGTTCGGAACCCGCACGATCGAAACAGCGCTGTTGACCCTGCCGAGCGTCTCCTTCCGGGACAATGCCTATTACATTCGGGCGGGCAAGATTCCGACGCTCATGCTCCTCGACGACATGGAGGTGGACATGAACAACGAGATGCTGTCGGCCATCCAGATGGACGACGTAGAGTCGATCGACGTGATTGCCGGAGCCGATGCCGCCATGTTCGGAGGTCGCGGCGACGGAGGTGTCATCAACATCCGGACAAAACAGGGATTCATCCAGAAACGCAGCGTATTGCCCTCCGTGAAGCTGGTCGACCAATTGGGATTCCGGCTTCCGACAGCCTTCTACCAACCGAAATACGAAGTCTTCTCCGTGCGTGAAGACAAAAAGCCCGACCTGCGGACAACCATCGCCTGGGAACCGATCCGAACGGACTCCACCGGCCAGGCCCATATCGAATTCTACACGGCGGACTATCCCACCCGTTACAATCTGATCCTGGAAGGGGTCACATCCGACGGACAGATCCTCCACTCCGAAGGAGTCATCCGAAGAGAATAACCGGTGATTTCGTCCGGGCAAAAACCGGACGACCGATCGTAAATTCCCCGCGCCGTTCCAACGACATGGAAGAAAAGAACGGCGCGGGAATTGTTTTTCTGCCCGCCAATGGTTATCTTTATCCATTCATTTCCGCCGATTCCCATGAAAAAGCTACTGTTGTTTTTTATCCTGCTGCTGTTCGTTCCGGCAGCAAGGCTATCCGCCGCACCGGTCGTTCTGCTACGAAATACCGACGCCTTACTGCCCTTGACCGATCTGGAAGAGAAACACGCGGCGATCATCCGCATGCCTTCCGACCGTTCGGAACCCGTATTCGAACGAATGGTAGCCCGATACATGCCGATGGCCACTTTGACAGCCAATCGCAACGCCGAAAAGGTCTATTCCGATTACAACCTCTTTTTCCTCTGCATCGACCGGAACGAAGAGGCCGAGGCCTTGCGCTTCCTTCGCGCCCATCCGCGCGTCGAGTCGCATGCAATTCTGGTATTCAGCTACAAACCCGCACCCTCGCTGATCAGTTCGCTGAAAAGCCTTGCGGTGCTCAGTTCAGACAACGACGCTCCGGATCGCCTCGAAAAGATGGCGCAGATGATCTTCGGAGGAACAGCGCTTCCCGGAAATAATGCTGCCCCTATCCGACTGGGATATGCTTCCCCCAATGAAATGGGAATGGACAGCCTGCAACTCTGCACGACCACCGACTCTTTAATCAAGGCAGCAATCGAAGAGCACGCTTTCCCCGGCTGCCAATTGCTCGTGGCAAAAAACGGAAAGATCGTACTCGAAAAAAGTTACGGCTACCAGACCTACAACGAACTCACTCCGGTCGACGACCACCAACTCTACGACCTGGCCTCCCTGTCGAAGATATTCGGGGCGACCTTGGCCCTGATGAAGCTCGTGGAGGAGGGGGAAATGGATCTGGACGCCCCCTTCTCGACCTATTGGAAATCGTTCCGCCGACCCGACAAACAACGGATCACTCTGCGTGAACTGCTGGCACACCAATCGGGACTTCCGGCAAGCGTCGTTCCCTTGAAACTGGTTCGCAACGACACCACCTTCTTTGCCCAAGATGCATTCCGCTACACCCCCAACGACGAATACCCGGTGAAGGTCTACCACAACATGTTCCTGAAAAAAAGCTACCGGGACAAGCTGTTGCAGTCGATTGCCGAGATACCGCTCCGGTCGAAACGTTACCGCTACACGGATCTCCCCTTCATGCTTTTCCCCTCCGTAATCGGACAGCTGACCGGAACAAGCTATGAGAAATACCTTGAAAAAGAGTTCTACGCTCCGTTAGGCGCCCACCTGCTTTTCAACCCAGCAGACAAAGTGCCGCTCAATCAGATCGTCCCGACGGAAAACGACGAATATTTCCGGTTTGCCACCGTACGAGGCTACGTCCACGACGAATCGGCCGCTCTGCTCGGCGGCGTCTCGGGCAATGCAGGACTCTTTTCGAATGCAGGCGATCTGGCCAAAATCTGCCAGATGCTGCTCAACGGAGGAACCTACGGAGGCAGACAATACCTCAAACCGGAGACCATTGCGGAGTTTATCCGCACGCAATATCCGCAAAACGAGAACCGTCGGGGTCTCGGATTCGACCGGCCGCTCCCCGGCAACGACACCCTCTCCATGGAGGAGTGTTATCCGGCAGCCTGCGTCTCCCCCGACAGCTACGGGCATTCCGGCTTCACCGGCACGTTCTTCTGGATCGATCCCGACAAACAGCTCATCTACATCCTGCTTACCAATCGGGTCCATCCCACGCGCAACCATCCCGCATTTTTCGACAGCCGCATCCGTTACACCCTGCAACAGGCCATCTACGATGCCATTTGCGAAGATCCGAAACCGACCCTCTGAAAAAGAGCTCTCCGTCTGAGATACTTTTTCTCTTTTCGATGCAAAAAAACAGGTCTGCCCCGTTGGGACAGACCTGCCAGAAATTCACTGTGTCCGTGAACTATTCGGGGTGAATCGCCTCTACGGGGCAAACACCGGCACAAGTGCCGCAATCCGTGCATTTTGCCGGATCGATCACGTAGTAGTCCCCTGCAGAGATTGCGCTCACCGGGCATTCGTCGATACAGGTACCGCATGCGATACAGGTATCGGGATCAATCTTGTAAGCCATTACAAAAGAGATTTAGATTTAATAAAATTGTTGGTTCTGCAAATATAGGAAAATTCCCCCATCCTGCAAATGCTTTCGATTATTTGATCATGTCGAAACGCGTATAGGGACGCAACACCTCCGGAATGACGATCCCGTCCGGAGTCTGGTAGTTCTCCAGCAGAGCGGCCACGATACGGGGCAGGGCGAGCGAACTTCCGTTGAGCGTATGCGCCAACTGAATTTTCTTGTCGGGCGTACGATAGCGGAGTTTCAGACGATTGGCCTGGAACGACTCGAAATTCGATACGGAGGAGACCTCCAGCCATCTCTTTTGCGCAGCAGAGAAGACCTCGAAGTCGTAGGTCAATGCGGAGGTGAAACTCATGTCGCCACCGCACAGACGCAAAATCCGATAAGGGAGTCCCAACGCCTGTACGAGGGTCTCCACATGGGCAACCATCTCGTCGAGAGCCTGATAGGAACGATCCGGATGCTCGATACGAACGATCTCCACCTTGTCGAACTGATGGAGCCGGTTCAACCCGCGCACATCCTTGCCATACGAGCCGGCCTCGCGACGGAAACAGGGCGTATAGGCGGTCAAACGAATCGGCAGGTCTTTCTCGTCGACGATCACATCGCGATAAATATTCGTTACCGGCACCTCGGCGGTCGGGATCAGATAGAAATTATCCACCGTCACATGGTACATCTGCCCCTCCTTGTCGGGCAACTGTCCCGTACCGAATCCCGACGCCTCGTTAACCATCAACGGAGGCTGCACTTCCCGGTAGCCCGCAGCCGTGTTGCGATCGAGGAAAAAGGCGATCAGCGCACGCTGCAACGCAGCCCCTTGTCCTTTGTAGACAGGGAATCCGGCACCCGTCAGTTTGACACCCAGTTCGAAATCGATGATATCGTACTTGGCCGCCAACTCCCAATGCGGAAGTGCGTTCTCGGGCAAATCCGGATAGTTGTCGACGAGTTTCACCACGAGATTATCCGCCGCCGTACGGCCGTGCGGAACGATATCGGCAGGCAGGTTCGGCAACGAAACGATCGTACGCTCCAACTCCTCCGTGACGCGTTTCATCTCTGCTTCCAGTTCACGCACACGCTCCTTGATGCCCGACACTTCGGTCTTCGCCGCTTCGGCCTCCTCCTTTTTCCCTTCGGCCAGCAGTCGTCCGATCTGTTTGGCGGTAGCATTCTGGCGGGCCTGCAGGGTCTCCAACTCCACCTGCACCCCTTTGCGACGATCATCCAACTCTTCGATGTGCGCCACCGTCCCGGCAGCGTCGACTCCCTTGACGGCCAGACGCTCGATGGTACGTTCACGGTCGCCTCTTATCTGTTTCAATGTAAGCATAACTGCATATCTGTTTGGCGTTCGATTCGCAAAGATACGGTTTTTTTCCTATCTTTGCATGATAAGAATTTCCTATTTCATCATGCGACACCTTCTCGTCCTTTTTCTGACCGGGTACATGCTTCTATCCTGCGGAGGCCGAAACGGACATACAGGCACCGCTGCCGCGTTACAAACCGTCTCTACCGTCGCGAAAAACCAACAGCCGACCCGTTACGGATATCGCATCGTAAAAATATTTCCCCACGACACGAAATCCTACACCCAAGGTCTGCTCTGGCACAACGGTTACCTCTACGAAGGAACCGGCGAATATGGCCGCTCGGCCCTGAAAAAGGTGGAGCTCTCCTCCGGCAAAACCGTTCAGGAGCACCCGCTCGAGAGAAGATTCTTCGGAGAAGGCATCGCCCTGCTCGACGGCAAAATCTACCAACTCACCTGGCGCGAAGGCAAAGTCTTCATCTACGATGCCGAAACGTTCGAGAAAACAGGCGAATTCGTCTACGGAGGCGAAGGCTGGGGACTCACGACCGACGGAGAGAAACTCTACATGTCGGACGGCAGCTCCCTGATCCGTGTCATCGATCCCGCCACCTTCCAATGCGAAAAGACGATCCCGGTACGCGAGACGGGCAGTGTCGTGGAGAACCTGAATGAACTCGAATGGATCGACGGCGCGATCTGGGCCAACGTCTACCTGACCGATCGCATCGTGATCATCGATCCCGCTACGGGCCAGGTGACCGGGACAATCGACATGAAAGGGCTGCTCGGACCCGCCGACATCACCTACGACACCGACGTCCTCAACGGAATCGCCTGGGATCCCGAAAACCGGCGCCTCTTCGTGACAGGCAAAAACTGGAACAAACTCTTCGAGGTGGAACTCATCGAAAAGCACTGACGACAAAAAAATGGCTAAATATTCGCTATACGAAGCTCTCGAGCGCCGCATCCTCGTACTGGACGGCGGACTCGGCACGATGATCCAAAGCTACAACCTGACGGAAGAGGACTATCGGGGCGATCGATTCGCCGCGTGGGACAATCCGCTCAAGGGATGCAACGACCTGTTGGTTCTGACCCGTCCCGAGGTCATCGAAAAAATACACGACGCCTACCTGACTGCCGGAGCCGACCTCATCTCGACCGACAGTTTCAATGCCAACGCCGTCTCGCTGGCCGATTATGCGCTGCAGGATCATGCCTACGAGATCAGTCGCGAAGCAGCCCGCATCGCCCGTCGATCGGCCGATCGTTTCACGCTTCGCAACCCCTCGAAACCCCGGTTCGTCGCCGGATCGATGGGTCCGACCAACCGAACAGCCTCCCTCTCGGCCGACGTGGCCAATCCCGCCGCCCGCGAGGTCACCTTCACCCAACTGGTCGATGCTTACCGCGACCAGGCCCGGGGATTGATCGACGGCGGAGCCGATCTCCTGCTTGTGGAGACCATCTTCGACACCCTCAACGCCAAAGCTGCCCTCTTCGCCATCGACACCCTCGCCGAAGAACGGGGCATAAAGATTCCCGTCATGGCGTCGGGTACGCTGGCCGACGTCAGCGGCCGCACCCTCTCCGGGCAGACCGTCGAGGCTTTCTGCATCTCGCTCTCCCATGCCGACCTGCTGACCATCGGACTCAACTGCGCCTTCGGAGCCAAACAGCTCCGCCCCTACCTCGAACGGTTGGCCGCAGTTGCCGAATGCCGCATATCGGCCCATCCGAACGCCGGACTGCCCAACGTGATGGGCGGTTACGACGAGACTCCGGAGATGTTCGCAGCGGATGTCGAAGAGTACCTCCGCGAAGGGATCGTCAACATCATAGGCGGCTGCTGCGGCACGACACCGGAACATATCCGCCTCGTAGCCGCCAAAGCCTCGGCCTATACACCCCGTCCGCTTCCTGCCAACAGACATCTCACGCAATTGAGCGGACTGGAACCGCTTACAATCACCCCGGAAGCGAATTTCATCAACATCGGAGAACGGACCAATGTGGCCGGATCGGCCCGCTTCGCACGACTGATCCGCGAAGAGAACTTCGACGAAGCCCTCAGCATCGCCCGGCAACAGGTCGAATCAGGCGCGCAAATCATCGACGTCTGCATGGACGACGGATTGATCGACGGTCCGCAAGCCATGACCCGTTTCCTGAACCTGGCAGCCTCCGAACCGGAGGTAGCCCGCGTCCCTTTCATGATCGACTCCTCGAACTGGGAGGTCCTCGAAGCAGGACTCCGCTGCACGCAGGGGAAAAGCATCGTCAACTCCATCTCGCTCAAAGAGGGTGAGACGGAATTCCTCCGCCGGGCAGCGCTCATACACCGTTACGGAGCTGCGGCCGTCGTGATGCTCTTCGACGAACAGGGACAGGCCGACACCCTCTCCCGTAAGATCGAAGTGGCGAAAAGAGCCTACGAACTGCTCACAACGAACGGATTCCCGGCCGAAGAGATCATTTTCGACCCCAACGTACTGGCGGTTGCCACCGGGATCGAACAACACGACAACTACGGCGTCGACTTCATCGAAGCGTGCCGCTGGATCAAACAAAACCTCCCTTATGCAAAGGTCAGCGGCGGCGTAAGCAACCTCTCCTTCTCCTTCCGGGGCAACAACCCCGTGCGGGAAGCCATGCACTCGGTCTTCCTCTACCACGCCATCGCCGCCGGCATGGACATGGGAATCGTAAACCCCGCCATGCTGCGGATCTATTCCGATATCGAGCCGGAATTGCTGGAGCTTTGCGAGGATGTCGTTCTGAATCGTCGGCCCGACGCCACAGAACGGCTCTCGAAATATGCCGAGAAGATGAAGGCCGAACCATCGAAAGGGGGCGCGACGGAAGATCATCACGACTCCTGGCGCGACAAGCCGCTCGCCGAACGGATCGGATACGCCATGCTCAAAGGCATTGCCGACCACATCGCGGACGACGCCCTGGAGGCATACCATGAACTCGGAGCTCCGTTGGAGGTGATCGACCGCATGCTGATGCCTGCCATGAACGAAGTGGGCGAACTGTTCGGAGCCGGGAAAATGTTCCTGCCCCAGGTGGTCAAAAGTGCCCGCGTCATGAAAAAAGCGGTGGAGGTACTCACGCCCTTCATCGAAAAACAGGGTGAAAAACAGGGCGCATCGGCCGGGCGATTCCTGATCGCCACGGTAAAGGGCGACGTACACGACATCGGCAAAAACATCGTCTCGGTCGTGATCGCCTGCAACGGCTACGAAGTGAACGATCTGGGCGTCATGGTAGAAGCCGAACGAATCGTCGACGAGGCCGTTCGCTGGAAAGCCGACGTCATCGGTCTGAGCGGTCTGATCACCCCCTCGCTCGAAGAGATGATCCGAGTCGTGAAAGAGCTCGAACGGCGCAAACTCACGATTCCCGTCGTGATCGGCGGAGCGACCACCTCCGACCTCCATACCGCCGTCAAGATCGCTCCGGCTTATTCGGGCGTGGTGGTCCACAGTCGCGACGCATCGGACAATGTCCGGATTCTCGCCTCCCTCATGAGTCCCGAACGGGAGAGCTACATTGCATCGGTCCGTGAAAAACAGGCCGCCGAACGAGACCTCTATGCTCAAAAAGAACAACTCCGGACCATCCGTCCCCTCGCCGAAGCCCGCATGCACCGACGCATCAAACAGGCCGAAGAGATCGTCGTCCCGAAACATACGGGAAAAGTCGTCTTCCACGACTTCGACATCGCCGAAGCGGAACGATTCATCGACTGGAACTTCTTCTTCGCCTCCTGGGAGATCAAGGGCCGTTACCCCGAAATCTTCGATTCCCCCGAGAAGGGAGCCGAGGCCCGCAAACTGTTCGATGATGCCTGCCAATTGCTGAACCGCATCAAAAAGGAGAAGCTGCTGCATCTCGACGGCGTGGCCGGCATCTTCCCGGCACGAAGCGAAGGCGACGACATCTTCATCCGCAATTCGAAAGGCGAAGAGATCCGACTGGCGCAACTGCGCAGTCAGAGCAACGCTTCGGACAGTTCTCTTTCGGTAGCCGATTATGTGGCAGACGCCGCCACGGGACAGGACTATGTCGGAGTATTTGCCGTCACGGGCGGAGTGGGTCTGAAAGAACTCGCGGAGCAATTCCGTGCGGAAGGCGACGACTATAGCGCCATCATGAGCAAACTGCTGGCCGACAGATTGACCGAAGCATTCGCCGAAGCGATGCACGCATTCATCCGGGAAGAGATGTGGGGGTATCAACAGGAGCCATCCGATCCGAAAGCGGCCATCGCCGGGAAATACCCCGGATTGCGTTTCGCCTTCGGATACCCGGCGACACCCGACCATTCGCTCAAACAGGAGGTGTTCCGCCTGCTGGGAGTCGAAGCCGTTACCCCCATGCGACTCACGGAGAACTATATGATCAATCCCGGCGAAGCCTTGTGCGGATTGATCGTGGCCGATCCCGGCGCCCGCTATTTCACGCTCGGGACCCTGAGCGAAGAACAACTCGCGGATTATGCCGCCCGACGCAACAAATCGGCCGAAGAGATAAAAAAACTGATCCTCAAAATCTGACCATCATGCAGGTAATCGAACTGATCCGCCAAGCCGAAACCACAGGTAAAAGCCGTTTCTCCTTTGAATTGTTGCCCCCGTTGAAGGGCGACGGCACGGACAATGTTTTCGAAGCGATCGACACCCTGGCCGAATACGGACCGGCTTGTATCAGCGTCACTTCCCATCGCGAAGAGGTAAAGTACATCGAACGGGAAAACGGCCTGCTCGAACGACGCATCGTGCGACGCCGACCCGGTACGATCGGTATCTCGGAGGCGATCATCCGACGTTACGGCATCGAGGCTATCCCGCACCTGATCTGCGGCGGGGTATCGAAATACGACATCGAGGATGCCCTGATCGACATGGATTTCCTCGGCATGACCAATGTCTTGGCCCTTCGCGGCGATAACGTACACGGAGAGAGAAGATTCGAACCTCATCCGCAAGGATATGCCCACGCCTCGGAACTGGTGGAACAGATCGCGGCGATGAACCGGGGGACCTTCCTCGACGACGAAGCCCATACCCACCACCGTTCGGCCTTCTGCATCGGCGTGGCCGGCTATCCCGAAAAACACGCCGAATCCGCCAACGAACAGACCGACCTGGAGAATCTGAAGCGAAAAGTCGATGCAGGAGCCGACTACATCATCACCCAAATGAGTTTCGACAACAAAAAAATATTCGACTTCATCGACCGTTGCCGGAAAACAGGAATCACGGTTCCGATCGTCCCGGGAATCAAGCCTTTCTCCACGAAAGCGCAACTGACCCTGCTCCCCCACACATTCCATGTCGATCTGCCGCAAGAGCTGGTCGATGCCGTGGAGGCCTGCCCCGACAACCGGGCCGTACGCGAAGTCGGAATCGAATGGGCAACCATGCAGGCCCGCGAATTGAAAGCAGCCGGATTGCCGCTGATCCACTTCTATTCGATGGGGAAAACCGATAACGTGGCCCGCATCGTAAAAAATGTATTCTAAACACCATGGATCAGGAAATCATACGGGAGGCTGCCTCCCTTTATGAACGGATACGGAATTTCCGTCGTCGGCTCCATACCCGTCCCGAACTGTCGTTCGTGGAGCGGGAAACGGTCCGCATCATCGCATCCGAGCTCGACAAAGCCGGCATCGCCTACCGTCCGATCGCCCAAACCGGATTGCTCGCCCGTATCGAAGGTCGCGGCGATCTGAGCCGGGCTGTCGTCCTCAGGGCCGATATCGATGCGCTGCCGGTCACTGAACAAACCGACGTGGAGTTCGCCTCTCAAAACAAAGGCGTCATGCACGCCTGCGGTCACGACATGCACGCGGCGGCACTTCTCGGGGCATTGCTCCTGCTCAACGAACGACGGACAAGCTTCGAAGGGACCGTCTTCGGACTCTTCCAGCCCGGCGAAGAGAAAAATCCGGGCGGCGCCTCCCTGGTCTTGGCCGAACATCCGTTCGATCGCTACCACATCGAAGCCTTCATCGGCGAACACATCGAACCCGAACTCCCGACCGGAGTCTTCGGATTCCGCCCCGGACAATACATGGCTTCGAGCGATGAGCTCTACTTCACCGTACACGGTGTCGGAGGTCACGGCGCCATCCGTAAAAACCTGAAAGATCCGATTCCCACCGCCGCAGAGCTAATCACGGCGCTCCATACCCTCCCCGCAGAACGACCCGATCCCGACTCCCCTACCGTCATCTCCATCGGCCGGGTGATAGCCGAAGGGGCGACCAACGTCGTTCCGAACGACGTCTTCATGGCGGGGACCCTCCGTGTTTTCAACGAGGCCTGGCGTGCAGAGGCCAAACGACGTATCCGGGCCAAAGCCGAAGCTGTCGATGCACGGCACGGCACACATACCGAGATCAACATCAGCCACGGCTATCCGTCGGTCGTGAACGATCCCGCATTGACCGAACGCGCAATGGCCCTGACCCAACAACTTTTCGGCGAACAGTCGGTCGTATCGCTGGACATTCGTCCCACCGCAGAGGACTTCGGATTCTACACCACGCGCTACCCCTCGCTCTTTTTCCGTTGCGGCGTAGGGCAAGAGGCACTGCTCGAAGCGGATCGGGCCGACCGGGCTGCCGGGAAACTACATACTCCGTTGCTCTGTCCGAATGAATCCGCGCTCCGCTACGCACCCGCCTTACTGGCTTCTTTGGCGTTGCAGACCCTCGAATGACAACAGGACTTCGCTCGCCAGACGACCATTGAATTTCTCTCTCGGCGATCGATCCCGTCCGACCAAAAGAAAAAAGATCTGCGAAAAGTCGCAGATCTTTTTTATCGATCAAACCAAGTAGTTACTCATACAACAAGCCGTATTCGACCAACAGCTTGCGAGCCCGTTCCCAATCGACATACGGTTTCCGAACCCCTTCCTCGTACTTCAACGGACAACCGAGCGCATTGTCATCGATATAGACATCCGCATGAATCTTCGGCGAGGTTGTCCACTCGGTCTGCCGCCGATTCCGGTTGACATCGTAGAGCGGAATATCGCGCTTACGGAACCATTCGAGAGCCGCATCGAGCAATTTCCCATCCCGCATCGTATAGAGAATCAACTTATGGCCCTCACCGACAAGCTCCCGAAGTACCGGAACCGCCCCCTCGACATCTTTACCTACATGAGGGTATTCATGTGTCACACACGTGCCGTCGAAATCGATCGCTACAATCATAATCTACTTCCTTTATTCCTGGGTCCGACTCTTCGATCTTTTCCGTTTGATGAATTTCCAGAAACGTTTCTTCGAAGATTCGTTTTCATCCGCTCCATAGCCATAACCGTAGCCATAACCATAGCCGTAACCGTAGCCATAACCATAGCCATAACGGTGGTTACTGTAACGGACACCATTGAGTACAACGGTCATGTTGTGGAGTTTCTTTTCGGTCCGTAGCCGCTCGATATCGGGCAGTTGTCGACGATCGAGAACACCCTCCCGGACCACATAAATCGAAAGATCACAAACCCGATCAATAATGAGGGTATCAGCCACCATCATGGCCGGAACCGCATCGAGAATAATGTAATCGTACCGACTGCGCAACTCCGATATCAATTCATCGAGTCGACTACTCATCAGCATCTCGGCAGGATTGGGCGGCTGCAGCCCGGCATAAATCACATCGAGTCCGGGATGAAGCTGATCCGACTGTATGATATCATCGACGCGCACACTCTGATCCGAAAGATAGCGACTCACGCCCTCTCTCACGGAACGAACTCCCAGCATCTTGGTCAAAGTCCGTTTACGCAGATCAAGATCGATTACCACCACTTTTTTCGATGCAAGCGCCAACGACATGGCCAAATTGGTTGCAACGAATGTCTTTCCGGCTCCCGGATTCGTCGACGTAAGCATAATGACCTGCTGACGCCCCGTAAGGTTCATGAAACTCATGTTCGACCGAATCATGCGGAACGACTCGGATACCGCATCCCGCCCATGCTCCTTTACAACGATTCCATTCGTCGATTTACCCGTATGTTGCGGAATATCCCCCAATAACGGCACATCGATCTTCCCTTCAATATCTTTCCGACCTCGCACGGTAGTGTTGAGCATATTGATCAAAACGATCACGGCAAAGGGAATTGCACAACCTATGAAAAATGCGAGCAGAAGAATTTGTGACTTTTTGGGAGATACAGGCGTCTGACTTCCGAAAGCCGCATCGAGAACCCGGGCATCGCTATCTACGATGGCCGAACTGAGCGCGTTTTCCTCGCGTTTATTGAGCAGATAGAGATAAAGTTCTTCTTTGATCTTCTGCTGCCGGGTGATTGCCTGGAATTGGCTCTCCTGAATCGGGACAGCCGACATGCGGCTTTTGGAAAGAGTCTCCTCCTCACGCGCATTCCGCAGACTGATCTGCAACTGAGCCAACAAATTATCGATCGAACTGATGATTGCCTGCCGACGTGCATTCAGCGAATTGGTCAATTCGATAACGGCCGGATTCTTCTCGCTCGACGAAGCGATCATTTTATCGCGCAACAGCACGTCCTGATTGTATTCGGCGATCTGAGAGTTAATGTAGGTATCGGTCACCCCCACATTCGATGGAATAAGCTGGCTGGCTCGCGACTCATCCATCATATACTCCTTGACGAATCCGACCAATCCGATCTGATTCTCTATGTTGAATATTTCGCTCTTGTACTTGCTTCCTTCGGACATCGAGGCAGAAACCTGACTTTGCAGGTCGATAAACTGATTGCTCTGTTTGAAATCTTCGACCTTTTTATCTTCATCCTTCAGTTCGCCACTGATCACGGCCAACCGCTCCTCAATGAATTTTCCCGTAATGTCCGACACCTGCTTTTTATCGCTGCGCACATCCTGCTCGTATGCCTCCATGAGGTTGTCCAGCACCGCCTCCGCCCGTTTCGGATTGACATCCTGCATCTTCAATTCAATGATGCTCGATCTGTCGTTGGCCAATCCGATATTGATAAGTTTACGGAAAAATACAGCCGTCGACTCCAAATTGGATTTGCGCACATCGATCTCCAGCCCGATATAATCTTCAAAATAGGGCGTATTGTGAATGACCATTTTGCCCACGGGAGTAACCAGTGTATCTCCCAAAGCGCCCTCTACGACCGCCTCGGAAGATTTCATACCCGGCATAACGAAATCCGTCAACCGCACACGTCCATTTTTCAACGGAGCGACCCGGAACGCCAGATTTTGCCACTCCATGTCGTCGATGAAATAGACATCTATCGGTGAACGGCCCCACAAATCATAATTACGGATATGCCCCTGACGGCCATAGGCGACATTGAGCCGAAGATTGCGAGCCACCTCCATCATCAATCTTTTCGATCCGAGCAACATCATCTCGTTCTCGACATTGGGGATCATCTTCACGCTTTGCAGATCGGAAAAAGCGGAGGAGGTAACGTTGCCCCGACGACTGTCCTTGATCAACAACGATGCCGTCCGCTCATACACGTTCGGAGTTTTGCGCAGATACAAGCTTGCAGCACCCAAACAGATAAGAATCGAGAGGATAAACCACATCCAGTTGGCCCGAATCATCTCGAATGTGTCGCGCAAACTGTAGTTGCTCTCTTCCGTACGGTTGTTAAGGGGTTCTAACTCGGTCATGATTTTTGTCTCGAAATGAATTTAACGCAACACTGTTACCAAAAGCGTGGCCAAAGACACCAACAAACTACCTCCGCTGATAATCGTACTCCAAAGGGGACTCATTGCGCCCTGTTCCGCACGACGTTTATTGGGTTGCACGTAGACCACATCATTCTGCTTCAGATAGAAATAGGGCGACATGAAAATATCCTTGCTGGTCAGGTCGAGGTAAACCACCTTACGAACACCCTCATCCTCTCGAATGACTGCAATGTTCTTCCGCTTTCCGTAAACCGTCAGGTCGCCTGCCAGGCTCAATGCTTCGAACAAAGTCATGCGGTTGGAGGGGATCGAATACTCGCCGGGCCGATTCACCTCTCCCAAAACGTAAACTTTCAGATTGAGAAAATTGGCCGTCACGATCGGGTCTTTGATATAGTTCTCTTCCCGAATACGATTTTCCAAATAGGCAATCAATTGATTGCGGGTCATTCCGGCGACCTGGATCTTACCGAAAATCGGAAAATTGATATATCCCTCAGGATCAACCAGATAACCATGCTGATAACTCATCGACGAAGCCCCCGCACTCCCGTCCGAAATCTGTTTCGCGTCGGACGTAACGATATTGAAAGGACGTGCCAGATTCGCATCACCGTTCGCCACGCTCACCATGATACTCAATACATCGGCCGGTTTGATCGTCACTTCGTAGCTATTACCGATCGGCAAACTTTCGCCCGATTCGATATCCTGTAGATAAGAGATCTGTTTCATGGAGCCGCAGGCCGTAAGAGCGAGCAACGAAATCAGAATGGCTAATCGTTTCATAAATGAAGCGCAGTAATATTTTTACGTTCAAATGACTTGGCTACAAAAGTAAGAAAAATAATCGGATCGTCGAGAGAGCACCTCCCTATTTTTCAATTCGAAACGCAAAAGAAGCCCCTGTCAACCAACAATAAGACGAAATGGCCGATTGCCGACTCAACGCCATTCTTTGCAAAAGGGGCCTTTTGCTCCCGAGAGCTCAAAAAGCGACCCGATCGGGATCGAGTCCCGACCATCCGGCTTCGGGCATGGTCGTGATACGCTCCATATCCTGCGCCGAAATCTCGAACCAACCGATCTCCAGATTCTCCCGAATCCGTACCGGATCGGCCGATTTTGGAAGCGGAACAATGCCTCGCTGAAGCTCCCAACGTAAGAAAAGTTGAGCCGGAGTAACCCCATATTGCGAGGAAAGTTCTTCCACCAACGGTGTTGAAAACAGTGCCGCACGCGCCAAAGGCTGCCACGCTTCGACCTGAATACCACTCTGCCGGCAATAATCGACGGTCGCTACCTGCGGGAATCCGGGATGCAACTCGATCTGATCGACCATCGGACGAATCTGCACCCTCGGGAGTATCTCTTCGAGATGATGTTTCCAGAAATTGCTGACACCGATAGCCCGTATCTTTCCGGCGCCATACAACTCTTCAAAAGCTTTCCAGGTATCGAACATCCGCTCCTTCCAGACCCCGCGGATCGCCGCAGGAGCCGGCCAATGAATCAGATAGAGGTCGAGATAATCGAACCCGAGGGCCGAAAGCGACCGCTCGAATTGGACCTTTGCCTCCCGGTAGCTGTGGAAATCGTTCCACAATTTACTGGTCACGAACACGTCGCTCCGCGGAATGCCACTATCGGCTACGGCCCGTCCGACCGCCTCTTCGTTTCGGTAATAAGCTGCCGTGTCGATATGTCGATAACCCGTCTTTAGAGCCATCCTCACCGCATCATAGGCAGAATCCCCATCCATACGATAGGTCCCGTAACCGATTGCCGGCATATCGATGCCATTTGCCAGGCGAACATTTGCCGCAAACCTCCTATCCATATTCATCGCGCTATTTATCAAAGATTTTGTCCTCAATGATACAAAATTCCAGCCACTCGCCCAAACTTTTGCAATCCGAGGCGACGGATGAGCCTTCACAAACCCGCGATCCACTCCGAAAAAACTGCCGGCGTCCAAACGAACGGAGGACGGAAATCCGACTGGATTCCGTCCTCCGTTTACTTTAAAATCGCGATCAGAAAATATGATAAGCCACGGTCAGACCCGCCATCACGATGGAGACCATGCTCATCAGCTTGATCAGAATATTGAGCGAAGGACCCGACGTATCCTTGAACGGATCGCCCACCGTATCGCCTACGACAGTGGCCTTGTGGCAATCGGAACCTTTTCCGCCGTGGTTACCCTCCTCGACGAATTTCTTGGCATTGTCCCAGGCACCTCCGGAATTGGCCATAAAGACGGCCAGTACGAAACCGGAACCGAGACCACCAACCAGCAGGCCCAGTACACCGGCCACTCCGAAGACCAGACCGATCACCACCGGAACGATGATCGCAAGAATCGACGGAAGCAACATCTCACGTTGAGCACCTCGCGTAGAGATCGCCACACAACGGGCATAATCCGGCGTTGCATTGCCCGTCAGGATGCCTTTGATTTCGCGGAACTGGCGACGCACCTCTTCCACCATACTCTGTGCGGCACGCCCTACGGCATTCATCGTTAAGCCGCAGAACAGGAACGACATCATGGCTCCGATAAAGATGCCGACCAGTACGGAAGGATTCATCAGATTGACCTGATAGTAATTCATGAAATCGACGATATTCATCTCCGAGACCTGCATCACCGTCCCGTCGGCAAACGTGAGAGCCGTCTGTCCGATGTGGAGCAACCCGATCTTGATCTCCTCGACGTAGGATGCCAACAAAGCGAGGGCCGTGAGAGCAGCCGAACCAATGGCGAATCCCTTGCCCGTCGCAGCAGTCGTATTGCCCAGAGCATCGAGTGCATCGGTCCGTTTACGAACCTCCTTACCCAAACCGCTCATTTCGGCATTTCCACCGGCGTTATCGGCAATGGGGCCGTATGCATCCGTAGCGAGCGTAATGCCGAGCGTGGAGAGCATACCGACAGCCGCGATACCGATTCCGTAGAGTCCGAGCGAGATGTTCTCCGCGGAAAGCATATGCGCGATATCGAAATGGATGGCGCAAAGGAACGCGAGGACGATCGCCACTCCGATCGTAATCACCGGGACAGCCGTAGAGATCATTCCGAGACCGATACCCGAAATGATTACCGTGGCAGGACCCGTTTCTGCACTATGGGCAATCTTTTGCGTAGGACGATACGAATGGGAGGTGTAGTACTCGGTAGCCTGTCCGATGATGATACCGGCCACCAGACCGACGATCACCGAGCAGGAGATTCCGGTCCAATTGGGCACCTGCAGCAGATAGAGGATTCCGAAGGTGGCTGCAGCGATCAGCACCGAGCTGACGTTCACACCCGTACCCAATGCACGCAGCAGTTGTTTCATCTGAGCGCCCTCCTTCGTACGAACGAGGAAGATACCGATGATCGAGAGGAGGATTCCGACCGCAGCAATCAACATCGGGGCGAGTACCGCACGAGGTTGATCGTCGCCAGCGAATGTCGCAGCGCCGAGTGCTGCCGTAGCGAGGATCGATCCGCAATAACTCTCATAGAGGTCGGCACCCATGCCGGCCACATCGCCCACATTGTCGCCCACATTATCGGCAATGGTTGCGGGATTGCGGGGGTCGTCTTCGGGGATACCGGCTTCGACCTTACCCACGAGGTCGGCTCCCACATCGGCTGCTTTCGTATAGATACCTCCACCGACACGGGCAAAGAGAGCCTGGGTCGAGGCACCCATACCGAAGGTCAACATCGTGGTGGTCATCACGATCAGCTTTTGCGTACCGGTCGCCTCAACGAAATGGTCGAGAATGATGTACCACAACGATATGTCGAGCAGGCCAAGACCCACTACGACCAGTCCCATGACGGCGCCGCTCCGGAATGCGACCTGAAGGCCCTTATTGAGCGAATGACGCGCAGCATTGGCCGTACGCGCCGAAGCATACGTGGCCGTCTTCATGCCGAAGAAACCGGCGAGTCCGGAGAAGAATCCGCCCGTCAGAAAGGCGAACGGCACCCACGGATTCTGCACGCCCAATCCATACGCCAGAAAGGCGAAGAAGAGCGCGAGAACGACGAACACGATCGTCACTACTTTGTATTGCTGTTTCAGGTAAGCCATGGCGCCCTGACGCACATGACCGGCAATCTCTTTCATTCGGTCGCTGCCTTCGCTCTGCCGCTTCATCCGACGGAAGAACAGGTAGGCAAAACCGAGTGCGATGACGGCCGATGCCGGCACCAGCCAAAAAATAGGAGGCAAATTTCCCATAATCAATCCATTTAAGTTTCACATTAATCGGGTCAATATTCGACTCCGGACGGTACGAGAAATGTCGTTCTCCACTCACAAAGCATCCGCTCCGACAGCACGCCCACACGGAGTTTATTCGGCAAATATAATACAAGTAGCGTGTAATCGCAAACAGGCCTGCAGGTTCGTTTCCCGTATCGGAACAAATTCTTACAATTCACTAAAATACAACATATTATCAAAACACAAACTGCGTCAGGCTGTCTGTGTCGCGAAATCGTTACCTACCTTGCGACAAGAAACAATCCAAAATCGTCCGAAAAGGAATTTTATCCAAGAAAAAAAATGCAATTCGATGACCTCTTCGAATCTCACGGCAGAAATCGGCACAAGGTCCTGCTCTTTGCCGAGCACACGGACTTCATACCATTTTCCGCTCCGAGTTACAACTCTATCTGGAAAATCGTGTCGGGCACAACCTTCACCCAACCGTAATAGACCATCGAAGATCCCATATAAATGGAGACGAGGTTCTCCTGAAAGGGAAGCGAATATTTATGCAGCGGATAGTCGATCGAATAATATTCCCCACGCTTCGAGTCGTATCCGGCATCGATTCCGTAGCGCCGCTCGTTACCCGGCGCCGAACCGGGCAGCGGATGGTCCACCCGGGCGTAAAAGCTATTCGCTCTCTCGACCACAACCCGTACCGATCTTCCGGCATACTGCTCGGAAATAATGGAGATGTAACCGTTGTGGTTGTCGTTTTTATACGGGACATAATTTTCGGCCAAAGCCCCTTCGGTCGCCGGATCCCCGATCTGCACATCCACCCGATTCTCCAACCGATGTACCCCGGCTCCCACCGAGGCTCCTACCATCACTTGCTTCCCGCAGGCCGTCAAAACCAACACGAAGAGCAAAACCCACACTTTGTTCCGTTTTATCATCGCGCTGCAATTTATTTTTTTTCAATCGGCCGATCCCCATCTGCCGGCTGAAACGACAACCGCTGTTGCCCTTTCATAGACCGATTTCGCCGAAATTTGCGGCAAAACCCCATGCGGGATCGGGGCCGTTTCCTCGCTTTCTCTAACAACGAAAAAATAGTCCGATCCATTATCCGAACGATCAAGAATTTCTATTTCCGATCTGCTTCGAGGGACAATTTGGCTTCCTGTTCTCCGCGACCCGCACAAGCGATTTCATTCCGAAGCTATCGTGACCGGCTTGCCGAAACGAACTCCGGGAAACCCATAAAAAAAACACCCGAGACAGCGCCTTTACAAATAATAATGTGGTGGAGAAACGCACAAATTTCACGATAGCGAAGGCGATTCACAATATTTTTTTACCTTTGTCATCGGCCTTTCGAATCGAAAGCTAAAAATTTCTTTCGAAAGCACGCCTTAGGAACTACACCCCTCGGGAAAACCTTTGTCCACGACCCTAAAATAACAAACGATGAACAACCAGACAGAAAACATGGAAGGCATGCAACCGGAAACCGCAAAACGGTTCAAACAGTGGCAAATGCGCACGATCATCGCCACGATGGTAGGTTACGCCCTCTTCTATTTCGTCCGTAAGAACTTCTCCCTGGCCATGCCCGGCATGGAGGCCGATCTCGGCATCTCGAAAACCAGCCTCGGCATCTTCCTCACCCTCAATGGGCTGATCTACGGATTATCGCGTTTCCTGAACGGATTTCTGGCCGACCGACTCAACGCCCGGTTCTACATGGCGATCGGTCTGGCCCTCTGCGCCCTCTCGAATTTCGCGTTCGGATACGGCATCGACATCGCCTCGTGGATCACGGGCGAAACCAGCGGTTCCGACTTTACCAACACGTTGATCCTGTTCATGGGCATCATGTGGGTCCTCAACGGCTTCCTGCAGGGAAGCGGCTTTCCGCCGTGCGCCCGACTGTTGACCCATTGGATCCCTCCCAAAGAGCTCGCCACCAAAATGTCGGTATGGAACACCTCCCACTCGATCGGGGCCGGTCTCGTCGTCATTCTTTGCGGCTACATCATGGGACACATGGGAATGAACCTGAGCGGCGACAGCAACGTCGTTGCCCAAATCGCAGCCAATCTGCATGCCGACATGAACGACCCGCAACAAGCGGCCAACGTCTTGAATTCGGCCTCGCATGTCGGCGCCTGGAGATGGTGCTTCTGGATTCCGGCCTGCATCTCCTTCGCCGGATCGATCGGGCTGTTCCTCACCCTGCGAGACACGCCGAAATCGGTCGGACTGCCCGAGCTGCCCGGTACCGAAATCGGAGAAAAGAAGGAGAATAAAAAAGAAAAAAGCCAGGAATACAAACTCTTTCTGCGCAAGATGGTCTTCGGCAATCCGCTGATTTGGATCCTCGCCTTGGCCAACTTTTTCGTCTATATCGTGCGCTTCTCCGTGCTCGACTGGGGCCCGACGCTGCTCAGCCAATCGAAAGGTGTCAGCATGTCGCATGCCGGCTGGTTGGTGGCCATGTTCGAGATAGCGGGCATCCTCGGCATGTTGTTTACCGGGTGGTTTACCGACCGATACATGAAAGGACGGGCACATCGCACCTGTGTCTTCTGCATGGCTGGTGCAGCACTTTTCATGTTCCTCTTCTGGCAGCTGCCCTCCGAAGCGCCCGTATGGCTCCTCTTCGCCCTGCTCTGTGCAGCGGGCTTCTGCATCTACGGGCCTCAAGCCCTGATCGGCATCGCCGCCGCCAACCAAGCCACCAAACGGGCCGCTGCGACAGCCAACGGATTCACCGGACTCTTCGGTTACGCATCGACCATCGTATCGGGCGTAGGACTGGGTTATGTGGCGCAGCATTTCGGTTGGAACTGGGCCTACGTCACGATGATCGGCATGGCCGTGGTCGGCATGGGAATCTTCCTGCTGATGTGGGGCGCCAAACCGGACGGATATGCCAAAGCCGCCGCCCTTGAAAACAACCAACAGTAAACCGACAATGATAAAACCGTTCGACCGATACCTCTCCCCCTGGAGCCACGACGAATTGATGGCCCGGCTGCGCAAAATCAGACACGTAGCCCTCGACATGGACGGGACCATCTACATGGGCTCCTCGCTCTTTCCCTTCACCATTCCGTTTCTGCAACGGCTTCGGTCGAACGGGATCGGGCACTCCTTCCTGACGAACAATCCCTCGAAAAACATCGCCGACTACCTCCAGAAGTTGGAGAAAATGGGGATTCAAGCCTCCCGGCAGGAGATGTACACCACGACCATCGCTACGATCGATTACATCCGCAGCCACCATCCGCAAGCCCGCAATCTCTTCCTGTTGGGCACCCCGAGCATGATTGCCGAATTTGAAGCCGCCGGCTTCCGCTCCACGGCCGACGATCCCAGCGATCGGCCCGACGCAATCGTGGTCGCATTCGACATGACGCTCACCTATTCCCGCCTCTGCAGGGCCGCCTGGTGGATCAGCCAGGGGCTCCCCTATATCGCCACCAACCCCGACCGGGTATGCCCGACCGACCAGGAGGTGGTTCTGGTCGACTGCGGCTCTCTCTGTAAATGCCTCGAACATGCCACCGGCCGAAAACCCGACATCACGCTCGGCAAACCGGATCCGAACATGTTGAGCGGAATCCTCGAGCGACACGGCCTGCGACCCGACGAGATCGCCATGGCGGGCGATCGTATCTATACCGATGTCGCCATGGCCCGCAATGCCGGCGCTCTCGGCGTATTGGTCCTCTCCGGAGAGACTACCTTAGAAACCGCCCTCTCCTCCGATCCCGCGCCGGACATCACGGTACGCGACATCGAAGTATTGGGCGAGTTGCTTCTCGAAGCACGGAAATAGCTCCTGAGACGGCCACAACGATCTAAATTAAAAAAAGGAAAGGCATAAGTCCCCACGCGACATCCGCATCGAAGAGTTCTTCTCGCAGGAGATCGTCGGACGGCCACATGATATAGTTTCGTCCACGATTTCGCGCAACGGCGTTCAAAACGGCCTCCAGTATAAAAAAGGAGATCGTTTGTTGCCAATGTAATAATTAAGGGTAGTTGCGTGCTATTTCGATGCCGACGAATCGGAACACTTCACTACCGTTACTCGCACACCATTCTCGCCGAGCATACGGAGCGTCTCTTCCGGAATTTTATCGTCGGTGATCACCTGATTGATCATCTCGACGCCACAGATCTTGCTGAACCCCCGACGGCCGAATTTCGAACTGTCTGCCAAAACGATAGTCTGTTGGGAAGCCCGCATCATGGCCCGATTCAAACTGGCCTCCATGAAATTGGTCGTTGTCAGACCGTATTCAAAATCGATTCCATCCACGCCCAGGAACAGCTTGCTGCAGAGAAAATTATCGAGCATCTGCTCCGCATAGGGTCCAACGGCCGAAAGAGAACTGTTGCGAACGGAC
Organism: uncultured Rikenellaceae bacterium; assembly: GCA_944321925.1. Classification (GTDB taxonomy): domain Bacteria; phylum Bacteroidota; class Bacteroidia; order Bacteroidales; family Rikenellaceae; genus UBA940. Next base: position 20,787 of record CALUND010000016.1, on the reverse strand, counting down.
CCACCCAATTGGATGACCTGATTGTTCTTATCCTTCGAAAGAATCGATGTAACCGGAACCGCCGAAGTGATGACCGTAAGTTGATCCTTGTCTTTGATCTCGCGTGCCAGATAGTGCATGGTTGTTCCGGACGCGATCATTACCGTATCGTTATCGGCAATCAGGCCCGCTGCATAACGACCAATGGCCAACTTCTCGGCTGCATTGTTCTTCTCCTTCTCATTGATGTGGCGATCACCGATAAAAGGATTGAGCAATACCGCCCGGCCATGCGTACGATAGAGCAGGTTGTTCTGCTCGAGCTGGGAGAGATCCTTGCGGATCGTCACCTCGGAAACCTGCAAATTGCGGGCAAGGAGTGTCACGGCCACGGAAGAGTGACGGCGCAGCATCTCCATGATGTAGTGTTGTCGTTCTGAAAGGATCATTTGGGATGGAATTTTCGTTAAGCCGAAAACAAAAATAGGGAATAATCGGTTGATTACAACATTCCGAAACAAAATAAAAATTTTTTTGCAAACAGAACCCGATTCAATACCCTTTCAAGCCAATAATAGGGGAATCGGAATGGATTTTGTACGATTCTATTCATCAAAAAAAGGAAAAAGTGTTGTATTATTCTCAATTTTCTGCTACCTTTGTTTCGAATAAAAATAAATTTTGTTTCGCATCGAAACAAAACAGTGCTCGCACAATTAGATAGGGTACTGATTACAAAGCACTTACCTCTCAGCTCCAAAACTACCGCATGAACAGAACGGATCAGATCAAACAACTAAGCGACCATCCTGAAAAAATCTGGGACATGGTCGTAATCGGCGGCGGAGCTACGGGTCTGGGCTGTGCGGTAGATGCTGCGTTGCGTGGCTATAGCGTGGCACTTTTCGAACGGGACGACTTCTCGAAATGTACCTCAAGCCGAAGTACCAAACTGGTTCACGGTGGGGTTCGTTATTTGCAAAAAGGCGATGTCCTGCTCGTATTGGAGGCCCTGCGGGAGCGCGGACGGATGAAAGCCAATGCGCCCCATCTGGTCAAGGACCAATCGTTCGTAATCTCCAACTACACATACTGGGACAACATACTCTATTTCTGTGGATTAACATTCTACGATCTGCTTTCGTTCGGTTTCGGATACGGCCGATCCCGTTTCATTTCGAAGAAAAAAGTGCTTCAATACATCCCCACCTCCGTAACGAAAGGACTGAAAGGCGGCGTGGTGTACCACGACGGACAGTTCGACGACTCGCGCATGGCCATCAACCTGGCCCAAACCTGTGTGGAAAACGGTGGTTGCGTAGTGAATCATGCGGGAGTGGAGCAGATTCTCCACGACGAGGCAGGCAAAGTAGCCGGCGTAGTGGTGAAAGAGTACGAAAGCGGGAAAACTTTTCCGGTCAAGGCTCGAAGCGTGATCAATGCCGCAGGAGTCTTCGTCGATGAGATCATGCAGATGGACGAACCTGACATGCCGAAGATGGTGAGGCCCAGTCAGGGCGTCCACCTGGTTCTCGACATGAAGTTCCTGCAGAGTGACTACGCGATTATGGTCCCGAAGACGAGCGACGGACGTGTTCTGTTCGCCGTTCCGTGGCACGACAAGGTGGTGGTCGGCACAACGGACATCCTGCGCGAAACGCCCGAAAGCGAGCCCAAGCCACTCGAAGAGGAGATCGACTTCATACTCAATACGGCCGGGCTCTACATGGATCCCGCACCGACCCGGGCCGACATTCTGGCAATGTTTGCCGGCCAACGTCCGCTGGCGGCCCCGAAAAAGGAGGGGAAAAGCACGAAAGAGATTTCGCGGAGCCACAAAATCATCGTCTCGGACAACAACCTGATCACCATCACGGGAGGCAAATGGACCTCCTATCGATTGATGGCCGAAGACACCGTGGACAAAGCCGCCGCACTCGGACTGGTTCCCCGAAGAAAATGCAGAACGAAAAACTTCCCCATACACGGATATCGCAAGAATCCCGATCTGAACGACCATCTCTACGTCTACGGGAGCGATGAACCCGCCATTCGGGCGCTGATTGCAACAGCCCCCGGTTTGGGTGAAAAAATTTCGGAGAAATACGAATACACGGCAGCTGAAGTAATTTGGGCCGTAAGGGAAGAGATGGCCCGTACGGTCGAGGATGTATTGGCACGCCGTGTGCGGTTACTTTTCATAGACGCCAGGGAGGCTGTAAAGGCAGCTCCCCGCGTGGCAACATGGATGGCAAAGGAACTTGGTTACGACCAGGACTGGATAAACGAGCAGGTGAAAAGTTTCACCTTGCTTGCTAAGAGCTACTTCGTGTAGGGCCAATCCTCTTCAGGGGGTCTCTCCCGATTGTGTTAGGGTTACGGGAGAGACATAACGAGTGGATTGTGATTAATAATTTTTTGTGGGGATACCCGACGGTATGGGGCCGTCGGGTATTTTTTTAACCTCGTCCGGCAATCTGTATCAGGGAATCTCCGAACAATTGCTATTTTTGTTACATATCTTATGCGACAGGAGCATCACATTGTTTTTCGGTCCGGAACCATGATGCCAACGGAAAAGGAGATCCGACAAAACGGATCGGCATGGCCCTGTCTCCGGAGACTCGCTCTGTTGTAAAAAGATACTTATCGTTTTCTCTCAAAAACCATACGCAGATGAACAATTTCACTTTTCAGAATCCCACCAAAATCCTCTTCGGCAAAGGGATGATCAAACGGCTCACGCAGGAGATTCCCACCGACAAAAAGATCATGATCACGTTCGGCGGCGGCAGTGTCCGCACCAACGGAGTCTACGAACAGGTCACGACCGCCCTGCGCGACCACCGTTTCGTCGAGTTCTGGGGAATTGAGCCCAATCCGAAGGTAGAGACCCTTCGCAAAGCCGTGTCGCTGGCCCGCGAACGAGGGGTCGATTTTCTGTTGGCAGTAGGCGGGGGCTCGGTCCTGGACGGGACGAAACTGATCGCCTCGGCCATCCCCTACTCCGGCGATGCCTGGGAACTGGTCACGAGCGGTCGGCGGCCACAGGAGGTTCTGCCCTTCGCCAGTGTGATGACTCTTCCGGCAACCGGTTCGGAGATGAACAACGGAGCGGTAATCTCCAACGGGGAGACCCACGAGAAGTTCCCCTTCTATACGAACTATCCGCTCTTCTCGATCCTCGATCCGGAGACGACTTTCTCGCTTCCGCCCTTCCAGATCGCCTGCGGGCTGGCCGATACTTTCGTACACGTCATGGAGCAGTACCTCACCACGACGGGACAGTCACCGCTGATGGACAGATGGGCCGAGGGCATTCTCTCCACCCTGGTCGAGATAGCGCCGGCGATCCGCAAAGAGCCGCACAACTACCAGCTCATGGCCGACTTCATGCTCTCGGCGACACTCGCCCTGAACGGCTTCATCGCGATGGGTGTCACTCAGGATTGGTCCACGCACATGATCGGACACGAACTGACGGCACTCCATGGTATTACCCATGGACAGACGCTGGCCATCGTGCTGCCGGGAACCATGCGGGTCCTGCTGCCACAAAAACTCTCCAAGTTGGCTCAATACGGAGAACGCGTCTGGGGTGCCCAGGGAAGTGACAAGGAGAAGGCCGCGCTGGCAATCGACCGGACAGAGGCATTTTTCCGCTCCCTCGGACTCGCGACAAGGCTCAGCGAGGTCAACGTAGACGAAGAAACGATCGCCGAGATCGAACGTCGGTTCGAGACGCGCGGAGTGGCTTTCGGAGAAGCCAATAACGTTACCGGAGCGGTCGCTCGTAAGATTCTCGAATCGGTACGCTAAACGACGGACCGAAGAGTTCTTGCCCGGCCCCTTGCAATCCCCGCAGAGAGACTCTTCGCCTCCGATATCCGGCACAAAAATCTCGGGAAAGAAGGATCTACTCCCAAAATATACGCAAAAAAGAGAGGGATCGCTTGTAAAGCGATCCCTCTTCTTATCGGTCATTATGCATCCAAGGTACTATTCTTCCACCTTTTCGAAAACATAACGCAATGCACAACCTGTCATCTCTGCAGTCGGACGCTCCTGTTGGAACATATAATCCGCATCTGTAAAGAACTCCTTCGGTTCGTAGTCCGTAATGCAAACCTCCAACATCTGCTTACCACCGTCCGTATAGGGATAGAGTGCCAGATAAGCCTTCGTCTCGGTGCTGGTTTGCGTAGCAGAGAAATAGCGGTTCACGTTGCTGAGCTCAACCTCCTGATAAACACGAGTCGTAGGCGGAAAGTTATTATCCAAATTAAGCGTGGTTTCACGGGTAGGAGTCAAACCGGAAGTTTCACGGAAGTACCAGCTCAGTTCACTCTCCAGAGTGGTTTTGAACTCCGTTTCGGTGATCTCGATCAGGTCGTTCGTCGAACCATAAACGACTTCGTCGGGTTGATACAGTCCAGTCCAGATAGATTCCCACCAAGCTGCATCCATCGGAGACGAGACGTATTTCCAGGTTCCCAATGTTTGGCTCATGAGACCACCCATCATCGTAACGGTAATCTGGCGGAACTGGCCGTATGCCATGAGGTCATTCATCACCGGAACGATCAGGATCACGTTCTTGTCAGGATCATACGAGAGCATCGTGAGTTCCATCGTACCGGACGAACGGCCTTCGGGAATGATCACCTGGCACTCACCGCCCGTGATCTGGAAGTTCTCACCCTCGACAGCTGCATTGGCCATCGTATCGATGATCTGGAGCGGAATAATCATATCTTCCGGAGCCGTGAAGTCCGAATCATCGGCATAGTTGGAGAGAGACACCTCGATGGAAACCGAAGCCGACATGGAGATCGCGGAGCTGGCAAAAGTTACACGGTATTGCGGAGTAACCCAATCGAGAGTCACGGTAGCCGTCGTGTAAGTACCAGCCTCGGTTCCTGCGGCAGTCGCTTTCAGAATGACCTTGTTGTTGGTCAGATCACGTGTCTCGCCACGTGCTACGGTAATCGTAGCCGAGCTTTCGCCGGCCGGGATCGTCACCTCGAGTCCGCCGGGAAGCGTATAGTTCTCGTCGATCACTGCCGTAGACTCGGAGTTATCGAGCGTAACCGTCACCGCGCTTTCAGCAGTCACAGGCGTCGTACCGTCCTGTTTGGTCAGCTTTACAACGACAGACACCTCATCAGCATCTTGCGCCATGGTGTAGTCTGCCTGGGAGAATGTCAGATAGGTCTTGCCATCATCTGCCGGACCATCCGTCTTGTCGCTCTCGCAGCTTGAAAACAGTGCTGCCGAAGCGAACAAAGCAACTAACAATTTTTTCATAACAATAATAAATTAATTAAACATAAATGGGTGTTATTCTCTTTTTTCTACTCGATCACTGTTGCGGAACTGCCTGATTGTACTCATTGAGAAGAGACTGGTAATAGTTATACTCTTCGTTGGTGAGTTCAGTCGGGGTCGGAAGGATGAATTCCGTGTCGAATTCCTGATTCCAGGGCGGCTCTTCGTCGTACTTCTCGCATCCGCCCGATAACAGCGCCGTCGTCACGATCGTCGCGGCAACGACTGCTTTCCATGAAAAACGATTTATCTTCATAATATAATCCAACCTACTTTTTTTATCTCGTCTTGTCGTAGCCCTCGTTCTGCTCCAGTCCCTCGGTCAACATGATGTCCTGGATCGGGAAGGGGAAGGTATAGAGGAAATGTTCCGTCACGAACTTCAAGTTGCTGCGCGTGCTCCAGAACTCCGGACCACCGTTGTGTTTCAGCTGGAACCAGCGATCGCCCTCGAGGAAGAGCTCCTTCGAACGCTCTGCGATGATCGCATATCCGAGACGGGTAAGCGGCTCGCCCTGGGCATCCTGCTTGATAGGATCCCGCGAATCGATCTCCGGCAAATTATCCATGGTGTAGGGAGTATAGTCGGAGATACGCTTGCTGCGAAGCTGGTTCAGATAGTCGAGCGCTTCGGACGACTGATGATCGAGCAGGTAATGGCACTCTGCCAGCATCAGACACATCTCCGCACTGCGCAGGCCGGCAAAGAAGATTTTGGTCGTCTCCCGCCGGGAATTGAACCACATGCCGTAGCGCACATCGCGCTCCTTCTCCGGGAAGAGATCGATGAACCGTTTGCTCACCGGACGACGCGCCAGATTTTTCCGAGTCCGCGTCACAGTCGCCGAAGTACCTCTTCTTCCGCCCCGCAGCAACATGTTGCCCGTTTGGTCGAACTCCTGCTGCATCATCGTCTGATAGGCTCCCCTATCAAGCAACGGATATTTCTGCAAAATCTCCTCGGCCAATGGAATGGCAGCTTCGTAATCACCTACCCAATAATAAAGTCGGGCCAAATAGGCTTTCGCGATATCGACGCTGAACAGAAAGACCTCCTGGTCCGAAATACCGTACTGCATCGCCTTCTTAAAATCATCCTCAATCGCACGGATCGTCAGAGCCATGCTGCTCCGGGTCGGACGCGCCTCCATGTCGAACTCGAGAACGAGCGGCAGACCCAACTGCGTAGTCAACTGCGCCGGATCGGGGGCCTCGCAATGGGTACGCAACAGATTGTAATAGCAGATACCCCGCAGAAGATGGGCCGTAGCCAGCACATCCAGCGCCAATCGCGATGACCGATCCTCCATGTAGCCCAACACGATGTTGCAATCCCGAATCGTTTCGTAAGTATTCCGATAAATATCGTCGATGCTTCCGTTGATATCGTCTCCCACGTAATAGGGCAACGTACCCGTTTGTGAAAAGGTCGTCAGAGAAGCCTCCAGATTCTCAGCATAGAGTTCGTAATTGAACACGCTGCCGATACTACCCACCACATACGCTTCTCCTTCGTCAATATCATAAAGCGTCGTCTGAAGCAATTCCGAAAACTCCTGCGCCGTTTTGGGGATCGTCTTGCCTTTCGGCTTGATGTCGAGAAAATCCTTGCACGAGACAAGGCTCAACAAAAGAAAAATATATGCGATCTTTTTCATAAGCACTCTTCTTTTCTTCGTTCGTTAGAAACTGAGGCCCACTCCGAGCGAGAAACTCCGCGTCATCGGGTAGACGATTCCGGGCGTTTCAGGATCGAATCCGGAGTAGTTTGTAAAAGTGAACAGGTTATTCATCGTAAAGGAGAAATTCACCCCGTCGAGTCGTGTCCGCTTCATCCACTTCTCGGGCAGCGAGTAGCTGATCACGATCGAGCTCAATTTCACATAATTGATCTTCTCGAGGAAAATCGCGTTCGTGATACCTTCGCTGATGACGTCTGCCTTGGCCGAGCCGTCCGAAGCACTTCTCGGATACCAGTGGTCGATCAGCTTGGGATAGCCATCGGTAATGGGATTATCCTTGGTCCAACGGCGCACCACATCTCCATTCACATTCAGATGGTTGACATAGAGGTCGTTTCGCGGTGTGGGCACATCCTGCAGCCACTCCGAGCTACCCGAAGAGGTACCACTGAGAGTGGAATAATCCACCGGACAATCGATCTCGTTGGATACGATTCCGCCGAACGAGAAACTACCGCTCAACGAAACAGACAACGTCTTGTAGCGGAATCCCATGGAGAATCCGCCGGTTACAGGCGCATTGTTCGTACCCACGTAGAACAGATAATCCCGATAACTCGACAAGGTATGGGCATCTCCTTTCGCATCCGAACGCTTCTTGAAGACATACATACCCGTTTCGGGATCGATACCAAGCACCTTACCCGTCATAACGGAGGAGAGCGGATAGCCCTCATAGTTCGTACTTCCGGTCGCGACGCTTCCGTTTGAGGGCCGATAATCGGTCAGCTTGTTGTAGTTGTAAGCCACATTGAACGACATGTCCCACGTGAAATCACGCGTCTTTATATTCACGGTGGAGAGCGTCGCCTCGATACCCTGGTTCACCTGTTCGGAATTGTTGTAGGCCTGTGACATGAAACCCGTGGAATAAGGCACGGCCTCGTTGGTAACCAGGTCCATCCCCAGCGAACGATAGAACTCCAAAAGGAGATGGATACGCTCTTTGACGAATCCCATGTCGGCTGCGAACTTCATGTCCCAAGTCTTCTCCCAACGCAGCAACGGATTGGGCGCATTGCCGATATAGCCCATCCGAAGATTGTCGTTATCCAGCGGACGCATCGTCGAGGAGTAATTCATGACAAACTGCGGATAGACCGTTTTATTGACATTGCCCCGATAACCGGTAGCCACGCGCCAAACGAACGAACTGACAGCCGGAGAGATCTCCTTCATCCAGGGCTCTTCATCCATATTCCAGGAAAAACCGGCGGACCACGTAGGATTGAACTGCTCCTTCGCACCGAAATTGTTCGAACCGTCCGTACGGCCCGTCAGGTTGAAGACGTACCGTCCTTTGAGAATATAATCGAACGTGGCGTAGAACGAAGCATAGGCATTATCCTCCTCGGTTGCTCCGGTAAGGGAACTCATCAGATTGGCGAACTTAATAATTCCTGCATCATCCATCGTCCACGTAGGCTGCGGAGTAAGGTGATTACCGGTGACGGGATCGTATCCGTAGCGTTTATTGAAGGCGTTCCGTGCATTCGACGCCCTGACTTCGCTTCCGAACGTAACGTTCAGCCGATGGTGTGTACCGAACGTATGCCCATAGGAGAGCGACCCTCGCAGCATATAGGAAAGGTTCATGTTGCTCGATTCCGACAAACTGGAATAGATACGATCCGAGACATAATCCTTCTCGAACGGACGATCGAGCCAGGCGGCATAGGTCGTTTTGTCGTTGTAGGCCTCCGAACTGTTGTTGGAAATGGAGAAGTTCGCGACGCCGGAGAAACGGAGTTCGGGAATGATCTCCCAATTCAGGTCGGCGGTGATGCTGGTCGAGATGGCCTTTTCCAGGGCATAATTCAGGTCGATCTCCCGCATGATATTGAATCCGTCGGGCGGCAACCGCTGTTCGGAACCTCCGTTGATCTCATGGAGCGAGAAATAGGTTTCATCGGCACGGTAGGAACCGTCGTCGTTGTAAGGCCGTTCGTATGGATTGGCGAAATAGGCATAATTCAGGTAATCGACCGAGCTTCCCGGCGCATTACTCTCCTGGTAGCTGAAGTCTGTGATCACGCCCACGGAGAGCTTCCGGTTAGGCGTCATATTTACCTTGCCGTTGAAATTGTAACGCGAATAGTCGTTGTGTTTCACCATACCGCGGTTGTTCTCATAGCCGAACGACACGTAGTAGGTCGCCCTGTCGGAACCTCCCGACATGGAGAGATAGTGGCTATGGGAGACGGTCGTGCGGAACAACTCGTCGAACCAGTCGGTCGTCTGGAAGGAGAGGCCTTTGAGATAGGCATCCTGCTCCGCCTTGGACATGCCCGCAAAACGGCCGTAACCCGACCGAACCATACCGACGATACCGACCACCGGATAGTAGGTACTTTTGGCGCTCGTATAATCCTCGCCCGTGAGAGCCTCCAAAGCCTGACGTCTCACCTCCGGGATCAACGACTTGGCATAACCGCTGGCCGAGAACTCATCCCACAGTTCCTGCTCCCAGGCCAATTTCTGTGCGGAACTCATGCGGTCCGGACTCCGCTGCGGAGAGGTCGAGACAGAGACGAAACCCGAGTAATTGACCTTCAGGCGCCCCGCCTCACCCCGTTTGGTGGTTACGACGATCACACCGCTGGCCGCCCTCGATCCGTAGATAGCCGCCGCAGCCGCATCTTTCAGGACGGTAATGGAGGCAATGTCCTGCGGATTGATGCCCGCCACACCGTTTGCCAACAATGTACTGAAGTTACCTGTCCGAATATTGCTTGCGCTGATCTTAGGAATATCGCGTTCCAACGGCACACCATCCACTACCCAAAGCGGTTCGGCATTACCCGTGATGGTACTCGTTCCGCGGATTCGGATCTGAGCGCTCTGGCCCGGTTGTCCCGACACGGCCTGCACATTCACACCGGCCATCTTACCCTTGAGCAACATATCGATGTTTTGCATCGGTGCGGTCTTCAAATCTTTGTCGGTCACGACCGAGACGGAACCGGAACTTTTACGTACCGACGTCTGGTTATAACCCGTGACGATTACCTGATCGATCTGCATAAACGCCTCTTTCATCTTCACCCGCAACGGCTTACTCTGATGCTCTGCCGTTATTCCTACCTGTCGCGTCTCATAGCCGACATAGGAGAACTGAAGCGTACCTCCTGCGTCTGCCCAGATGGAGAACTCGCCCGACGTACCGGTAATTACCGCACGGTTCGTATTTAACAACAATACCGTCACGCCGACCAGCGGATCGCCCTCTTCGTTGGTCACATAACCATTCACCTGCATGGATCGTCTTGCGCTGACAGCATCCTGAGCCTGAGCCGCGGAGACCCCGAGGGTGAAAAGCAGGAATATCAGAAAGAATGTTTTTGTGTTCGTGTAGATTTTCTTCATTCGATTCCCGTTTTAGTTGTGATTTATGATATCCGTATCATCTTGCGGTTCACCCAGCAGGTGCTCCACAAAATAGTAGCGTATCAGATTGGTATAATAGCGTCCTCCCACGCCGTGGTCCACGCCGGGAAAGATCATCATGTCGAAGCGTTTGCCAGCCTCGATCAGCGCCTTTGCCAAGCGGAATGTACAAGCGGGATGGACGTTGTTGTCGACATCGCCCGTGATGAGCAGCAGACGGCCTTTCAGGTTCGGAGCCAGCTCCATATTGGTCGGGATCCGGCTTTCGAATTGCCAGGTCGAATCGCTCGTCTGGACGTAGTCTACGCCATGGAAGGTCTCCCCCCACCACTGCGTATAGATGTTGTTGTCGTGATTTCCGGAGGCGGAAACGGCCACCTTGTAGAAATCGGGATAGGTCATGATGGCGGCTGCCGACATGAAGCCACCGCCGGAATGTCCATAGATACCCACACGGGTCGTATCCATAAAGGAATAGCGGCGGGCCAACTGCTCGATGGCATACTTGTCATCGGCGAGCGGATAGTCGCGCAGGTTTTTGTAACCGAACGACTGGAATGCCTTGCCGCGCAACGGACCGGATCCTCGGGGTGCAATCGTCAGCACCACGAATCCGAGTTGGGCAAGCGACTGGTTGTAATTGTCGTCCAAAATGAAACGACGCGAAATCTGATCGTCCTGAGGACCGGGATAGACATTCGAAATAACCGGATACTTACGGGTCGAATCGAGGTCGAATGGCACGTACATCACCCCGTAGAGATCGGTCGAATCGTCGGCGGCCTTCACACACACCAACTGCGGTTTTTTCCAACCCCGTTCATAAAGCCGACTGAAATCGCTCTGCTCCAAAGCGAGGCGCAGACGACCTTTCATGTCACGCAATTCGATGCGAGGTTCCGCATCCATCCGGGAGTAGGTATCGACGAAACAGCTGTTGTCGGGAGAAAGCGCCATCTCATGCTGACCATCGCCGGGAGTGAGCAAAGTCAATTTTTTGCCATCGAATCCTACCTTATAATACATCCGGTAGTAGGGATTCACGCCCTGCTCGTGGCCATATCCCTCGACAATGAGGCTCCGCCGCACCGTATCGATCCGGACCACCTTGCCGGCCTGCATATCGGGCGGCGTGACAACATTTTTCAGATTACCCTCACCGTCATAGAGATAGAACTGTCCTCGACCCGAACGCTCCGACCACCACAGAATCTCCTCGCCATTGTTCAGTACATGGAAGGCGAAAAGTTGCTCATTCAGATAGGGGGCGACATTTTCCGAAATCAGTTCTTTCACCGCATGGGTTCTTCCGTCGATGCGAAGCAGATCGGCACGGTCACCCGTGCGGCTGCGACGGACGATGTAGGCATAACGAGATGTTTTCTCCCGAACTCCGAAACGGGGCACATCGAGTTTCTGATCGGGGTATTTCTCCACATCGAGCCGGACGACACGTCCTGCAGGAGCATCCACGAGCCACGCTTCGAATGCAGGAACATCGGCATCGCCGGGCATCGGGAATTTATAAGTCGTTGTCTCGGGACGCGGTTCCGAAAGCGAATTGATAATAGAGAGCGTGCCGACCCGCCGCTTGTCCTCCCGCACGACGAAGAAACTATTTCCGTCAGCGAGCCAAATGCCCGACACGTAGTGGGGTTTATCATCCGACGACGGGTTTTGTGAATTGACGAAAGAGTAGTAATTCTCACCATCGTTCGTCAGCTGAATGCTGTCGCGGCCATCGCGATAACCGAGCCACAGATTGTGTCGCTGTCCGAATACGAAATAGGTACTGTCCGGGGACCACCGTTTCCAACTGTCGTTGGAAAACGGTCTTGATTTAGTCGTTGGGGGAGGAACAGTGGTTAACTCATCCGTTTTGAGGTCGTATTTGAAATATTTGCCGTCGACACGGAAGGTAAAATAATCGGCATGTCCCTTTTCGAATTCGGGATAGATATTGAATTTATCCGGATCGATCTCTTCGCCGAGCAGAACAGCCATCTTATCGGCCACATCCTCCTTATCGAACAAAAGGCGTCTTGTACCCTTTTTATAATCGACCAGATAATCTTGTCGCTCTCCGAGACGAATGAAGTCGTAGTACATGCAGGTGGTACCTTCGATCCATTTAGGGAAAATCGAAGTGGAATAGACGTAACGGCCAAGCGAATCGGAAGAGAAACGATCCGCCTGCGACAGATCGGCTCCCTGCGCACGAAGTTCGACAGCCGCCAAAACGGCCCAAAAAACGCCTATGTAGAGAATCCGTTTCACTTTTTATTGTCTTGCTGCATTTACCTCTTCTGCCATTTTTAACGCTTTCGCAGCGTTCACGATTCCGCCGCTTCGGGAGAGTTGTTCAAATCTCACCTCCGTATCGGGTTTCTCTTCCATCCTCCGCTGTTTTCCGGGAAGAGTGACCTTCACGCCGAACCGCGAAGTTACCGACTCCCGCAAAATACCACATACCTCCCCGGCCGACAGCTCCGGATAATAAGCCCGAATCATCGCCGCGATACCGGCAACGATCGGAGCCGCCATACTCGTACCGCTGGCAGAGAAACAGCCTCCGCCAGCCTGAGAGGCCCATATATCGCAACCGGGAGCAAACAGATCGACAGCGAATTGCCCATAACAGGAAAAAGAGGCAGGCGATCCATCCATACAGGAGGCGCCGACCACAATCATATTGGAGAACCGACGTCCCCGCCGATCGACCTCGACCGGATAATGGGCTACGGTATCGATATTGATTCCCTCGTTCCCGGCCGCATGAACCAGTACAACATCGTGTTTCCAGGCATAACGGATCGCCTTGGCCACCTGATCGCTATGCGGAGAGATGAACTTGCCGAAACTCATATTGATCACCTTCGCTCCGTTGTCCACGGCATAACGAATGGCCGAAGCGACATCTTTGTCATACTCATCGCCATCCGGGACCACACGAACCGCCATAATGCGTGCTTCGGGGTAAATTCCCGAGATCTGCGGATCCTCCACCCCCTGACCGGCAATGATTCCAGCCACACAGGTAGCATGCATCGCATCCTGATCGTTGACAAAGAGGTGGTTGTTTCCATACCGACGATCGGAAAATTTATTCAACTTGTCACCCACCTTCAAGCGGGGATCGGCCGAAGGATCATCCAAACTGGCAACCCGCTTCCGAGCCTGAAGCACCTCGGCCCAAGTGGTATCGTAAACCATCTTCCAAGAGGCCGAAGCACCATACCGCAAATACGATGAGGGAAGCACCTGTTCCAGGGCTGCTATGATGCGGCCCAGAGCTACCGTATCCTGCAAATCGATCTTGGTCAGCTCCTGCAGCGTAACATCCTGTCCCGGATAACATGCCTTCGCCAACGAATCGCAAATCCGATATGATTCGAACCTTTTTTCAAGCACCTCGGCAAATTTCACATAATTCCGGATGCCGGCTTTCTGTTCGAGGTATTTGAAATAGGCAAACTCTTTCCGTTGTTTGTCCGATTTGAAATCCGACTCCTCCTTGCCTGCATATTTCGGCCGCAGACGCTTGTATTGACGAAAATATTCCGTCCCGGCCGAGGTCACGTCGAACGACCCGTCGGCCGAACCGAGAAAACTCCAGCCATGAATATCATCCGGGTAACCGTTGCGATCGTCGTCTTTCCCATTTCCGGGAATCTCGCCCGGATTGGTCCAGAAGGCCCCCTTCAGGTCGACATGCGCCGTGTCGATTCCCGAATCGAGCACACCCACGATCACGGTCTGTTGCGGCGAAAGACCCTGTTTCTGAATAAACGTGTGAACTCCCGGCAAATCTACGCCCAATATCGTGTCATTCAATATTTTATGCCATATTTTATCGATATCCGCCTGCGATTGACCATAGCCTGCCACAACCATGACCAAAGCGGCCAATAAAACTGACCCAATTTTTGCAATACGACCGTTCATCTTTATATTGTCATTCATACAAACCTCAACTATATACCAATTTCAAAAGTGTAAATATAACGATAAATTCACAATTTTGCCCATTCAGACCTGTTTTTTTAACAAATCAGCCGAAACAATCCCGGCATTTGATTAGGCCAAACACCCTAAACAAAAACGCCAAGATACTAATAACCAATACACTAAATCAAAACGCATTTTTTAGCGGGCTGCAATATACGAAAATTTTGCATCCGCTTGGCTCTTTCATTACCTTTGCCCTGTGAAAAGAGACCTCCGTCCGCCGGTTTTCCGATACACCTTAATTCTATTTCAACAACCCGAGAAGCAACTCTGCACAATGAAAAAATCGATCGTTTATCACCCCATAGGGGTCTGTTCCCAACAAATCGAAGTAGAGACCGAAAACGGCATCATCCGTCAAGTGATCTTCACCGGCGGATGTTCCGGCAACACACAAGGCATATCGCTCCTCGTCCAAGGCATGGCTGTCGACGAAGCAATCGCCCGTTTGGAAGGGATTCAATGCCGGGATAAGGGCACTTCATGTCCCGATCAATTGGCCCAGGCCTTGAAAAGTCTCTGAACATCCGGACTCCTCCTGTCCAAAAGCACGGGAAAGACAGCGAACAGGCTCAAAGCCTGCAGAAAAAACAATCTTTCGGGCGAAGAACAACAACCCCGAAAACAACCGAAAAACCTCGCCTTTTGCTGAGTATGGCGAGGTTTTCGACTGTCCGGGAAGAGTCGGAAGGCATCATTCGATACCCAACTGCTCGATCTCTTTTTTCAACTCCTCGTCGTTATCCGAAATCAACAACAGCTTATCGCCTTCCAACAATTTCGTATTGCCACGCGGCACGAAATACTCCTCCCCACGCTTTACCATGAGTACCAGCGAGTGGTCGGGCAACTCGATATTCTTCAATTGATTGCCTCGTCTGAGGAAATTCGCATTAACCTCGAACTCGGAGAGTGCCGACTTGATTTTATCCGGCAGATCGATCCCGAAACTATCCTCAGGCATCGTCTGGGAGAGCCCCAACAGTTCCGCCATCTTGCCAACCGTAGAACCCTGTATGGCCAGCGAGACGATCGTAATGAAAAAGACCACATTGAAGATCATGTCTGCCACCCCCGGGTCGAATCCATCCGCCACAGCCACCAAAGGATAGGTAGCAAAAATGATCGGAACGGCCCCACGCAAACCGACCCAGCTGACATACAGAAGGGCCTTGAACGAAAAGCGACGAAATGCCACCAAACAAAGGAATACGGTAAGCGGACGGGCGAAAATGATCATGAAAAAGCTGACAAGCAGCCCCACACTGACCGTCTCGGGTACGACCAACTGGTGCGGATTGACCAACAGTCCCAGCGCAAGGAACATCACGATCTGGAACAGCCAGGTGAACCCGTCCAAAAAGGTCGTCAACGTCCGTTTGAAAACGATCTTTTTGTTTCCCACGACCAGACCGGCGATGTAAACCGCCAGATAACCGTTTCCTCCCACCAGATCGGTGATCGAAAAGATAAAAAAGACGAACGCGAGCAGCAGCACGGAATAGAGTGCGCCATTATTTATGTTTATATGGTTGATCACCCACACCGTCGCGAGACCGAGCAGGTAACCGGCGGCGGCACCGATACCCATCTGCATGAAAAACAGCCCCACCGTATGCCACCAGTTCACCCCACCAGCCACCTGGGCCGTAGCGATGTTGAGCAACAGGACCGTCATGATATAAGCCATCGGGTCGTTACTTCCGCTCTCCAGTTCGAGCAGCGGCCGCAACTGCTCCTTCAAGCCCTGCCGTTTGCTGCGAAGGATGGAAAATACCGAAGCCGAATCGGTTGACGACATCACTGCCGCCATCAACAGCGATTCGAGAAAGGTCAGCTCGAAATGGAACAACGAACTGATCAGGTAGATGAATCCGCCGGTAAGGAAGGCTGTCATGACCACTCCCACCGTAGCGAGAACCATACCCGGAGCCAATACAGGTTTAATCTCCGAGAATTTCGTATCCATACCGCCCGAGAAGAGGATCACGCTCAGAGCCAGCATACCTATGAATTGAGCAAGACGGGCATTATCGAATTCGATACCCAAACCGTCGGTTCCGAAGAGCATCCCGACCCCCAGGAACAGCAAAAGGGCCGGAACTCCGAAACGATAACCGACTTTCCCCGCCACCACACTGGCAAAGAGCAGGATGGATCCCACCAAAAGAAACGCGTCCGTATTGATCAACATGCGAATTCGGAATTTCGAGTCTAACGAGTTTTGCAAATATAGCGAAAGGCGAGCGCAGAGGCAAATGGAAAACAAAGTTTTCCGATTAGACTATGCCGAGCCGCATCCTATATTCTACAAATATAGTGAAAGGCGAGCGCAGAGGCGAACGAAAACCGAAGTTTTCAAATTCGACTATGCCGAGCCGCATCCTATATTCTACAAATATAGTGAAAGGCGAGCGCAGAGGCGAACGAAACCGAAGTTTTCAAATTCGACTATGCCGAGCCGCATCCTATATTCTACAAATATAGCGAAAGGCGAGCGCAGAGGCGAACGAAACCGAAGTTTTCAAATTCGACTATGCCGAGCCGCATCCTATATTCTACAAATATACATAAAGGTCGGAATAGGGACAACTGGAAATCGAAGTTTTCAAGATCGATTTCGTGAGCCGCCTCCGTATTTTCAGATAGCTATAGTGTACGTTGTGAGTTCCCGTCTCTGTTTATTCGAATGGAGTTCTGCGATTAAAATGTTGAAACGGGATCGCTCTTTTTATTGTTCGTGATGCTTTATGGAGATCAGAATCGGTTGCCGGGAGGAGCTGTGAAGTTGTGAATTTTCAATGTTGTGTAGTTGTCGCGTTTCGCAATGCGTTTGATAAATTCCATCGTGCACATTGTTAGTTAGGCAAGTCATTGGTAATGAATAAAAGCAAGGATTTAATCGATTTGGACAAAAAAAAGAAACCATTCGGGTTCATGCATGATAAAAAAGTTCGTAATTATTTTGTAGAAGTGAAAAAAATACGTTTCTTTACAGAAATTTTCGGGTTGTGAAAGAAAAGTCGGTTATGTATGAGGGGATTGCCTAATTATATTTTGTTACTTAATTGATCATCCTAAACTGCGTACGAATAAAATGACTCTACCCATGAAGTTGAAATACAAAATCTTTTTAGGGCTTTTATGCGGATTGTGTATTTGTGATGCGGCACAGGCTCAGAATGCCTCTTTAAATGCTTGTCAGGAGATTCTGGGAGATACGCTTATTTTCCGGTTCGCCCCGAGGAAAAATATGTTCTGGGCCGATTATAAAGGAAACAGAGAGTCGATTCAGACAATGACCGAATTGCTCCGTACAAACAAGTCCTTTATTGAATCGGGGGACATAAAAGTGCGGGTGCTCGGTTTCTGTTCCTCGTATGGATCGGTAAAGGAAAACCTGGCTGCAGCCAAGAACCGGAGCAATCAGGTGAAGTCTTATTTTATTGTTCAGGAGGGCCTGAAGGAGGAGCATTTCCGGACAACCAACTCCACACGTCGTTGGAAGGGCCTGACAGATGTAATTGCGGTAGCCTACTTGTTTGAGACGGGAGCTCAAGAACCTTCGACACCTTCAGAAAGTCTGCAAGATACAACGCGTTCCGTAGATCGGGGCTTGGGGCCGGATGAGTCTCTTCCTAAAGACACAACGGAGACAAAGGCAGACTCCTTGCAGCAGCCAGATCGTTTGTCGGCAGAACCGGAAAAAACTGCTGACTCTCAGGAAAGCGCCATTTCTCAGACTGTTCCGCAGGCAGAAACTGTGGAGAAGGAGCGACCGTATCGATGGGCGATCAAGACCAATGTCGCCTATCTGGCTGCTACAGTGGCTAACCTCGGGATCGAGTATAGTTTCGGGGAGCACTATTCGATCGATTTTCCCATTATCTATAGCCCTTATACCGTAGCACGGAATTATTGCTTACGCCTATTCGCTGTTCAGCCCGAGTTCCGTTACTGGCTGCGCAATCCGATGCAGGGACATTTCTTCGGGGTGCATATGAATGTGGGCCGTTTCAATATCGCGGTTAATTCCAAGACCCGCTACCAATCCTCTGGACTCTACGGCGTAGGACTCAGTTATGGCTATATGCTTCCGTTTGCTCGTCGTTGGGCCGCCGAGTTTACGATCGGGGCAGGATATGTTTACACGAAATACGATAGTTTTTATAACATTCCGAATGGAGCCTACGATGAGAGGGGGGTTCCCTATAATTATTGGGGCCTTACCAAAGTCGGAATTGGGTTGGTGTACAGATTCGGTAAATAAGTTCAAAAAGAGTTATGAGAAAAACAATCGGATATGTGGTTGGACTTGCTCTTTTGGCGGTGAGCTGTCGTTCGACGATCTTGGAGTATCCCGTAAATGGAGGAGTCTATCCGACACAGATGCATGTGAATTTGACGTTCGCAGTCGATCCGACCCTCGAACCATACTCGAAAGCGGATATGGCTGCCAAATCCGACGATATATCGACGCATGACGTGCGCTGGATTATCGAAATATTTCGTGACGCCATCGATGGCGAGCCTGTCGAACGGCGTGTTTTGAGTTGCGATCCGGCTCCGGATGGGAAACATACCATTGAAGCGGCATTCGATCTTCTCGCAGCGAAATATAAGGTTGTGGCGTGGATGGATTATGTCGATGACGGTTCTACGGATGATAAATATTATACGGTTCAATCGCTCTCCTCGATCCGCATTCCTGAAACGGAGAATTATATCGGGGATGAGGAGCATAAAGACACCTATGTGGGTAATCAGGACCTGGATCTGACACCTTATCTCGATCAATGGAACCAAACGATTGAACAGACCATTACGCTCGAGCGCCCTATGGCCAAGATCGAGTTTATTACGACCGATGTAGATAAGTTGCTCGATAAATTGGCGGAGCAGGTAGAACAAAGTGGAAGCCCGGAGGCAAATCAGGCGATAGCTGCCCGAGCCGATCTTTCATCATGGCAGGTCAAAGTGGAATATGCGGGATATTTTCCCTCGGGTTTCAATGCCTATACGAACAAACCCAATGATGCACGGCAAGGCGTATCGTTCACCAGTACGATGACAGCTTTGTCGGACCAGGAGGCTCGTTTCGGAAGTGATTATATTTTCGTGAATGGCAATGAATCGGCCGTATATGTCAATCTGACTATCCTCGATGGGCAGGGGAATGTGCTGAATCAGGTCCAGGGGGTTGAGGTCCCGATTGTCCGTGGAAAATTGACGAGCATCCGCGATGAATTTCTGACGCGGAGCTTTGCCCCCGGTATCGGTATAGATTACGGTTTTGACGGAAATATCAATGTTGTAATTCCAGACTAAAAGCTACTGAACATGAAATTTACACGATATTTTTTGTGGGTTTGGATGACACTCGTTTTGGTATCATTGACGGGATGTCAAGCAGATTCGGAGACCCTGCCTGAACCGCAGCCCGTGAAGGGTGTGGTGGCCGTTCGGTCGCAGGGTGCCTGGGAAAACGAAAACTCTCCTTCGCTATTTGTCGGGAACACGAAAAGCAACGACGACGAAATGTTGGTCTATACGCTGGAAGTTTGGACCCGGGAAGCAACGCCGCGTCGCGTGTTGCGTCAGACCCTGAATGGTAGTATGACGGGAGGTGCTCAGTTCGAGATAGCCTTGATCTCCGGAGTCTACGACTTTCTGTTTTGGGCTGATTACGGAAATGGACATTATCTTACGGCAGATTTGCGACAGGTGACGGTGGAGACGGAAGCTTATCGTCCCGGTGCGCAGAACGACGCTTTTGCATGTGCCGTCGAACAGGTAGAGTGGAGCGGTAATACCGTCTTGAATGCCATTTTGAAACGTCCCATGGCCCGAATAAATATTCACAATGCCGAAGCGTTCGATCAGGCGAATCCGGTTTCCATGGTTTATGGAGAACTGTATACGTCCTATGATGTATTGACTGGCGAAGTTTCGGCAATCCAGCAAGATGTCTCCGTTTCTTTCCCGGAGACGACGGTCGGCTCTACGCTGGTCGGGGAAGATTTCCTGTTTGTCCCCATCGAGGGCGAGTCTGCGATGTCGTTTTCTGTTTCGGTCGGAGATGTTACGAAGGATGCTGAAGATGTGGTGTTGAGATCCAACTACAGCACAAATGTCACTGTCTCTTTTTAGTATTTATTAATATTAAAACTTATGTGTAAAATGAAAAAAGTTATCCTTTTTTTGTTGTCGGTAGGTCTGTTCGTAGGTCTGACATCCTGCCAAAAGGATGAGACTTCATCCCTGACGCAGAGTCCTACTGCAACGTTGAAGGTCACGATCCCTCAAGGAATTGAGACAAAAGCTGCGGCCGATTATGGTCAAG
>CALUND010000015.1 GCA_944321925.1 uncultured Rikenellaceae bacterium | reverse complement strand
GGTGGATTTGATGATTACCACCGTTGCCGCCACAAGCGACAGCTTGAACATTACATGGAAAATCTGACGGGCGGTAATCCTCCCGTCAGACCGTTACCCTGTGTAGTCCCTTGTAAACTGTACTTTGGTGATTGCTAAAACACGAGAGTAGGAGATCGATGGGGTATTTGAAATAATCGGGAGAGGCAAATTATTTTTTTGTTACATTTTTATTTGGAACGTGACACTGGCGATTTTTTTTGATGCTCGGAGTGTCGAAGCATCGACGGGGCGTACAGCGTGTCGTTGCAGACCGATGCCTGGTAAAATGGCTTTTCCCCAAGGTGGGCCTTATGATTGACAATCGTTTTGGTTTCGATGCGAAAAGAGGGGCGGCTGTCGTGGCGAATAAAACCGTTTGCGCAAAAACGGAAATTTTTTCTTTGAGAAGCTGACGGGAAGCGGGTGGAAGATGGGGCAGTAAAAGGCAATATGTGGTAATAAAAATATAACAGATCGAAAAAATCGACCTGTTATATTAAAAGTTGAGCAAACTTGTGGAGCGAATCGATTTCACTCCGCTGCCCGTCGGATTACAGACCTTTGATGGTCGATTCGTCCGAAACGGTCAGTTTTTTGCGGCCTTTGGCCCGGCGAGCTGCCAATACTTTACGTCCGTTGGCTGTAGCCATCCGTTCACGGAATCCGTGTTTGTTGATTCTCTTTTTGCGAGAGGGTTGAAAAGTCCTTTTCATAGATCTATCTTTTTTGCAATATTTTTCACGAAACGGTGTGCAAAGGTATAACTTTTTCGGGGTTTACAAAAATTTCGGAGGTTAAATTCATCTTTTTTCGGTCCAGATCACCTTTTTTGTCTCGAAAAACTCTTCGGTGAACCATTCCGAGATGGGGTAGATCGTATATTTTCGGCCGGTGGCAGCGAGTTCCTGGTCCAGGTCTCCACCTTTCAGGACGAGCATCCCGTTCGGCAGGGAACCTTTTTGTCCCCGGTCGATCTTCTCTATGCCCCACTTCAGCAAGTTTTGCATTTCGGCGACAGCGCGACTGACCGCATAGTCGAAACGGCCGGGGGTCTCTTCCGAGCGGATATGGAGAGCGGAGAGATTGGTCAAACCGATGGCGGAGGCGATTTCCCGTACGACGGTGATCTTTTTGCCGATCGAATCGGTTGCCGTAAATTGTGCTTTGGGGAAGAGTATGGCCAACGGGATGGAGGGGAAACCTCCTCCGCATCCGATGTCGAGGATGCGGGCGCCGGTGTCGAACCAGCAAGCACGGGCGATGGCGAGCGAATGGAGTACGTGTTTCAGGTAGAGCGATCCGATGTCTTTTCGGGAGATTACGTTGATGCGTGCGTTCCAGGTTTCGTAGAGGGGACCGAGCGCAGCGAATTGTTCCCTTTGATGAAGGGTGAGTTCCGGAAAATAGCGTAATAATTCGTTCATGGGTTCTGCTTTTACTCGGGTTGTGAGAGCTGTCGTAGAGCGTTATTTTTCTTTCGGGAAGAGGGGAAAGTCGAGTTGTCGATCGGTTTTGTGGCACTCTCTTCGCTACGGCATAAACTGTCAAAGGCCGCGACCGGCATGGACGAATGGCGATACGCCGCGAAGGTTTCGTGTACCGGGGTCATAATATTCCGCTTTCGAGAATCAGCCGGCAGAGCTGTGTCCTTGCCCGATGGATTTGGGTCTTCACCGTTCCCATCGGCATCTTCATCTGTTCGGCGATCTCTTCGTAGGAGAGCTCCCGGAAAAAACGGAGCTCTACCAGTTTCCGATACCTGGGGGCCATGCGTTCGAGAAATTGCTCGAGTTGAGTCTTCTGTTGGCTGTTTATGATGCTCTCCTCCGGTGTAAGGGTAGAGGATGTGGAGGCGGCGTAATTTTCGCTGGGAATGACATCGATGGAGAGGTCGTCGCGACGTTTGCGCATGAAGTCGACGAACGTATTGCGTGCGATCGCATAGATCCATTGTCCGAAGGTGTAGGAGTTGTCGTAGCGGTGCAGATTGAGGTAGACCTTGATGAAGGTCTCCTGCAACAGGTCGTCGGCATCCTCTGCGTTTCCTCCCGTGCGTTGCAGGTAGAGCTGTTGGATCGATCCTCTGTAACGGTTGAAAAGGTTTTCGAACGCTTTGGAATCGCCTCCGAGTACCATCTCCACCAGGGTCGAGTCAGATGCTACGATGTAGTTTTCTATCTCCATATCTCTTTTACCGGGCGTATGCGGCGGTCGGCGGCGATGAGTATTTCCAACAGGGGTGAGCAGAGGTCATAGAGGAAGTAGAGTGGCAGAAGGCGATTTTCACCCAGTCGTTTCCCGATTCGCCGTACGCAGGAGAGCACGGCGACATAGCGCAATACGAGTAGGGTTGCCGCTGCGATTTTCATCTCTGCAGGCATCCAGATACAAGCCGCCCCCACGGTCAGGAAGAAGAGGAACCGGCTGCCGATTTCCCATTCGATGCTGTTCTTTACCGTTTGCGGGTAGAATGGGTAGGTGTGCCCTTGCCGTTTGCACTCTTTCAGCCACCAGCCGATGCCGCCCCATCTCTTTTGTCGGACGGTTGCACGAGTGTGCATGACCACGCTGACGTTGTCGGGAGTGGCGATCTGCTGCAGGAAAAGGTCGTTCTCGCCGAGATTCAGATTGAGAAATCCGAATCCGCGGACTTCGAAATAGAGCCGTTTTGCGAAGCCCATGTTTTGCAGGGCGCCCCGATAGGGTTTGCGTCGGATGGCTGCACTCAGGTAGCGGACGGAGGCGATCAGATGGGAGGTGCGGATCATGCGGTCGGCGAATCCTTTGGAGGGCTCGAATCCGCAGTACCCCAGCACGATGTCGCCGCGTGTGAATCCTTTGGCCATCATCGGCAGCCAACGGTTCGATACGGGACGGGCATCGGGCGTGGTGAGCACGATGTAGTCGCCGTGAGCCGCCTTGATGCCGACGTTGAGTGCCATCTTGTTGCTGATCGGGAAGAGCGGATGGGGTTTGATGTGGGAGAAGGTCAACTTCTCCTCCGCTTCGCTCAGCACTTCGAGCGTCTCGGCAAATTCGTCGTTCGATCCGACATAAACGATCACCACTTCGTAGGGGCCGTAGTCCTGCTGAAGCAGCAGCGGAAGCGTGTTCTCCACGAAGAGGAAATCGTCGCCCATGGTCACGATGACCGAGATCGATACGTCGCCCTCCTCTTTTGCCTCTCGTCGGTTATTCTTGTAGGATGCGACCCGGGCATAGGTTCTGAGGTAGTAACAGAGTTGTATGACGAACAACACTACCAGAATGAGCATGAGCGACAGGCCCCATGCGCCATAGGCTCGGATCAGCAGATGAAAAAATTCGGTTATCGCCTCCACTTGAAATCGTATTGATCGGCTCGGCCGGAAGTCGGAGCCGGTCGGAGTCGGAATTTATATCCGACAAAAATACACATTTATTTCGAATAAAAACCGGCTCGAGGGAGGAGTTGCGGAAAATAATTCCGGTCGGAATGGTTTGCGCGGGAAAGGAATAATCCCTACATTTGCAGGTTGTGAAATTTACGCTGGAACATACGTCGTCCGAATGTGCCGCCCGTACGGGACGCATACGGACCGATCATGGCGAGATCGAGACGCCGATCTTCATGCCGGTGGGAACTGCCGCCAGTGTGAAAGGGGTGTTTCATCGCGATCTGAAACAGGAGGTCGGGGCTCAGATCATTCTGGCCAATACCTATCATCTTTATCTTCGCCCGGGGGTCGGAACGCTCGAAAAGGCGGGCGGCGTGCACCGTTTCTCTTCGTGGGACGGTCCCGTGCTGACCGATAGCGGCGGCTTCCAGGTCTTCTCCCTGGCGGCATGTCGCAAACTTACGGAGGAGGGGTGTCACTTTCAGTCGCACATCGACGGATCGCGGCATCTGTTCACCCCGGAGAGTGTGATCGACACGCAACGGAGCATCGGCGCCGACATCATGATGGCTTTCGACGAATGTCCGCCGGGCACGGCCGAACGGAGCTATGCCGCCCGTTCGCTCGACCTGACCCACCGCTGGCTCGAACGCTGTTTCGAACGTTTCCGGCAGACCGAACCGAAATACGGATATGCTCAATCGCTCTTCCCGATCGTGCAGGGATGTACCTATGCCGACCTGCGGGCCCGTTCCGCGGAGTACGTGCAGCAGTTCGATGCCGACGGATATGCCATCGGCGGATTGGCCGTGGGGGAGCCTGCGCCGGTGATGTACGAGATGATCGAAGTGGTGAACGGGATACTACCGACCGACAGACCGCGTTATCTTATGGGAGTGGGTACTCCGGTGAACATTCTGGAGGCGATCGAGCGGGGCGTGGACATGTTCGACTGCGTGATGCCTACCCGCAACGGTCGCAACGGGATGCTTTTTACCTCCGAAGGGATCATCAACATCCGGAACCTGAAGTGGAAGGAGGATTTCTCTCCGATAGACCCTGCGGGGCACTGCTTCGTCGATACCTGCTACACGAAGGCTTATCTGCGTCACCTGACGATTGCCGGCGAGATGCTGGCTGCACAGATCGCCTCGCTCCACAACCTGGCATTCTATCTTTGGCTGGTGAAAGAGGCTCGCAGGCGGATCGAGGCGGGCGATTTCCTCCCCTGGAAACGTGCGATGGTGGAACGATTGAGTCGGAGACTTTAGTTGCAATTCGGATCGGATATGAAAAACCCCGGAATCAAAATACTCGACAGATACATCATCCGTAAGTTCCTCGGAACCTATCTGTTTGCCATTGCGCTGATCATCATCATCGTGGTGATTTTCGACTATGCGGAGAAGGTCGACGACTTCATTTCGCAGAAGGCTCCGTTCCGGGCGATCGTCTTTCAGTATTACCTGAATTTCATTCCCTTTTTCATCAATCAGTTCAGTGGCCTGTTCACCTTCATTGCGGTGATCTTCTTTACCTCGAAGATGGCCTATCAGACGGAGATCATCGCCATCCTGTCGAGCGGCGTCAGTTTTCGTCGGCTCATGTGGCCCTATTTCCTCTCGGCACTCGCCATCACGCTGCTTTCGCTGGTGCTGAGCCTGTGGGTGATTCCTGCGGCGAATGTGCGTCGTGTCGATTTCGAGAGCCACTACATCCCGCGCAAGATGAACATGAAATACGACCAGAACATCTACCGTCAGATCGAGCCGGGCACGTTCGCTTACATCCGCAACTTCTCCGGCGATTACAACAAGGCGAGTTACATGGCGCTCGAGACCTACGACGGCAGTTCGCTCGTGTCGGTGCTGGAGGCGGCCAACGTCACTTTCAACCCGGAGACGAAACGCTGGACAGCTCCGAAGTATATTCTTCGCCGTTTCGAGGATGAGCACGAGGTCTTCGAACAACGGATGTCGCTCGATACGCTTATCAACCTGAATACCGATGAGTTGGGCCATGTCGGAGAGTTGGTCAAGACGATGGATATTGCCACACTCAACACCTTCATCCGTCAGCAGCGGGAGAAGGGGTCCGACATGATCGCTCAGTTCGAGGTGGAGCGCCAGAGCCGTTATTCCTATCCGATCTCCACGTTCATTCTGACGTTGATCGGTGTGTCGCTCTCTTCGCGCAAGGTGCGCGGGGGAACGAGCCTGCATATCGGTATCGGTATCGTGCTCTGTTTCTCCTACATCCTTTTCGGACGTTTCGCCGAGGAGTTTGCCAAGGGAGGCGTGCTTCCTCCGGCCCTTTCCGTCTGGATGCCCAATGTCATCTTCGCCGTAATTGCGGTCTATCTCTACCGCAAAGCGCCGAAGTAGTAGTGAAAAAACGATTTTATTGTGTAATTTTACCGCCCGAAACAGTACAGTGGCGAAACCTTATATATCTGTTGTTAAATGAGCATGACAGAACTTAGTGAACAGGAGTTGCAGCGCAGGGAGTCTTTGAATCGTCTGCGCGAAATGGGAATCGATCCCTATCCCGCCGCACGCTACGAAGTGACGGCAACTGCAGCGCAGATCGCTGCGGAATACGATCCGGAGAAGGGCAATTTCCAGGATGTGCGTCTGGCCGGCCGTATCATGAGCCGCCGCATCATGGGAAGCGCTTCGTTTTTCGAACTGCAGGACCACACGGGACGCATCCAGGTCTATGTACGCCGCGACGACATAGCTCAGGATGGCGATCCGACCCTTTATAACGTGGTGTTCAAAAAACTGCTCGACATTGGCGATATCGTGGGGATCGAGGGGTTTGTTTTCCGTACCCAAACGGGCGAACTCTCTGTCCATTGCCGGAATTTCACTCTCCTCAGCAAATCGATCCGGCCGTTGCCGATCGTCAAGGAGAAAGATGGCAAGGTTTACGATGCATTTACCGATCCGGAGGCGCGTTATCGGCGTCGCTATGTCGATCTGGTGGTGAACCCGCAGGTACGCGACATCTTTGTCAAACGTACGCGGATCATTTCGACTATGCGGGAGTTCTTCAATGAACACGGTTATCTCGAAGTGGAGACGCCCGTACTGCAGCCGATTCCCGGTGGGGCGGCTGCACGGCCGTTCATTACGCACCACAACGCTCTTGATATAGACCTTTATATGCGAATAGCAAATGAGCTCTATCTCAAAAAGTTGATTGTTGGTGGATTCGATGGCGTGTATGAGTTCGCCAAGGATTTCCGCAACGAGGGAATGGACCGTACGCACAACCCGGAATTCACGGTGCTCGAGATCTATGCGGCCTACAAGGACTATATCTGGATGATGTCGTTCGTCGAACGGATGCTGGAACGGGTCGCGTTGGCCATCCATGGTTCGACGGTGGTTCCCTCGGGCGATCACACGCTCGACTTCACGGCGCCGTTCCGGCGGGTGACGATGACCTCGTTGATCCTCGAAAAGACCGGATTCGATATCACCGGAAAGAGCGAAGCCGAATTGCGCGAGGCTTGTGCCCGTCTGCATGTGGAGATCGACGATACGATGGGAAAAGGCAAACTGATCGATGCCATTTTCGGCACCTATTGCGAAAGCGATCTGATTCAGCCGACGTTTGTCATGGATTATCCGAAAGAGATGTCCCCCTTGAGCAAACGTCACCGCAACGATCCGGAGTTGACCGAACGGTTCGAACTCTTTGTCAACGGCAAGGAGCTCTGCAATGCCTATTCGGAGTTGAACGACCCGATCGATCAGCTCGAGCGTTTCCAGGAGCAGTTGCGTCTGAGTGAAAAGGGGGATGACGAAGCGATGTTCATCGACATGGATTTCGTGCAGGCGCTCGAATACGGTATGCCGACCTGCTCGGGCATGGGCATCGGGATCGACCGACTCACCATGTTGATGACCGATCAGCCCTCCGTCCAGGATGTGCTGTTCTTCCCGCAGATGCGTCCGATCAAACCGGTTGTGGCCGATGCCGAAGAGAAATACGTGGCGATCGGTATTCCGGCGGAGTGGGTTCCGGTGTTGCAGAAGATGGGTTACATCACGGTCGATTCCCTGAAAAAACTCGCTCCGGGCAAACTCTTCAACGACCTGTGCGGATTCAACAAGAAAAACAAACTGGGGTTGAAGAATCCCACTGCAGATGAGGTAAAGGCGTGGGTGGAATAGTCTGAAGGATCGTGCTGGAGGAGTTGTAAAAAAAAACGCCGGAAGAGAGAGAAGAAAAACAGAAAAAACAGAACGAATTTCAATTATAATCGAAACAGTCATGAGAAGAAAAATCGTTGCAGGAAACTGGAAAATGAACACCACTCCCGTGGAGGGCGTGGAGTTGGCGAAGAATGTGGTGGCAGGTAAAGGTGGCGTATGTTCGTGCGTCGACTTCATCGTTTGTCCGCCGTTCACTCATCTCTCGGAGGTGATCAAGGTGGTTCGTGGTTCGGGCATCGCCGTGGGCGCACAGAACTGCGCAGCCGAAGAGAAAGGTGCTTATACGGGTGAAGTTTCAGCCAAGATGATCGCTTCGCTCGGTGCGGAATATGTGATCCTCGGCCACTCGGAACGTCGCGAATACTACGGCGAAACCAGCGCGACACTCAATAAAAAGATGGTGCAGGCCTATGCCAATCAGCTTGTTCCGATCTATTGCGTGGGCGAGAAGCTGGCCGAGCGCGAAGCCGGCAAACACTTCGATGTGGTGAAAGCACAGATCGAGGAGGTCGTTTTCAACCTGACCGACGAGCAGTTCTCGAAACTGATCATCGCTTACGAACCGGTATGGGCAATCGGTACGGGCAAGACCGCTACGGCCGATCAGGCTCAGGAGATGCACGCTTTCATCCGTCAGGTGCTCGCTTCGAAATTCGGTGAGAAGGCCGCTGAGACTCCGATTCTTTACGGCGGTAGCTGCAAACCCTCCAATGCGAAAGAGATCTTTGCAAAAGAGGATGTGGATGGTGGCCTGATTGGTGGTGCCGCTCTCGTAGCCGACGATTTCCTCGCTATCGGAAAAGGATTCGAAAAGTAGGACGATTGTCGTCGCAGATGAAGAAAAGGGCTCACACGTGAGCCCTTTTTCTTTTCTGTGTGTGAAAGTCGGTAGGACAGGCGCTTGGCTTTTGGGGATAAGGGGTGTTGCGGCGTTTCCGGTGTTTTTTTCGATGTGTAAAATGCCGTTTGGATGAGTCTGGTTTGAGTTCCCGGACACCGGGACGTGGCTTTGGCGTTCTGTGTAAAGGGTTATTTGAGTTTGGATCGGTTCCCGGTTCGCAAGGGGCGCAGCGTTTCCGGTGTTTTTCCCCGATGTGTAAAATATCGCTTGCGTGAAGTCCGGTTTGAGTTCCCGGACGCTGGGACGTGGCTTTGGTGTTCTGTGTAAAGGGTTATTTGAGTTTGGATCGGTTTCCGGTTCGCAAGGGGTGTTGCGGCGTTTCGGTTTTCCCTCCCGATGTGTAAAATGCTGCTTGCATGAAGTCCGGTTTGAGTTCCCGGACGCCGGACGTGTCGCGTGGCTCTTCGGAATCTTACCACAGCAAAAAACCGCCCTCCCAACAGGAAGGACGGTTGAAATATGCATAACCGTGCTGCCTATCGGCTGCAGGAGGGGTTGACGGGAATTTTGTCGATGCGACGCTGATGACGACCTCCTTCGAATTCGGCCGAAAGGAAAGCATCTACGCAGCGGGTTGCCGTTGCATTGTCGATGAAGCGGGCGGGAAGAGAAAGGATGTTTGCCGCATTGTGCTGTCGGGCGAGTGTGGCCAGCTCCGGCGTCCAGCAGAGCGCGGCACGAATGCCCTGGTGCTTGTTGACAGTCATGTTGATGCCGTTTCCCGATCCGCAGATGGCAATGCCGAGAGGCACTTCCCCCTTTTCGACCGCTTCGGCAAGAGGGTGTGCATAATCGGGATAGTCGCAACTTTCAGCACTGTCGCACCCGAAATCGAATACGTCGTAACCGAGGCTGTCGAGGTAGCCTGTCAGGAATTCTTTCAACTCGTAACCGGCATGGTCCGAGGCGATACCGATCTTTTTCTCCTCCATGGTGAACAATTGTTTGTGAAGGTAAAGTTACAAATTTTATTCCGCTGAAACAAATTCGAGCAGAATGCGGGCCGCCTCCTCCGGCTCTTCCACGAAACCCATGTGGCCGGAGTGTTCGAGCCATGCAACCTGTGCGGCAGGAAATTCGCGGATCATTCGCTCAGCGGTCTCTGCGACGATGTACTGATCGCCCCGGCCGAAGATAAACAACACCGGAACCCGGAGATTGCGCAATACCTCGCTCCGATCTTTCCGTTCGGCCATGCCGCGCAACAGCGCTTCGATGCCTTCCTCTTCGGTCAGCATGACCAGCTCGGAGAGCCCTTCGATCTCGTCCCGGAAGCGGGATTGATTCTGGGGCGCGAACCCCATGGCGGGAGCCGTGCGCGAGAGCAACTCTTTTTTCCCGGCAGCCACAGCCGCCACCTCTCTCTCCCGAAGGGCCTTTTTTTCGGGTGAGTCGGGGTAGGGGGTGGAGTGGAAAAGCACCAGTCCGTCGAGCGTTTCAGGATATTTCTCCGCATAAGCCAGGGCAACATAACCACCCATGGAGTGACCTACCACCGTACATTTGGGTATGAGCAACTCCTCGAGTACGGCATGCACCGTGTCGGCCAGAAATTCCATCGTGTGGATCGGACCCTGAACCTGTGAAATGCCGTGCCCCGGCAGATCGAGTGCCACAACCCGTACCTGGCTTTTCAACAGATCGGTGAATTCATCCCATACCGAAAGATTCTCCAGGTAGCCGTGGAGCAGTACGATTGTTTTGTCTCCTTTTGGGCCGCTGTCGCTGATGCGCAGGGCGCATCCGCCGGCCACAATGAATTTTTCCATATCTTCAAATGTCGAAAAAGACGATCACACCACTCGGCGGCGAAATCGCACTTCCGATTCATCGGTTTGTTATTCGGTTCTATAGAAGGCCTTTCTTCGGGTGTCGTGAAGAGAGCCAGCGACATCATTCGTCGAGGTAATCCAGGGCCGATTCTTTTCTTTGAAACGGAAGTTCCGAAAATTCGTCATCATCGCTCAACTCTTTGTAGAGCGAATGGCGTTGCTTGCCGCTTTTGCGGATCGGTTCCAGACGAGTGGCTTTGCGTACAGCCTCGTCCGAATCGAACCCAGTTTTGGCCGGTCTGGGGTTCTTTTGTGATTTCATAGAGAAAAATAGAAGTGTGAACGTATCTTCTGAAAAGATATTGATTGGATCCGAATCAAAGGTGGATGAAATTGTCGACCTCGAATTTGCCGTTGAAGACTTTGCGCGCCGGGCCTTTCAACCAAACCTCTGTGAAGCGGGACTCTTCCTGCGGTTGGAAACGGACAGCGAGTTGTCCGCCCCGTGCAGCGATGTCGAAACGGTCGGTCGTATGCTGTGCGTACAGATGAGTCGCGATGGCGGAAGCTGTGGCGCCCGTTCCGCAAGCCAAAGTTTCGTCCTCTACGCCGCGTTCGTAGGTGCGCAGGCGGAACCGACCCTCTCCGTTGATCTCGACGAAGTTGACGTTTACACCGCCCATCGACTTCCAACGGCTCTCCTGACGGATGCGACGACCCTCCTTTACGACATCGATGGAGTCGACGCTGTCTACGAAAACGATGTAGTGGGGCGATCCCGTGTCGATAAGAAATTCATCGCCGAACCGCTCGAAGCGAACCACATCGATCATTTGGAGTTCCACAAGCCCTTTGATCTCGTGGCAACGGAGCAGTGAGGCCCGATGAAGACCGTCGACGCTCGAAAAGCGTTTGTTGCGGCCGCCGATTCCCAGATGGTGGGCGAAAAGCGTAATGCACCGACCGCCGTTTCCGCACATGGTCGCTTCGTGTCCGTCCGAATTGAAGTAGCGCATGTCGAACTCCGCTTCGCCTCGACCGATGCTGAGCAGCATCATGCCGTCTGCTCCGATGCCGAAATGGCGGTCGCAAAGTGCCGCCACCATTTTAGGGATGGGTTCGAACTCGATGGTGCGTTTGTCGATCAGGATAAAATCATTCCCCGCTCCTTCGTATTTCCCGAAACTGATAACCATACGCAAAAAACACTTTGTCTAATGCAAATATAGAGATTTTCCCCAAAGTTTTACTATTTTTGTACTGCAGAAAATCATGTCGGAACAAATTTTTTTTACATGCTGAAAGAGATCGCTTCGCACCGTTCCTGCCGGCATTTCGAGGAGCGGCCGATTGCACCCGAGGTGCTCGACGAGATCGTGCGTGCCGCCACACGGGCTTCCAATACGGGAAACATGCAGATGTACAGCCTGGTGGTGACTACCGATCCGGATATCAAAAAGCAACTTGCTCCCTGTCATTTCAATCAGACGATGGTGACACGTGCTCCTGCTGTCATCACTTTTTGTGCCGATATCTATCGTTTCAGCCGTTGGTGCCGGCTTCGGGGGGCAAATCCGGAATACGACAATTTCCTCTGGTTCATGAGCGGGGCGACCGATGCGCTGCTCGCTTCGGAAAATGCGGCGTTGGAGGCGGAAGCTCATGGGTTGGGCATCTGCTATCTGGGAACTACCTTTTATAATGCAAAGGAGATCGGACGCATCTTGCAGCTGCCCGACGGGGTGATTCCTGTCATGACACTGGTCGTGGGATATCCGGCCTTCGAAGTCCCGTTGACTGACCGGCTGCCGGTAGCTGCGGTGGTTCACCAAGAGACCTATCACGACTATTCCGACGAGGAGATCGAGGCATTCTGGGCGGAACGCGAAGCCTCGGACGAGACGGCCGGATTGTTGCGCGAAAACGAATTGCCGAATTTGGCACGTATTTTTACAGAGAGACGGTACAAGGGCGACGACAATCGGGCATTTTCACGAGCCTATTTCGATCTGCTCCGGGAAAAAGGCTTTTTCAATCAGTAGAAGATGACGCTGAGGCGTGCGATAGGGGGACTCTGCATGGCGGCAACGCTCGTGTCGCTGGCTTCATGCAGCGTCACGCGTCGTCTGCCCGACGATAGCTACATGCTCAAACGCAATGAGATACGGGTCGACAAGGAGGTCCCGCGCAAGGAACGTATCACGGCATCCGAAATCGATAAATACATCCGTCAGTCGCCCAACCGGCGCTTCCTGGGAGTCAATCTCTATGCGTGGATCTATGCGCAGGCCAATCCCGATAAGAACAACGGCTGGAACCGTTTTCTGCGCAGAATCGGAGAGGAGCCGGTCGTATTCGACATGGAGCAGACGGAGCGTTCGCTCCGCAACATCCGGATATACATGAATTCGCGCGGCTACTTCAATTCGAGCGACAGCGTCCGGATCGATACGCTGCGACGCAAAAAAGTAGCGGCGATCTACAGCGTGAAGCAGGGCGAGCCGTATCGTATCTCCTCCATCAGCTACGATTTCCGCGACAAATTCCTGCAAAACATCATTCTGGAGGACAGTACCTCTTCGTTGCTCCATGTGGGGGATGTTTTCGACAGCGAAGTCCTCAATCAGGAGCGCATTCGCATAACCGATTACCTGAAAAACAAGGGCTATTACAATTTCAACGTAAGCAACATTACCTACGTGGCGGACACTTCCGTCGGCTCCCGCCAGGTAGCGCTTTCCGAAGTGATCCATCAACGTCTGACGGGTTATACGAATCAGGGGCAGCCCATCTACGGCGACAATGCCATCTATCGGATAAAGGATATCTACATCTATCCCAATTTCAACCCGTTGGTCGACTATTCTGATCCGGCGAACCGAAACCGTCTCGACACCCTCTACTACCGCGGACTCAATGTGGTCTACGACACCAAGTTACGGACACGTCCGAAGGTCCTCTCCGGCATGGTGCGTATCGCTCCCGGATCGCTTTACGACCTGAATGCCGTCAATGCCACCTACAACGATATCATGCGGTTGGGCTATTTCAAAAGCGCCAGCATTCTTTTCAACGAGGTCGCCGCTCCGAAAGAGGACAACCAGGTGACCTACGTGGGCGGTAACCAGACGACCGAAGAGAACCGCCTTTCGACAACGGAGGGTTATCTGCGTTGTGACATCCAGTGCAACCCGGCTCTTTTGCAGGGCTATAAGATTGAACTGGAAGGAAGTACCACGGCAAGTTTCTATGGCTTGCGGGGTACGATAGGGTACCAGAATCGCAATCTGTTCCGCGGCGCCGAGCAGTTCGACATCTCGATTACGGCCGGATTCGAGTTCATGAAGACGGGAACGCGCAAAACCGCTTTCGAATGGGGCGGTTCGACTTCGTTGTCCTTTCCGCGCTTTTTGTTGCCTTTCGATGTGGACAGCCGTCATCGCGCTGTCACACCACAAACGCGCATCGCTCTGTCGGTCAACGACCAGCAGCGGGTCTTCTACGATCGGACCCTGTCGAGCGTCTCCTGGAGTTATAGTTGGGGTTCGGGCCGTTTCTCGAATTTCGCCATCCGACCGTTCGATATCAGCCTGATCAAGATGGGATATATCGATCAAACCTTCTGGGAACGGCTCCAGAATCCCTATCTGCAGAACAGTTACACCTCTCAGCTTATTGCCGGCATATCGGGCTCTTACGTCTTCAACAACCAGCCGCGTAACCTGAATGCAGGCGCCACGGTCGTGCGATTCAATTGGGAGACGGCCGGTAACCTGATCAGCGGCCTGACAAGGCTTTTTTCGCATCCGGTCCATCTGTCGGACGGAAATTCCTATTACAACCTTTTCGGCATCCGTTTCGCCCAATATGTGCGTGGCGATTTGAGCATCAGCAGTCGCATCGTATTGGGGGAGAAGACGGCTCTTGCCTGGCGGCTCTATGGCGGTGCCGGTATCTCTTACGGCAATTCGGATGCGCTACCCATGGATCGGCTTTTCTTTGCCGGCGGAAGCAACGGCATGCGCGGTTGGGTCGCACGTACCTTGGGTCCGGGTAACGCCCCCGAACCGCAAAACAGAGACTATCCCACGCAACTCGGTAACATGAAACTGGAGGCCAATTTGGAGTTCCGTTTCCCGATATGGAGCATTTTCCATGGTGCCGTATTCTGCGATCTGGGTAACATCTGGTTCCTCAAGCAGAGCGAGAGTAACCACAATCCGGAAGAGGTGTTCCATTTCAATACGTTCTATAAACAGCTCGGATTCAATACCGGCATCGGCTTGCGGCTCGATATCAAATTTGCCGTACTGCGTCTCGATTGGGGTATTCAGCTCCACAACCCGAACTGGCCGCAAGGCGAGCGGTGGATACACAATTTCAAGTGGAAAAATACGGCACTCAATTTCGGAGTGGGGTATCCGTTCTGATACGACGGCAACCGTTTTCACCCGAACCGTTTGATAAGGAGGATTCCGCGAGCGTTTCCGTATGGCATCGTTCTGACTGAATGACGCTTATTGGATGTTACTTGATTTTTGACTTCAGCATTTCGAACGAATGGGCCGATAACGGTTTATCGCTTGTTGAAGCAGGCTGGAGATAGGTTTCGGAAGTCGTTTATAATCATCTCTTTGATGCCTTTTTTCTGAAGTTCTTCTGCGGTATGGGTAGTGGCCAGCGCGATCACTTCAATTCCGGCACGTCGGGCGGCTTCGATGCCTGCGGGTGCATCCTCGAAAACCACACATGATTCTGCCGGCAGATCGAGCTTCCGAAGCGCTGTCAGATAGATTTCCGGATCTGGTTTGCAATGTGTTACAAGGTCTGAGCTGACGATGACATCGAAGTAGGGGCGCAATTTGCAACTGTCGAGTACGAAATCGATATTTTCCTGACATCCGGACGATCCTACGGCGCAACGCACACCCGAGGCCTTGAGTGCAGCGAGAAACGAGGTGAGTCCTGCAACCTCCTCTATTTCATTGGTGTATAACTTGCGATAGACTGCCTCTTTTTCTGCCGACAGAGCTGCAACGCCTTTCTCCTTGACGATCGCTTCGGGGAAAAATGCAGGTATGATCTCGTCGTTGCCTCGTCCTGCCATGTTGTTCAATCGGACGGCATCGAACGGCACGTTGTAGATGCGGCACATCTCTTCGAACGCTTTTATGTGGATTCGGATGTTGTCGACCAGTACGCCGTCCATGTCGAATATGGCTCCTTTTATCATCTCGTCTCTATGTTTTGTTGATTTCGGTTGCGAAGTTAGCGAAAAATCCGCCACGGTGGTCGGCCTGGTTGCTCCAAATTATTCGCAGTTTTAGCTCTCCTCGTGTAGGGGCCGCTCATGACTCTCTCGCACGTCTGACTTGCGGTCTCGTCGTGCGGCTGTTCCCTCTCCGGTCTGTTACCGGCTGTCCGCGTATCATTTTTCCCTAAAAGACGCCGCCTCGTTTGCCACTCC
>CALUND010000014.1 GCA_944321925.1 uncultured Rikenellaceae bacterium | reverse complement strand
ACTCCATCCGGGCATCGGTCTGAGACTTGATCTCGGCCGTGAAAGTGCAGGCGTAGGCCGAGGTGCTTTCACCCATGCCCATCTGCGTCTGCCCGCTGCCCGAAAGGGAGCAGACGTTTCCGCTTACACTCGCCTGTGCATCGGTGATGGTGAATGTACCCCACGTGGCGGAGGTAAACGATACGGTGGCGGTGCCGTCCGTATTTTCCGTGATTACGACCGTCTCGTCCGCCGAGATCATGTTCTGGAAATAGTCACAACTGGCCAGCGTATAGCCGTTGTAGCTGCCTGCAAAATCGACCGTTTTCGAACCGTTTTCATCCTTGTCACACGCCATCATAAAGACTGCGGCGGATAACATCATAAGTACAGATTTGATTTTCATATCATTTGTGTTTTTGTTTCCGGATGCAAAATTACCCGGGCTGTAAACCGTAGTCAATAACCCGATTTTAGTATTTTACGGCGATTAGAGAGTGTTTCTCACTATTTTTGAGTATTGTCCGTTTATAATTAGGTGAGTAATTTTGCAACAACGAACAGAAGTGTTCAAAAGAGACAAAAATGAATAATTCAGCAGGCTATAAACCGACAGCCAGGATGCGCGATCTGGTCAATGACAACAGCGCGTTGCTGCTGGTGATGGGACGCTTCGGCATATCGCTAGGCTTTGGAGACAAATCGGTTAGGGATGTGTGTCGGGCACACCATGTGGATGAAAATACATTTCTGGAGGTAACCAATTTTGTCTCGGATAGAGAGTATCATTACGAATTGGTTTCTCTGCCGTCTCTGATTGGCTATTTGAAGCAGGCACACGAATATTTTTTGGATTTTAACCTGCCCAATATCCGACGCAAACTGATCGAATCGATCGATTATTCAGGAAGCAATGACATTGCCATGCTTATCGTGAAGTTCTATGACGAATATGTAACAGAAGTCCGCAAACACATGGAGTATGAGAATGAAGTGGTCTTTACCTATGTCGAGCAACTGTCTCAGGGATTTCTGAATCGGAACTATACGATTGCGGAATTTGCAGGCAAGCATACACCCATAGGGGATAAACTCAAGGAGTTGAAAGATATTGTCATTCGTTATTACCCTGAAAGGAATAACTACTTGCTGAATGCCGTACTGCTGGATATTATTCTATGTGAACAGGACCTGACTTCACATTGCATGATTGAAGACAAATTGTTTGTGCCGGCGGTAAAGCATGTAGAGCAGCAGATAAAACAAAGCGGACAGGTCGCATATATCGACGAATCGGAAAATGAAACACCCGAAAAAGATAAATTGGAGGTACTCAGCGACAGGGAGAAAGATATTGTTGTATGTGTGGCCAAAGGAATGAACAACAAAGAAATAGCTGATTATCTGTTTCTTTCAGTACATACGGTGACAACTCATCGTCGCAACATATCCAATAAGTTACAGATCCATACCACTGCCGGACTGATCATTTATGCCATAGCAAACAAATTGGTCAATATCGAGGATATACCCAAAAAATAATGATGGCGGCATAGAGTTTCTACCTCCAACCATATCGGTCTAATTCATTTGCTGAAAGAGATATTCTCAATCTTTCTTAAGGTTGCTTGGGTATTATAGCAATGAGGCATACCCCCCTCTCTCTCCCGTCAAAAACAAAACAGCCGCCTGAGTAATATAGGCGACTGTTTTTTTAGTGGTACCAGGAGGAATCGAACCGCCGACACAAGGATTTTCAGTCCTTTGCTCTACCAACTGAGCTATGGCACCATCATGTTTCGTTGCAAATGACCACTTTCGTGATCCGATTGCGGGGGCAAAGTTAAGCAAATTTTCCAAACGTGCAAAAGTTTCTCCGAATTTTTGTGAACCGTTCGATGGGAGCCTTATATCTGTTTCGAGGGAGGGGTGCTTTGTTGCCGAATGTTTGGCTACCCGGAGTCGCCGAACATCTGACGAATGCGTATCGAACGTTTTCCGGAATAGAGCGGCTCAGTCGGTGAAAGGAGTGCATTAGTCGAAAATGGACGTTTTAATTTTAATATGGTAGAGCCATTTCCGGGACGGCGTAGAATTACGAAAAATTCAAGATGTTAGTTGTTTTTTCTTCCGAAAGTATTTTTATCCTCCTCGGAGGTTTCGAACATCGAAGAAAAGTCCTATCTTTGCCCCATCGTAATTTATTCTGACCTGCTTGCAATGAAAATAGCCGTTGCTCAATTGAACTATACGATCGGTGATTTCGAAGGCAATAAGACCAAAATCATCGAAGCCGTATGTCGGGCGAAAGAACAGAAAGTCGATCTTGTTGTTTTCGCCGAAGAAGCCATCAACGGGACTCCCGCCTACGATCTGTTGAATAAAGTGACTTTTTTGGAGCGTTGCGAAGATGCGCTGGTCGAGATTGCTTCGCATTGCGACAATATTGCGGTCATTGTCGGTCTTCCCATCCAGAGCGGCGCTTCGACCATCAGCGCGGCCGCACTGATCCAAAACCGGCGCATCATGCGCTATGTGGGGAAGAAAAATATCGTTTCGCGTGACGACAAGCAGAATCTCGTCCCTTCGAAGGGGTGCGAATATGTTCAGATCGCCGGTCGAAAGGTGGCTATTGTGGTGGGGCAGGATATCTATACCGAGCAGGAATATGGCCGGTATGCCGACCTGATCGTCAATCCGATCTCCATTCCTTATGCCCGCGGTATCGTGGAAAACCGCTATACGATGTATCGGAAGTTGGCCTATACGAAGGGCAAACCGGTGGTTTATGTGAATCACGTGGGAGGTCAGACCGATGTGATCTACGACGGATCTTCGGCCGTGTTCAATAGTAAAGGTGAGGCGATCGCCTTGCTCCGGAGTTTCGAGGAGGATTTTGTGGTTGTCGATCTCGACGCCGACAACAAGCCGCTTCCCATTCCGGAACAGAATAAAACGGCCAATGTTTTTCGTGCCATGCGATTGGGCCTTCGCGATTATTTCAGCAAAAACGGGTTCCGGAAGGCTTGTGTAGCGATGTCGGGCGGTATCGATTCGGCCGTTGTGGCGGCCATGGCGGTGGAAGCCCTCGGTGCGGAGAATGTGCGGTTGCTCATGATGCCTTCCCAATTCTCCACGGACCATTCGGTGGACGATGCGGTCAAGATGGCCGAAAACCTCGGTGTAGAATACAACGTCATTCCGATCACGGAGGCCTATAAAGCAATTACGGAGACCATGAAACCGGTCTTGGGTGGAACGGCATTCGATGTGACCGAGGAGAATATCCAGGCCCGTATCCGTTGCACGATGATCATGGCGCTCTCCAACAAATACGGCTACATCGTGCTCAATACCTCCAACAAGAGCGAATCGGCCGTCGGTTACGGAACGCTCTATGGAGACGATATCGGTTCGATCAGCATTGCCGGCGATCTGTATAAGTGCGAAATATACGATGTGGCCCGCTACATCAATCGTGAAAAAGAGATTATTCCGGAAAACATTCTGCTCAAGGCTCCGTCGGCCGAGCTTCATCCGGGACAGCTCGATACCGATTCGTTGCCGCCCTACGAGGTGATCGATTCGATTCTCTATCGGATGATCGAGGAGGGGCAGCATCGCGAGGAGATCATCAACGCCGGATTCAATGCGGAAGACGTACACCGAATCCACTCCATGCTGGTGCGCAGCGAATACAAGCGCTATCAGTTCTGTCCTACCTTGCGCCTTTCTACCTGTCCGCTGGGAAAAGGCATCGTTATTCCGCTGACCAGCAAATATGGGTTCGGCTATTAACGGTATCTGAACAGACGTGGCGGAGGTTATTGAACATACGGGTATCGTAAAAGGTGTCACGGAAAATTCCGTGGAGGTGGAGATGACGGTGCGGGAGGCTTGTGCCCAATGTCGTGCACGTGCCGTCTGCGGAACAGGGGCGGAGGAGCGTCGTTTCATCACGGTCTATACGGAACAGGCCCGCGCTTTTCAGCCGGGCGAGGAGGTCGTAGTCTCCGTTTCGCAAGGAATGGGATTGCGGGCAGCGGTTTTTGCCTATGTGATTCCTTTCCTGTTGCTGCTGGCTGTGTTGCTCGGCACGTTGGAGGCGGGCCTTTCTGAACCACAGGCCGGAGTCGTTTCGCTGGCGGTGTTGGCGGTCTATTATT
The DNA here is from genome assembly GCA_944321925.1 of uncultured Rikenellaceae bacterium. Classification (GTDB taxonomy): domain Bacteria; phylum Bacteroidota; class Bacteroidia; order Bacteroidales; family Rikenellaceae; genus UBA940. Next base: position 11,577 of record CALUND010000014.1, on the reverse strand, counting down.
TCGCGCTCTGGTTGGTCCGGGGGCGATTCGAAAAAGAAATCATCTTTAAAATCAGAAAATCATAAAGAATGGGAGTTTTTGCTTATACGATTTTGACGCTCAGTCTGCTCGGAGTTCTTTTGGCTGCGATTCTCTATTTCGTGGCGAGCAAATTCCGGGTGTGGGAGGATCCGCGTATCGACGACGTGGAGAAGATGCTTCCCGGAGCCAATTGCGGCGGCTGCGGTTATGCTGGTTGCCGCGCCATGGCAGAAGCACTTGTCCGTGAGGACGATATCAGTACGCTCTACTGTCCGGTAGGGGGCGGGGAGTGCATGAAACAGATTGCCGACTTCCTCGGTAAGGCGGCCCCGGAGCGCGAGCCGATGGTGGCTGTGGTGCGTTGCGGCGGCAGCTGCGAAAAACGGCCCCGTACCAATACGTTCGACGGAGCACGTTCCTGTGCGGTCTCGGCTTCGCTCTATGGCGGAGAAACGGGGTGCAGCTATGGCTGTCTCGGTTTCGGGGATTGTGTAAATGTTTGTGAATTCGGGGCGATCCGTATCAATCCGGAGACCGGTCTGGCCGAAGTGGACGAAGAGAAGTGTACGGCTTGCGGCGCTTGTGTGAAGGCCTGCCCGAAAGGGGTGATCGAATTGCGTAAGAAAGGTCCTAAAGGACGTCGGGTCTATGTCTCTTGCGTGAACAAAGACAAAGGGGCCGTTGCACGCAAGAGTTGCGAAGCGGCCTGCATCGCATGTACGAAATGCGTGAAGGCCTGCCCGTTCGAGGCGATTACGATCGAGAACAATGTTTCCTACATCGATTTCACCAAATGTCGTCTCTGCCGCAAGTGTGTGGCCGAATGTCCTACCGGAGCGATCGTCGATGTCAATTTCCCGCCGCGCAAACCGGTCGAGGCGGCCGCTTCAGCAACCCCTTCGGCCACTCCCGGTAAGGTGGAAAATCCGACTTCCGTTGCAGAGGCACCGGCACAGACCGCTCCTGAAGTGAAACCCGAAACAAAAAAGTAACGACATATGTTGAAAACATTTCCCATAGGCGGAGTTCATCCGTCGGAAAATAAGTTGAGTCGGGAGGCCCGGATCGAATATTTTCCACTGCCCGATACGGTCGTGCTGCCGCTTTCGCAACACATCGGCGCGCCGGCAGTTCCTGTAGTGGCAAAAGGCGATAAAGTAGTTGTCGGGCAGTTGATTGCCAAGGCCGGCGGATTCGTTTCGAGCAACATTCATTCGTCCGTTTCCGGTACGGTCGTTTCGGTCGATCTGGCGATGACGGCATCCGGATTGCGTCAACCGGCCATCACGATCCGTCGCGAAGGCGACGAATGGGCCGAAGGGATCGATTGCTCGTCGGAATTGGTCCGGGAGTGTACGTTGGAACCCGCTGAGATCATCCGTCGCATTGCCGATGCGGGCATCGTGGGCATGGGTGGCGCAACATTCCCTACGCAGGTGAAATTGACCCCGCCGCCGGGCAAAAAGGCCGACGTGGTGATCATCAACGGCGTGGAGTGCGAGCCCTATTTGACGGCCGATCATCGGGTGATGTTGGAACGGGGCGAGGAGGTGCTCGTTGGCACTTCGATTTTGGCCCGGGCACTCGGTGTGCAGCAGTGCTACATCGGCATCGAAAACAACAAACCCGATGCGATTGCCCACATGAAGGAGCTCGCCGAGAGTTTCCCCGGAATCGAGATCGTTCCCTTGCGGGTTCGCTATCCGCAAGGAGGTGAAAAACAGCTGATCGCAGCCATTACGGGCCGTCAGGTTCCGTCGGGAGCCCTTCCGATCGATGTGGGGGCCGTGGTACAGAACGTGGGTACGGCATTGGCCGTGTATGAGGCGGTGCAGAAGAACAAACCGCTCGTGGAACGGGTGGTGACGGTTACGGGCAAGCCGTTGGCTCAGCCTGCGAACTATCTGGTGCGGCTCGGTACGCCGATTTCGGCATTGATCGATCATGCCGGCGGCATGTCGGACGATGTCGGGAAGGTGATCGGTGGCGGACCGATGATGGGCCGTGCCATGAGTCATCCGGAGGCTCCGGTATTGAAAGGTACGTCGGGCGTCCTGCTCATGCGGCAGAAGGAGTCGCACCGTAAGCAGCCCGATACCTGCATCAAATGCGCCAAGTGCGTATCGGTTTGTCCGATGGGACTGGAACCCTATCTGCTCAGCAAACTCTCGAAAAAACGGATGTATGCCGAAGCCGAGCCCGAACGGATTGTCGACTGTATCGAATGTGGCAGTTGTTCCTATACCTGTCCGGCCGGTTTGCCTCTGCTCGATTACATCCGGTTGGGTAAAGCGGAGACCCTGAAAATGATTCGCGCTCGTGCGGCGAAAAGCTAACAGACTAATACAAAGTGAAAAATATGGATAATAAATTGATCGTATCGCCCTCGCCGCATGTCCACAGCGGGAATTCGACCCGTCGTCTCATGGGCGACGTGTTGATCGCCTTGCTGCCGGCGTTCGTGGTGTCGGTTTGGGTATTCGGCCTGAATGCGCTGTGGGTGACGGCCCTTGCCGTCGCAAGCTGCGTGGTGTTCGAATACCTCATTCAGAAATTTTTGCTGAAGGGTGCTTGTTCGATCGGCAATCTTTCGGCTGTGGTCACAGGCGTTCTGTTGGCCTTCAACCTGCCTTCCACCATTCCTTTGTGGCTGGTGGTGCTCGGATCGTTCGTGGCCATTGCCATCGGCAAAATGACTTTTGGCGGTCTCGGTAAAAATCCGTTCAATCCGGCGCTGGTAGGACGTGTCTTTCTGTTGATCGCCTATCCGGTGCAGATGACAACCTTCCCGCTCGTGGGCGTCGATGCCACTTCCGGCGCTACGCCGCTGGCTTTCGTGAAGGAGGCGCTCAAAAGTGGCAGCTCCGTGAGTGACATTCTTCCTTCGATCAGTCACCAGAATCTGGCCTACGGATTGACCTCCGGTTCGCTCGGTGAGGTGGCGGCTATTGCACTGCTCATCGGCTTTGTCTACCTGCTTGTCCGCAAGGTGATTACCTGGCATATTCCTGTCGCTGTGCTCGGAACCATGGCTCTCTTTACGGCCATTCTTTGGGGTATCGATCCCGAAAGCTACATGTCGCCGCTGTTCCATTTGTTGGCCGGCGGAGCCATGCTCGGTGCGATTTTCATGGCAACGGATTACGTCACCTCTCCCATGACTACGAAAGGGATGTTGATCTATGGATTCGGAATCGGCGTGATTACGGTGCTGATTCGTGTCTGGGGAGCCTATCCGGAGGGGATGTCTTTCGCCATCCTGATTATGAATGCGGTGGTTCCGTTGATCAACAAGTATGTCAAACCGCGTCGTTTCGGTGCGAAAAAGGTTAGGGGGGCTGCCGCATGAAAAGTACATTGAAAAATATGGTACTGGTGCTGTTGGGCATCACTTTCGTATCTTCGGCTGCCGTAGGCTTTGTCTATCGGGTTACCGAAGAGCCGATCGAGCAGGCCAAACAGGCCAATGTGAAGAGTGCCTTGGCCGAGGTGCTGCCGGCATTCGATGAGAGTGTTTCGCAGGAATTGGTCCTCGATGAGTTGGCATTGACGGTCCACACCGCCACCCAACAGGGCCAAACGGTCGGTTATGCCGTGGAGACGGCGACGAAAAACGGATTCTCCGGCCTGATCCGGATGATGGTAGGTTTCGATGCCGAAGGAAACGTGTTGAATGTAAAGGTGCTGGAACATAACGAGACACCGGGCCTCGGCAGTAAGATGGCCGATGAGGGCAATCCGCTTCTCACCAGTTTCCAAGGTAAAAATCCGGCGAGCATGAAGCTGTCGGTCCGTAAGGATGGCGGTGAGGTCGATGCATTGACGGCCGCGACCATCTCGTCGCGTGCCTATGTGGATGCTGTAGCGCGCGCTTACAATGCTTATTTGCAGGCATCCGGAAACGAGGGAACCGATGTAACAACCGGAGCTACCGGACAGCATGCCCAACAGGAGGGGGAAAGCTATGAATAAATTACGTTTGATATGGAAGGGGCTCATCAAGGAGAACCCTACGTTCGTGCTGTTGCTGGGAATGTGTCCCACGCTCGGTACGACCACTTCGGCGATGAATGGTATGGGCATGGGACTCGCCACGATGGCGGTGCTGATCCTCTCCAACATCGTGATCTCGTGTGTCAAAAACATCATTCCCGACAAGGTGCGTATCCCGTCGTTCATCGTCATCATCGCTTCGTTCGTGACGGTGGTGCAGCTGTGCATGCAGGCCTACGTGCCGGAACTTTATAAGACCCTGGGCGTATTCATCCCGTTGATTGTGGTGAACTGCATCATCCTGGGTCGCGCCGAGGCTTTCGCCTCCAAAAACGGTCCGCTCGATTCGGCTCTCGACGGTTTGGGTATCGGACTCGGCTTCACCCTCTCGTTGACGGTGATCGGCGCTGTCCGCGAAATGCTCGGTAGTGGGGCCATCTTCGGTCACCGTTTCATTACGGGCGACGGCATGTTGATCTTCGTACTCGCTCCCGGCGCCTTCATCGTGCTGGGGTATCTGATGGTGCTTTTCAATAAATTGACCGCTAAACAGAGACAATAGCCATGGAATATTTCATCATCATTATTGCGGCAATCTTCGTCAATAACGTCGTTCTTGCCCAGTTCCTCGGTATCTGCCCCTTCTTGGGCGTCTCAAGCAAAGTGTCGACGTCGCTCGGCATGGGCGCTGCCGTGACTTTCGTCATGGCCATCTCCTCGATAGTCGTCTATCTGCTCCAATATTATGTGTTGGTTCCGCTCGGGATAGAGTATATGCAGACCATTGCCTTTATTCTGGTCATCGCAGCGCTCGTGCAGATGGTCGAGATCATTCTGAAAAAGGTCAGCCCGGCTCTTTATCAGGCGCTCGGCATCTTCTTGCCGCTCATTACGACCAACTGCGCGGTACTCGGTGTGGCGATTCTCTTGGTGCAGAAAGAGTATAATCTGCTCGAATCGTTTGTCTTCTCGGTTTCCACGGCGCTCGGCTTCGCCCTTGCATTGGTTCTCTTTGCGGGTCTCCGGGAACGGCTCGAACTCGAGGATGTGCCACAGGCATTCCGCGGAACACCCATAGCCTTGATTACGGCAGGTATTCTGGCGATGGCCTTCATGGGCTTTTCGGGTCTGGTATAGCCGTTTTACGAACGACTGTCTCAAACGGATCGGGGAGCGATGCTTCCCGATCCGTTTTTTTTGCGGGTATGTTGTCTTTGCTGTTGACGGTTGAGGTATGTCGGTCTTGCCGAAAGGGCGGTTATGGCCGGAGAGAAGCGAGAGACTTTTCCACGGGGAATTCGATATGGGGTATTCGTGGAAGTTTCGGGCTTAGGAGAATTGGAGTGGAGCGTCGTCAGATCCGATCAATTTGCTTGATCCGGCATCAGAGTCCGATACGATTAAAATAAAAGCCGCGACCATTGTTGGTCGCGGCTTTTCGGTTGTACACTTTCGGTTCTGTTATTTCGAGTGGGTACGGATCTTATAGCCGTAGAGCGAGAAGAACAGAATGAACAGGAAACAGGGCAGGCAGAGCCAGTAGGCCTGTTGTGCACCGAAATCGTCTTTCAGCCAGCCGTAGAGGGGAGGGAATACGGCACCACCGGCGATACCCATCACGAGCAACGAAGAGCCTGTTTTGGTGAATTTACCCAGATCCTTGAGCGACAGCGGCCAGATGGCGGGCGATCCGAGCGAACATCCGAGACCGAGGATGAGGATCATCCATACGGAGATGTCGGCCGGTGCGAGCACGATGGCCAGGGAGCCGACAACGCCGATGATCGAGCAGATGCGGAGAGCCATCGATTGGCTGATGTATTTCGGGATGAAGATGATACCGCAGATGTAACCGGCAACCATACCGATGGTCGGCAGCAGGGAGTAGGTGTTGGGATTCTCCAGGCCTATGCTGGTAGCGTAGTCGTATGCCGTACCGAGCGAAAGGGTCTCCACGCCCGTGTAGATGAACAGCGACAGTGCTCCGAGAATGGCGTGTGGGAACTGCAGAATGGATGTTTTATTGGCGGCGTAGGGACAATCTTCCACGGAATTTTCATCCTCACCGGCAGCCGTTACTTCCGGTAGCGGAGCAAGAAGCGACATGATGCCGAGCAGCAGGAATACGCCGATGATGATATAGAACGGGAAGTTGAGGTCACTGGCGGTCATGGCCGAGGTGTCGCTGATGCCCATGTATTTGAGGATCAGAGAGAAGAAAAGTACGGCAGCAGGCCATGCGAATTTGTTGCAGATACCCATGATGCTGATACGTCGGGCGGCACTTTCGATCGGGCCGAGGATCGTGATGTATGGGTTTGCTGCGGCATTGAGGTAGGCATTTCCGATACCGCCCACGAACGATGCGATGAGGAATACCGCGATGCTTTCAAAATCGGCAGCCAGGATGAACAATGCGAACGAGATGGCGAAAATCAGGAACGATAATGCCATCGTCCGTTTGTATCCGATCTTTTTGATGGTCCATGTCGCGGGCACGGCGAAGAGCAGGAACGGAACGAACGAAATGCCCAGTACCAGGTAGGACAGCGAACTTTTGATTCCGAAAATGCTGTTCAGCGTAGGCGACAGGAACGAGTTGATGCCGAAGGCGAAGCCGATCGCAAAGAACATGACGCCGACGAAAGCCAGCGCAATGGCCACAGACGACTGTTTCATTTTTGTAGGTTGACTCATAATTTTTAGTTGTTAGTGAAGAAAATGCGCATTTGTCGGGGCGACAGGATCGCCCTAAACTGTAACAAAGTTAGGATATTTATTCTGAATAGCAAGGCTATCGCGATACAAAAAGTGTTTCTTCGCCGACATGCACGGGTTGTTTGTTTCGGTTTTGTTTCTTTGACCTGTCGGATTTGTGCATTCGTTTTTGGTAGGGCAGGTCGGGCCTGTATGTGGATCTGTTTCGGACGGGGGGCCGGAGTGTCGTGCGGTCCGAAAAAAACGACAGCGCACAATGTTGTGCGCTGTCGCCGTTTGCGAGCGAATCGTTTGTTCGCTTTGGGATGTTATTCCGTATCCTTCATGCAACGCAATGCGTATCCGGCATTGGGGTAAGCAATGACCGTAGCCATGATGGTCAGGTCTTTGCTCGAATTGGTAGAGAAGTTGCTTCGAGAGGTATAACCGGTCTTCCCGGTGCCCGAGAAGCCGGATGCATAAAGGTTCATGACACCTCCGTAGTACCAGTCGAAAGAGATCGAACCTATGCCGCCATTTCCCGTTGCGCGTTCGCCGGAGAGCGGAAGGAACGTTTCGAAAGATTGGGCAGCATCCGATGCGACGACACCAAATCTGTTCGGAGCGATTTCCTTGTTGGTCATTGCTGAGGCGAAGGCTTTGAGCGCATCGTTGCGCATGATCTTCCAACCTACGGGGCATGGATCGAAGATGGATTTGTCCTCGTTGGCACCCGGAGCCGGATCGCCCCAGAAATAGCGCCAGGCGTTACGTGTAGCCTGGGTCGTGGTTCCGTTCCAGTCGGTTGAGGTGATAGCCCAAAGGTAAGGCGAGGTGTTTGTAGCTTCGGCATTGAGCCATTTGTGCGGATTGCGGGTGGCTACCGAGAGAGCCTCCTCGGCCGTGAAGTTGGCCGTAGCATCGCCTTTGGCTGTTTCGGCTACGCTGATCCGCATGTAGTCTCCGCTTGTTTTGAAGATCTGTTTGGGAGCCGTAGCGGAAATTTCATTCTGCAGGGCCAGGATAGGCGTATAGGTCGGCAGTCCGAACAGGGAATATCCCTGGCTCGTAGACGAGTAGTCGGACGGTCCGGGGAAGGGATCTTTGCGGCCCCACTGGTAGATGTTGCCTGCAGCCCATGCGGCTTTGAAGGGATCGGTTTCGGTGCCGTCCCCTACCGTGAGAGCTCCCATGTTACGGTCCATGATGGTGTAGCCGTCGATCTGGATCTGGTTCGTAGGATCGTTCGGATCGTATCCCATGGAGCCCCAAATGTCCCAGGTCCAGAGAATGTTGGCGTTCGTGATGACACCTTTTTCGTTGGCTTCGACCGTCTCATAGGTAAGGCCTTCGGTATCGAATGCAGCAATGAGTGCATGGCCGTATACGAACTCTTCCGGCGTTTTGAAGTGGATGTAGCCGTCGCTTTCGAGAGTCACCGATTCGATGACTACGGGGCTGGCATCAACCCACGTGCTGCTGGTCTGTCCGCAGTTGTACCAGAGAACGAGAACCGATTTGGGATCCAGTTCCAGGTCTGCCGCGGTGTAACCTTCGTTGTAGGCTACTTCGGTGGTCCAGGAGTAGGTACGCGGAATACCGTTTCCTTTGACCGTGGCTTTGAATTTATACATCTGGTCGGGGATGTTAACGATGTAGGAGTTGGCAGTCCCTTCTTCGCTCAGATCGATCACTGTTAGTTCCTGTCCCTCTTCGATCGTTACGTTTCCGGTAATGGAGACAGTTTTGCCTGTCGGGATTCCGGTGCTCGGTACGGTCTTGGTTGCTACGACCTGCTCTTCACCGCCGACGACGGCTACGGTTTCGAATGTCTTACCGGCATGCCCCGGAGTGATGACCATGCGGACATACGTCGGCGAGGTATTGGAGAGAACGACCGATTTGCAGTCGATTCGGATCTGGTTCGTCGTTGTGGCCTGGCTGATATCCAGATTGCCGCTTTGCAGGTCGAATTGTGCGTTGTCCAAGGAGACGGCTTCCGAGGGATCCGTACAGCGGAAGATGATCGCATCAAGATTTGCCCATTTGTTGGAGTTCAACTCTACTTCGAGTACGGAAAACAGGTGACTGAATGAGAATTCTACGGTTTCTTCCGTGCGGGACTGGTTCAGGAGACTCGCATAGAGAAAGTCGTAATCTGCAATGTGCGAAAGAGCCGTTCCGGTCTGTGTTTGCTGAGCGGGAACCGATACGGGAATCGCGTCGAGGGCCACATCTTCTGCATCATTGTAGGGATAGTATGCGTAGAAGTTGTGGGTGCTCGTTTCGTCGCCCCATTCGATCGTTTCGCTTTTCCATACGGGGTCGAAGCCGGTCGTAGTTCCGGAGTTCTGGGCCTGATAGGCTGCGTTGCTGTGGGTCAATGAGCCGTCGATCTCTGCAAAGATTCCGATTTGGTCCTGCGAAGTCCATTGTACTTTGAGGCCCTCCGAATCGGCTTCGTAGGCGGTACGAGAAGTTGGGCTGGCTGTCCCTGCGAACGCGATAGATGCCTGATCCGTCGTTTGTGATACATTCGCATCGTCTTTCGTACAGCTGCTGAATGCGATTACTGCCGTTAGAAGGAGAAGATATTTATAGTTTTTCATTGTCTTGCTGATTTTTTGAGGTTATTCCCATTGATCCCATTTGTCCAGATTTCCGATTGAACTGCCGCCTGTATTGACTTTGTCGGGGTTGGCCAACGCTGCATCGATGAGGCTTTTCAGTACCGGTTCCATGACGGCATATCCGGCTGCATTGGGATGCACTCGGTCGGTGGAGGAGTAGGAGTATTCGAGTTTCAGGTTGTTTTCGTCGTCTTTCAAGACGGAGTGGTAGTCGGCATAGCCGAATCCGCGGCTTTCAGCGTAGGCCTTCAGCATTTCGTTGAAGCGGATGATTCGGTCTGCCACATTGGGATGGGCCGCAGTCCAGGTGGCGTCTTTCCACCAGAATTCCCGGGCGGGAGCGACTGATCCGATAATCACTTTTGCTCCGTAGTCTACGGCCAGTTCCGCCATGACTTTCACATTCGAAAGAATATCTTCGAGTGTGGTATGATAACCGAGGTTATCGGCGATGTCGTTGGTGCCGGCGGTGATGACCACGCATTCCGGATCGAGGGCAAGGACATCTGTCCAGAAACGGTTCACCATGGTCATAGAAGTTTGTCCACTGATACCGGCACAGATATAGTCATTTTCGGTGAAGAAGGCTGCCCGTCCGCGAATGGGCCACTGTTCCGTGATGGAGTTGCCCATCAATACGGCTGCCGGTCCTCCTTGTTTCCCGATCGGAGCCGAGTTGGCTGCAACATCTTCTTTGACGCATCGTACCTGATATGCGGCACTTACGTAGCTGTTGGACTGGGTTATGCTGTTGCCTGCAGGGGTCCCGTCTGTAGCAGACTTATTTCCTCGCAAGGGGTTGCTGGGGTTGGTTGCGCTGGCAGAAGCGATAAAAATGGTTCCGTCCTTTTTCAGCTCGGAGATTTTACTTCCGCCGAATGCCGCGGTTCGTTGTCCTGCATAGGGGAAGTAGAGGTCGTAAGCGGACGAGTATACGCCGTAGTTATTGGCGGACGACGATACTTCGCCCAGCGCATAAGCATAGACATCGACTGTTGGAACTTTCCATCCCGGAGGACACGGGTCGTAGATCGTTTTGAGGTTGTCGCGACCGTCAACACAGCCCCACAGATAGTGCCAGTCGGTCTTTTCGGAGTCGTCTTTCAGGTCGTTGCGCGACATCCACAGATAGGGCGAGAGTGAACTGTGGTCCGTGCCGCTCGACATCCATTTGTAGGGATATTTCACCGACATCTCCACTGCTTCTTCGATCGAATAGCCGGTTCCCAGTTCGGTTGACAGCGGAATGGCGTTCGAGGCGTAGTCATACGAGAAAATCATGTCGGAAGAACCCCAGGTCTCGCTCGAGCAGTCTTTCTGGAGTTCGGCAATGGGGGTATGCGTAGGAAGACCCCACTGCATCGGACGGGCTGTTGTACCGATGTTATTGGATTCGTTGTTGTATTCCGTAGCGGCCGGGAACGGGTCTTTACGGCCCCACTGGTAGTAGTTACCGATTGCGAGGGCAGCTTCGATCGGGTCTGTGGAGGCCATTACCTCATCGCCCGCCATGGCTCCCAGGTTGCGGTCCATCATGCGATAGCGTCCGACGGTACGGGCTTCTGCCTCGTAGTCGTAGCCTTCAACGCACCAGATGTTCCAGCTCCAGAGAATATTGCCGGTGTCATCGAGTGCGGCCAGCAGAACGTTGCCCGGAATGAAGGTTGCCGGTGTCTGGAAGTAGATGTAACCGTCGGGTTGGAGGGTGACGGAACTGATCTCGACGGGGCTCTCTGCCAACCAGCCGCTGCCTTCCCGTTCTGTCGTATTGTGCCAGATGAGGGCAGCCTGAGTCGGGGCAATGACGAGATCGGCATCCGTGTAACCTTTCGATATGGGGCTGTCGTCTGCGCTCCACGAGTAGGTGCGGGCTACACCGTTTCCTTTGACCGTGGCTTTGAATTTATAGATTGTATTGGCAGAGTTGGCTACATAGGTGTTGGCCGTACCGTTGGCACTCAGGTCGACGAGTTTCGGTTCACCGTCGCGGACGGCATTCTCGCTGGCCAGGTTCAGGCCGATGCGGCGAACATACGAACGCTGTACATCGAGCGTCTGGTCGCTCCAGGTGTAGGTTGCACGATCGGTCGTTACGACCAGCGTTCCCGTGTAGCTTCCGGGGATCATGACCGCATAGACCGAATTGTCGGGCGTAGCCTCTGCCGGAACCGATGCCGGGGCCGACAATGTCACGGTTACCGTCTGATCGGCCTCCGTCGGGGTGGCTGCGGTCGGT
>CALUND010000013.1 GCA_944321925.1 uncultured Rikenellaceae bacterium | reverse complement strand
GGAAGTTTCCGGTACAAGATACAGTTTAAGGAACTCGTATTCGTGCCTGCCGTCAACAGTATGGTCTATAAAAAGGGACTCGCGGCCGTCTGCAAGTTTTCTTCTCCGCAACTTGAACGGACTTTTTTCTACTTTTGATTGCTTTCTTCTACCCATTGTGCTCCAGCATTTTATATTCTGATGCAAAGGTAGTAAATAGGTTTGATATAAGTATCAAAATAAGTAACAAAAATAATTCATAAATAGGTAAAAATGGTGGCTTGCAGGAATAAATGAGAAAATGGATGTATGTTTATAACAAACAGATATACAATGATATATATTCCTATTTTCGTAAATATTGTGCTTTTATTGCTCTTTGGTTATAGGTATTTATTCTTTTCCCTTGTTCATGTTGTTCAGGCCGATTCTGCCGATCGGATTAGATGACAAAAACGGAGCCCACAGGTGGACTCCGTAAAAAATTTTCCGGTCGGGGCCTGCCGGACAACTACTTCTTGAGGTCGTAGAAACAACGTTTCGGCGACTCCACTTTGCCTTCGGCGGCCAGCTTCTTGATCAGTTTGCTGACTTCGTCTTTCGAAAGACCGGTTGCAGTAGCGATATCGCCCGGGCGCATGGCACCTTTCTCTTTCAATGCAGCGATGATTTTCTCTTCCATAACTTTCTTATTTTAAAGTTTAAATCGATTGGCTTTCGGGTTGCGATTCGAATTCGTGGCATCGTCACAAAACAGGATAATTCCCCGGATTCAAATCTTCCGGGAGCAAAGGTAGAAAGAATCCCATCTCGGTCCAATTCAAAATATCTATGGTCCGATCGTTTTTGTCTATAGGATAGGGAGTGTTCAGGGAAGTCGCTTTCCGTTCCGATCGATCCGGAACCTCTCCCCTTCGGACCATACCGCGACTGTCGCTGTGTCGCCCCTGTTGAAATCTTCCGGAGCCTTGTCGTAACGACACGGGATAACCTCCCGGCCGGAGCGGTCGATGAAGCCCCATTTTCTGTCGTTGCAGACAGCGGCCCGTCCACCGCTGAACTCTCTGGCGGCGGAATATGCGATGGGAGTCATCGGGTATCCCTTGCGGTTCAGGTACCCGTAATGTTTGCCGTCCCAAACGATTGCATAGCCGTAGTGGAAATGGTCCTTAATTTTGGTGAATACGGCAGGAGCCGCCTCTTGTCCGCTATTCAGGTCGATGGTTCCGAAACGGCCGTTTCGTTCGACAAGGGCCAGCTCGTCGCTGATGTATTCCACATGGTCGTACACCGTTTCGGTCGTAGCGTGTCCCAGGCTGTCGAAAAAGCCGTAACGACTCGCTTTGCGACCAATCAGGGTGTGGTTCCGATAGGCCGAAAGGTCATCGAACTCCAGCGGAACGACGGCGACTCCCTCTTTGTCGAAGGCACAGAATTTATTCTCTTTTTGGGCCAGGGCGATGCCGCTCGTGGAGAAATCTTCGATCCAGTCGTATTCGCACGGGATGACCAGGCGGCCCTGACGATCCATCATGCCGTAAGTCTCTCCCTCTTTCACACGCGACATGCCGTTGAGAAACGGGCCGATCTGATCGTATAGACAGGGAAGAACCAGTCGTCCTTCGGCGTCGAGCAATCCGTATTTCCCATCGCGTACGACCTTAATGAAGAGACCGTCCAGCCCCTGACTCCCGATGGGAAAGATGTAGTCGAAATATTCATCGGTATTGAGGCGCAGGGCATGGTCGATCAGCGTGAACTGCTGATCCCGCTCCGCTGCCAGGAAATCGTCCGAGAAAAACGAGATGGAGTTGAACTGGCAGGGCAGTCCGATTTCACCCGTTTCGGCACGAATGATTCCGTATAATCCTTTTTTGCAAACGAGGGCAAGGTCTGCGGTAAGCATTCCCGTTTTGTCGTAGATGCAGGGGACGATCTCCTGGCCGTTCCGATCGAGAAGGCCCCAACCGGTTTCACGCTGCACAGGGGCATAACCTCCGTCGTAGGGTTTTGCATCGAGGTATTGGCAGGGCACGCGGAGACGACCTCTTTCGTTTTTGAATCCGTAGAGTCCTGTTTTTGCGTGGCGGAAAACGATTGGTTTTTCGTTGTCGGAGAACAGTGCATCGGAGGAGTTCTGACATGCGGAAAGGAGCATGGCTAAACCGAGGATGTGGAGCAGAGGTTTCATGACTTTGTGCATTTGTCTGTTGCGCGTGGAGCAAAGTGAAACGGAGAGCAGTCTTTTTTACATTATAGCGGAAGGCGAGCGCAGAAGCGAACGAAAACCGAAGTTTTCAGGGGCGACTGTGCCGAGCTGAATTCTACTATTCTACAAATATACATAAAGGCGAGCGCAGAGGCGAACGAAACCGAAGTTTTCAAATTCGACTATGCCGAGCCTATTTTACCAAAATAATCTATTGAAAAGCAAATGCGGAGCGAATGGGACTGCCTGTTTTTGGAAATTTCTTTCCGACAAGCCGCTCTTCGCAACTCTTAACGCTTTTCGCAACTTCGTTGTAAATATACGGAAAAACACACAAATCGCCACATCGGGAACGACTTTCAGCACAGGTTCCCGGACAAATGCCCCATTTATTTATTGAGGAATAAAAAGATAGGTGATCGTTCCGGTCTGCTTCTCCGGAGCAGAGGTGTCGATATTGAATCGGGAGCGTCGGGCTGCATCCAGAGCCGTCTCCTGCATGCAGTAGTCATCGGCGGAAAGAGCCCGGTCGACCGAAGCGGCGATCACCGCACCATTGCGATTGACCGTAATGGCTACCGTCACCTCGCCCCCCTTTTCACACCGATAGGCCGGCACAATAAGCCGAACAGAGTGGCGAACCGGATTGACCAGCGAAAAAGAGACCGTCACACGTCCCTTAACCTTCGTATCGGACGCTTCACCCTGCTCCTGCCGTTCTCCACGCCGCGAAAGAATCTCCTGCTCCTCGCGCAAACCGGCCTCGTAAAGCTCCCTGTTGGAGCGCATAGCCTCCTCGGCCGCACCGGCACTCGCATTGACCTCGCGCATATCCGTACCCCGGTCATCGCGCAAATTCTCATCCGGTTCGGCATTTTCATTCGAGACCAGATTCCGGACATCCGAAAAATCGAACTCCTCGGCAGCCATCTGGCGCATCTTCACCTCCCGTTCGAGCTCCTCTTTCTGCCGCTGCAACTCCTCCAACGCCTGAAGATCGACAAGCAGCATCGACTCCGAACGAGGAGCATCAACGACAATTTTCCATGCCACGAAAGCGATTGCAAGCAACAGATAGACGATCAACGTCACGCACAAGCCGACCCGATGATCGTAAGCCCATACGCCCGGATCTTGTCGTCGTTGCATAAAAGGGAGACGCAACCGAGGCGGCTTGGAACCTCTTTCGATACGCTTTTTTTCTTCTGTCATCTGCCCGTTTCGGAAAATCGAACAAAAGTACGATTTCTTTGCAAAAATTTCATACCTTTGTGGTCAAATTCTTTATAAGCACCATTTATGGCGAACAAACAGAAAACGCTGAAAGCACCCATATCGTTCAGTGGAACAGGACTTCACACAGGAGTAAACGTTTCAATGACCGTTCTTCCCGCTGAAGAAAACCGCGGCATCGTGTTCCGTCGCACGGACCTGGAAGGAACTCCCGAAGTCGCCGCTCTCAGCGATTACGTGACCGACACCTCTCGCAGCACCACCATCGAAAACAACGGCGCAAAAGTCAGCACCATTGAACACCTGATGGCTGCGCTCTGGTCTTGCGGAGTGGACAATGCAGTCGTGGAGATCGACGGTCCGGAAGTGCCCATTATGGATGGATCCGCACGAGATTATGCCCAGGCAATCGCAAAGACGGGACTTGTCGAACAAAACGCCGATATCAAATACTATCAGGTCAGCGAAAAAGTATCCTATACGATTCCGGAGAAAGGGGTAGAAATCGATATCTATCCCGATGAAGAGTTCGGCGTCTCGCTCCATATCGACTACGGCAGCAAGGTGCTCGGCAATCAATACGCCACCTTCCGCGAACAGGACGATTTCACAGAGAACATCGCCCCCTGCCGCACCTTCGTGTTCCTGCATGAGCTGGAGCCCCTGCTCCAAAACAACCTCATCAAGGGAGGCGATCTGGATAACGCCATCGTCGTGGTGGAACACTCCGTTTCGGAAGAGGAGCTGGAGCGTCTTCGCAAGGTGTTCAACAAACCAGGCATCCAGGTTAACCAGGGCTATCTCAACAACCTCGACCTGCGTTTCTACAACGAGCCTGCTCGTCACAAACTGCTCGATATTCTCGGAGATTTCGCCCTGCTGGGCATCCGACTCAAAGGACGCGTACTGGCGACCCGACCAGGTCATTTCGCCAATACGGAGATGATCAAACTCCTGCGCAAGAACATCCGTCGGGCCGGGACGAAGCCGCAATACGCCTACAATCCCAACGAAACGCCCAAATACGACATCAACCAGATTCGGCAGAAATTACCGCATCGTCCTCCCTTCCTGCTGGTGGACAAGATCATCCACATCGACGACAACAGCGTCGCCGGCATCAAGAACGTGACGATGAACGAGCCCTTCTTCGTGGGCCATTTCCCCGACGAACCCGTCATGCCGGGCGTATTGATCGTAGAGGCCATGGCGCAATGCGGCGGAATTCTCGCCCTCCACAACATGGACCCCAACCAGAGCTATTCGACCTACTTCATGAAAATCGATGCGGTCCGGTTCAAAAACAAGGTGGTTCCGGGCGATACGCTCCAGTTCGAATTGCATCTGACCGAACCCATCCGAAGAGGAATCGTCGTGATGGAAGCCAAAGCGTTCGTCGGAGAGAAGTTAGTCACGGAAGCCATGCTGATGGCACAGGTAACCCCAAACAAGAAATAAATCAATAACGCGGAAAAGCTATGATAAGCAAGATGGCCTTTGTTCATCCCGATGCCAAACTGGGTAAAAACGTAGTTGTGGAGCCTTTCGCCTACATCTCGGGCGACGTCGTAATCGGAGATGAATGCTGGATAGGTCCCCATGCCGTCATTATGAACGGAGCCCGCATGGGCAAAGGGTGCAAGGTATATCCGGGCGCCGTTGTCGCGGGAGAGCCCCAAGACCTGAAGTTCAACGGCGAATACACAACGGCAGAGATCGGCGATTACAACACCATACGCGAATGCGCCACCATCAGTCGCGGTACGGCGGCAAAAGGGAAAACCGTCATCGGAAGCTACAACCTCATCATGGCCTACTCCCATGTGGCGCACGACTGTATCGTAGGCGACCACTGCGTTCTGGTCAACCAGGTTTCGCTGGCCGGAGAGGTGGAGGTAGGTAATTGGGCGATCCTCGGCGGACACGCTGCGGTCCACCAATTCGTGCGGATCGGCGCACACGCCATGATCAGCGGCGGTTCGCTCGTCGGCAAAGATGTCCCGCCCTATGTAAAGGCCGCTCGCAATCCGCTCTCGTTCGTGGGAGCCAACTTCATCGGCCTGCGCCGCCGCAATTTCCCCACGGAAAAAATTGCCGAAATACAGGAGATCTTCCGCATCCTTTTCCAGAGCGGATACGGTTACGGCCGTGCCTGCGATATCATCGAGGATCAGGTACCCCGCTCACCGGAACGCGACGAAATCATCTCCTTCGTCCGCCAATCGAAACGCGGCGTGATCAAGCCCTACAACGCAGCGTTGGGCGATACGGAAGAGTAACAAAAAAAAATAACGAACGAGAAAAAAGGAGGATTTTCAACCTCCTTTTTTCGTCTCTCCGATCCAGATACCCTCTCCCGCGACCCGCAACTCCACGGGACTAACGCAGGCCCATCCGAGCAACAACCGTACGATGCGATTCGCGCTCCGGTAAACCAAGGAATATTCGGACAACTTTTGCTTTTTCCACGAAACTTACTTACCTTTGTAGGCTGTTTAATTTTTTTAACGATTCATTGCTATGCCAAAAATGAAAACAAATGCCGCCGCGAAGAAGCGCTTCACCTTCACGGGCACCGGCAAGATCAAGAGGAAACATGCTTACCATTCGCATATCCTCACCAAGAAAACAACCAAGCAAAAACGCAACCTGACCTATTCGGGTATCGTCTCTGCTGCCGATGAAGCAAAAATCCGCCAACTTTTGGTGAAATAACAAAATCTTTTTAACACAAAGAGTGAATCAGCCCCGAAGAGTCTGAGAGAAACAGGCCGCTGACCGCTCGTAAAACTTTTACATTATGCCACGTTCAGTAAATGCAGTAGCATCCAGAGCAAGAAGAAAAAAAGTTTTAAAACTTGCCAAAGGTAACTTTGGTTCAAGGGGAAACGTCTGGACGGTCGCTAAAAACACCGTCGAAAAAGGTCTCCAGTTCGCATACCGGGATCGCAAAAACAAGAAGAGAAATTTCCGCAGCCTGTGGATTCAGCGTATCAACGCTGCAGCTCGCATGAGCGGAATGACCTATTCGGAATTCATGGGCCGTTTGAACGCCAAAGGGATCAGCCTCAACCGCAAGGTGCTGGCCGACCTGGCGATGAACCACCCGAAGGCATTCGAAGCAATCGTTAAACAGGTGAAATAGCCGGAAACGCCCCGGCGTTTCGTAAGACGTTCCCCCTCGGAACGGTCTTAAAAAGTTGCAACAGTCCGAGAAATTGGGCTGTTGCATTTTTTATAATGGAACAAGATCGTGAAAAGACAACCCTCCTGTCGTTTCGCTGCGTTTATAGTTACATTCCACTATTCCAAATACAACGCAGGGGAAACAGTCTGTAAACGACTAAGAGGATAACCAACGACACAGTTTCAGGCAACAGATTCAGACAATATGAAAAAAACTTCACCGATCTTCCTTCGATCGGATTTCGATCGCTGTCCGAATCCCATTTTGACGCTGCCGGCAATATGAAACGGTCGAAAATATGGTCAAGCTGAACAAACATCTCTACAAAGAGACCCACAGCGGGCTACCAAACTGACGGACTTTTTACAAGATCCCAATCTTGCCCCACAAACGTGTGACATTCCCTAATTTTATAAACAGATAAAACGGCCAGGAGAGTAACCTCCTGGCCGTTCTATCTGGGATGTCTCGATATTACGAAGCTGATTTATATTCTCAAAACAGAATCAGTTCTTTATCGCACAAGATAAATCACAGATGTCGTCCGTGATTACCACACTGTCTCTTCCGCTATTCAGCGACAACCTCCCATTTCAGATCGTCACTGTCGGTCAAGGCTTGCCATTTGTAGCCGCTGTCCGGTTCGTAAACAGTTCTGGTTACATGGTTATAGGCTTTCCCGCTAAATTTTCCGCCCTGCAGAATGACGCGTCCTACCGGCAGATCGACATCGTTATCTCCTGACACGACAGCACTGGTACCTTCAATGGGCAATCCTTCGGAACGATCATTAGCAGCCGAAAATTCTCCGCCCGTAATCGTCACGATTGCATCATTAGTGATGTACAACGGATAATAAGCATCTGTTGCGCCCGGCGAGTTTACCGTGTAGTATTTTCCGCCACTAATAACGGCATCCTGACAACCTTCGATGGATACACCACCCTGAATACCCTTGACCTCACAATTGTCGATCCGGACTTTCGATCCATACAAACGCATCGCATAGGCATAGTTCTGCCCATTGTTCTTATTGGAGGATGTGGACTCGAAATAGCTGTTGGTAAGCGTGATCTCTCCGGAAGCAGTGGAGCGGCCCATTCCACAGATGGTGAATTCTCCGGAAATGATCGTAGCGTTCGTAATGGTTACATTCGCATCGTTCCAATAGGCTATCGCAGCACTATTATAAGGATATGTAACTCCATCACCATGCCAATGATATGCGGGATCGTTAATCAGGGTGACTCCGTCGATCACACAATCGCCGGACATCACATGAATCAATGACTTTTGTATTCCTTGGCCAAGATCACTATTATCTGCAGCCGTATTGTCGATCGTTCCCTTACCGATCAAGGTAAGTCCGTTTTCTGCTGTCAACCTATTCATCTGGCCCAACTGAAGGGTTGTTCCCTCTGCGATCTCAATGGTCTTGGGCTCGGCAAAAGTAAGCTCTTCAACGGTCGCCTCGCTGAGGTCCACATCATCCGTTACCGAGATTTGAGCCACAGCCGGATTAGACAACGCCGCTGTCAAACTTGCGGCGTCATCCACCTCGATAGGAACACTCACCTGTCCTCCTTCAGGAACGACCTCATAGGTGCCGTTAGGAGCCGGAGTCTCACTGATTTTCACCGTGGTGGACGTTGCCACAACGAAGTTTTTAACCGGATTCTCCGTCATGGAACTCGAAGGATCGAAATTGACGAACGTACCACCGTAAACGTTGATCGCTGCATTCGAATCATCTTTCAGGTTCAAAACCCAATAACCCCGACTATTGGCACTCGACGACTCGAATCGGCCTCCATAAATGTTAATGACGGCATTCTGGTCGGCATAAATAAGATCGAGCTGTGCATTATGGTCGTTGTAATCCTGGTCGTTATAGAAGTTACCGCCGTAGATATTCACTTCCGAATTGCCATAAGCGTATACCGCCATACGATATCCGTCCTCATTCGGTTCGGTACTGATGGCATGGACATTACCATCGCCTTTGATATTCAATACGGCACCACCTTTCACCTCGAATACAGTCGTGTTACCATACCGGGGATCCGATGTATCCGGAAGCGAGGCAGTATTGATAATATCGTAACCGTTCAGATTAATCTCAACTGTTTTGTCTCCTTCGACAACCAATGGTTCCGAGATCTCCACATCCTGTACCAAAGCGCAGATTCCTCCGTTAGCCAATACGGCTCGGAGTTCCGGATAATCCACAATAGCAGGCTCATTAAACTCCGGATTGATCGTTACATTGATCGATCCTTGTTTGGTTACCAGATTGCCCGAAACATTCGTGCGGTAGTTGCGACGAATGGGAATGTTACGGAAACTTTCGTTGGTTGCGATCTCCGTTTCTCCGTTGAGG
>CALUND010000012.1 GCA_944321925.1 uncultured Rikenellaceae bacterium | reverse complement strand
GGGCAGCGGGCAGACGCAGATGGGCATGGGTGAAAGCACCTCGGCCTACGCCTGCACTTTCACGGCCGAGATCAAGTCTCAGACCGATGCCCGGATGGAGTTTTCGATACCGGCCGTCATGGGCGGTATGACCCTTACCTTTCAGACGGGTGATGCTCCGGCTGACCTGCTGCTGGCCGGCACGTACAAGGGCTATACGGAAGCCGACTGTGCGATGTTCCAGGATCGTTATACGGATGATGAAAGTGTGTCGTTGACGGCCAATGGTGACGGAACACTGAAGGCAGTCTTCGAGTCCGCCGCGTGGGGAACCTTTACCGTTGAGTCGGCCATCGTAGCTAAGGAGGGCGAAGAGTATCTCTTCACGGGCAGCGGCAGCGTGGCCATGGGAATGGGCGGATCGCCAAGCAACTACGAATTCACGTTGAGCGGTCGGACCAATGCCGCCAAGGACAACTTTTCGATCGCATTCAACGTACCGGCCGTCATGGGCGGACTGACCATCACACTGCTGCCGGGAACAGCTCCCGCCACGGAAGAAGAGTAACTCTACGAAAAAGCGAGATTGGCCATGAACTGCAAACAAGCTGGGCTATTCTTGTCGGGAGCGACACTGCTGTTGTCGCTCCCGGCCTGCAACGGCATCTTCGAAGATATCTATGACATGCCCACGTCTGAGACCGGAAACGAATACGGCTTTATCGTTGTCGATGAAAAGACCCGAAGGGGACGCATCTACATCGATGCTACGGATTACACCGAATGGCATTATATCGACTTACAAGGCAAACGGGTGACGACAACGCCAGTAGGTGACGCTGCCCCCGAAACGTGGGACTTCGCCATACACCGTTACGATACCAAGACCAATGGGGCGGAAGTCTGGGAGAGTTCTGCAAGTGTATTCGATGATCTTCCGGCTCTCGGAATTGTCTCTGAGGAGCAGTGGATTGCTGATGAATGGACTACAGACCGTATTACGGTCGACATGTCGCAGATGATGGACGGGGTGATTCTTTACGCCGAAGATTACTGGAACCCGTGCCTTTCGCGATGGCTTGATGTCAATACCTCGACCATGCCACCTGTATACACTCTTTCGGGAAAGATCTACTTGCTCCGTCTGAACAACGGCACCTATGCGGCCCTGCGACTGACAAACTTCATGAACGATGCAGCCATAAAGGGTTATATGACCATTGACTACCTCTATCCCGTTGAATAAGGATGAAACAACTGGTACTATCTCTTTTCGGATTGCTGTTTACGCTGCAGACGCAGGCTCAATACAAGATATCCGGCACTGTTTCGGATGCTGCGGGCCGGCCGCTCGTCGGAGCGACCGTTACCGTAAAGGAACTACCTACGCTTGGTGCCGTTGCCGACACGGAGGGGCGCTATAAGATTGAACTTCCGGACAAAAACACCTATACGCTTTGTGCCTCGTTTGTTGGGTACGAATCGGTCAGCGAAAAGATTGCTGCCGATCAATCCGGACCCTTGAATTTTCGGCTTGCAGAGCGCTCCACAATGCTGGATCAGGTGGTGGTGACGGCTACACGCACCCCAAAACTGTTGAAAGATGTCCCGATCGTCACCCGTGTCATCTCCGAAGCCGATATCAAACAGGTCGATGCGACGCATGTCGGCGATCTGCTGCAAAGCGAGTTGCCGGGCATCGAGTTCTCCTATTCGATGAACCAGCAGGTGTCGCTCAATATGTCGGGATTCGGCGGCAATTCGGTGCTGTTTCTCGTCGACGGCGAGCGGCTGGCGGGCGAAACGCTCGACAACGTCGATTACAGCCGTCTGAACATGGACAACGTCGGGCGCATCGAGATCGTCAAGGGAGCCGTTTCGTCGCTCTACGGATCGAATGCCATCGGAGGTGTGGTGAACATCATCAGCCGTGAATCCCGGGAACCGTGGTCGATCAACCTGAACGGCCGTTACGGCGCTCACAACGAGCAGCGTTACGGCGGTTCGGTCGGGTTCAATCAGGGCCGGTTCAACTCGATGACCAACGTACAGTACACTTCGATCGACGCCATAGACCTCTCTAAAGGCACCGACAACGCAGAGGTCGGCGATTACAGCACCATCTACGGCAATTCATCGTTCAACGTCAAGGAGCGGCTCATCGTCACGGCAGCCGAGGGGTTGCGCTTCACGGCCCGGGCCGGTTATTTCTTCCGGGAGCGGGATGCTTCGGAGAGCATCCGGGACCGTTACCGCAGCTTCTCGGGCGGGCTGAAGGGCAACTGGGCGATTACGCAGTCCGATGATCTGGAGCTCTCCTATGCCTTCGACCAGTACGACAAGAGCGACTACCTGGTCCCCACGTCGCGCGACGTGCGCGACTACAGCAACGTGCAACACACCCTGCGCACGCTCTACAACCATACCTTCTCCGGGAAACACATCCTCACCGTCGGCGGCGACTACCTGCGTGACTACCTGATGTCCTACCAGTTTACGGACAACGGCAGCCATACGCAGCATACGGCCGACGCCTTCGCACAATTCGATTGGAATCCGCACCGGAGATTCAACCTCATTGCGGGCCTGCGTTTCGACCATTTTTCGGCGGCAAACCTCTCGCATCTTTCTCCGAAACTCGGCGTGATGTATAAGGTTGCAAACTGTTCGCTTCGAGCATCATACGCAGGCGGATTCCGCGCCCCGACCCTCAAGGAGATGTACATGGACTTTTACATGGGCAACATCTTCATGATCTACGGAAACCCGGAACTGAAAGCCGAGTCGAGCCACAACTTTTCACTCTCGGCCGAGTATCTGAAAGGACAGCACAATTTCACCGTGACGGGATTTTACAATCTGGTGGACAACCGTATCACCACGGTCTGGATCCAGGAACTTGAAGGGCAGATCTATACGACCATGTCACCGTTACAGGTGGCTGGAGCCGAAGCCAATGCGTCGGGACGATATGCATGCGGCATCTCGTGGCGCGTGTCGTATGCCTACACGCGTGAGATGATCAAGCGGGGGCAGCCCCTGCTCTCCTCGACCCGGCCCCATGCGGCCACGGCGCGCCTAGCGTATAACAAGCAGTGGAAGAACTACGGTCTGAATGTGTCGCTGTCGGGACGCTGGCTGTCGCGCGTCACGTGCGACGTTTATACCGAGGTGACCTCCTACGAGGAAACCGTGCGGCAGACCTATCCGGGCTATACGATCTGGAAACTGAGCCTCACGCAGCATCTGTGGCGTGGAATGGACCTCACGCTGGCTGTGGACAACCTTTTCAACTATCGCCCTGATTACTATTACAGCAATTCGCCCACGACCATCGGTACGACCTGCTCGGTGGGCCTTTCGCTGAATATTGAACAATTTTTCAAGAATAAATAAAAAATGAAACATAAGATACCAATGATCTGGGCCGGCGTGCTCCTGCTTGCCGTCGTATTGGGCGTTGTGGCGTGGAACCGTTGGTTCTCGGCTACACGCATCGCTTTTGTAAATTACCAGGCTACGACGCTCGGCCAGATCGCCCGGGCCAATGACCATGCGCGGATCCGCCTTGCCTCGGTCGAACCATCGGAATTCGGCCGATTGGGGCGTTATGACGTGGTGCTGATGAACGGCATGGGCCTCCGTATCACGGCCGACGAACGGGCCGTTCTCCAACATGCCGCGGACCGGGGGCTTGTCGTCATCACGACCATGGCGACCAACCCCGCCAACGAGATCGTCTCGGCGGACTCCGCGACGCTGGCGGCCGTCAAGGGCTACCTCAGCGGCGGCGGCCGGAAGAATTACCGCAACCTGCTCGTCACCCTTCGCCGCATAGTCGACGGCAAGCGATTTGACACGGACGAGCCCGAACCGCCTGTGGTACGTGACTTGAAACAGTTCTACCATGCCGATCCCTCGGATCCCGAGGCGGAAGAGCTGGATTTCAACAACGTGGAGGCTTACGAGACCTTCTTGTCGCGGCACGGTCTGCTGAAACTGGATGCCCCGCGGGTAATTGTGACGGGCCAGATGGGCGAGCCGACCGAACTGGTTGCCAAGCTGGAGGAAACCGGTAACATGGTTTATCCTCTCCGCAACCTGTCGGCCGCAATTCAGAACGGGCAGGCCGACTCGATCCGCCCGTCGGCCGTCATCAACATGGCCCACGGACGCTTGGGCGATGCCATCGTGGAGTACCTGACCCGGCGAAACATTCCGCTCTTTTCTCCGCTCAACGTAAATCGGTTGGTCGACGAATGGGAGGCCGACAAGATGGGCATGAACGGCGGATTTCTGTCGCAGAGTGTCGTGATGCCCGAGATCGACGGTGCGATCCGGCCCCAGGTGCTCTTCGGACATCGCCTCGACGACGAAGGGCTGCAACAGGTTCATGCCATTCCCGAACGGCTGGAACGGTTTGTCGAGACGGTGAACCGCCATATTGCCCTGCAACGCAAACCCAACAGCGAGAAACGCATAGCGATCTATTACTACAAGGGTCCGGGACAGAATGCCCTGACGGCCTCCGGGATGGAGGTCGTGCCTTCGCTCTACAACCTGCTCGTGCGGCTCCGCAGCGAGGGCTACCGTGTGGAGCATCTCCCCGCGACGCCCGAAGCACTGGCGGCACTCATCCAGCGGCAGGGTGCCCTGTTCAACGCCTATGCCCACGGTGCCAAGGCCGAATTTCTGAAAAACGGCCAACCGGCACTCATCTCCTCCGAGGAGTATGCCGACTGGACTTCCGAGGCGCTCCATCCGGAGCTGATGTCCGACGTCGTGGCGCTCGACGGCGAGTTCCCGGGGCATTATCTCTCCGACGGCGAGGGGCGGCTGGCGCTGCCGCGCATCGAGCTGGGCAACGTCGTGCTGCTACCGCAGCTTGCTGCTGGGGCGGGCGATGATGACTTTGCCATCGTCCACGGCACCGATGCAGCACCACCGCACGCCTACATCGCCTCCTATCTCTGGGCCCGCTACGCTTTCCGTGCTGATGCCATCGTCCATTTCGGCACGCACGGCAGCCTGGAATTCACGCCCCGCAAACAAGTGGCCTTGTGCGACAGCGACTGGCCCGATGTACTGGTGGGCCCAACGCCGCACCTCTACGTCTACTCGATCGGCAATGTCGGTGAGGGGATCATCGCCAAGCGCCGCGCCTATGCCACCCTGCAATCGTACCTGACGCCTCCCTTCATGGAGAGCGGCGTGCGGGGCATCTACCGCGAGCTAAACACGGCGATCCAAGCCTACAACGACCTGCTCTACGCCGACGGACAGCCCGATACGCGAGCCGCGGCACTGCGCGTCAAGCGACTGACTGTCAAGTTAGGCATCCACCGTGAACTGCGGTTCGATTCACTGCTGACCAAACCCTATACCGAGACGGAGATCGCCCGCATCGAGTCCTTTGCAGAGGAACTTGCCGCGGAGAAGATCACCGGCGAACTCTATACGATGGGACTCCCCTACTCGCCGAAACGCATCCGCAGCAGCGTCTTTGCCATGACCACAGAGCCGATCGCCTATTCGTTTCTGGCACTCGACCGGTTCCGCGGCCGGGCCAGCGCCGACCTCGAAAAACACCGTACACTCTTTACGCGCCGCTACCTCGAACCGGCCCGCGAACTGGTCGGACGTCTTCTGAGCGGGGCACAACAGCCGACCGATGCCTTCATTTGTTCGACGGCGGGTATCTCGCCCGCGGAATTGAAGAAGGCCCGTGAAATCCAGCAGGCGCTTTCCGCTCCGCAGGACCTGATGGCGCGGATGATGGCGATGGCCTCTTCGGGTGCACCAATGCAGCATCCGGCCGGCATTTCCAAGTCGGGTAAGGGCGTATCGAAACACCCTTCGTGGATTCCCAAGATCGGCAAACGGCCCGCAAACACCGGACAGGCCGAGACGAAACCCGCAGCCATGCCGGCCGATGCGATGGCCGCCATGATGGGCCTTGGAAAAGAGTATTCGAAAGAAGAGCGCGAATTTGCCCGGGTAGTGACCGAGCTCGAACGCACAATCCGCAACGTCGGCAACTACCGGCGGGCGTTGGAGCAGAGCCCCGAAACGGAACTCTCGTCGTTCGTCAATGCCCTGAACGGCGGCTATACGATCCCTTCGCCTGGCGGTGATCCGATCGCCAACCCCAATACGCTGCCCACGGGCCGCAACCTTTACGCTGTGAATGCCGAGGCGACGCCGAGTGAACAAGCCTGGGAGCGAGGCCGGGAGCTGGCAGACGAGACCATCCGCATGTACCGCGAACGTCACCACGATTCACTGCCCCGCAAAGTGAGCTACACGCTTTGGAGCGGCGAATTTATTGAGACAGAAGGAGCAACCCTCGCGCAAGTGCTCTACATGCTGGGCGTCGAGCCCGTCCGTGATGTTTTCGGCCGGGTGAGCGACCTGCGGCTTATTCCCTCCGAGGAGTTGGGACGTCCGCGCATTGACGTCGTCGTCCAGACCAGCGGGCAGCTGCGCGATCTGGCGGCATCGCGACTGTTCCTCATCTCGCGGGCCGTCGAGATGGCTGCGGCAGCGAAGGACGATAGCTATGAGAATTTCGTGGCCAGGGGCGTCGTCGATGCTGAGCAGACGCTTATCGACAAGGGACTTTCACCGCGAGAGGCGCGCGAGATCTCGACTCACCGGATCTTCGGCGGCGTCAACGGCAACTACGGCACAGGGATTACCGGCATGGTGCAGAGCGGCGACCGTTGGGAGAACTCCTCGGAGATCGCTGCAGTTTACCTGCAGAACATGGGGGCCTACTACGGCAGCGAACAGGCTTGGGAACAGGTGCAGCAATATGCCCTCGAAGCGGCGCTGACCAACACGGATGCTGTCGTGCAACCCCGCCAGAGCAATACATGGGGTGCGCTGAGCCTCGACCACGTCTACGAATTCATGGGCGGCATGAACCTCGCCGTGCGCAACGTCACGGGCCGGGAGCCCGACGCCTATTTGAGCGACTATCGCAACCGTAACCGCGTGCGGATGCAGGAGCTCAAGGAGGCGATCGGCGTGGAGAGCCGCACGACGATCTTCAATCCGAACTATATCCGCGAGAAGATGCAGGGCGGAGCGAGTGCCGCCAACGGATTTGCCGAAGTAGTGCAGAACACTTACGGCTGGAATGTTATGAAGCCCGATGTGGTGGACAACGAGCTCTGGGACGAAATCTACGATGTCTACGTACAGGACAAGTTCGGCATGGATCTCCGCGGCTATTTCGAACGACAAAATCCCGCAGCGCTGGAAGAGATCTCGGCCGTAATGCTGGAGTCCGCTCGCAAAGGAATGTGGCAGGCCTCGAACGAGCAACTCGCAACACTCGCCGCCCTCCACACCGAACTGGTCGACACGCACGGTCCCTCCTGCTCGGGATTCGTATGCGACAACGCCAAACTGCGCGATTTCATCGCCTCGAAGAGTTCGCCGGAGGCTGCCAGCAACTACCAGCGGCAAATCCGCGAGGTCCGCGAGGCTTCGCTCGACGCAAAGAATGGCACGGTGCTCAAACGCGAGGAACTCGCCTCCTCCGACCGCACGACCACGCTGGTTAGCAATACTGTTGTCGCCGTGCTGGTGATCGGCATCATCGGAGCACTGGTCTACGTGGTGCGCCGCCGGCGCAAAAAGATGGAGGCCTGATGGAAACCGTCGTATTGGTCATGATGATCGTGGTCTGCTTCAACTACCTGTTGAAGCAGACTTGGCGCAAACCCTTCTTTGTGGCTCTTTCAGCCGTAGTCTGTGCCCTGTTCGTCGGACTGGCGTGGCCCTGGGCCATCGAGCAGTCGAAAAACCAGATTACGGACTGGCTCGCCGACTCCGCGCTGATGCTCGACCTGGCGGTCCTCCTCACACTGGAAGTCGCTTTGCAGATGACCTTCTGTGTCGTTGCGGCATACATCCACACGGCGGAGCGCGTAAAACCCTCCGTCGTTTGGATCTACCGCCTGCTGCGCTGGTTCCCGGGGTTGCTCGTCTTCCCGGTGTTGTTCAGCCTGCTGGTCGCCGCCATTTTCGCCCTGCCCGGCACCTCTTTCCCGCTGGTTGCCTGGTCGCTGGCCGCAATTGTGGCTATCGTGATCCCTCTGGGGCGTTGGGCGTTGAAGCACCTCTTGCCCGAAAAGGAGATCCGCCTCGAACTACTTTTCCTTGCCAATGCACTGATTGCCCTTCTGGGAATTATCGCCACGGTCAACGGCCGTACGGCCGTTGCCGGAGTCACGTCAGTCGACTGGCCAGCAATGGGCGGTGTGATGTCCTTTGTTGCGGCGGGATTGCTGCTTGGCGTGGCGGTTTTCCGAATCAAACAGAAACGCATGAATAAAAAACAGAAATAAAACCATGAATTACATTTCCGACATCCTCTATTGGATCTCGACCGGTCTGCTCGTGCCGGTCATCGTTCTACTGATCTTTTTCTTCGGACGCTCGCTGCTGCTGATCGGCAGCTTCTTCGGGCAGTATCTCGCCATCCGCCGCACGGCCTTGCTCATCGGGCGCGAATTGGAAGGTCTCACTCCGCAGACGGTTGTCACGCTTGCCGAGCGCCTTCCCAAAAAGAATCCGTCACTGGTGGTGGTCTACCTGAACCGCCTGCTCGAAGCCCGCAACAATGCTCCCCTTCGCCAGCGGCTGCTTGCCGATTTCGAGATCGAGGCCGACCGCGACCTTGCCACCTCGAAAACGCTTTCCAAGATGGGTCCCATGCTCGGGCTGATGGGTACGCTCATTCCAATGGGTCCGGCACTGGTAGGGCTCTCGACGGGAGACATCGCCTCAATGGCCTACAACATGCAAGTGGCCTTTGCCACGACAGTCGTGGGACTGTTTGCCGCGGCGATCGGCTTCATCACTCAGCAGGTCAAGCAACGCTGGTATCTGAAGGATCTGTCCAACCTGGAGTTTGTAGCGGAGTTGTTGAATGCACAAACCGAGAAGCAATGAGACGCAATTTACTGAAACGCGACGAAGAGAATGACCCGATGAGTGTCGTAAGCAATCTGTTCGATGTGGCGATGGTTTTCGCTGTGGCGCTGATGGTGGCATTGGTGAGCCGGTACAACATGACCGAGATGTTCAGCCAGGAGGATTTCACAATGGTGAAGAACCCCGGCAAGGAGAACATGGAGATCATCACCAAAGAGGGAGAGCAGATCAACCGCTACACCCCCTCGGAGGATCAGAATTCGCAAAGCGGCAAACGCGGCCGCAAAGTCGGCATAGCCTACGAACTCGAAAACGGCGAGATAATTTATGTGCCGGAATGATTTTTCAATCCGGGACGATGTTTATGTCGTGTTATAACAAATACGATAAAGGTTGGACAAATATGAATGTCTCCTCCATGATTGGAGTTTATTTGTCCTTGAACCGTTTTTTCAAACAGCCCCAAAGCTCCAAGGTAAGGCCAGTTGTCACATGCCACCTTCGATACGAATGTTGTAAAAAAGAGTGCCGAACTGCTGAAACGTAAGGTCTATTATACGCCGCAATCGTGTATCTTAATCCGAATCCGATTCTGGCACAGGAATAAGACACAGAACATAGCGAAAAACTTATCTGACGTTAGGTTTATTTTATTGACCGTTCAATTCCTGGAGGTCCCACAACCAACGGCGCCTTTCGCAAAAACGAAAGGCGCCATCTTTTTATGCAGGCTTTTCGGTCCAATCCACTTCTACCTTCTCACTACAAACATGCCGGAGGGTTACCATCGAATCGATCTTCTCCCTAACTGGCTGCCCGACCGTTCGTCAGCAGTCAGACACAAGCCTCTCCACATACGAAAACGGATGAAAGCCCGGCAAAAATCAACGGACGAAATTGGTCTTGACCGGCGCTTCAGCCTCGGGAATCGGTTCCCCTCCATTTTTCAGATTTTTCAGGACCCAAGCCATATTCCTTGCGAGCGTCCGCATGGTCTGCAACCCCTCCGCATCTTGCGAAGCCTCTCCCGGCGCAGCTCCATGGACACTGTTCCAATACTGGGACGAAACGACCGGCATGCTGTTGATGGTAAAATATTTATTCAGTCTGTCGTAGGTAGCGCTGGCTCCGCCCCGACGGCACACCGCAACCGCCGCAGCCGGCTTGTGCTTCAACAACGCCGCACAGGAATAGAACACCCGATCGAGCAGCGCACACAACGATCCGTTCGGACCGGCAAAATAGACGGGCGAACCCACAATGAGTCCGTCGGCCTCCTTCAGCCGTTCGCACACCGTATCGTACAATGCATCCCGGAAAACGCACCGTCCGAGCGTCCGGCATTTTCCGCATGCGATACAGCCTCTCACCGGCTGAGTCCCGATGGAAACCATATCGGTCTCCACTCCGCAACGATTCAACGTCCCGGCGATCTCCGTCAGGGCCAAATGGGTATTGCCCTCCTTCCGGGGACTTCCGTTAATCAAAAGAACTTTCATTTCTCCTGTCAATTTGAATGATCAAGTAAAGATAGCTATTCCCAACCGAATTTTCACAAACTCCGTCCGAGAAATCAGCCCCTCTTTCTCCGTCGAGCCGGACCATTGCGACAAACGCCCGATCTTCGCCGCACAAAAAAGCTACAGGCTATAAAAACTCGAGCAATCCACCCTCCGGGGTGACCGAAAGCAGAATCTCCCGACCCATATAGAGGCTGTAATTGGGATAGCTATGACCCGCGGGAAATCCGAAAAGCACCGGCACGCCGAGCCGATCGGCATACGCTGCAATCAACTCATAAACCTGCTGGCCCCACTCTTTCTCATGCATCGTACGGGTAAAATGGCCCACGACGAACGCCTTCACCCGGTTCAATTTTCCACTTCGCAACAGCGTCTGAAGCATCCGGTCGATGCGGTAGATCGACTCGCCCACCTCCTCGATAAAGAGGATGGAAGGTGTTTCGAGCGGATCGTCGATATCCGTACCGTTCACCGCCTCCACGAGCGAAAGATTGCCTCCGACCAATCGTCCCCGAGCACAACCCACACGATTCAACGGATGGGGCGGAATCCAATAGCTTTCCAACCGTCCCCAAAGGGCCTCTCGCAACGAAAGGGCCGAACTGTCGGTTACCGTCGTATCGGAGAGAAATTCGAGCGGCATCGCCCCGTGGATCGACTCGATTCCCCGTTTCAACAAGGCATAATGCATGACGGTCAGGTCGCTGAATCCGACGAACCATTTGGGATGCCGGCGCAACGAATCCAAACAGAGATAATCGAGTGTCCGAATGGCCCCATAGCCGCCCCGGCAGAACAACACCGCCTTCACCGACGGATCATCGATCGCCCGCTGCAGATCGGCCGCCCGGTTGCAATCCGTAGTGGCGAACCACCCCGTATCCCGGCAAAAAAGATGCTCTCCGAGCTGCACCGTAAGTCCCCACGACTCCAGACGTCGAATGAACTGTCGGTCCACCTTCTTGGGCAATTTCGAAGAGATGGAGACGACGGCCACCGTATCGCCCTCACGAAGAAAAAGCGGGCGCACCATCGAGTCGCAGGAGTGTGCGGACAACGAAACTGCGGAACAGAGAGCAACGAACAGCGATATGCCGCAAAAGAGTCTATTCATAACGGAATTGAACGATCATAATCCTGCAAAGATAACGAATCCGCTCTCAATAGACGATTCTTTTCCCGACAAAAACGTCGGGTTTGAAATGCAAACAGACTGCAAGGCGATCCAGGTCTCGTCCGCCAGCCTACGCTCACTGCAAAAACCTCCCGCTCATGCGCACGACACTCACCCGATCTTTTTGATGAACTTTGCGGGAACTCCTCCGACGACCGTATCCGGCTCGACATCTTTCGTCACGACGGCTCCGGCTGCGACCACCGCATTATCACCGATTGTGACCCCTTGCAGAATGGTTGCATTCGATCCCACCCAAACGTTGCAACCGAGAACAATGGGGGCAGGATAGGTCACCCGCCTCACAGCAGGATCAAGGCCGTGATTGAGCGTTGCAAAAACTACATTGTGACCTATCTGGCAACCCTCTCCGAGGGTAACTCCACCATGATCCTGAAAATGGCACCCGGCATTGATAAAAACGTTCCTCCCGACATGGATATTCTTTCCGAAATCGGTATAAAACGGAGGGAAAAGACGCACCGAATCATCGACTTTCCGTCCGAAGAGTCGCGAAAGCAGCGCCCGAACCTCTTCCTGCGTATGATACTTCCCGTTCAACTCGAACGTAATACGTCGAGCCTCATCGCTCTGTTCGTTCATAAACTGCATGACCTCCTCCGTATTCAGCAGTTCCCGTTTCCGAACGATGCGCAAAAACTCTTCCAATGTAATCATCTCTTTCTCTTTTGAATTAGGAACCTGCAAGCCAAATCGCCCGAAAGAGAGGGGGGGGGGACTTGTGCGATCTCCGACGTACTATTTCAGGTAGTGAGAGAAGAACGATTCCAGTTTATCGAAGGGGATCACATCCATGCGGTCGTAGAGATCCACATGATTCGCTCCCGGAATAATTAGCAACTCTTTATTATCGCCCGTCAGTTGTTTGAAGGCATCCTCACTAAAATAGCGGGAATGGGCCTTCTCGCCATGGATCAGAAGTACGGCATTCCGGATCTCCGCACTGTAAGACAGGATCGGCATGTTGATGAAGGAGAGAGCCGAAGTCTTATTCCAACCGTCGTTCGAATTGAGCGAACGGGGATGGTATCCACGTTCGGTCTTATAGTAGTCGTAGTAATCCTTTACGAACTGCGGAGCATCCTCCGGAAGCGGATCCACCACTCCCCCGGCCCGTGCATAAGAGCCGTTTTTGTAATCTTCCGTTCGCTGGGCATTGAGTTGCTTGCGCAATTCATAGCGGGCATCGGCATCCATCGAATCGAAATAGCCATTGGCACTGACCCGGCTCATGTCGTACATGGTCGAGGCTACCGTCGCCTTGATACGGGTATCGATGGCTGCGGCATTGATCGCCAATCCGCCCCAGCCACATATCCCGATGATACCGATCCGTTCCGGATCCACATCGTCACGCGTAGAAAGATAATCGACCGCTGCACAAAAATCCTCGGTATTGATATCCGGAGAGGCCACAAAACGAGGTTCCCCGCCGCTTTCTCCCGTAAAAGAGGGATCGAAAGCCAAGGTGAGAAATCCCCGTTCGGCCATTGTCTGCGCATAGAGCCCCGACGACTGCTCCTTCACCGCGCCAAAAGGCCCGCATACGGCCAAAGCGGGTAATTTCCCGTGCTTCGTCTTCGGAACGTACAAATCGGCCGCGAGCGTAATACCATAACGATTTCGAAAAGTTACTTTACAATGATCTACCTTGTCGCTTTGAGGAAATACTTTGTCCCATTGCTGAGTCAGATTCAGATTTGTCTCCATATTCTCTTTAAATTTAACCTTTTCTCCTCCATCTCCAACAACACGGAGCGCTCTTTCGGTTCCCCGATCACCGCTGCCACCACAAGCCATAAACATCGGCAGAAGGATTGTCAAGAGTAAAAATCCAGGTTTCATAGCATTATTTCTTCGTATAGCTATACAAAAGTAGGTCGGAGAGTCCGATTATTTCATACCCAAATTAAGGTTTCATCTACCCCGTTTACAGATTCTCGCACCCTTGAGTAAACAGCGCATGCGCAATGACAAACAAACCGGTTCTGCCGTCCGGGACAATGCCGACGACACAAGCTTCGCAAGTGCTCGAGAGAGTATCGTCGGCAGGAACGGAACAGATTCAACGGTCCGGGATGATATTCAGCCACACGGACTCCGCAGGTGCAGGTGCAAGCGATAGTCCCGGCGGTGCAGGAGGTGTCGGTTCTGCAGACTGAGGCGGTGTGGGCAACACGAGCCCCGCAGGCACTGGAGAATGCACCGGTGATACGAACAGCAGCGGATCTATCGACCGCAATGACGCCGGTCAAAGCGATTCTGCCGGAGCAACGGGACCGGGCAGTATGGGACGAGGTGGAACCACCTCCGCTCTTCCCCGCGGCGGACGCCGCTTGTGACGCTTCGGCGGAGGCGGAGGAGTCTTTTTATCCCGAGGCGGCTTGTGATAACGATGCACGGGCGGAGGAGGTGCCGGGGCATGTTTGGGTGGACGGACTCCACACGACGTAATGAACAATCCCGAAATGATCACTCCCAAAAGGAACAGCAGTCGCTTATTTTTCATGACGATTCAGTATGATTGTTTTCTTCTTCAAATTAAGGAAAAATTATCCGAACAAAAAAATACAGGTCCAATCACATGCCATGATTGGACCTGCAGCGATAAAATCTTATTTTTTCGATCGCGTTTCGAATCCGACCCCTCGGAGACCCCTCATGCACAGGATCTTTTAGGGGACTGCCGCACCCTTTCGGGACTCTTACGAGGTCCGATCGGAACGCTCGTGCATCCGGTATGATTCCCCGTCGTGCCGGTCCATGCCGGTCCCGACATCCATCGCTGACAGCAGCTGCGAAACCCGATCGGGAATGACGATCCGCCTACCGGTTGTCCAACTGCTCCTGCACGATGGCATCCACCACGGCAACCGTCGTCAGATTGACGATGTCGCGTGTGGAGCTGGCCAGGTCGGTGAAGTGTACCGGCTTGTTGAGGCCCATCTGGATGGGGCCGATCGTCTGCGTCACACCCATCTCGTCGAGCAGCTTATAGGCGCTGTTGGCCGAACTGAGGTTGGGGAATATGAGCGCGTTCACGTCGAGATCTTTCAGCCGGTTGAACGGATAGGTTTCATCGCGCAACTGCCTGTCGAGGGCAAAATTAACCTGCATCTCCCCGTCGACCACCATGTCGGGATAGTGTTCATGGAGATAGCTCACCGCATCGTGCACGGTCTGCGGGCTGCCAACATTGTCCGAACCGAAATTGGAGTAGGAAAGCATGGCCATCACCGGCTCGTGAGCGAAAAACTTCACGGCATCGTGGGTCAGCCTTGCGATATCGATCAACACATCGGTCGAAGGATGGCGATTGATGAGCGTATCGGCCAGGAAGAAGGTCCCCTTCTTGCAGGTAACGATATTCATCGCGCCAAAATGGCGATAAGTCGGACGAATTCCGATGATCTGCTCGGCCAAACGCGTCACCTCCGAATAGCGGCTGTAAACGCCCGTCACAAAAGCATCGGCATCGCCCGTAGCGACCATCATCATGCCGAAGGCATTGCGGTCGAACATGATCTCGCGCGCCTCGGCATAGGTAACCCCTTCGCGTTCGCGTTTCTCGGCCAGAATACGTGCATAACGATGACGACGCTCCGTCTCACGGTCGTGACGCAGATTGACGATTTCGATTCCGTCGAGGCTGATGTTCTCCCGAGCGGCCAGTTTGGCAAAACGCTCCTCGTTGCCCAACAGGATCGGGAAACAGATCCCCTCGGCCTTCGCCTGAACCGCAGCCCGCAACATGTTCATGTGGTTGGCCTCGGCAAATACCACCCGTTTGGGCGAAGCCTTCGCCATGTCGGTGAACGAGCGGAGCAACTTGTTGTCGTAACCCATCATCTCACGCAAACGGGCCCGATAGGCGGTCCAGTCGGTTATCTTCTTACGGGCCACACCCGTCTCGATCGCAGCCCGGGCCACGGCACACGACACCTCCGTCAAGAGACGCGGATCGAGCGCCTTGGGTAGAATATAGTCACGACCGAACGTGGTCCGTTTCAATTTGTAGGCGGCATTCACCACATCGGGAACAGGCTCCTTGGCCAATGCGGCGATCGCATGGACGGCGGCCAGTTTCATCTCCTCGTTGATGGCGGTGGCATGCGTATCGAGCGCACCCCGGAAGATGTAAGGGAACCCGAGCACGTTATTGATCTGATTGGGATAGTCCGAACGACCGGTTGCGAAGATAAGATCGTCGCGCGAAGCCATGGCGTTTTCGTAGGAGATCTCCGGATTCGGGTTGGCCAAGGCAAAGACGATCGGGTTCGCATTCATCGAACGCACCATCTCCTGCGTCAACACATCGGCCACCGACAAACCGAAGAATACATCGGCACCGACGATAGCCTCACCGAGTGTCTTGAAGGGCACCGTCGTAGCGAATTCACGCTTCATGGGGTTCAGATCGGTACGCGAAGCGGAGATCACCCCCTTGCTGTCGCACATGACGATATTCTCTTTCCTGGCCCCCAGCAGAACACACAGGCGGATGCACGAGATGGCCGAAGCTCCTGCGCCGTTCACCACGATCCGCACATTCTCGATCTTCTTGCCGGCGATCTCCAGCGCATTGAGCAAACCGGCTGCACAGATGATCGCCGTACCGTGCTGGTCGTCGTGCATGACCGGTATATCGAGCTCCTCCTTGAGTCTGCGTTCGATCTCGAAACACTCGGGAGCCTTGATGTCCTCCAGGTTGATTCCTCCGAAAGTGGGTGCGATCGCCTTCACGGTCTGGATAAAACGGTCGGGGTCCTTTTCATCGACTTCGATATCGAACACATCGATACCGGCAAATATCTTGAAAAGCAATCCTTTGCCCTCCATCACCGGTTTTCCGGCCAGAGAGCCTATATCGCCGAGTCCCAACACCGCCGTGCCGTTGGAAATCACGGCCACCAGATTTCCTTTGGCGGTATATTTATAGGCATCCATGGGATTTTTCTCGATCTCCAGGCACGGTTCCGCCACTCCGGGCGAGTAGGCCAACGAAAGATCGACCTGCGTACTGTAGGGTTTGGTCGGAATGACCTCTATTTTTCCCGGTTTTCCCTCCGCATGGTAGCGAAGAGCCTCTTTCTTCGTAATCTTTACCATAATAACCTCTCTTTTTTCATCGATTCCGACCGCCCGTCGACACATCCTCCTCAGCGAGGAAAGCAGAACCTTCTCAAGCAAGATCTGTTCCCGAGCGACGAAAAAAAACTCCTATAGCGTCATCTGCAAAGATAACATCCCCGCGGAATTATTAAAAATTTTTAAGAAAACTTTTCAAGAAAAGCGCATTTCTGTTGAAAAATTTTACGGAAAAATCCGCCAGGAGATGGGAAAATCTTCCAGGAAGAGGTACCTTTGTAGGTTTTCTGCTCTCCCGGAAGAGAACATACGGCACGATGCAAAAGAGAGGAACAGAATCTGCAGCTACGGTTTCGACCGATTGGAACGGACTTCCGATGCCCCGACGCATCTGGGCCATTCTGGCCGTAGCTTTCGGCGTATCGGTCTCAGTGCTCGACGGGACCATCATCAACGTGGCATTGCCTACCATCGCCCATGAACTCGGCATTTCGGCAGCCGACTCGATTTGGATCGTCAACGCCTACCAGCTCGCCATCGTTGTTTCGCTGCTTTCGTTCTCCGCTCTGGGCGATGTCGTAGGCCATCGTTACGTCTACCTCATCGGGCTCGCCCTGTTCACCCTCTCCTCCGTAGGATGCGCCCTGTCCAGGACACTGACACAACTGATTCTCACCCGAGTCATACAGGGATTCGGAGCGGCGGCCATCACCAGTGTCAACACCACCCTCATCCGCAACATCTACCCCAAAAACCAACTGGGGCGCGGCATGGGAATCAATGCCACCATCGTGGCGGTCTCTTCGGTCGCCGGGCCCTCCATTGCCGCCGCCATTCTGTCCATCGGCTCCTGGCCATGGCTCTTCGCCGTGAACATTCCCGTCGGGCTCGTCGCCCTCCTACTCAGCTCGCGCTTCCTTCCGGATAACCCGGTACACACCGAACGAAAATTCGACTGGCGCGACGGCGCGATGAATGCACTCGTATTCGGTCTGCTGATCGCCTCCATAGAGGGATTCTCACACGGACTCGACCCGCGATTGATCGCCGTCGGAGTAGCCGCCACACTTGCGGTCGGATTCTTCTTCGTCCACGGACAACTCCGCAAGCCTTACCCGATCCTGCCGTTCGACCTGCTGCGCATCCCGATCTTCTCCGTCTCGATCCTGACCAGCATCTGTTCGTTCATCGCCCAGATGCTTGCCATGGTATCCCTGCCGTTTTTCCTGCAAAGACAACTCGGTTACGACGAAGTAAGTACCGGACTGCTCCTGACGGCATGGCCCGCCGTGATCATGATCGTAGCCCCCGTCGCCGGCATACTCGTCGAACGGGTGCATGCAGGCATATTGGGCGGTGTCGGGCTGTTCATCCTGTCGATCGGGCTCTTCCTGCTCGCCTTCCTCCCCGGCGAGCCTGCCCCCTGGAACATCATCTGGCGACTCGTTCTCTGCGGATTGGGATTCGGCCTCTTCCAATCGCCCAACAACAGCATCCTCATCGCCTCCGCCCCGCCCGAACGGAGCGGCAGTGCAAGCGGCATGTTGGCCACAGCCCGCCTCATCGGGCAAACCACCGGAGCGGCATTGGTTGCACTGCTGTTCCACCTCTCGCCCGAAGGCAATACCCACATAGCGCTCATCGTGGCCGGGTGTTTCTCCCTCGTGGCGGCCGGACTCAGCTCCACCCGAATCTCCCTGGCTCTACCCGAAGCACTTCGCCGGAAAAAATAGCCACTCCCTACAAAAAAAACGCAGGGCGATTCCACTCGCGGACGCCCTGCATCTTCCGGTTTGATATTCGTACCCGATCAGTCGAGCGTAATCTCCCGGCCCATATAGAAGTCGAGAATTTTGGTCTTGAACACATATTGAAAGAGAGCCTGTGCCAATCGTCCCTGTGCTTTGACCAGGTTACCGAGCGCCACGTTGTAGTCGACCGAGGTGGCCGCTCCCGCATCGAACTTCCGCTGGACATGACGGAACGACTCCTCGTTGGTCTCCACGTTTTTCTGCGAAGCAATATACTCCTCATAGGCCGTAGTCACATCGATAGAGGCTGTCTGCACCTCTTTCCGAAGCTGTTTCCGGGCCAATTGCAGATCGAATTCGGCCTGGGTCTGCGCCACCTTGTTCATCCGCACGTTATTGCGCGTTCGCAGCGAATTCCATATCGGAATATTCAGATTGAGCGAAAAATAGCTGCTTCCCTTGTCGCGCCACTGGGTAAAGAAAGGATCCGTTCCCATGACCGGTTTCGGCTGCAGCAATTCATAATACGACGAACCGTAACCGGCCGAAAGACTCAATGTCGGGTAGTAAGCGGCCCGG
This sequence comes from uncultured Rikenellaceae bacterium, assembly GCA_944321925.1. GTDB lineage: Bacteria > Bacteroidota > Bacteroidia > Bacteroidales > Rikenellaceae > UBA940. The sequence continues at coordinate 23,658 of CALUND010000012.1, read as the reverse complement.
GCGATGCTGAGATTGCGTCGGGCGATCTCCATCTTGACTTGGGCATCGGCGATCTGAGGCAGGGATTGCGCCTGTTCGATAATCTCTTCAGCCGAAGGCAGTTGGCCGCTCCCGATGGTGAGCGCCTCCGGAATCACGATCCGGAAATTTTCATAATCGTCGATCTCGAGCAGCTGCGACAGGTTGAAATAGGCCATCGTACGGCTGCCTTTCAACGAGATGAGTTCGTTCTCCGCATCGGCCAGCTGGGCTTCGAGCTGCAACCGCTCTCCCTCTGTCGCTTTGCCGGCTTCGACCAGTTTGGAGGTCCGTGCGAGTTGTTCGCGCAACGTGGCAACCTGATTCTCGGAGATCTTCACCCGCTCCTCCGCAAAAAGAATCTCCAGATAGGCCGCCGTCACGTTCAAAGCCAGATCGTTTTTCGCCTTCTCGATCCCGAGCAACGTGGAACGCAGATTGAGTTCCGCCCGCTTCAGACTGTGATACTTCTCCAAGCCGCCGAACAGCTCCGTACTCAAACCGACCGAGCCACTGGCACTGAAAGCCGTCGTATTGGGATTCACGGCGTATTGACTCTCGTCACGCGAACGACCGAACGAAGTGCTCGCCCCGACACCGGCACTCAGCGAAGGGATGTAGTTCAGTTTTGCCTGCAGGACATTGATATCCGCCGTCCGCACCTCCTCCTGTTGACGAAGGATCTGTATGTTATGCTCCTGCGCATAGATTATGCACTGTTTGAGCGAAAACGGCTGCGAGAGCTCCTGCGCACAGGTCCCTCCGACAAGAAACAGTGCACAGAGCGTTGTCATGATGATTTTCCGATCCATAATTTCCGCTGTTTTGCTACCGTCACAACTGTTGCTGGATGCCCCGAATCTTCTCGCCTTCAGCCAGTCCCTCGAGCACCTCTACCTTGATGCCGTCCGAAAGGCCCAACTTCACGGCACGCTTCTCGAAAGTCTGCTCCTCGGCCTCCTCCGGACTCGTCAGCACGTAAACATACGATTCGGACTCTTCGAACGAGACCGTACTCTCCTGAATCGTAATCACGCCCTCGCGATTCTGCACACAAATACTCGCATTCGCACTGTAACCGGCCCGCACGAAAATGTCGCGATCCATCTCCACCGCCGCCTTCACCTCGAACATCACAACCCCGTTCTCCTCCTTGGCCTTGGGCGAAATGTACTCGAGCCGGGCCCGGAATTTCTCTCCCTGCAGGGCACCGATGGTCAGCTCCACCTCCATTCCTTCGTGCAGTTTGCCCACATCGGTCTCATCGACATTGCCTCGGAAAAGCATTTTCGTGAGGTCGGCCACCGAAGCGATTGTCGTACCGTCGTTGAACGTATTGGACTGGATCACCGAATTACCCACCTTGATCGGAATATCGAGAATCGTACCTTCGATCGTCGAACGGATCTGCGTATTGCCGAGATCCGCATTGCGGGAGGTGACTCCATTCTGCACGATCTCCAGGTTATCCTGTGCATTGCGCAGCTCCTCTTCGGCTTTTCGGAGGGAAGTTTCCGTCTGTTCGTACTCTTCGCGGGTGATCACACCGCTTCGGAAAAGGGTATCGGCACGATCGAACTCCCGACGAACCTGATCGAGCGAAATCCGTGCGACCGATACGCGCGACTCGGCCGAGTTGAGCGCTCCCATCTCGGGAATCACCTTGACGGTAGCGATCACCTGCCCCTGCCGCACCTTGTCGCCCGCATTGCACGCCACATCGGATATGATACCCGAAATCTGCGGTTTGATGAGCACCTCATCGCGCGGCTCCACCTTGCCATTGGCCACCACATATTGCCGGATCGTATCGCGTACCGACGTCTCGATCGCATAGACAATCTTCTTCGGACGCGTCTTGTTCCACAGGAACACGAAAGTTCCCACCAATGCCGCCACGAAAAGGCAGGCAAAGAAGATTTTCATGAATTTTTTCATACGGGTCGTATCTTTTTTAGTTCGTTCTATTCCTACTCTTCACGGATGGCATCCACAGCCTTGATCTTAAGCGCCCGGAGCATCGGGATGATCCCGGCCAGCAAACTGCCGATCACCACCACGCAGGCGGCCGTTATGCCCTGTCCGAAGGTAATCTGACAGGAGAAGTTCGAATCGGGCGAGGAGGCGAACGCGGTTTCGGCAAACGACAGAAGCGCCACGCCCGCCGTAAGGCCGACGATTCCGGCCAAAAACGTCAGCACGAAACTCTCGGAGAGCATCTGCATCACGATCGTGCGCGGCGACGCCCCGAGGGCCCGCCGAATGCCGATCTCCTGCGTCCGTTCCCGCACGGTAACCAACATGATGTTGCTCACGCCCACAATTCCGGCCAGCAACGTTCCCATACCTACGATCCAGGTGAGCAACTTCAACCCCCAAAGCAGCATGCGAACCCGCTTGACCTGATCCTCCAGATTGAAACTCCATATCGCATTCGTATCGGCCGGAGCAATCATGTGGTTGGCATAGATCACCTGACGGCACTCCTCCTCCAACTTTTCGATCTCTTTTCCCGGCTCTCCCGTTACCGCCAGCACACCGATCCGATTGCCGCGACCGAAGAGCTGCTGGAGAAGCGAATTCGGGATGACGACACTCTCCTCGACATCTCCGAAAAGATAGATTTCCATGTCTTTGCGAAGCACACCGACCACTGTAAAGGAAAGTCCGTCCATCCAGACCTGACGCCCTACGGGATTCTCCCCACCGGGAAACAGATTGCTCCAAACCCGCTTACCGATCACACAGACTTTCCGCCGCTCCTGCTCATCGATCTCATTGAGAAACCGGCCGAACAGCACTCCCTGCGGCGCAATACGCTGGTAATCGGGCGTCTGTCCCATCAATGCACAATCGGACTCCCGATCGTCGTAACTGCACTTCCGGCTATTGCCCCAACTGACAGCGGCCACATATTTTACCCCGGGAACCTTCTTCCTGACCGCCTCCATATCGTCATTGTCCAACTCCCACCACCTGCGAGCCGGCATACCGCGATAGGGAATGCTCGTGACATCGGTAAAGAAAAAAGAGGTATTGACGGAGGTGTTGCCGAGATTGCTTGAGACGGAGTGTTGCAAAGCCCGCCCTGCGCCCGTCATCACCACGAAGAGGCAGACCCCCCAGAAGACGCCCAGAGCCGTCATGATACTGCGCTTGCGATTCCGGGCGATCGTATCCCAGATCTCATTCCACTGATCCAAATCAAACCATCTCATGCCATCACTTATTATAGCGGAGCGCATCCACCGTTTTAAGCCGGGCCGCCCGCCGCGCCGGAATGTATCCCGCAACAAGCCCGGACAGCACCAACAACAACGTAGCACTGAAAGTCACCGAAAGATCGAGCGTGGGATCGACGAAAAGGCCGAAATCCTCTCCGCCAGCCAACTGCATACGGGTAAGAAGCCAATCGACTCCCTCCATGACCGCCACCCCGGCCACCATGCCGCAATAGCCGAAAAAGGCCGTTATCAATACCGATTCCAGCAAAATCTGGCGAACGATGGTCCAGGGTGGTGCACCCAAGGCCTTCCGGATCCCGAATTCGAACGTCCGTTCCCGAACCGTGACCAACATGATGTTGCTCACCCCCACGACACCCGCGAACAGGGTCCCGAGACCGATCACCCAGATGAACAGCTGAATGTAACGAAACGATTTCATGGTATCGCGATACCAACGGAAAGAGTTTGCGAGATAGATCGCATTGCGATCGTTCGGATCGAAGCGGTGAAAACGAGCCAGACAGGCAATGAGTTCCTTCTCGAAACGATCCATCTCCTCATCCGTTTCGATGCCATCGATGGTCAGCTGAATCGAATTGATCCGCGTATTTCCGTGATCGTAAACCATCTGTCCGGTAGTAATCGGAATATAGCCGGAGGACTGATTGCCGAAACCTTCGGATTTGTAGAGGCCGACGACCTGAAAAATCGAGTTACGCACACGCACCTCACGCCCCAACACGCTCTCCGTCCCGAAAAGCGCGGTAGCGGTCGGTTGGTCGATCACCACCACCCGGCGACACAACTGCATATCCTGTTCGTTGATAAATCGGCCTTCGAGCAGACGCAAGCCGTCGATTCGGGCCGTAGAGGGGGTCGCTCCGACCATGTTGACATTGCGGAACCGCTCTCCGTACACCATCAAACCGCCGGTATACCACCCACGGCTGGCAATGATACCCACCTCCGGGAACTCCGACACGATGATCTCCAGGTCTTCGTTGCAGAGCGGGACATAACGTCCGCGCGGATAACCTCCGTAGGGCATGGAGGTCCAACCGCTGAAGAGCGTCACCTTATTGATCGCCCGTCCCTCGAAATTTTGTTCGAAAGCATGAAGGAAGCCGTTTCCGCAACCGAGCAGCGCCACGAACATGAAGATACCCCATGCCACGGAAAAGCCTGTCAGGACGGTGCGAAGCTTATTTTTTCGAATGGAGGCTCCGATTTCGCTCAACAACTCCTTCATTGCGGATCTACTTCGTTAGCCGGTTGTCGTACAGCACTCCTTTTTCCGACGGAGCCGCAATCGGTCGGGGTTCCGAAATCGAACTGATGACACCGTCTTTCAGGTGGATGATCCGATCCGTAAGGTCGGCGATGGTCTGTTCGTGCGTCACACAGATGATGGTCATCCCATCCCGATTGACACTTCGAAGCAGCTCCATCACCTCCAGCGATGTCACGCTGTCGAGGGCTCCGGTCGGCTCATCGGCCAGAATGATACGGGGACGATTGATCAGTGCCCGGGCGATGGCGACCCGTTGTTTCTGACCACCCGACATCTCGTTGGGCATGTGATGCGCCCAATCGCGCAAACCGAGCCGGTCGAGATAATCCAAAGCCTCCGCATTGCGATTCCGACGCGAAACTCCCTGATAATAGAGCGGGAGCGCCACATTCTCCATCGCATTTTTATAATTGATCAGATTGAACGACTGGAAAATATATCCGATCATACGGTTACGGCAAGCGGCTGCCTGCGTTTCGTTGAGGCCCTTGATCAACCGCCCGTCGAGATAGTAATTCCCCTCATCGTAGTCGTCGAGCACTCCGAGGATATTCAGCAGCGTCGATTTTCCGGAGCCGGAGGCCCCCATAATCGACACCATGGCTCCCTGTTCGATCTCCAGATCGATTCCCTTGAGTACATGAAGAGGCGAACCGTTCCAGTAGGTTTTATGGATATTCTCCAGTCGAATCATAGCTTCTTGCTTTTTTTAAGTCGGGTCGCTCTCTTGTGCTTTTCTTCCTTCCCTTCTCTCCCCCCTTTCTTCTCCCGCCTCTCTCCTCCTGCACCTTCTTCCTTCTCTCCCGCCTCTCTTTCTCTCTCTCCCCGTTCTCTTGCCACTCGATGCGACAAAAGTCGCATCGCTTCCGTTCTCACTATCTATCCCCTCTCATCTCTCTCAGTTGGCCACCTCTCTCCAGAGCTCCCATCCACAACTCACCCACATGCACCCGATCCATCGAGAAACAAATACAAATATAGACGAACTTCCCTGTAATACAAAGTTCTCTACAACAAAACCGACAAAATTCTACAATTCATTTCCGATGGCCGTTCCATTCTGCATGCTCCCCCGCTCCGCACCGCACATTCTCCCCGTTCGGAAGGATGAGCCAATCCACGCAGAGACAATCTTCGGCCAAAATCCGCATTCTCTAACGCAAAATTCCCTTCGTAAATCGGCTTCTGGACTATTGAGTCAATACCTCGTTGCCGGTCTCCGTAATGAGAATCATGCTCTCCCACTGGGCAGAGGGCAAACCGTCCTCCGTCAGGACGGTCCAACCGTCCTCTGCATCGATGAAGACGTGACGGCGGCCCATATTGATCATGGGCTCGATGGTAAAGGTCATGCCCGGGACAATCAGCATTCCCGTCCCTTTCCGACCAAAATGTTCCACATCGGGCTTTTCATGGAATTCGAGCCCCACCCCATGGCCGCAAAGTTCCCGAACCACGGAATAACCGTTCCGCTCGGCATGGGCCTGGATCGCGGCGCCCACATCGCCCAACCGTGCCCAGGGCTGTGCCGCACGGATGCCTATCTCCATACACTCCCGCGTCACCTCGACCAGCCGTCGGCGCGCCGCATCGACATTCCCGATGAGAAACATCCGGGAAGCATCCGAATAATAGCCCTCGTAAATGGTCGACACATCGACATTCACAATATCGCCGTCCCGCAAAATCTCCCGCTCGGACGGAATGCCGTGACACACCACATCGTTCACCGACACACAGACGCTTTTCGGAAAACCTTCGTAGTGAAGCGGAGCCGGAACAGCCCCGTGACTGACCGTATAATCGTACACCTCCCGGTCGATCTGTGCCGTAGAGATACCCTCACAGATCATCCCTGCGATATGATCGAGCAGAGCCGTGTTGATTCGGGCACTGGCCCGGATACCTGCGATCTGCTCCGGAGTCCGGAGAATCGAACGAGGCGGAACCCGCACACCTCGTCTACGAAACCAGGCCATGCGCTCCTCCACGCCCGCATCAAGCCCCCACATCTCCTTCGCTTGCTCTTTTCTGCCCATTCTCACTCCTCCTTTATCGTTTGAAATCCCAAAGATAGCTACGCTTGCTCAAAAATATCTTCCGGATGCAAAATTTCCCGAACACCCCAAAAGAGAAAACCTGCCGCATCCGACAGGCCTTCCTCTCCATAAATTTTATCGACGAGTGCCAGGTACTCCCGCCCCGGCAATCGGCACGACAGCGTAAAAATTTTCCAAGAATCAATTGGTCAGATTATTTCGGATGTAATCCTCCAGTAGAAAATCCTTCTTCCGTTCCGGGAGACCGATCTCATCCACGGAGGTATTGATCATGAGCGGCCTGTGCTCCCACACCAACTGATCGAGGAAACATTCGATCTCCGCACGGAAATCATTCATGGGCACCACGGCATACTCATGCCCCGCATTCGCCACCGAATAGAAACTATAGGGAGTCTGCAAGGCCGAAAGCTGCCGGGCAATGGCGTGCGAACCGTAGAATCCGATATTCCCGTAAGTAATCTCCTTATAGGGTACGGTAGCATCCGCATCGCCGTGGAACATCATAATCGGACAGGGCTTCTCCTTCCACACGGGAGTGCCCGTCACATCGAAAATCGCGCCGGCAAAGGCCACCACACCGGCATAATGAAAACCTTCCGGCAACCGTTCGGCAAGAGCGGTCCGATTGGCCCGTTCGTATGCTCCCTGCAGTACGGTGATGGCTCCCGCACTCGACCCGCACGCCACAATCCGCTCTGGATCGATCCCGATCTGCCCGGCCTCCCCGACCAGAAAAGCCGTCGCATCGAACAGATCTTCAACCGCCATGTTGATGGCCCCCGCAAGCGACCGGACAAATCCCTCGGCATCCATGGCCGACGGATCGATCCCCTTCAGTCCGAGCCGATAATCGATTGCCGCCACCGTATAACCGGCCCGAGCCATATGCTCGAAAAACGGCAGGTATTGCTCCGCATCGCGTTCGCCCCCCATGAAACCTCCGCCAAAGACGAAAAGCAGACACGGTTGCGTCCCGGCTCCCGTTTCGCGATAGATGTCGAGTTGCAAATCGAGATCGCCCTTTTCGGCATAACTCCGGGTCTGTTTATCGATGCGGGGAGCCGTGCAGGCTACCATCGACACTGCTGCCAGCACGACAGCCAATCCAAAAAAATATTTTTTCATCGGACTCCTGAATTTTTATCTGTCTAACACAAAAACCATACTACGTACAACCGACTCAACGATCGGCCCGCAATTCATAGGCGTATTCCACCGCCCGGTTCAACCGCATCAGGAAGGGCCGTGCACCGCGGAACCGATCGACCGTACGCTCCAGCAGGTCGGCCGAGGCGATCTCCTGCTCGGACAACGGACACTCCAGACAGAAATCTTTCATTTTCAGATAATCGGCATAGGGCGAATCGGCCGGATAACCGGCCGGGATCCGACAAAGCGCACCCGCAAAAGAGAAACGGAACTCCCGAGCCTTCCCGACATCGCGTACGAAACCGGCTCCATCCTCGAAGATCTCCTCCCGCACACTTTTCACCACGTCCGATTCGGGCATATAGAGTCCTGCGACCAGGAAACAGCCTGTCTTCGCCTCCGAATCGAACGGCTCCAGGTGGAAATAGTAGCCTGCGAATCCCGACTTCCGGCCGCCGCGACAGACATAAGCCCCCATATAGGTTTTATAGGGGTCCTTGTTGGCGCTGAAACGGATATCGCGATAGATCCGATAGGTACAATCCTTCGCCGTCAACTCCCGCACCTCGGGATCGAATGAGCCGATTCCCGCAATCAGTCCCTCCGTGAAAGCGAGGAACTTGCGCCGCGCGCCCTCGTAACGGGAACGGTTAGACTCGAACCACTCCCGGTCGTTGTGAACCCGCAGGTCCGACAGAAAATCCAATACTTCTTTCATGGGTCCCGTCTCTCCAATTTTCATGGGTTTCGTCTCTCCAATCTATTCTCCACTCTTTTCAGCCCTCAGCGCCTCGATCTTTTTCTCAGCCTCGGCAACCAGTTTGGCTGCCTGCTCTTCCGCCTTTTCCACGAGCAGATCGGCGCTCTTCCGGGCCGCGATCTTCGCCAACGGATTTCCCGCCTTCTCCACCAACTTGTCGGCCTCCGTACGTGCCGCCTCGACCAACTTGTCGCCGGCAGCCTTAGCCTCCGCACGGAGCTTCTCGATCTGACTGTCGAGCTCCTCATCGAGGGTCTTTCCACCGGTCAGCTTACCCACCGCATCGTCGACCACTTTCTGAACCGCCTGGGTAGCAGCCTTCTTTGCGTCGAGCGATATTTTCGGCGAAGAGAAGCTCCCCGTAATCTTCACATCGACCTCCTGCAGATAACCTCCGGCCGTCCCGGCGGGAAGCGTTACGCAAGCCGTATAATCGATCGACTGATCGAGTCCCGTGGTTCCCGAAAGATCGATCTTCGTGCCGGCCACCGACAGCGTGAAGGGCTGCGTGGTGATCCGCCCCTGAGTGATGGAGAAGGGGATCCGCACATCTTTCGCCTCGATGTTCCGCAGACGATCATCGTTCAGCGCCGTAGCGAGGGCCTCGAAAGCCTTGATGTTCTGGATGCGGATATTGGACGACGATATCTCGCCCTGGGCCGTAAGCGACATCAGATCGGGCGACATGTTCGCGTCGAGATCGGTCTGCAGATCGAGCTGCATGGAGTAGTTGCCTCCGGTCTTCTCGAAGATGGGGACCATTTTACGTACGACATCGAGCTCCTTGAAGGTCTGAGCAAAGGATGCATCGGTAAAACGGAGTGCAAAGTCGACTTTGGGCCGTGAGGGATCGACCGCCGTGGAATAGGAGCCCGAAGCGTTGAGTTTACCGCCCAAAGCACCCATCGACAGACCGTTGAGCCGCAACGCCCCGCCCGACACACTCATCCGCCCGGCAATATCGGAAAGAACCATCTCCTGGAAAAGCACCTTCTTTAGATCGACCGTCAGGGCGAGATCGAGATTCTTCGGCACGATGAACGGACCTGACGCGGTATCGGCCGGCAGCCCCTCGACCTCCTCTTCAGTCGGGGCATCGCTCATCCACTCGTTCAGGTCGATCAGCCCGGAGCGAACAGAGAGCGAACCGGCAAGCGGATCCCCCTTCAGGAACCACGACAGGTAACCGGTCAGACATCCCGAAGCCGCAAGATCGCTCCGGCCCACGGCGGCATTCAACTCCGACAGTTCGAGGGCCGACGGAGTGATCGTAGCAGAGGCCTTGGCCAACTGCACCTTCGGCAGGCCGGGGGTAAGGAAGGTCACCTGTTCGACGGTCAGTTTCCCCTCGGCGTCGATCTGTTCGTAACGCTCCTTTTCGATGTCCGACAGACGACCGGCCGCACGCAGATCGGCGGTCACCACACCCTCCAGTGCGACGGAATCGCCCAGGGGATAGACCTCCTTCACCGCTCCGAGATCGAGTTTGCCTTCGGCTTCCGCCCGGAAATTCATATCGCTCATCGGATGAGTCGCGTGGAACGACACCCGGAACGGATTACCGACCAATGCGAACGACAGTTCGTTCAGGTCAATCACCATCCGATCGGCCACACCGCCCGGGCTGTTCACCGCAGCCGCGATCCGAATGGCATCGACCGATTTCGGTAAGGCCGCATATTTGAAACTTCCGTTCTTCACATCCGCCTGTACCCCAAACGCCGGCAACGAAGAGCCCTCCATCCGTCCTTTGGCCCAGGCCTCGAGGGTCAGTTCTCCGGACGCCGTAAGATCCTGGAAATCCTTCATGTAAAATGCCGGTATCAAACTGAGCAGATCGCGGAACTCCACCTTCGAACTGTTGACCCGAAGATCCATGTCGACCGCATCATTCAGCAACTGTACCCAACCGTCGAGGCCCATCTGGATGGCATTGAGACGGAACACATTGTCGCGGAACACGAACTTCTGCGTTGAAAAATCGGCCTCGACGACCGCCTTCACCGCCACTTCAGCCTGCCGCACGAAGGTCACACCGCCCGAAGCCAGGCGCAGGTTGCCGATTCCAAGGTCCAGATCGAGGTCGGAAACATCCGCCGAAAAATCGCCTTTCAACTTCAAGGAGAGGTCGTTCACTGTGCAGTAGGTTTTCGCCGAATCGTCGGCGTAACTCAACCGCGCCTCCTCGATCCGCAGATCCTTGAGTTGAACACGGAAAGAGGAGCTGCTGGCAGTCGTGTCGGCCGTTTCCGGCTCCTCTTCGCCGGACGAACGGACGATGTCCCAATTGGTCGCCCCGTCCGCACGCTTCCATGCAGCGAGCAGCGGGCGATCGACCAATACCCGCGTCACCTCCAACCCAGAGTCGCCAAAAAGCGAGGTCAGTTTCACCACCACGCTGATTCGGTCGGCGGCGAGCAACGTATCACCGGCGAACTCCTCCACACCCACCACCGTGAGTCCTTTCAGTTCGACCGATGCGTGCGGGAAATGACGGATCAGGCTGATCCCCAACCGGTCGAAATCAACCTGGGCGGTCAACATGGCATTCGCCTCGCGTTTGACAATATCGCCGATCTTATTTTTCAACAAAAGCGGCGTCACGATCAGCAGGACCAACAGTACACCGACCACAGCAGCAACGATTTTCAATAACTTTTTCATAGCTCTCCAAAAAATAACGATCATTTTCCCCGGTCGACTCCGAAACGGCAAAACCCTACGAACTGCCGTACTCTCCCGAAAGAGAACGATTCAACTTTGTAAAGGTAATACAAACAAGTCAGAAATACAACGGTTTCAACCCCAAAATAAGGACTTGCCATCGACCGACCCAAAAAAACGATCGTGACGGCCACACTCCCCCTTCAGCATGCCGACCCGATCTCTCCGATCGACAGGCACCGCCCTCCGTCCGCTTTTCACGCCTCAAATCTTTCACACAAATTTCATCCTCACCTGAAGCAAAGAGAGAGTCAAATTCGCTATTTTTGTTCCGAAACCAAATTCTCTGTCCTATGAAACCATCCATCAAGCAGCTGCTTCTCATCCTGCTTCTGCTCGTTGCAGCACTCCCCCTGTCCGCCGGAAACACAGGCCCATCGGGAATCGACCTCTCCGGCCGACTCACCTACGACAACGGAAAACCGATCCGGGGCGCCGCCGTCAGCGACGGTTACTGCGTAGTGGCAACCGACGAACAGGGATTCTATCGGATCGAAAGCATCCCCGAAGCCCGTTTCGTCTATGTCTCTTTGCCTGCCGACTGCCGGGTGCCGATCGGAAAGAACGGCATGCCGCTCTTCTGGCAATCGATCGACCCTTCGCAACCGGATGCCCGCTACGATTTCCGTTTCGAGAAGATTCCGGTAGAACGCTCTTTCACACTCTACTGCCTGGCCGATCCGCAGGTGAAGAGTGCGGCTCATCTCGAACGCCTCTGCCAGGAAACCGTGCCCGACCTGATCGAATCCATGAAAAACAGCAAGGCCAACTACGCCGTCACGCTGGGCGACAACGTCTACGACCGGCCTCAGTTGATCCCTGATCTGCAAAAGGCCCTGGGCGAACTCGCCATGCCGGTCTTCATGACCATGGGCAACCACGACCACCTCGAAACCGAGACCGGCGACCGGGCCGCCCGCGCCAACTTCGAGAACCATTTCGGACCCGTCGACTATTCGTTCAACCGCGGCAACGCCCACATCGTGGTGATGGACAATGTGCAATACCTCAAAAAACAGAAATACAGAAGCGAACTCACCTCGGCCCAGCTCGAATGGCTCAAACAGGACCTCGCCCGTGTTCCTTCGGACAAGACGGTACTTCTTTGCGTTCACATTCCCCTGCGTACGACCGCCCACAAGGCGGGTGCAGACAACCGCTACGACGAGCTCCTCGAACTGCTCTCCCGCTTCGACGAGGCACACATCATGTCGGGACACACCCACTACAACCAGAACTTCCTGCACGAAACGGCATCCGGCAAAACCATCTACGAACATATCCACGGAGCCGTCTGCGGAGCCTGGTGGTCGAGTACGATCTGCACCGACGGTACTCCCAACGGATACGGAGTCTATCGCTTCAACGCCAAAGGCATCCGGGACTGGCATTACAAAGGCACATTGCTTCCGGCCGAGGTTCAAGCGCGCTTCTATCCGGTTGGATCATTCCCCGGCTCCCTGGCAGAAGAACGGCCGGGAGAGATCGTTGTCAATGTCTGGAATGCCGACGACACGTGGAAGGTGGAACTGCTCGAAGACGGTAAAAAGAGTTGCGACATGGAGCGGTTCACCGACTACGACAAAGCCGTCTGGCAGCATGCGAAGGAGTTAGGCAAGCCGGTTCCCAAAGATGCCGACCATCCGACTCACTGGTTCCGCAAAAACGATCACCTGTATCGTGGTGTACCCCGTTCAGCCGACTCGCAGATCACGATCCGGATTACCGATCGTTTCGGCAAAGTCTATCTGCAAGAGGTTCCCACGACAGATACCCGATCGATGAAAAGCTATCCCGAGAAATAGGGCTTTTAAAGAGGAACGAATCAATGTATTAGACAATCCAATAGTCCGATACAAAAGCCAAATCTACAGAACGATTTAGGACGAAGCCGAACTTTCTTAAGTTCGGCTTCGTTCCTTTATCTCGAAATATACGCTGCAAAACAACACGTATACTTTTTCTTTTACTTTTTCAAATTTCACAAAACTCCGCACACCGTACCGTAAACAAAGTCACCCCGCATTGTTTGAATGCGGGGTGACAAATTCATACTTCCCTCGATCCGAAAAACCTACCAGGCTCCGTCGCGGGAATCGATCTCTTCCAACAACTTGCGAACAGCTGCCGCCAACTGCTCATCCTCCCCAAGAACGATCTTCTCCGGCGAATTGGGCAGTTTCAGATCGGGTTCGAGCTGGCTGTTCTCCAGATACGAGCCATCGGGCAGACGATAACCGATGATCGGAATCCCGAAAACGAGCGAAGGATCCTGCAGACGTTCCCAGGAGACACTGGTCATGGTCCCCGGAACCGGCATACCGACCAAACGCCCGATGCCTGTATGGCTGTAGACCCAGGGCGTACCATGGGCATTCGAATAGTTCGCCTCGCAGATCAACATGATGGAGGGTTTGTTCCATCGGCGACTCGGCATGTCGCACACCACCTTGTCGCGAATTACCTGCTCCAGGTATTTCTGGCCGCTGAACAACACCTCGATATCTTCATGCAGACGTCCGCCTCCGTTGAATCGGGTATCGATGACGATGCCCTCCCGGTCGTTATACTTACCGAGGATGTCGGCATAAACCGTACGGAAACTGGGATCGCCCATGCTTTCAATATGGACATATCCCAACCGACCGTTCGAAAGGCTGTCCACTTCGGCTGCCCGCTGTTTCACCCAACGACGATACAAAAGCGCGTTCTGCTGACCGTGGGAGATCGGTTTGACCACCTCCTCCCACCGCTCCTCGCCCCGGCGCATGGAGACCAGCACCATACGACCGGATTTGCGGTTGAGCAGCGGAAAATAGTCCATACCCCGCTCGATTGCACACCCGTCAATCCGCTCGACGATGTCTCCGGCACGCACCTTGGACGAAGCTCGATCGAACGGGCCCTTCTCCAGTACCTCATCGATCCGCAAACCGTCGCCCTCGTAGTCGAGGTCGAAAAGCAGGCCCAGATCGGCCGTCGATTCGCTGGACGAGGAGGAGACCGGATAATAGGTTGCGCCCGTATGCGAGACGTTCAATTCGCCGAGCATCTCGCTGAGCATCTCGGCAAAGTCGTAGTTGTTGACGATATAAGGGAGAAATTTCGCATAGTCTTTCCGCATGCGGTCCCAATCGACACCGTGCATCTGCTCCGAATAGAAACACTCTTTCTCCTGACGCCAAACGTGTTCGAACATGGCGGCACGTTCGGCTGCCCGATCGAGTTTCATCGAACCGCGCAACGATACGCTCTTATCGGTAGTGCCGTTCGACTTCAAACGGGTAATGCGACTCGATCCGAGCAAAAACAGCTGATCGGCATCTTTGTTCCATACCAACTGGCCCCAACCGGTGCCTTTCTGCACGAGGGTCGTGCTGCGCGTCCGCACATCGAGTTTCCAAAGATCCATTCCTCCTTCGAACGAAGCGAGATAGAAGAGCTGGTCGCCCTCCTTGTCGAGCGTAAAGCCCCCCAGATTCGAAGAGCTGGGCGTCAACCGCAAGATACGATCCTCTATTCCACGCAACTCCACCAGAATATCGTCGATTTTCTCCTCGGAATTCTGCTCGTCGGCTGTTTTCTTGTCCTCTTTTTTCTTGTCACTCTCCTTCTTGTCATCGGAAGATCCAGCAGCCTTCTTCATCGCAGCCTCTTCCTCCTTCAGCAAGGCATACTCCTCCTTGGAGAGACGGAAGCGATCGAAAGCCTCTTCGTTCAGGAAGACGATCATCACATCGTCGAGCGACCCCCACGAAGCATGGTTGCGCATGCCGTAACGCTCCGAGCAGAAAAGAATCGCATCGCCGCCAAGCACCCATTGCGGGTCGCTGTCGGTATAACCGCTTGCCGTGAGGTTGTATATCTCACCTTTACCCGACGCACTGACCAATCCGATGTCGTAGTAGGGATCGTGCCCGTTGGCCGAATAACGTATGGCAAACCATTTTCCGTCGGGCGACCAGGCATACTGCATCACCCCGATACGGGAGGCCTGGGTCTGGCCGTCGGTGATCTGCCGCACGGCTCCCGTAGCCAGATTCTTGACCATCAACTTCTCCCGATCCAGCACGAAAGCCACCTCCTTGCCGTCGGGCGAATATTTCGCTCCCCACCGATCGTGACCATCCTGTTTGAAAAGCGGCTCCTCTTCGATGAGCGTCGCATAAGGGAATCCCTGCTCCTCATCCCGAACGATGCGGGCCGTGTAGATATTCCAACTTCCGTCGCGTTCCGAAGCATAGAGCAAACTCCTGCCGTCCGGCGAGAAAGAGACGCCGGTCTCGCTTTGGGGAGTCTGCGTGACTTGCCGCGTGGTTCCGAATTCCGTCGATGCGACGAAAATATCGCCCCGCATCACAACGGCCACCTGCTTTCCATCCGCAGAAACAGCCGTCGATCCATATCCGCTCGACAGGTTCAGGTATTCCGGCAGCTCGGTGACAGAGCCTGCCGGAATGGATACGGAGAGCTTCCGGGGTTGTTCTCCGTCCCGGCAGGTGTAGATCTCGCCGTCGTAACCGAAACAGAGCAACCCGTTGTTCGCCACAGAGAGAAACCGCACGGGATGGGTCTTGAAACGGGTCACCTGATTCACGGCCGCAGGATCGTCCAGAGAGAAGCTATACACATTGAACGACTGTCCGTTGCGTTCACTGAGGAAATAGACGGTACGTCCGTCGGCAGCCAATCGGGGATCGCGATCCTCTCCCGGGTTGTCGGTCAGTTTCGTATGCTGGCCGGTCGCGACATCGTAGAGCCACAGATCCCGGGCCACGGACGACACATGGTGTTTGCGCCAGGCATTCTCCAGTCCCTTGTTGTCCTGATAGAGCATTGTCTTTCCGTCGGCCGAACAGCAAACGCTCTCGGCAGGCGTCGCAAGCAACTGTTTCGGACGACCGCCAGTCACCGGGACGCTATACAGTTCGCGCATGCTCGAACGCGGGAACAGTGCGCTCGCAGCGGGATCCTGAAACTGCGTTGTGTAGATCACGCTCTTCCCATCGGCCGAGAAACAATAAGGAGTCTCCCCACCGGACCAGGTAGTCAGCCGCTTCGCTTCACCGCCCTGTGCGGGCATGATAAAGAGGTCGAAATTTCCGTAACGGTCGCTTGCAAAAGCGATCGACCGGCCATCCGGCGACCAGACCGGCGCATAATTGTAGGATGGATGAAACGTCAGCCGTACGGCCTCGCCTCCCTCTGCCGGGACCACCCACAGGCTGCCTTGCCAGGAAAAAGCGATGCGGGAGCCATCGGGCGATACGGCCGGATAGCGCAACCAGAGCGGAGCGGCCTGCGCTGCTCCGAGTACAGTGCAGAAAAGAACGGATAAAAGAAATTTTTTCATAGTTTGAGTCGATTTCCAAATAAAAAACGAGAAGTGCTGACAAATATAGTAAAGAGATAGACGAAAACCAATAGTCTTCAGGTTGGGTTGCGCCGGGCCGAAGCTACAGCGATTGTCGCTGTCGATTCCCCACAAAAATAAAAGGCCTGATTCGCCTCGGGAATTGGAGGATACCCCATAAATCCCATTACCAGGATTCATCGTATTTTCGGACCTTCCCGAACCGATTAAATTGCGAATCGTGGAAAACGACTCCCCCGCAGACGAGCTTCGAATACCGATCAGAGGTCGTGAGAGAGCGACGGAGGAACAAGCGTAGCGGCATCGAACGCCCCCCAGCGTTCCGCCACGTAATCGAGCGTATCGAACAACTCCTGCAGGTCGAAAAGCGTAACGAGGCGCAACCGCGTTGCCTTGAAATCGGGCAAACCCTTGAAATAGCTCGACAGATGGCGTCGCATCTCGAGCACACCGACCTTTTCGCCCTTGATCTCTACCGATTTGAGCAGATGACGCTTGGCAATCGCCACCCGTTCCACAACCGAAGGTTGCGGAAGCAGCTCTCCCGTAGTAAGATAGTGCCGTATTTCACGAAAGATCCACGGTCGTCCATAGGTGGCCCGACCAATCATCACCCCGTCCACGCCGTACCGATCGAATGCCTCGGCCGCTCCCTGCGGCGTCGAGATGTCGCCGTTACCGATGATGGGTATCCGCATGCGGGGGTTGTTCTTCACTTCGCCGATCAGCGTCCAGTCCGCCTGACCGCGATACATCTGAGCACGTGTTCTGCCGTGAATCGTGAGGGCCGCGATCCCTACGTCCTGCAACCGCTCGGCGATCTCCACGATGTTTTTCGACCCCTCGTCCCAACCGAGCCGCGTCTTCACCGTCACCGGTGTGCGAACCGCCTCCACGATGCGCCGGGTCATCTCCACCATCAGAGGCACATCGCGCATCATGCCGCTCCCCGCACCACGTCCGGCGATCTTCTTGACGGGGCATCCGAAATTGATGTCGATCACATCCGGATGGACCGACTCGGCCACCCGAGCTGCCTCTACCATCGGCTCGATCAAATGGCCGTAAATCTGCACACCTACCGGTCGCTCCCGATCGTCGATGCGGAGTTTCGCCACCGATTTGGCCGCATCGCGGATCAACCCGTCGCTCGAAATAAACTCCGTGTAGACCATGTCGGCCCCGAACTCCTTGCACATGAAACGGAACGAAGGATCAGTCACATCCTCCATCGGGGCCAAAAACAGCGGCTTTTCGCCCAAATCGATCTCTGCTATCTTCATGTCGGTTCCGTTCGATTTCTGCGGCAAAGATACGGATTCCCCGCAACGAAACAACGCCGTCAGAGCGAGAAATTGCTCTATCAGGAGATACGATCCTTCAATTTTCACTACCTTTACAGAAAGCGGGGGCACGTCTTTTTCGCAACACAGACCACGCGGCCCGCAAAACATGCCGTCTTGCTCAAAAACCGGGAATCATGAAAACAACGTCTCATTACACACTGCTGCTCGTCCTGTCGGTAACGGCTCTCGCGTGCAGTCCCAAAACATCGACCGTGCGAGGCACGATCCTCGATCTCTCGGCACACTCGCTCACGATGCTCTCCGACGAGGGCGACACGCTGCTTTTCGATCTGTCGTCCATTGCACCGCCGCTTTCCGCTTCGAGTTCCTACGACTCCGTATCGGTCCTTTTCTCCGGGAAATACCGACTGGGACAGTCTGCGAAAGAGATCGTTCTCCGTCA
Organism: uncultured Rikenellaceae bacterium; assembly: GCA_944321925.1. Classification (GTDB taxonomy): domain Bacteria; phylum Bacteroidota; class Bacteroidia; order Bacteroidales; family Rikenellaceae; genus UBA940. Next base: position 5,303 of record CALUND010000012.1, on the reverse strand, counting down.
TCAGACTCTACGTCCGGGCAGCGACCGCGACGAGCACGGATGCATCGGATCGGCCGGCTACACCTGGAGCGAAGTTCGGCACGACTGCATCCGCCTCTTTGAAGAGGCCATCCGCCTCAAGGCAACCGATGGCAACGAATCGGCCTTTCTTCTGCCGAGTGCCGACTCTTCCCGGATCGAACTCTTTTTCATCGACGGCCGAACCGAAATAGTTTGCCGGCACGACCTCCCCGGCGGGACTCCCGTATGGTACAACACGGGCGATGCTGCAGGAAGCGTAGAGGTACATCTGACAGACAACATCTGGAGCGTCCATCGCGACGGAGAGATGGTCTTCCGTCAATAAATCCTGTCTCTCCGAAACCGAACAACACAAAAGGCCCCCGAGGAGAGCTATCTCCTCAGGGGTCTTTTGTCGTTTCTTCCAGATCCATCTCCGCCCAAAGAGCCTATCGCCCCGCCCGGGAAGGAGTCTCCCCCACCGGTACGGTTCTCAACAAGCGGCGAAAGCCTGTTCGAAATCCGCCTTGATGTCGTCGATATGTTCCAGCCCGAGCGAAACGCGCAACAGCGTAGGCAAGACGCCGGCAGCCAACTGATCGGCCTCCGAAAGCTGCTGATGGGTCGTGGTCGACGGTTGGATGATCAATGTCTTCGCATCGCCCACGTTGGCCAGATGCGATACCAGCTTCAGGCTCTCGACGAAACGGGCAGTCCGTTCGCGGCTACCCTTCAACACCACGGAGAGGACACAGCCGAAGCCATGTTGCAGGTATTTCACGGCGTTGGCATGGTTGGGATCGCTCTCCAGCCCCGGGTAGAACACCCGATCCACTTCGGGATGCCCCTCCAACCAGCGAGCCAGCTCCAATGCATTGTCCGCCTCACGCTGCACGCGCAAGGAGAGCGTCTCCAGGCCGAGAAGCAATTGAGACGAATTGAAGGGCGAAATGCAGGGTCCCAAATCGCGCAAACCCTCCGTACGGCACTTGCACAAAAAAGCCTGCTGACCGAACGCCTCATGGAAACGAAGGCCGTGATACCCTTCGGAGGGTTCGGTAAATTGCGGGAAACGCCCCGATCCCCAATCGTAATGGCCCGAATCGACGATCACACCGCCCATCGAAGTGCCATGACCACCGATCCATTTGGTCGCCGACTCCACGATCACATCGGCCCCATAGTCGAACGGTCGCGCCAGATAGCCGCATGCACCGAACGTATTGTCCACGACCAGAGGAATTCCCTTCTCACGAGCGATGGCAGAGATCGCATCGAAATCGGGCACTGAAAAACTCGGATTTCCGATCGTTTCGAGATAGATCAGCTTCGTACGATCCGTAACCACGGCACGGATATCCTCCGGCTTGTCGCTCGCAGCAAAATGGCAGCTGATCCCGAACGAACGGAACGTCACCTTGAACTGGTTGTAGGTTCCGCCGTAAAGCAGCGGCGACGAAACGAACTCATCGCCCTCCGAGAGCAACGTCGTAAGGGCCACCAGCTGAGCCGCATGACCGGAAGAGGTCGCCACGGCACCGATACCCCCCTCGAGGGCCGCCACACGCTCCTCGAACACGGCCGTCGTAGGGTTGGTCAGCCGCGTATAGATGTTTCCCGGCTCCTCGAGCGCGAAAAGACGTGCACCGTGTTCCGCATTGCGAAATACATAAGAGGTGGTCTGGTAGATGGGGACGGCACGCGAAAGGGTGTCGTTATCGGGATGTTGGCCCGCATGGACCTGCAAAGTTTCGAAATGGAGTCTCTTTTCGGACATGATAATTGACAGTCTGTTTGTTGAAATATCGATTACATAGCCTCCGCAGGCTCGATGGGTGCGTCGCGGAGGAGAAAGGCGAGAAGCGCCTATCCCAAGCAAAGGTAGAGGCTTTTTTCGGAAATCCCAAAACTATTCCGTATATTTGCGACCCCAAAGCCTCGTTAGCAAAGATGGAAATCGAACAGTTCATTACAAAGGCGGTAACGACCGCCATCGGAGCCCTCTACGGAGAGGTCGACCCCGCCCAGATTCAGATACAGAAGACCCGTCGGGAATTCGAAGGCGACTACACGCTGGTCGTATTCCCCCTGCTGAAACTCACCCGCAAATCACCGGCCGACACCGCCGGACCCATCGGGGAATACCTCACGGCCCACTATCCGGAATTCGCCTCCTACAACGTGATCTCCGGATTCCTGAACCTGTCGTTGTCCGACCGATTCTGGCTCGACCGCTTCGCAGCAATCGCCGACGACGAGGCATTCGGCACTGCACCCCGAACCGGACGCACCATCATGGTGGAGTACTCCTCGCCAAACACCAACAAACCGCTCCACCTGGGACACATCCGCAACAACCTGCTCGGCTACTCCGTCGCGCAGATTCTCGCCGCCCGGGGACACCGTGTCATCAAAGTGAACCTCGTCAACGACCGGGGTATCCATATCTGCAAAAGCATGCTGGCCTGGAAACGTTACGGCCAGGGCGAAACCCCCGCATCGAGCGGCATGAAAGGGGACCATCTGGTAGGAAAATACTATGTAGAGTTCGACAAACACTACAAAGCCGAGATCAAAGAGCTCGTCGCCAAAGGCATGGAGGAAGATGAGGCCAAGAAAAAAGCTCCCATCATGCTCGAGGCTCAGGAGATGCTTCGCCGTTGGGAAGCGAAAGATCCGGAAGTCTACTCGCTCTGGGAAACCATGAACGGCTGGGTATATGAAGGATTCGACGTGACCTACAAAGCGCTCGGAGTCGATTTCGACAAGGTCTATTACGAATCGCAAACCTATCTCCTGGGGAAAAGCCTCGTGGAGGAGGGTTTGCAAAAAGGGATTTTCTTCCGCAAGGAGGACGGCTCGGTATGGATCGATCTGACGGCAGACGGACTCGACCAAAAACTGTTGCTGCGCGGTGACGGCACCTCCGTCTACATGACGCAGGACCTGGGAACGGCATTCCGTCGCTTCGAAGAGAACAACCTCGACGAGATGATTTACGTGGTGGGCAACGAACAGAACTACCACTTCCAGGTACTCAAACTGATCCTGAAAAAACTCGGATACGACTGGAGCGACCACATCTACCACCTCTCCTACGGCATGGTGGAGCTTCCCGAAGGGAAAATGAAGTCGCGCGAAGGCACGGTGGTCGATGCCGACGACCTGATCCGCGACATGGTGGAGACGGCGCGCGACATGTCGAACGAACTCGGAAAACTCGACAACTGTACGCCGGACGAGGCCGATGCCATCGTACGTACCGTAGGGCTCGGCGCACTGAAATATTTCATCCTGAAGGTCGACCCGAAAAAAACCATGCTGTTCGATCCGCGCGAATCGATCGATTTCAACGGCAACACAGGGCCCTTCATCCAATATACCCACGCACGCATCCGCTCCGTTCTGCGAAAGGCGGATGAAACAGGCATCGACTACTCCGGCAACCCGGCTCAAGCCACCCTGCTGCCCGAAGAGACGGCGCTCATCAAGGCTCTCTCCGACTATCCGGCAACCGTGGCTGCCGCTGCCGAAAATTTCTCGCCCTCCCTCATCGCCTCCTACATCTACGACCTCGCAAAACAGTTCAACGGCTACTACCACGACCATTCGATCCTGAAAGAGGAGAATCCGGAGTGTCGTCGGTTCCGCCTGCAGCTGATCGCTCAGATCGCCCGCATCCTCCGCAAAGGATCGGCACTGCTCGGAATCGAAATGCCCGAACGGATGTAAGTATCGACAAATACCGCAACGATAAGGAGACAGGACCCCGCATCCACGAGGTCCTGTCTCTTTTCATGGCGCACCGGATCGGGCCGAAAAGATCGGATCGGGAATCCCCCGTCATCGCATCCGGGCAAGGGAAAAGGATCCCCGTTCCATTCCGCCGCCTTGCAACAACGTTCCTCCGACAACGAACAACAAAATCATTACGGGTTCCGTTTCTTTTTGGCAAGGGGTGAATTTTTTCATAACTTTGGCCCCGTAATAATGAATTTTATCAGCAAATAGAGATATGGAACTGAAAAGCAAATTACTCACACTCTTCGTTGTTTTATCGGCTGCCGCCTTCTTTTCGGGATGCATCGGGACGAAAGACGACACCTATGTACCGCTCATCGATTTTTCGATCTCCGGAACCGTCTACGATACGGAAGGGAATCCGCTTCGAGAGATCCAGATCGTGATTCAGGACAGCACAAAAGGGGCACCTCGGCCGGGAAATTTCGTCAACGACACGGTTTATGCCGATGGCGCCGGCTACTACGAAGCGCTCTACCAGGGCTACGGGTTCTGGAGCGGCTATGTCCTTTATGCCAATGACGTCACCGATCTGGGTTACGCCGACACGAGCGTTTACGCCACAGTCAAACCTACCGACATCAAATACGACGAAACGGGCAAATTCGTGATCTCGGCCAGCATCACCAAAGACATCTACATGCGGCGACTTCCGACACCGCCTATCGGAACGGCCGAAGAGAATGGAGCGACCTCTACGGAGGAATAATCCTAATCCGTCAAGCGGCACAGGCCGGGTTACAGACCGACAGAGAAAGCAGGATCAAAGAATATCCTGCTTTTTTCATGAGGCATCGGTATGCGACAAGAAATCGCCTTCATTCCACCATTTCCCTTTGCGGAACCGAATAAAAACGCTATCTTTGTGCCGTTCGAAAAGCGAACACGGGGTGTAGCGCAGTCCGGTTAGCGCACCTGCTTTGGGAGCAGGGGGTCGTGGGTTCGAATCCCGCCACCCCGACAAATTGAAAATCAGCCGTTTGCAGCAATGCGGGCGGCTGTTTATTTTTATCATTTGCACACAACTTGCACACAACTCTCCTCCATTTGCCTGCCGTCAGTCGGCCAGCAACTGCAACACCTCAATAATATCTGGATGCCCGCGCCCACTTTCGTCCGATACATCCGCCACCTAAAAAAATGCCTGCCACCGTCGACCTGATACTCCACAAACGCCATAAGGCCGGCGAGCAAGACCTCAGAACCAATGTCGATGCAGTCGCAGTGCTCGCCCGTATCATATGCGCCAACGTCTCAATAGCCAAGCAATTAAGGGATTGTTCCCACATATCATTCTCTCGGCTCATGATTGAAGCGGGATTGTGGGTTAATTATCTTTTTTGTCTGTCTCGATCGCAACACCTCCAATATCACTCGGTCACTGTCGAGCACCAGCATCCCGTGTCGGCGGGAATCGCCGCCTTTGGTCCGGTACTCGGCCTCGCATTCGGTGCGGATGCGAATACAGCGAAAGCCGGCGGCCTCGAAAGCCAACCCAAGCA
>CALUND010000011.1 GCA_944321925.1 uncultured Rikenellaceae bacterium | reverse complement strand
GACAGACATTTTGCAACTGAACTGCGAGATGGTTCCGTTGATGGTGATGCGTCCCATGATGGGCGCTTTGCCGTTCTGTTCGGCCTGTCGTTTCAGATAGAACAGGACCTTGAAAGTGCTTCTTGCCATAACTCTAAAAACTTTATTGTTAATACGTTCGTTAGAGTTATTTGTTGTCGTGAAATCCGACGCAAGAAACTGAAAAACAAACCATTAAAAACAAAGCCCGGAAAATGCTGCGGTAATGATCTGGTAACGCAACTCTTTCCGAACTTTGCCTTTTCGTGCGGCTGAACCGCTCATTTACCTCCGGAACAATCTCGCTAAAACACTATCTCCGTGCGTTTTATACGTTATTGCTCCTGTCCTGTTTTTGTAAGGGTGCTCCATGCGGGGCAGCCCTCTTTTTTGACGTTTCAGACACTCCCGAATGCCTCTATTTGAGGTGTGGGTTGAGTTCGTGCCACTTGTCGATTGGTGGAATGATCCCCATCTGGATCACCTCGTCGCGCAGTTTTACCAGGTGCGCGTAGCTCGATTGGAGTGCGGCGAACTCTTCAGGGGTGCCGTGAGGAATTTTGCTGTGGATTCCCTCTTTGTCGATTACGGTCTCGGCCGCCATCATGATGTGGCTGAACTCTCCTTCGGGAATATAGACGCCGGCGGGCCACAGGAAGGGTTCGCCTCCCATCGCTGCGCGGATCATCTCGATGGAAAGATAGGCCGGACTCTGGAACGAGGAGCGTCCGCGCAGTTCGATGATCCGTTTACCGCCCTGAATGACCTTCTGTCGGATATCGCTCCACTGTTCGTCGGTCAATGCGGGTGTTCCGATCAGCGAGGTGAGTGGCTGGCCGTTGATGTGGGTCGTCGAGGCGAAGACGGCCATCTGTTCGCCGTGTCCTCCATAGGTGCGGGCGTTCGTGATCCGGTCGGCCGGGATGTTGAAATGACGGGCGAGTTCGCTGCGCAGGCGGGTGCTGTCGAGGGCTGCCAAGGTACTCACCTGAGAGGGTTTCAGTCCCGAGTAGATGAGGGTGATCAGACCGGTGATGTCGGCCGGATTGAATACGACAACCACGTGTTTCACATCGGGACAGTAGGTCCGAATGTCTTTACCGAACTGCGCGGCGATTTCAGCATTGCCCTGGAGCAACTCTTCGCGGGTCATGCCGGCTTTTCGGGCGGCACCGCCCGAAGAGACGACGTATTTCGCGCCTTTCAGCGCTTCGTCGATCTGGTTCGTGTAGGTGAGATTGACCCCCTCGAAAGCGCAGTGGGCCATCTCTTCGGCCATTCCTTCGAGGGCTGGTTGGTAGGGATCGTAGGCGCACACATTGGGTGTGAGACCCATCATGAGTGCGGTTTGCACCATGTTGGAGCCGATCATGCCGGCGGCTCCCACGATGGTCAGTTTCTCTTCTGTCAGAAATTTCATAATACGAAAAGTAAAAAATTTTAGTCGATATTTCGGGCCGGAGCGACGCAAAATGGAGAAAGCCTCTTTATTCGAAGACTTTTCGTCTTATTATTTTCCTCCTTATTGTTCCCCTCCCCTATTTTTCAGGGTCGGACAGCAAATTTCGCTCCGGATTCCGTTTGCCAAAAGAACGGGGAAATCCGATCGGTGGAGGGATTTCCCCGTTCGGTTCGTTATCTGTTTTTTAGTCTGTGGAATAGCCGCAGCAGTTCATTGCCCCAAAGGATCAGGGAGGTGCCGCCGATGATGAGCAGCCAGTCCTTGAAAGCGAGAGGTGTCACCCGGAAAACGCCGTCGCCGAACGAGACGATAAGAATCTGTCCGGCCAGGATGCAGACCTGGATGAAGAGGAACATGCGGCATTTGCCGATACCTCCGGGACAGGCGTGATTCGATCCGAAAGAGCGTGCATTGAACAGGTTCCAGAATTGGAGCAGCACGAAGGTGGTGAAGAATACGGCCTGTTGATAGAGCGTGATCTCCTGCCCCCACCACAGAAGCATGCCGAGCAGGACAACGATGAACACGAGTCCCGTGCCGATGATGTTGCGCATCATGTAGGGGCTGATGATGAAGTCGCTGTTTTTGCGGGGTCGTTCTTTCATCACTTCGGGGTTCGGCGGAAGCGATGCGAGCGCCATGGCGGCAAAGGTGTCTATGATGATGTTTACCCAGAGAATTTGCGTGACGGTGAGCGGCAGGTCGTTCGAGAAGAGCGAGCCGAAGAATACCACGACAATCGCTACGAAATTGATCGTCAGCTGGAAGAGGACGAATCGCTGGATGTTTTTGTAGAGCGAGCGGCCCCACATGACCGCCGTGGCGATGCTGGTGAATGAATCGTCGAGCAGGGTGATGTCGCTGGCCTGTTTTGCTACGGAGGTTCCGCTACCCATCGAGAGTCCCACATGGGCGAAATTGAGTGCCGGAGCGTCGTTGGTTCCGTCGCCCGTGACAGCGACGATTTCGCCCCGTTGTTGCAGCAGTTGTACGAGACGTTGCTTGTCGAGCGGTCGGGCTCGGGACATGATCTTCAACGACTGGACACGGTCGAGCAGCTCTTCGTCGCTCAGAGCGGCGAACTCCGCTCCGGTGATCTGGTTGCGGTCCGTGTCGACGCTGTCGTCCCAGAGACCGATCTGTCGGGCGATCTCCCGAACGGTAGCCGAGGTGTCGCCGGAGACGATCTTCACCGAAATACCGGCATTCGTACAGCTCTTTACGGCTGCCGGCACATCGGGCCGAACCGGATCGATGATGGCGGCGATGGCGTGGAAACGGATGCCTCCGGCCTCGATCGCGGCGCGACAGGACGAACATTCCGTCTCGCCCCAGGCGAATCCGAGGGTACGCATGGCGCGGTTTTGGAAGCCCCGCAGACTCTCCTCCACCTGGGTTTGCAGATCGTCCGCTTCGCACATTCCGCGTACGATTTCGGGTGCTCCCTTGATATAAAGGATACGGCGTCCGGTTACGGGCGAATCGATGAGGGTTGCCATGAATTTCCGTTCGGTGGTGAAGGTGAGCTGATCGACGATGAATCGATCTTCGCGGGCTGAGATCGGTAGTCCTTTCTCTTTCAGCCAGAGCAGCAGGGCTCCTTCCGTCGGGTTGCCGATCACGCTGTCCCGTTCGTCGAGGAAGGCGGTGGAGTTGATCGAGATATTTTCGGCCAGCAGCAGATTGTCGCAATCGTTGTAGCCATCCATCTGTTGCACGCGCATCTGGTTTTGTGTGAGGGTTCCGGTTTTGTCGGTGCAGATTACCGTGACGGCTCCCATGGTTTCGCAGGCGTGCATCTTTCGCACCAGGTTGTTGGTTTTCAACATGCGTCGCATGCTCATCGCCAGACTCAGCGTGATGCTCATGGGGAGTCCTTCCGGTACGGCCATGACGATCATGGCGACGGAGATCATGAAGAATTTCAACAGTTCGCGGGAGATGGTCAGCCAATCGCTCTGCAGCAGATCGCCGCCGAAGAACATCGCCTTGCAGGTGAGCAGGACGAAGATCACGATCGACAGCGTGATGCCTATCTTACTGATTTTTTGTGATAACCGTTCGAGCTGGAGGTTGAGAGGAGTCTTTTCTCCGCTCTCGATGGTTGCCTGTTGCGACACCCGTCCGAATTCGGTCGCATCGCCGACTGCCTGAACAACCATCTCTCCGTGTCCTTCCATGACGGTCGTGCCGCGTACCACCATATTGGAGGGATAGGTGGCTTCCGGATCGAAATGGGCCGGGTCGACCGTTTTGTCGGCTACGGGTTCTCCGGTCAGGGTCGATTCGTTGACTTTCAGTGAAATGGCCGAGATCAGTTCACCGTCGGCCGGTATGTTGTCTCCGTTTTCCAGCAGCACGACATCGCCCACGACTACGTCGCGTTGGGGTATCTCCGTCACATGACCGTCACGCAATACTTTCACCGGGATGTCGTCGCTCACTTTGTTCAGCTCTTCGAATCTTCGCATGGCGTCGTATTCGAACCAGAATGCGATACCCGTAGAGAGAAAGATGGCGCAAAGGATTCCGACCGTTTCGATGAATTCGCCGTCGATGCAAGCCATGGCGAGCGATACGATGGCGGCGACGATCAATACCCGAATGATCGGATCGTTGAATTTTTCGATGAACAGTTTCCAGACGGACTCTTTTTTGACGGGCGTGATGACGTTGCTCCCGTGCAACTCTCGACTGCGGAGAACTTCCTCCGAGGTGAGACCTTGATGTTTTGTTTTTGTTGTCATGCAGTATGTTTATTGAATTTTAAGTGCATTGAATTCTCCCGATCCAGCATCGAGTCGGAGTGCGATGAAAAACAGCAGGGAGAAGGCGAGGAAAGAGGATCCTCCGTAACTGAAAAATGGTAACGGTATGCCGATGACGGGCATCAGTCCGATGGTCATGCCTACGTTGATCAGCACGTGTAACAGGAAGATACCGGCCACACTGTAGCAATAGATCCGGCTGAATGCTTCGCCCTGTCGTTCTCCCATTTTGATCAACCGGACGATCAGCGTGCAGAAGAGGGCAAGCACGATTGCCGATCCGACAAAGCCCCACTCCTCGCCCACCGTACAGAAGATAAAATCGGTGCTCTGTTCGGGTACGAAGTTGAATTTGGTTTGTGTGCCTTCGAGGAATCCCTTACCGAAGAAACCGCCCGATCCGATTGCGATTTTCGATTGGTTGACGTTGTAGCCCCAGTGTTTCAGATCGGATTCGATGCCGAACAGATCGAGAATACGTTTTTGTTGGTGAATCTGCAGGTGGTCGAACACGTAATCGGTCGTGGAGACGAAGATGAGCGAGCCGACGAACAGCGCGATGTAGAGCAGTGTGCAGAGGGTCCGTTGTCGGAACGCATGGAATACAACCAACGGAATCGATATTCCTGTTGCAATCAGCAGGCAGATGAAGAACGAGAGATCGAATCCGGCCAGCATGTTGAAAACAAGGAAAAGCAGCAGCGAACAGAGAGCGAGGCCGGCCAAATAGATTGCCGATTGACGCAACTCTCCTGTTTGAAGCAGATTGCCTCCCACGCAGCAGAGTATGATGAGGATCAGCAGGGCTGTAGGCGTCAGCCAGAATGAGCCGATAAAGAGGAGCAGCACCATGCCGAGAATGATGTAGACCCAGCGGTTCAACCCCTCCCGATAGAGCATGAAGAGGAACGAGCCGTAGACTACGGCCGATCCTGTGTCGTTTTGCAGAAAGATGATCGCTACCGGCAACGCAATGATGAGGCCGATGCGCAACAGCTTCGAGAAACGATGGATGTTGAACGAGTAGTCGCTCATGTAGCGAGCCAGAGCCAGTGCCGTGGCGAGTTTCATGAACTCGGTGGGTTGCAGCGCCACAGGACCGAACACCAACCACGCTTTTGCTCCGTTCACTACCCTGCCGAAAGCGAGGGTCGCGAGCATCACGATGAGGACGATCGTGTAGATCGGATAGGCCAGCATGTGGTAGTATTTGCTGTCGAGCAGCATGATGGCAAGTCCTACGGCCCACGAGACCCCGATCCAGATCAGCTGCATTCCGTAGCGTTGGCTGAAGTCGAATGTCACGATTTGCGTGTCATCCCAAACCGCCGCATAGAGGTTGAACCATCCCGCGATCACCAGCAGCAGGTAGACTGCAAGCGATTTCCAGTCGACATGCCCTTTGTAGGGGGCCGTTATGTCAGCGTTTGTTGTCATAATACGGGTACGGTATCTGGAGGTTTTTCACGTAGTCGACCAGGTAGGGTCGCGTAATGGTGTCGTTCAGGTACTTCTCCATGATGAGGGAGGCGATCGGCACGGCGATGGTCGCTCCGAATCCACCGTTTTCGATGTAGACCGAGATGGCGATTTTCGGGTCGTCTTTCGGTGCGAATCCGAGGAAGGTTGAATGGTCGCGGCCCTGTGGATTTTGGGCGGTTCCCGTTTTGCCGCACGCTTCGAGTCCCGGTACGTTGGCTATTCGGGCGGTTCCGCCTTCGTTGTGCACGGCCATGTACATACCGTCGACGATCGGTTCGAAGTAGGCCGGGTCGACTTTGGTGTAGTGTTTCTCGTAGAAACGGCGGTCGATCGAGTCGCGTCCCTCGATCGCTTTTACCACATGGGGGATGTAGTAGTAGCCGCGATTGGCCACCGTGGCAGCCAGGTTGGCCATCTGCAACGGTGTGACGCCCAGTTCGCCCTGCCCGATCGAGAGGGAAATGACGGTCAGGGAGTTCCAACGGTTGTTGTAACGTTTGTTGTAGAACTCTTGAGTGGGGACGATACCGTTGATTTCGCCGGTGAAATCGCTGTCGAGCTTCCTGCCGAAACCGAAGCTCCGGACATAGTCGGCCCATACGTCGAGGCCTGTTTTCACACTGCCGTATTTCGGATTGTCGAGGATGTTACGCATTACGTAGCAGAAATAGGCGTTGCACGACATCTGCACGGCTTGTCGGAGGTTGATGGGCGAAGGATGATCGTGGCATTTCACTCCGCGTCCGACATGGTATCCCATTTGGCAGGGGTAGGTTTGCGAGGCTTTCAGTACACCCTCCTGCTGTCCGATCAGTCCGTTGATCAGTTTGAAGGTGGAGCCCGGCGGATAACGCGACATGACGGCCCGGTTGAAGAGCGGGTGACGTTTGTTGTAGAGCAGTTTCATGTAGTTGTTGCCGCGTTGCCTGCCGACCAGCTCGTCGGGATCGTAGGTCGGACTGCTCGCCATGATGAGAATCTCTCCCGTGGAGGGCTCGATCGCCACGATGCTGCCGACTTTTCCTTCGAGAAGCTCTTCGCCGAACTCCTGCAGACTGGCATCGAGCGAACTTGTCAGAGCGAGTCCGGCTGTGGCGATCGTATCGTACATCCCGTCATGATAGGACCCTTTCGAGATGCCGTGGACATCCACCAGATTGATTCTTACGCCTTTCTTTCCTCGCAAAAGCTCTTCGTAGGCTTGTTCCAAACCGCTCATGCCGATGTAGTCGCCCGGACGGTAATAGGGATCATTCTCGATCATCTGGTCGTCCACCTCTCCCACGTAGCCGAGCAGGTTGCCGGCGATGTTGCGGGGATAGGAACGCACGGTGCGATAGACGGTGAAGAATCCCGGAAAGTTCATCTCGTCGAGCCTTAATTTGGCGTCTTTGGTGAGCTGGCCCACGACCAACGAGGGTCTTCGGGAGGAGTAGCGGGCCGCCTTTCGGAGTTGTTGCCGCAATTTGGGCAGCGTGAGTCCGACGATACGGCTCATGAGCAGCGTGTCGAACGGGCGCACCTCGCGCGGAACAACCATCAGGTCGTATGACTCTTTGCTCTGGATCAGATATTCTCCGTTGCGATCGTAGACCTCGCCGCGCGGAGGATAGAGCACCTCGTAGCGCAAAACGTTGTTGTCCGACATCTCCTTGTAGGAAGAGTCGATCACCTGGATGTAGAACAGCCTGATCGCAAGGATGATGAACATCGCGACGACGAACAGTTGCAAGATCTTGATCCGCAGGAAGGAGTTCATGGCACTCAGTTTTGCGAACGGATGTTATTGTGGGTGAATACGAGGGCGATCAACCAGACGAAGAGCAACGTGATCGCCCAGCTGGCGATGATGCGTAAGAGGGTGTGAAGGAAAAGATTTCCGTTCATCGTTTCGAACGGGAAAAAGACGGCGCATTGTAACAGGGTCATGATACCCGCATAGCGTAAAAATTTCTTGCGGCCGATCGACGCGATTCCCGGGATTCCTCCTTCGCTCACATACTCTTTTCCTACGATCAGGTTCAGGATCCAGATGCGTGCATAGGCCGTCAGCAGCGTGGCGATCGTGTTGAGTCCGGCCGTTCCCATTCCTATGTCCATCAATACGCCCATCAGGAGTCCCGATAAAAGGACATAGAGCGGAGGCATCTTCATCGGCAGGAGCACGATGAATGCGATGTAGACCAGCGGCGTGACATAGGGCCCCAATTGCAGCGCATTGAAGAAAAAAAGCTGCAGGAGAAGCGTCAGAACGAAGAGCAGAATGTATTTGAGTGCGTCGTACATGGGGTTGTTTCTGTCAGCGGTCCGGTCCGATTGTTTCGTTTTCGAGCATCATGCGTTCGTAAGAGTCGTCGTTGCCGACGAGAATCACCTCTTTCAGGGTGGAGAAGTCAGCGAAAGGCTCTACGCTTATGTCGTAGGAGGCGGTCTCTTCGACCGATTTGTAGTCGACGACTCGTCCGATCGGTATGCCCGAGGGGAAATAGAAGGAGTAATCGGTCGTCAGAATCGTGTCGCCCGGTATGACGTGGGCGTATTTGGGAATCTCGGAGAGACGGATTCTCCGGCTGTCGATTCCGGGCCAGGAGATCGATCCGAAATGGTCGCTCGAAGCGAGTCGTCCGCTGGCGCGGAAGCTGGTGTTAAGCAGCGAGATGCAGACCGCATAGCGATCGGAACAACTCAATACGTAGCCGACCATCGCGCCGTTCGGAGTCAGTACCGCCATATTTTCGCGTACTCCGTCGCGCATGCCCTTGTTGAGCGTGAGAAAGTTTTCCTGCCGTCCGATCGAATTATGCACCACACGCGCAGGCAGATAGTCATAGGGCGAGATCACCGTGTCGCGAAGCGCCTGGAGTTGCTTCTCTTCGAAAGCAAGGCGATAGATGTCCAGCTCGTTTCGCAGTCGGATGATCTCCTCCGTAAGGTGACGGTTTTCACGTCCGAGTCCGAAATAGCATCTAACCCCGGCTGCGGCCCGGTAGATGGTGCCTACGACAGCGTTCGATGCCGATAGCAGACGGGCCCGGGTGTAAGGAGTGGAGTTCGCATAGAAATGGATGGCCACGCATTCCAACAGGATGAAAATGAGCAGCACATGAATTTTTCGCAGAAACTCTAAGAGCCTATACATTGCCGGGCGAATCTCTCTTCTTTATCGCATGAGGAACGAGAATCGGCCGATGTTTTTCAGCGCGATGCCCGTGCCTCGTGCCACGGCACGAAGTGGGTCGTCGGCCACGATGAACGGAATGTTGCATTTGTCGCTGAGTCGTTTGGCGAGCCCTTTGATCAGGGCGCCGCCACCGGCCAGATAGACCCCTTTCTTGTAGATATCCGAGTAGAGTTCGGGCGGGATCGACTCGAGCACCTTCATGATGGCCGCATCGATCTTGATGAGCGATTTTTCGAGCGCATAGGCGATTTCGCTGTACGAGAGCGTGATCGTCGTGGGGAGTGCCGTGACGATGTTCGGGCCCGTGATCACGTAGTCTTCCGGTTCTTCGTCGAGCTCCGGGAGTGCGGCACCGATCGCAATCTTGATATCTTCCGCAGTCCGTTCGCCGACTCGAATGTTGTGGGTCTGACGCATGTAGCTGCGAATGTCTTCCGTGAAGACGTCGCCCGCCACGTTGATGCTCTCGCTGCAGACGATGCCGCCCAGGGAGATGCAGGCGATCTCCGTGGTTCCTCCGCCGATGTCGATCACCATGTGTCCTTCGGGGGCCTCCACATCGAGTCCCGATCCGAGGGCGGCGGCCATCGGTTCGTAGATCATGTAGACTTCGCGTCCACCGGCATGTTCGGCCGAGTCGCGCACGGCACGGATCTCCACATTGGTCGAACCCGACGGAATGCAGATCACCATTTTGAGCGATGGCGTGAAGAGTTGATGCGTGGTTTTCACCTTTTTGATCATGCCGCGCAGCATCAGCTCCGTGGCGGTGAAATCGGCGATCACGCCATCCTTCAGGGGACGAATGGTCCGGATATTCTGGTGGGTTCTTCCGTGCATCTGACGAGCCTGTTCGCCGATGGCTACCACCTTACCGGTGTGGGCGTCGAGCGCTACGATGGAAGGCTCGTCGACCACCACTTTGTTGTTGTGGATGATCAGGGTGTTGGCCGTACCGAGGTCGATGGCCAGCTCCTGAGTCAGAGAGAAAAGTCCCATAGCTTTATGCCTGTTTCGAGGTTTTGTTCTTTAGTGTTTGAAGTGACGCAGTCCGGTGAAGACCATTGCCATGCCGTTCTCGTCGCAGTAGGCGATGCTCTCTCCGTCGCGGATCGAGCCGCCCGGTTGGATTACGCTGTCGATGCCTTCGCCGTGGGCGATCTCCACGCAGTCGGCAAAGGGGAAATAGGCGTCGGAGGCGAGGACTGCTCCATGCAGGTCGAATCCGAAACTTTTTGCCTTTTCAATGGCTTGGCGGAGCGCATCCACGCGGGAGGTCTGTCCGATACCGCTGGCCAGCAGTTGCCCGTTTTTGGCGATGACGATCGCGTTGCTCTTGGAGTTCTTCACGATCTTGTTGGCGAACACGAGGTCTTTCATCTGCTCGGCCGTAACCCCTTTTTTCGTCACGGTACGTACTTCGCCGTCGCGTCCGCCAACCTTCAGGTCGCGTTCCTGTACTGCTACCCCGTTCAGGAGCGAACGGAATTGCAGGGGGCTGCGTTCCGACTTCTTCAACCGGAGTACGATGCGGTTTTTCTTGGTGAACAGGGTTTCGAGCGCCTTCTCTTCGTAGTCCGGCGCAATGATCACTTCGAAGAAGAGTTTACCGATCTCTTCGGCCGTTTCGGCATCGATGGGATGGTTGCATACGAGGACGCCGCCGAAAGCCGAAACGGGATCGCACGCGAGTGCAGTCGTCCAGGCCTCTTTCACCGTCTTGCCGACCGCTACGCCGCAGGCATTGTTGTGCTTGAGGATGGCGAAAGCGATATCGTCTTCGAATTCGGCGATCAGATTGAGGGCTGCGTCGATGTCGAGCATGTTGTTGTAGGAGATCTCCTTGCCGTGGAGCTGTTCGAAAATATCCGACAATTTGCCGTAAAATGCGCCTTTCTGATGGGGATTCTCGCCGTAACGCAACTCCTGGCCTCCGTCGTATGCCGCACGGAATGCCGGAATGGCCTCTGCACGGTTGAAATAGTTGAAGATGGCGGTGTCGTAAGCCGAGCTGACTCCGAAAGCAAGCGCCGCAAAACGGCGTCGCTGTTCGAGGGTCGTGGCGCCCTGTTGACTGCGGAGCAGTTCGAGCAGTTCGCCGTATTGGGCGACGGAGCCGACGATGACCGTATCTTTGAAGTTTTTGGCAGCGGCCCGGATCAGCGAGATGCCGCCGATGTCGATCTTTTCGATGATCTCTTGCTCCGATGCGCCGGAGGCGACGGTCTGTTCGAACGGATAGAGGTCGACGATCACGAGATCGATCTCCGGAATGGCATATTGTGCGAGTTGTTGTTGGTCGGTTTCGTTGTCTCTGCGGGCGAGGATGCCGCCGAAAACTTTCGGATGGAGGGTTTTGACCCGTCCTCCGAGGATGGAGGGATAGCCGGTCAGGGTTTCGACGGCGGTAGCTTCGATGCCCAGCCCTTCGATGAACGACAGGGTTCCTCCCGTGGAGTATATCTTGACGCCGTTTGCGGAGAGTTCTTTTACGATTTCATCCAGTCCGTCCTTGTAATAGACTGAAATGAGTGCACTTCCTATTTTTTTCAATGTCTCGGGTTTTTTATGGATTTTACGAATATGCAAAGGTAGAAAAAAGATGGAAAACCACCGCGTGAAAGGTAAAATTTATATACATTTGCAAACTCTTTGAAAATAATCTTTATGGGTTTTATTCTCGATCGATCTTCCGTTTGTGCCGTGGTGGGACATGGCAGTTGGGCTACGGCGCTTGTGAAAATCCTGTCGGAGAACGAGAGGCAGGTCGTCTGGTATGTCTCCAATCCGTCGGTCCGTGAGGGAATTGAGCGATCGGGACGCAATCCGAAATATTTGCGGGATGTCCGTTTCGTGAAGGATCGTTTGCGTGTGGTGGACAATCTGGATGAGGCGGTTCGGGCGGCACAGGTCGTCGTCGTGGCTGTGCCGTCGGCATTTTTGGCCTCCGTGCTTGCTCCGCTTTCGGTTTCGCTCGACGATCGGTTCGTCGTTTCGGCCGTGAAGGGGATCGTTCCGGGCGAGTGGCTCACTCCGGCGGAGTATGTCAAGAAACATTGCGGGGTTCCTTTTGCCCGAATCGGTATATTGGGAGGTCCGTGCCATGCGGAGGAGGTCGCTCAGGAACGGTTGTCGTACCTTACGCTCGCCTGCAAGGAGGCGGAAAATGCAGCTTTGTTGGCAGACAAATTTGCGACCTCTTACATTCGTGTGAATACCTCGGCCGACATCTATGGCGTGGAATATGCAGCGGTGCTTAAGAACATCTATGCGATTGCGGTGGGCATGGCGGTTGGACTGGGATATGGCGACAATTTTCGGGCTGTACTCATTTCGAATTGTGCGATGGAGATGGCCCGTTTCCTCGAGGGAACCTACCCTGCCCCACGCGATACGAATGCTTCGGCCTTCTTGGGCGATCTGTTGGTGACCGCCTATTCGCAGTTCAGCCGGAACAGGGCGTTGGGACTGATGATCGGCAAGGGCTATTCCGTACGCAGTGCGCAGATGGAGTTGGGCATGGTGGCCGAGGGCTATTACGCTTCGGAGAGTATTCGCCATGTGAATGCTTCGGCGGCGATCGATCTGCCGATTGCCGACATGGTGCATGCCGTGCTCTACGAAGGGCTTGTCCCGAAGGATGCGATGAGAATGTTGACGGAAAAATTGATATAAAATAGCTTGAATATGAAAGAGATTGTAAAACTCGACATTTCGAAAACAGACGGTTTCCTCGGGGATACCGACGTGGTTGCATTGGAGCAGGAGGCGGTCCGGAGTACAGGGTTGCTTTATGACGGAACGGGCAAAGGCAACGATTTTCTCGGTTGGGTCCGTTTGCCCTCTTCGGTGAGTGCGGAAGAGTTGGCCCGGATCGGCCGGACAGCGGAGCGATTGCGCGCAAAGGCCGATGCTGTAATTGTCATAGGTATAGGTGGTTCCTATCTGGGAGCGAAAGCGGTGCTTGAGGCAATGAGCAATCCGTTCGCCGCCTGGGCAAAGAAACAGAATACGCCGCGGATTCTGTTTGCCGGACACACCCTCAATGAGGATTACATGTATGAGTTGATGGATGCCGTGAAGGATCTGTCGATTGCGGCCATCGTGATCTCCAAGTCGGGGACGACCACCGAGCCGGCCGTAGCGTTTCGGATCGTGCGCGAGGAGATCGAGCGTCGTTACGGAAAGGAGGAGGCCGCGTCGCGTATCGTGGCCGTTACGGATCGCGAAAAAGGGGTCCTGAAGGGGTTGTCCGACGAGGAGGGATACGAGACATTCGTGATTCCCGACGATGTGGGCGGCCGCTTCTCGGTGCTTACGCCGGTCGGTTTGTTGCCTTTGGCCGTGGCGGGGATCGATATCGCCGCATTGGTCGAAGGAGCTCGGGCGATGGAGCGCGCCACGGGGGTCGATGTCCCGTTTGCAGAGAATCCGGCAGCCCGCTATGCAGCGATCCGGAATGCGCTTTATCGCAAGG
Source organism: uncultured Rikenellaceae bacterium (assembly GCA_944321925.1). GTDB lineage: Bacteria > Bacteroidota > Bacteroidia > Bacteroidales > Rikenellaceae > UBA940. Next base: position 181,129 of record CALUND010000011.1, on the reverse strand, counting down.
GATACAAGGTGGAGTTGTTGGCCTCCTATGAGCCCAAGTTGCAATATTTCGCCGAGTGGTGGAAACAGCTCTACGGCGAGAGCGAAGGTAAAGAGGGAAAGGGCATTTTCCCGGCCAGTGTGATCTTCACGACCGACCTCCACTCCATGGGACAATACATTCAGCAGGGCGAGCGAATGCTGTTCGAGACGGTAATTTCCGTGGCCGAATCGAAACACAAGGTGCGGATCGCTCCGGAGGAAAAGGATGTCGACCGACTCAATTTCCTGGCTGGCAAGCGGGTCGGCGAGGTAAACCGTATGGCGGAGATCGGAACGATCCTCGCTCATGTCGATGGCGGAGTTCCCAATATCCGTTTGGAGATCCCGCGGCTCGATGAACGGACGATCGGTGCGTTGATCTATTTTTTCGAGAAGGCGTGCGGAATCAGCGGTTACCTGCTCGGCGTGAATCCGTTCGATCAGCCGGGCGTGGAGGCTTACAAGAAAAACATGTTCGCGTTGCTCGAAAAACCGGGATACGAGGCCGAAACTTGTGCCATCAAGAAACGGCTCGGAGAGACGAAGTAACTCTCCTGCTATCCCACAGTAACCAGACACTCCGGCCCGCAAAGGACCGGGGTGTTTTCTTGTGTGTGAGCGGGTCTGATGTGAGGGAGGGTCGTGGAGTTACGACATCGGTTTTTCGGCCTGTCGGGCGGCGCGTTCGGCTTCTACCTGTGCACGCGATTTGCTGCGCGTTACGATCCAGACGCCCGTGAAGATGAGCAGGATGGCTGCCGCTTTCGGAAGGGTGAAACGATCCATTCCCCACCAGACGGCCAACATCGAGGCGGTAAGCGGTTGCACGTAGTTGTACATGCTGACGATGGTGGGTCGCAGACGTTTCTGTCCGATGGGAACCATGAGGTAGGAGAAGAAGGTGGCTCCGAAGATGATGAATGCGATGTCGCCGATGATTTCGAGGGGCAGTTCGGCGTAAGGGATCGTCAGAAGTTCTCCCCACGAGAACGGGATGCAGCAGATTCCTGCGTAGAGAAACATCCATTTCATCAGGGTAATGGGAGAATATCGGTCGATCAGATCTTTGAAGAGTACGAAATAGAGCGAGAATGCGATTTCGGCACAGAGGCACAGGAAATTTCCCAATACCGGGTTGCTGCCTTGTGAAGCCGTATTCCCGGGAAATCCGTTGCTGAAGATCAGGAGCAGGGCTCCGGAGAGGCCGGTCAGCACACCGAGTACTTTCTTGCCGGTGAGCGGTTCTTTCAGCACGATCGCTGCAAGAATCATGGTAATGATGGGCGAAGAGGTCGCTACGACGGAGGCGTCGATCGGCGAGGTCATGGAGATGCCGAAGACGAAGCTGCCCTGGTTGAGCGTGATACCGAACAGCGATGCCCAGAAGAGTTTGAACTGATCGCGACCCGATACCGGTTCTTTCCGGGTGAAGAGGGAGGCGATCCAGAAGACGATGGCGGCTCCGGCCAGACGGAATGTGGTCAGGGATATCGCCGAGATCGTACCGATCAGAAAGATCGATTTCGAGATCGGAGACATCAGCCCCCACGACATGTTGGCGGCCAGCATGGCCGCATGGCCTTTTAGCTTCTCGCGTGTCATATCGGGGGGGCAAATATAGTGTAATGTGGGGGCAAAACAAATAGTTTGCGACGAATTGTTTCGGGATTTTCAGGCACTCGGGGTTTGCGGGGCAAGCCGTTCGGATTCGGCCGGATCCGGTGTCGATTTTGGGATCCGTGGTTATTGTTTTCGAACGCTTCGTCGTAACCTAAAAGAGTTTCCCGTCGATTCCGATTCCGGAGGAGATTCTTGTTTCCTTTGGTCGGTACATGTCGGGAAATGAACAGTCGAGTTTGCTGGGGCTGAAGTGGCGATCGGGTGGGCTCTGCCCTACTTCCGGGCATGGAAAAGACGAACCCCTTTTTTTGCTGGAGGGGTGGAAATCTCTTGGGGTCGCTGACAGACGGGTCAGTTGAGGAAGGAAAGGATGGCCAATCGGTAAGAGTCGAGTCCGAATCCCATGATCGAGCCTTTGCAAACCGGAGCGAGCAGGGAGATGTGGCGGAACTCTTCGCGGGCGAGGATGCAGGAGATGTGGACCTCGACGACCGGCACACCGATGGCTTTTATGGCATCGGCGATCGCTACCGAAGTGTGGGTGTATCCTCCGGCATTGAGGGCGATCCCGTCGTATGTCCCGTCGGCAGCGTGCAGGGCATTGATGATTTCGCCCTCCACGTTCGACTGGAAATAGGCGATCTCGACCTTCGGAAAACGGGAACGGAGTTCGCCGAGGTAGGTGTCGAAATCGCGGTTGCCGTAAATGGTCGGTTCGCGCTTGCCCAAAAGGTTGAGGTTGGGACCGTTGATAATCAGTATTTTCATGGCCGAATCATCGTTTTGTCTCGGGGATATCCCGAAGCGGATTTCGGGGACAAAGATACGCAAATCGAAAGATCGTTGCAAGGGGATTGCCCGCGGTACCTCTGGTTTTTGCCTCCTCTCCTCATCCCGTTTCTGTTTTTGGGCAGTGCCGGTGAAAAAAACGGGCGAGCCATTTGTCGCTCGTTGCAATTGCATTATTTTTACGGAAAATTTGAAAAAGAGACAATGGAACGACGCGGAGAGTTCGCTTTGATCACACGAATCAGGGAGTGTTTCGAGACGATCGGAGAGCGTGACATAGAGGGTATCGGCGATGATTGCGCCGTGATCCCGATGGCGGGCGAAGATCGGATGGTGCTTACCACCGATCTGTTGACGGAAGGGATTCATTTTCTCCTCGATGCGACCTCGCCCGAAGAGTTGGGACGTAAATCCCTGGCTGTGAATTTGAGCGATGTGGCTGCCATGGGGGCTACGCCTTTCGCTTCGTTGCTCTCCGTGGCCCTGCCGGAGCGGTTGCGCGGAGAGTGGATCGATCGTTTTATGGAGGGATACAGGGAGCTCTCGGCCCGCTACGGAGTGGCATTGGTCGGAGGCGATACCACCTCTTCCCACAGTGGGTTGACAGTCAATGTGGTGGCTCTTGGACGCATCCGCAAGGATCGGATCAAACGTCGGAGTGCCGCCTCTGCGGGCGACCTGATTGTGACGACCGGTGTGTTGGGCGCTTCGGCTGCCGGTTTGCGCGATATTCTTGCCGGAGCGTTCGATACCCCCTTGGCTTCCGTGCATCGTAATCCGGAGCCGCAGATCGAAGAGGGGGCCTGGCTCGGCGAACGATGCGAGGTGCATGCCATGATGGATCTCTCGGATGGACTCGCTTCCGATCTGCTCCATATACTTCGGGCTTCGGGTGTAGCGGCTCGCGTCGATTCCGAACGTATTCCGGTCGCTTCGGGAGCGACCTTGCAGGACGCAGTGGCCGGAGGGGAGGATTATAAATTGCTCTTTACGGTCGATCCGACGGCTTTCGACCGTCTGGCCATCGATTTCGAGCGTCGGTTCGGAACTTCGCTCTGCTCCTTCGGAACGATCGAAAAGGGGGAACCCCGCATCGAATGGTTCGGTGCTCGGGCCGCAATTTGTGCAGCGAGCCGCGGTTACACCCATTTTTAATCCTTGGCAGGGAGGTCTTTTTATCTCGGCACGAGTGTTTCCGTTTCTCTCTTTTTTATTACTTTTACGGCGGATCGGGCGACCTGCAGGGCTATCGGCAATCGCACATAAGATCTGAAAGAACTGAATTTTACACCAATATCGATTTCGAATCATGGGTGAAACCTCTTCTTACAAGACAAAAATTACGGCAGTCGTACATACCTATAATGCAGCCCGTTATTTGGAGCAGACTCTGGAATCGCTCCGACCTTTCGACGAGGTGCTTGTCTGTGACATGTACAGTACGGATGAGACCATTGCCATTGCCGAACGGTTCGGTTGCAGGATCATTTACCACGAATATACGGGTGGCGTCCCCGAACCGGCCCGCAATTGGGCGCTTCATCAGGCGCGGAACGAATGGGTGCTTGCCGTGGATGCCGATGAGGTCGTCCCTTCCCCATTATGCGATTATCTCCATCGATTGGCCGCTCAGGAGGATGTGGACGGAGCGTATATCGCACGTAAAAACTATTTTATGGGGCGCTTTATGCATGCATCCTATCCGGATTATATCCTTCGCTTTTTCCGCCAAAGCAAAACCTATTGGCCCACGACGATCCATTCGCTGCCGACGGTCGACGGTCGAGTCGTGTATCTGCCGCGTCGACGGAAAGATTTGGCCTTTATTCACCTGAATGATCCCGGCCTGAGGGCCCACATCGAAAAGATGAACCTCTATACCGATAACGAGGTGGAGCGACGTGCAGCCAAACGGAAAAACTACTCCCTGTTTCTCACGACGTTGAGCGCCTGTTCGCGTTTTTTCAAACTCTATATTTTACAGGGCGGTTTCCTCGACGGCAGACCCGGTTTTACGGGTGCGGTTTATTCGTGTATTTACAAATTCATCACCCTGACCAAACTGTGGGAGCGTGACATCCGTTCGCGCGAAGAGCGATGAACCGACCGCTGCATATTCTTTATGTGTTGGCCTCTCCGTCGTGGGGCGGTGGCGAGCAGTATGTGGCCGATCTGGTCGCTGCGCTTCCGGCCGGTGGTTATCGTTGTTGTGCCGTGACTCCTCCCGGCGGACCCAATCGGGAGCGACTCGCCCGAACGATCGATCCGCAACGTATTTGGGAGTTGCCGATGCGGTCGCTGTTCGATTTCGGTTCGGCCCGCGCTTTAGCCCGGATCGTCCGGCAGGAGCGGATCGATCTGGTGCACGTGAACAAATTTTCCGATGCTTTTCTTGCCCTCTGGGCGCGTCGGTTGAGCCGCCGTCCGATTCGCATCGTGCTTACGCGCCATCTGATTCGGCGCGGCAAATCGAATCCGCTCTACAACTACCTTTACGGACAGTTGGACAAACTTGTTTTCGTCTCCGATACGGCGCGCCGGGAGTTTCTTTCCGGCGGAGCGAAGGTCGATCCGCACAAGATTGAAGTCGTACACAACGCGATTCCTGATCGCCTCTGCCGTCGCAGAGTGGCGGATGGAACAATCCGGCTGGTCTATGCCGGACGCATCGTGCCGGAAAAGGGAATCGATCTGCTCCTGGATGCATTTTGTCGGCTGCAAAACGAGAATGTGCGGCTCGATCTCTACGGAACTGGTCCGCAAGACTATGTGGAGCAGCTTCGTCGTCGGGCGGAGGAGACGGGCGTGGGATCCGGAGTTCGTTTTGCGGGCTATACGGAGGATGTGCATGCTGCGCTGGAACGGGCCGATATCGGAGTGCTCCCGACCGTTGCAAGGGAGGCTTTCGGATTGGCCATCCTGGAGTATATGCGGGCCGGATTGGCTGTGGTGACCACCGATGGCGGGGCTCAGCGGGAGTTTCTTGTCGACGGTCGGGATGCGTTGCTTGTGCCGCCGGGCGATGTGGATGCCCTTGCGGAGGCTTTGCGGCGATTGACCGAGGAGGATGCTCTTCGCAATCGATTGGCTATCGAAGGGCGCCGGGCTTTTGAAACCCGACTCGGATATGACATTTTTTTGCGTAAGATGACTGATTTATACGAAGGATTATGCGAATAGGTTTCGATGGTAAACGGGCCTTTTTCAACGGCACGGGATTGGGCAATTACAGCCGCAGCACGGTGCGGATCCTGGCGGAACAACGGCCCGAAAACGAATATGTGCTCTTTTCGCCCAAAGCGGGAAGTCGGGTGGGATTCGTACCACCGGAGGGCGTTTCGACCCTGCTGCCGGGTCCTTTCGGCCGGTTGTTGCCTTCGGTCTGGAGAAGTTACGGGATGGCCTCGGCCATTCGACGGAGCGGTGTGGAGCTCTATCATGGATTGAGTCACGAATTGCCTTGCGATATCGGGCGTGCCGGTGTGCGGAGCGTCGTCACGATGCACGATCTGATTTTTGTTCGTCGTCCGGAACTTTACAAGCCTTTCGACCGGGCCATCTATACCCGAAAGTATCGGCGGAGTTGTCGTCAGGCCGATCGGATCATAGCCATCAGCCGTCAGACACGCGACGATCTGATCGAATTGTGGAGCATCGATCCGCAGAAGATCGATGTGGTGTATCAGGGGTGCAGCCCGATTTTCTGCCGACGGGTCGGCGAGGAGCAGCGCGAGGCGGTTCGCCGGAAGTACGACCTGCCCGGGGAGTATCTGCTCAGCGTGGGAAGCATCGAGGCGCGGAAAAACCTGATGCTCACCGTGCAGGCAATGGCCGAACGACGACTCGACATCCGATTGGTGGCGGTGGGACGGCGTACCCCCTACTCCGATTCGATTCTGCGTTACGCGGAGGAAAAAGGGATCTCGGACCGCATACGATTCATCCATAACGCCGCATTCGAGGATCTGCCGGCCATCTATCAGATGAGCCGCCTGTTGGTTTACGTCTCTTTCTACGAAGGGTTCGGCATTCCCATTCTCGAAGCGTTCTCGTCGGGAATTCCGGTAATCACTACGCGGGGTGGCGTTTTTGCCGAGACAGGAGGCGATGCTGCCTGTTATGTCGATCCTTGTTCCGTTGCGGAGATGGGCGACGCGCTGGACCGCATCTTGTCCGATGAGGAGTTGCGCCAAGGCATGATCGCCCGGGGCTTGGTCCATGCGGAACGTTTCTCGGAGCCTCGGATCGCCTCGGACCTCATGCGCGTTTACGAAAAGACACTCGGTCGGTAGCGGATCTGTTGGAAAATAAAAAACGGAACGTCTTCAGACGTTCCGTTTTTTTCGTATCTTTTTCAGGAGAAGCTGTTAGTCGTCGTATCCGATTACGTTGAACTGCTTGTCGAACTCGATCTCAAGACCTTTCGAAAGTTCGATCTCCCAGGTGTAGGCGTTGCGCTCGATCTTGCGGATGAATTGTCCCGTGAAATTGCCTTTGGCAACATAGTCGCTGATCTGGGCCGGGATGATCGAAGCCGGTACCGCCTCGTATTTGCGCTCTACGGTTGTCCATTCACCGTTGGCTCCGAAATCGACCTCCGTGCGATCGGTGTAGGTCACTTCATACTCAGAACCGGTCAGTTTCGGTTCCTCGACTACGAAGGCGACTGTCAAACCCTTGAAGTGTTGTGCGAGAAACTGCTGTGCGATAGCGGGCAGTTTGTCGATCGTAGTAGGACGTTCGTTGTTGTCGGCATTGACTGTCGAAACGGCTGCGAAAAGCAGGAAAGCTGCAAAAAGAATCTTTTTCATGGTAGTTGTTTTTTTAAGATTTTACGTTGTTCGTTGTTGTTTACGGTACAAAGATTCATATCCGATTTTGAATAGAATTTGAAATTTTCTATCCGGATTCTTTTTTTTTGAATTTTTTTATTTCGTTTTTACTTCCTCTGTTTTTTTATGAGTAAAGAGATCTGTTGCGAGAACAATCGATTTTTTATCGAAAAATTTTGAGAATAAAAGGGTTGTTCTTCTATTGGATTTCAGAGAGAGAATAAATGACAGAATTTTCGTCATCGATCGAGTTGTCTTCCTCATCTTCATAATAACTATTGCCCAATACAATCCAAGTTATTTGATTCGGATAGATGGGAATGCGGCCTGATGAGGATTGTAGATTGTATATTGTCTGTGAACCGTTCGATTGGGTGATGGTTAGACGACCTTTACCTGTCAGATCTCCGGTGGGCAGCACATTGATACTGATTCGATAATCGTTTGTTTTTAAAGGCCGCTCGCTTTTCGAAAGGGAAATGTTTGTTCCAGAGGAGAGAACTTCACCTCCTGTTCCGTCATTAAGGTACATTTGCGACGAGCTGGTCACTTCAAGTTTTGCCGTTTTGATTTTGCCGTTCGAATTATTCAATCGAATTTGAAGTGCTCCGTTCTGGCGGGTCAACACTATGGAGAAAGCGTTCAGGTTGACCGTAGCTGTGAAAGAGAGGATATTCCGAAACAGTTCGTTTTCTGTTTGTGATCCGGAAATGTAATTTGCCAGAGCGTTTGTATAAGAGGGCTTTGTTGTGGCGAAATTTGGCAAGGTCGGTTGCTGATTTTTGGGTATTGCCAAAAAAACAAATCGATATTTCGTTGCAGGAAGAAGTCCGCTGACATTCAAACTGCTACTTGTAATGCTTTGTTCACCGGAATAGACAAATCGATTACTCCCGGAGGTTTCCTCCTTGAACATATAGACTTTAGCCGTATACATGTTCGGATTTATGCTCTCAGGGGCCCTTGTTTGTGTCTGGAGAGCAATGTTGAAACTTGCCTGTAAAAGCGCATTTGTATCTGCAGGTATTTTTTCGCACGACGAAAAAGTAGCAACTATGCCGACCCAATATAGCGCATGTATAATAGCCGATCTCATGATTGTCGAAATTTAGTTTAATTCAAAAGTTCTCCGGCCTGGTGTTCTCCCCATTCGGGATCCAAAGCCAAACCCGGAATTGAATTTCCGAGTTCACCTCCGTAATATTCATTCCAGGAGGAATTCAATTGGATGATTATTTCAGATGACGTTGCTTCTCGCAAATCGATGGGAAGATCGTCTCCAGGGGCTGGAGATCCTCCGTCAGCGGAAAACACACGATGCCCGATGCTGTAAAAATGGTTGGCTAAAATGGGAAAGTGAAAAGGATCACAATTTTCATCATCGGCATTGGCAAAGCGAATTGGCCGCCACTCCAATGCTATTTCTTGCTTCAGATAAGAATCGTATCCCAGTAATACCAGATAAAGGCTTTTGTCATATTTTTCCTTTTCACTGCCTGAGCTTGTCGATTGATTGGCCTGCTGTGGCATTACAAAGGCCCCTTTTAGCAAAGCGTTCGGATGGGCTGTATTGTTGGGACTGAGATTTACATAGATGCCATTTTGAACCTGTGCCTGTGCGGGAATGTCGGCTTTGATCAGGAAGTAGCGAGGTAACGGCAATTGGGATGTCACGGACGTAGAAGTAACGGCTAATCGTCCGGCAATTGCTTGGCGATTTGCGATTGACACTTGGTCGGAAAGTACTTTGCCATGTACGACAGCTATGCTTTTCACCGGAATGTCGCGTGCATTTGTCGTTGCCTCGGAATCGCAGTTCGATATGCGTATTGTGGCGGGAATATGTTCCACGTAAAGAAGAATCCCCGCGACGGCTCTGTGTAGAGTGATCGTGCGGAAAAAGTTCTGTTTCGAATTGTTGACAATGAGCGATTCTGTAGTATATCCACTGAAAAGTTCTGTAGTGGAAAGTTCTGTATTGCGGGCGCAAGCGAGGGTCGCGGTTTCGAGGCGTGTGGTCGATTCTATCCATGATTGCCAACCCCATGTTGTCATGGCAATGTTTGGATCCATCAGTCGTTTGTTGTTTGTGATTGTCTGGTCATCTCGGGCAAGAGCAAGAAATCGGTATTCTCCTTCAGGAAGATTTATATGTCCTATAAAAGAGTGGGCTTCATTTGTATCATCGGCTCCTCCCCACCAAACTACGTATGGACTGATGTCGAATTTGTGCGTGAAATTTTCAACTGAAAGATAATTCTGTTTCACGCCATTATCATCGAGTGGTTTGTAGTAAACAAAGTTGTTGTTACTGTTTTTGCGAAAGACGTAAATGCGCACATCATTAACTTGTTGCCAGTTGTTGCTGCTGAATATTTTCCGGGGCGGTTCGTTTTGCGGGAGGAGCATTCCGTCGGGGACGAATGTTTGATCCGAAAGGTTCAGCTGCACAGAAGATGCATTATCTCCGGATGCAGAAACATCATTTTCTCCCAAGAGAAATTCCACTTGTGTTTTATACAGGACTTCTTTTGCAAAGATGTCGTCACCGATCTCATCGTGCGAGCAGCCGGCCAGAGCTCCTACAAGCGTTACGATTAAGATAAACACATTGAATTTCATGACAAACGTGGAATTATTCGGTTCTCAGAAGATATGGCCGGTCAATCAATTGAATATGATAGAGTTTTGAATCTGCCATTCGTGGTTGGCATTCAATACCAATACATCGGCTACACTCAGATCGACTGGCACATCTTCGCCGTAACTTTGCGAATGGTTTTTTTCTCCCATAGCATAAAGCCGATTACGCACAATGCTGAAACAGGTTTCCGTGTCCAGATTTTCAACTTGAGAGATCTGTGTTCGTCCTTCTACTCCATTTGGCAGAGAAACCAGAGTACGATTCTCTCCGGCACTTTCGAAATCTTGTAATACGACATCCCAATATTTGATAATATGGCCGTCCGCATCAAGTAATTGCATTTGAAAGGTGGGGATTGAAAGATCAGGATTGACTTGTGTCATGTCTACTGCTATCCAGAATTTTTCGCCAAAAATTGTCCCACGCGGCAAAGAGATGGTTCCTTGCGGATACATCTTTTGATCGGTTTGCCAGTTCGTGTCTTCGGCATCGAGGTATCCGTCGTTGTTCATGTCATAGGGAAGCCTGGGATCTTGAGGGTTTCCCGGAAACCATTTGTTGAGATCGATCCCATAGACTTCGAAAGCATTGTTGTATGATGACCCAGCTAATCGGGCATCATAGTCAGTACGCGGATTCATGCCGTTGATAACGTTATCTTTGCTGAAATCGTAAGCATCGTCTAATCCTCGAAATCCACCGAAAATAATAGTTTGATTGCGTCGTGTGGCGACTAGTCGGAGTTTTGCAACCGAAATGCCGTTCTCCATGACTGGAATGCGTGTAAAGTAACCGAATGTTCCGGCAACTTGTCGTCGTGCAATCAATACTCCTTGACCAGCATTTGCTCCGTCACTACGTCCAGAAAGAATAGCTCCGTTTTTGACCAAGAACATCTCTGCTCCGGCAAAGATCTCTTCAGCCGAACCTCCCAATGGCACGGACGCAACCTCCGTACGATTGTACACATCGCCTACTTCGAAACCCGAAAAGGGTTCAAAATTACCGAAGGTTTCTGATTGATATCCGATTGCATATGCCATGTATGATTTGCCTTCGGTAAGACATTCATTGCCGCTGAGTGTAACGATCGCATAACGCCCTTGTCCGCTTTCCAGGCTCCAAGGTATGCTGGCCATGTTATTAGGGCTGCTCCAGTTGTCGATGGTGTGTTTGTAGACTATTTTGGCTGGTGTTTGATATTCTACGATGATGATGCTCAATTTATCGAAAGTTTGCGTCGGAGCCACACTTGATATGGGGCGTCGTGTCGACGTGAGAGGCGCAATTACTCCTTCGCCGCCGGTGAATAGTTCTCCCATGCTCTCAACTGCGACGATGAACTGTTGCTCAGAAACGGGATTAGAACCCAGTTCGGTCTGAACATCATTACATCCGACAATACAAATTATCATAGTGATAATGATGCCTATGGGTATGTGTTTGAAACGTTTCATGTGCTCCATATTATCAACGGAATCCGATGCTGTATTTGCTCTCAGGAATCGATCATGAGGCCTGCCCTGAAATGGAATAAGGAGAACAGATCGGTACCGTTCTTTTTAAGGGCGGTACCGATCTGTCGAGAAAAATATTAATCCAACTCCATGTCATGGATAACTTCCCAGTTGTCGTTGACGATCAATTTGAGTTCATGCTTGTTATTGAGAGAGATCGGATCGTCGTTATCACCTGGAGTCGGTTCGGTATCCGATCCATCGCCGGGATCATTTTGTTCGCGGGTTCCTAAGCCATAAAGATGGTTGCGAACGATATTGTAGGAGTTTCCGTCTTCGGTGACAGAGACGCCGCTGCCGAAGTCTGCACCGTTCCATGTATAGAGTGTATAGGGGTCGGTGGTTGGCAAATTGACGTTCCATTCGCGTTTTACGTCACCTGAGGCAGTTGTTAGTTGGAGTTTTAAAGTTTGGGCCATGTCTACCTTGGCGAAGGGGATAACGAATGCGCCGCTAAATACCGACCCTTTTTCGAAAGTTGCTGCGCCGTTGTATTGGCTCGGTTTCTGCCAATTCGAGTAATTTAATCCTGTGTCGATAAGGTTATCTCCATTGGCGTCCTCCAAGGTCGTGAACCAGTCGGTCAGATCAATCGTCGTAAGTGTTTTATCGAACTCCGGAGCCGTGGATGTTCCGTTTACAACAGCGGTTGAAATTCCGCTGCCCGTTCCGTTGTCCGTCATGTCGAGATTGGCAAATTGCCCCAGTACAAGTTGGTTATTTTCGTCCGAAGCAACCAGTTTCAGCATCGACGCATTCTCGATATAGGGGATGTCTTTTGCGTAAACATAAACACCGGCTACCTGACGGTTTAAAATAATCTCTTTTTTGAATCCCAGAGCCTTCTGAACAGCAAATGATTCGGTCGATCCAGCAAAAAGCTCTTCTGCACCGTTGTCGGCATTTAATGTTAGTATGGCATTCTCTTGGAATGTACTACCTGAAACGAGTGCAGCCGTAATATCGCCATAACTGCTGCCGTCGTGATATCCCACAGCGAAGATCCGGTAATTACCGTCTTCGAGTTTGTTATCGAGCAAAAACTCTGCGTAACGTCCGTCATCGGTTCTATAATCGGCCGATTCGTTTTGCCAGTCGTTGAAAGTTTTTGTAGCGACAATCGAATTGTCGGAAGCATTGACTACATATACAACTACATTTTCGATGGTTTGGTCGGCGGCAGAACTGAGCAGTGGCCGTCCGGCTCGTGTGGAGGAACTGTTGCTATTGGAGACGGCCAGCGTAATGATCTGATCGTTGTTTGTCCCCCCCCCCAGTTTTCCGCTTGTTCATCCGCGTTGGAACACGCTTGGAATGCCCATGATCCCATCAGGGCGATTCCCCAAAGGTAAATTTTTTTCATGACAAGGAAATTTGATTGAAAAAAGTGTCTATATCGGTTTTAATAAAAGATTCATTTGTTAATCTATCTCCATTTCATGCAACAACTCCCAGTTGCCATTTACCCTAATGTAAATATCAAAATCTGCACCGTTATCGCTCTCTTGATAGACATATCTCAGAATCGTGATTTCGTTTCGACCCATGGTGATATTTATATCCTGCGGAGAGAGAGAAGGATAGAGTGTTGCTCGAGTAGAAGTGTCGAGTTGCGATTTGTCAAAAAAACGAGATTGAGTGCCGAACCTTCGAATGATTCTGATGGACACATGAGCGTTTGGGTCTGAATGTCGTTTTGTACAGTCCAATCGAGCTCTGTCTGGACATTTGTTGGTTTGGAATAGGTGAATCCATTGTCTACGACTCCGTAAACACCATCGATGTTTTTGGTTGAAAAATCGATATTGTCAGGAAGCCCTTCGGCTTTGATGAGCAGATTCCCTTTTGTGCGTTCCAGTTCTAAGGTGTGGTTTTCGGCTCCGTATTGGTAGTCGAATGTTTTACAACCCAGGTAGATGTCGTTTGTTGCGGTGCCTGCCGATTCCATACCGGCTTGAGAGGCATTTTCTCCGAGAGATTCTTCCCCATCCATATTTCCCCATGCCGTTAGGGTATATTTCCCGTAAGGAAGTGTCGTGGGAATGTTGATATTTAGAGTCTGATCGTCATTTTCGATCTGTATGTTGCGTTGCTCGACAATAACCTGTCCAGCTTCGTTGTGAAGAATATAATATAGAGAATGAATATATTCGCGAAAAGGAAGACTGTCGGCCTTGCGTTCCATTAGCCCGAGTTTCACGGCATCGTCAATGTTGAAATAATTTTTGTCCTTGACGGTTAAGAGATGCTTAAAGACGGACATGGTGGTAACGATTCGCGGATGCAACTCATGGCGATCATACACATAGTGCTTATCACAACTATTTGAGCGAACCTATTCATTCGCACCTCCTCTTACTACTTTTCCTTTATTAGTGCGATAAAATCCTGCCTATTTGCATAGGGAATGAAGTCGGCCTCACTAAGGGCTCGATTGAGGAAACATTCTTCGGATACGGCATGTGAGAGATGTTTCAAAAGGGCTGGAACATTTCCTTGTCGTGCGGCAATCAGTGCACGAACGTATTCTGCACGAGGCGATGTATCGTCGTTGATAGCCATTATGCTCGCAGCTTCTGTATTGCGATTTGTTGCAAGAGCTGTAAGTGCAGCATCGGTGGTCTCGAACTCTTTCAGCAGCATATAGGCGGCTTCATGACAGCCGTTTGCTCCCAATAGCAATCCCAAATTATAGCGGACTTCAGGCAGAGAGTCGATTGTTTTAAGAATTTCCAGCGCTTTCCGGTGGTCGTTTTTTTGTACGAGAATAGCGGCCTTCGTATTAAGCAGCTCAGGAGAAGCGTTTGGCAACGGTGCGATTATTTTCCAGGCTTCATCCGGATGTTTTTGTTGAAGAAGGAGTATCGCAAGATTGTTTGCAGCGACAGATGATTGCGGAAAATAATGAAGCATCGTTTTGTATACCTCTATTTTGGTTTCGAGAGTAGGTTGAAGAGCGGTTACCCGCATCATTTCTTCTTCGTTGAGTGTTTCAGATCGCTTGTCGTACATGAGCCGTATTTCTTCGTCGGAGGAAAAACTCTTTATCGTACAGGTATATTCGTATTTTACTTTACGGTCTTTTTGCAGATAGCGGTTGCGTATCTCGGGCCAGCAGCTAAGTTTGCGAATGTAATGTTCGGCGACATCATCGTTTTCCCCGGCACAACGATTCAGAATGGATTCGAGAAGCAATGTGTCAGGATGCCCATCGCTTTTCATGGCTTCAAGTACCGGATTCCAGCCTTCTGGACGCGAGCCCGTTTGTATGAGGCTGGCTTGTGCCGGAGAGAGATTCAATCGAGCAATTAGCCACTCTTTTGCAGCGTTGGCTCTCCTGCGTGCTAAAACCACATTGTAATCATAGGGCCCGTCGGCAGATGCCATGCCTTCAATTGTCAAATTGGCAAGAGAGGCCAACGAATCCTCCATTATTTTTTGCAAAGCAGAGAGCATTTTTGTCAGCTCCTCACGATTCTTTCCCAAAGCCGGATCGATGTTATGTCGGTTGATCGGGAATCGGAGTAATGCTTCTCCGTCTCCTTTTACGATTTTAGGACGTATGACAAATTGTGGTTCAATCCAAATGAGTCGAAAACTTTGGGTCGGATTCAATAGTGATGTTACGTCGGAGATCCGAGCCATCTCCACGGTGTCAATAATTTCACACGCTCCGCAGCCGTAGGTTGAAAGTATTGCAACTACTTGACCGCCTTTCCCATTTTGTGGAACTGATGTAGAGGCTGTGTAGGGGATTTGGATGAAATGAGTCGGATTTACGCGTCGGGCGAATGGTGTCAGGGAGTCTGATTGTCCAGAGAATCGTTCGGCCCGATCGATTTTCTTTGCCCAAATAGGTGCATCGAGAACCACGGGAGAAAAGTGCTCCACAATGCTGTCTTCTTGTATGAGTAGAGGTTGGATTATAAGACGACTTCGACGTGAAAAAGATTTTTCCGGAATCTGGATTATGGTTTTAATCTGGATGTTTGAAGTCGTATCGGGTGTTAAAGTTTCGACAGAAGCGACAGAGATGCTCTTCGGTTGCTGTAAAGGCGCACATCCGGCGATACTACCGAATAGTATCCCTCCCAGAAGCCAAAGCATGCATTTTGTCGTTTTCATGTTGCGAAAGTTGTTAGAACAGATAAGCGATCGAAAGAGCTATTTTTGTAGGGCCGAAGTAATTTCGTTTTTTATTCGTTGCGCATTTTGCACATGGTAAATCCGGCCGTTCTTTATACCAAAGTCTCGCATATCCTACACCTATCAGAGCTTCCAGATTCCAGCGTGGAGTCAGAATCCAAGCGTAACCGTACGTAAATCCCCCCCCCTCCGATTAGATAGCCATCGTAATATTTTTCCTTTGTGACGGGCGTAATATTGTGCTCCGTGAAGATGCGTTCCGAAAAAATGCCCTTCGAAAGTTTCGCATAACCAATAGCGTCCTTCTGGTTGTATAAGCCACAATCGGATATTTGTATTTTTGCGAACTGTCCATGGCTTGTATGCGCCGGAAAGTTCTAAAGTCGTCTTGTGGTTTATGGCAAACTCGATACCGATGTTCGTAGTTAGCGTTGCCAAATAGAGTGTGTTGGTTTTCACTGCAAAATCTTGTGCCTGCAAATTCTCGGTTTGCGAAAGACTCCAAAAGATTGTCGCTGCGAATAATATATTTCTTATCCGACTCATCCAACAGATTGTTTTTCGAGACCCCTGTATATTTGAATCGCTCGTTAATTCTCAAATTTGATGCCTGAGATACGTAGCAAAGGGTTTTTGCTCGTTGCGTATTGATTGAAGGGTGTGTTGGATTATTCTAGAAAATGTTCGGATAAGAAAGAATCGTGGTGCGATCATGATATGGTTCTGGATGATGTTATTCAGAACCTCTTCCGGTTTTGACCATGGAAAGAAAAAACTCCCACAATATTTTGATATTGCAGGAGTTGCTCAATTCAACGGGCTTTGTCTTGCCGCTCTGTGATCCAGCTGGGGCTCGAACCCAGGACCCCATCCTTAAAAGGGATGTGCTCTACCTGCTGAGCTACTGAATCGACCTTTGTTTTTGGTGGTGCAAATGTAAGGTAATATTTTTGTTTTACCAAAATAAATGTGATACTTTTGTCGGAAATCGAATTATTTGTTGACTCGAACATGACAAAAGTTTTGATCATCGGCGCCGGAGGTGTCGGAACCGTGGTTGCCCACAAGGTGGCTGCCAACCCTGTTTTCAGTGAAATTATGCTTGCCAGTCGCACAAAGTCCAAGTGCGATGCGATTGCCGAGGCCGTGGGAGGCGGACGTATCCGTACCGCACAGGTCGATGCCGACAGCGTACCCGAACTTACCAAGTTGTTCCGGCAATTTCGTCCCGATATCGTAATCAACGTCGCCTTGCCCTATCAGGACCTGACGATCATGGACGCCTGTCTCGAATGCGGCGTCAATTACCTCGATACGGCCAACTACGAGCCGCGTGACGAGGCCCATTTCGAATATAGCTGGCAGTGGGCTTATCACGATCGTTTCCGCGAAAAAGGATTGACGGCAATTTTGGGTTGCGGCTTCGATCCGGGTGTTTCGGCCATTTTCGTGGCCTATGCCGCCAAACACCATTTCGACGAGATCCAGTATCTCGATATCGTCGACTGCAATGCAGGAAATCATGGAATGGCTTTCGCCACCAATTTCAATCCCGAAATCAATATCCGGGAGGTGACCCAGAAGGGGCGTTATTGGGAGAACGGCCGCTGGGTGGAGACGGAGCCCCACGAAATACACAAACCGCTCACCTACCCCGAAATCGGCGAGCGGGAGTCCTATCTGATTTATCACGAGGAGCTCGAATCGCTCGTGAAGCACTATCCCTCGATTCGTCGCGCCCGATTCTGGATGACCTTCGGACAGGAGTATCTCACCCATCTGCGCGTGATTCAGAACATCGGAATGGCGCGGATCGATCCGATCGTCTATAACGGTGTGGAGATCGTGCCGATTCAGTTCCTGAAAGCGGTGCTGCCCGATCCGAAGTCGCTCGGAGAGAATTATCACGGGCAGACCAGCATCGGGTGCCGTATCCGGGGCGTGAAGGATGGGAAAGAGCGGACCTACTACATCTATAATAACTGCGATCACGAAGCGGCTTACCGGGAGACCGGAACGCAGGCTGTCAGCTATACGACAGGTGTACCCGCCGCTTTGGGTGCCGCCATGTTTGCAAAGGGACTCTGGAAAGGTGCCGGAGTCTACAACGTGGAGCAGTTCGATCCCGATCCCTTCCTGGCGGAACTCGGTCCGCAGGGGTTGCCCTGGGTAGAGAAGTTCGATGTCGATCTGGAGGTCGATTGACCGCTTCGTTGAATCTTCGTAAAAAGCCCCCGGTTTCCCGATGGAAGTCGGGGGCTTCTGTTGCGTGGCGTCGGGATGGCACGATCTGTCCGACTGCTGTTTCGAAGGGTGTCTCTCCCCGATCAACTCTGTTTGCGGAGCGTGAAATGAAAGGCGAGTCCACCTTCTCGGGGCAGAGAGGCATGGATGGAGCCTCCGTGCAGGATTACCGCATTTTTCACGATGGCCAGACCGAGTCCTGTACCTCCCATCGATCGGCTTCTGCCCTTGTCGATGCGGTAGAATCGTTCGAACAGGCGGGCAAGATGTTCCTCTCCCACTCCGGCACCGTTGTCGGCGAAGAGCAGCGTATATTCGTCGTCGGTCTCCTCTTCCAGGACAATCCGGATCCGGTCGCCTCCTGAATAGGCCGTTGCGTTGTCGATCAGGTTGCGGAATATGGAGTGGAGCATCTCTCGATTGCCCGACATGGGGAGCGTTTTTTCGATTCGTTCCGTGACGGCGATGCCTTTCGCGTTTCGTTGTACGGCGGTCTCTTCGAGCACCTCGTCGATGACCGTGCGTAGGTCGAGCGGCTCCTTTTCGATGATGCGGCCCGCTTCGTCCATACGCGTCAGGGAGGAGATGTCGCGGAGCAGGTGGGCGAGCCGTTCGGTTTGAGTGTAACTTTTACGGAGAAAATCTTTGCGCTGTTCCGCAGTGAGGTTGGGGTTGTCGAGGATGGTCTCCAGGTAGCCTTGAATGCTGCTCACGGGAGTTTTGAGCTCGTGGCTGATGTTCTGGGTCAGTTGTTTTTTCAGCCGACTCTGTTCCTCTTTTTGATTGAGGAGCAGGTTGTGTTCCTGTTCCAGGGCATCTTTCGTGTGCTTCAGTTGTGTGTAGAGCCGGACGATGTGTTCGGAGATTTCGCCCAGATCGTCGTGAGGAAATGGCCCGATGTCGTGGGGCTCTTCTCCGTTGTCGGCACGGAGGGCGAATCGGCGCAGACGCGCGATGTTTTCGCCCAATCGTCTGGAGATCAGATAGCCCGCACAAACCGCTGCAGCGCCTATGCCGAGCATGAACCAGAGAAAATGGTCGTCGACGCGAAGTGCTTCGCGCAGGGTGAAATCGTACGGCAGGGCCGACCGGATGATGAGTGAGTCGCAACGGGTGGCCGAGTAGAAGTAGTCTCCGCTGGTGCTGGCAGAGAGTCGTCGGATGGTAT
Source organism: uncultured Rikenellaceae bacterium (assembly GCA_944321925.1). Lineage (GTDB taxonomy): Bacteria > Bacteroidota > Bacteroidia > Bacteroidales > Rikenellaceae > UBA940. Next base: position 162,149 of record CALUND010000011.1, on the reverse strand, counting down.
GGCCGTTTCCGCGTCGAAGGGCACTCTGTACCTCCGGTCGGCTGAGGTGGTTGTCCATCAGCTCCGGGGACTCCTCGGAATCGAAGACGACACGGCCGTCGGGACGGATCAGCGTGATGCGGAACGGTTCCGGATAGGACTCATTCTCTCTTTCCAACCATTCGGCAGGATCGTCGCCCGTCTTCAGTACCTCGCTGAGCCGTCGGTTGAGGTGCTGCATGTGGGCGTGCAGCATTTCGACCTTGAAGTCCCGTTCCCGACGGTACTGCAAGAGGAAAAAACAGACGAAAAATACCCCCAGAAATAGGAGCAGTGCGGCGAAAAGACGCAGATGGAAAGGGATTCTAAACTTCGAAGCCATAACCGTATCCGAGACGTGTGACGATTTTGCTGCCGTAGCGGCCCAGTTTGCGGCGCAGGCGCGTGATGTTGACGTCGATTGTCCGGTCGAGCACCACGACTTCGTCGGGCCAGACGCGGTCGAGAATCTCCTCGCGGGAGAAGATGCGACCGGGATTTCTGAGCAGTAGCACGAGAATCTCCAACTCTTTTTTTGTCAGAGTCAGTTGCGTGCCGTCGATCAGACATTGTCGTCTGTTCAGGTCGATGCAGAGCGTTTCGTAGCAGATCTTGTCGGCGGTTTGATCCTGTTCGTTTCGGGCACGTCGGAGCACGCTGCGTACCCGTGCGCACACTTCGCGGATGGAGAACGGTTTGGAAATGTAGTCGTCGGCGCCGAGGTTGAGTCCTGTCACCGTGTCGTCCTCCGTGTCGCGGGCGGTGCAGAAGATGATCGGTATGCGGGCGGTCCGTTCGTCCTCTTTCAGGAGCCGGGCCAGCCGGAATCCGCTCATGCCCTCCATCATTACGTCGAGGAGAATCAGATCGTAACGTGCGACCCCTTTACGGAGCGCCTCTTCCGCACTGTGGGCGACCTCCACGGCATAGCCTTCGGTCGTGAGATTGAACTGCAGGATCTCGCAGAGCGACTCTTCGTCGTCCACTACGAGAATTGTCGGTTTTTCATTCATCGGAAATGAGTGGGTTTTCCTGCCGCAAAGTTAATCGAACGTTCGTTTTATCGCGAGGGCAGTGCCCGTTTTTAACGAAAATGTAACGCGGACGCGAAAAATTCGCTGCATCGGATTCGAATGAAAAAAATTATGCTTATCTTGCTCCCGCAACGGTTTCCGTATCGGTCTGTCTGACCGTCGGAATGAAAAGGGAATGCCGTGTGATTCGGCAACAGTTCCCGCTGCTGTGAGTTCTGCCTCGCACATCGTTGGGAGGCTATTCTCGGAGAGATACTCTGCAGGCCACTGACTTTTTCGGGTCGGGAAGGCCCTCTCCGGAGGAACGAGTCAGAAGACCTGCCGTTGTAAAGAATTGAGGGTTTATGCCTGCGGCGAACGGGCTGAATGACGAGCTTCTCCAGCAAACTGTTTTTTACGGTTGTTCGGTTTCAGATCGGCTTCTGTGGTTCGTACAGGTGTGCCAGCAGACACGTCATGCGGAACAGATGTCGCATGGGACGAATTGAATACGAACCTGTTATTTGCCAATAACGTTTGGATTCCGGGAGGGGCTTTGTCCGAGGTTTTGCCGAACCGCTCCTCCCCTTTTTTCCTCCTAAGCAAGAATCTGTCGTGGTTGCGACGGAAGGTGTCGTATGCTCGGAGAACGGATGAGCGATTCTGCTGCTATTGCAATCGAGGTGTCGCTCCGTGCTCTGCCGACAACCGACCTGTGCTGTCGGGAGTAGGATTGTTGTCGGGGGATGGCCGGATCGGATCGATCGGCATCCGGAAGCCTATTCCTCGCTTTTTTCTGCTTGAATCTTTGCCAGTCCGCCTTCGGAGGTCTCTTTGTAGAGGCTGGGAATGTCGTGTCCCGTCTCCTTCATCACCTCCACCACCCGGTCGAAGCTGACACCGTGTTTGCCATCGGAAAAGGTGGCGAAAATGTTGGCGTCGAAGGCACGGGCAGCAGCAATGGCGTTGCGTTCGATGCAAGGTATCTGTACCAGGCCGCAGACCGGGTCGCAGGTGAGCCCCAGGTGGTGTTCCAGCGCCATTTCGGCCGCGTATTCGATCTGGGCCGGAGTTCCTCCGAAGAGCTGGCAGGCTGCTGCGGCCGCCATGGCGCAGGCGACCCCCACTTCGCCCTGACATCCGACTTCGGCTCCGGAGATCGAAGCGTTGGTTTTTACCACGTTGCCGAATAATCCGGCCGTGGCGAGTGCACGCAGGATGCGTATTTCGCGGAATGCACGTGAGGTGTAGAGGTGGTAGAGTACGGCAGGAAGTACGCCGCTCGATCCGCATGTGGGTGCGGTGACGATTTCGCCGCCCGCCGCATTTTCTTCCGAGGTGGCCAGCGCATAGGCGTATATTTTGCCCCGACTCTGCAGACTGTCGGTGTAGCCTTTGGCCTTCACGTAGTAGGTGGCGGCTTTTCGTCGTACGCCGAGGCCTCCCGGGAGAACTCCTTCGTTGTTGAGTCCTCGGTCGATGGCTGCGCACATCACCTCCCAGACCTGCTTCAGATAGTCCCATATTTCCGGCCCTTCTGCCTGGTCGACATACTCCCAAAAGGCGTAACCTCCCTTGTCGCACCAGGCGAGAATATCGCTGATGGTGGTGAGTTTGTAGACCGATGGTGCCGGTTTTTCGCGACTCTCCTCATTGGCCAAAGCGCCTCCGCCGACACTGAAAATCGTCCAGCTATCGATGACGTTTCCGTCGAGCAAACCTTCGAAGAGCATCCCGTTGGGGTGGAATGGAAGGAAAACGGTCGGTCTCCAGACTATTTCTACGGGAGCTATCGGTTCGAGAACCGTTCGAATGGCCACATCGGTCATGTGTCCGCGCCCTGTGGCGGCCAGACTGCCGTAGAGCGTGACGCGATACGAGGATACTTTCGGGCAACGTTCGGCAAAACGACGTGCGGCCTTGTGCGGTCCCATCGTATGGCTGCTCGACGGTCCGTGTCCGATGCGGTATAGTTCTTTTAACGATTCCATGTTTATATGTTAAAATATTGTCAAAAATCGGGACAAATATACATTTTATTCCATAGGCCACACTCTCTTATTGTATTTTTTAGTAACTTTGACGCAATGTTTCTCTTGTAAAAACGGCTCATTGAAGAGTTTTGGCATATGAAGAAGTTAAGAAGCAGTTTATCTACGGAAGGCAGGAAGATGGCAGGCGCCAGAGCTTTGTGGCGCGCGAACGGAATGAAAGAAGAACAGTTCGGCCGTCCGATCATAGCCATTGTCAATTCGTTTACCCAGTTTGTCCCCGGACATACCCATCTGCACGAAATCGGTCAACAGGTCAAACAGTGGATCGAAGAGGAGGGGTGTTTCGCGGCTGAATTCAATACGATCGCCATCGATGACGGTATCGCCATGGGGCACGATGGAATGCTCTATTCCCTCCCCTCGCGTGAGATTATCGCCGACAGCGTCGAATACATGTGCAATGCGCATTGTGTGGATGCGATGATCTGTATCTCCAACTGCGATAAGATTACCCCGGGTATGCTGATGGGCGCCATGCGGCTCAACATACCGACGGTTTTTGTCTCGGGAGGGCCGATGGAGGCCGGTCGCGTGGGCGATCGGGATTACGACCTGATCGATGTGATGGTCAAAGGGGCCGATCCCACGGTGACCGACAGCGAACTGTCGGCGATCGAACGGGCCGCCTGTCCTACGTGCGGCTCCTGTTCGGGCATGTTTACCGCCAACTCGATGAACTGTCTGACCGAAGCGCTCGGACTGGCTCTGCCCGGTAACGGAACGCTGCTCGCTTCGCACAAAAACAGAACCGATTTGTTCCGCCGTGCGGCGAAACTGATCGTGCGCAATGCCTATCGTTACTATCGCGACGGCGATGAAAGTGTTCTGCCTCGCTCCATCGCAACGAAAGTCGCATTCAGCAACGCCATGTCGCTCGACATCGCCATGGGCGGATCGACCAATACGGTACTCCATCTGTTGGCTGTGGCCTACGAGGCCGGCGTCGATTTCCGGATGGCCGATATCGATGCGTTGTCGCGTCGCATTCCGGTGATCTGCAAGGTGGCTCCGAATTATCACTACCACATTCAGGATGTACACCGTGCCGGCGGAATCATGGCGATTCTCGGCGAACTGAACCGGGCCGGACTGATCGACCCTTCGGTGGGCCGTATCGACGAACCGACACTGGGCGATGCGCTGGCAAAGTACGATATTCGCAGACCGGATGTCGGCGAGGATATCCGAAAATTCTACCTCTCTGCACCGAAAGGTGTGTTCGACATTCGTCTCGCCTCGCAGGACAGTTACTATCCGGAAGCGGACCTCGATCGGGAAAAGGGTTGTATCCGCTCCATAGAGCATGCCTATACGAAAGACGGTGGTCTGGCCGTACTGTTCGGAAACATTGCGGAGAAAGGGTGTATCGTGAAGACGGCCGGAGTCGATGCCTCGATCCTGAAGTTCGAGGGCTCCGCAAGGGTGTTCGATTCTCAGGAGAGTGCCTCTCTCGGAATCCTTTCGGGTAAGGTGCAGGCCGGCGATGTCGTGGTGATCCGTTACGAAGGTCCGAAAGGGGGACCGGGCATGCAGGAGATGCTCTACCCCACTTCGTATCTCAAATCGGTCAAGCTCGATAAAGTATGCGCGCTTTTGACCGACGGCCGTTTCTCTGGCGGTACATCGGGTCTTTCGATCGGTCACGTATCGCCGGAGGCCGCTGCCGGTGGTGCCATCGCCCTGCTTCGTGACGGGGATCGTATCCGCATCGACATTCCGCAGCGTTCCATCGATGTGTTGCTCTCCGAAGAGGAGCTGAAAGCGCGTCGCTGCACCCTGGAAAAGGAGGGCGGTTATCGTCCCGATCGCAAACGGGAGGTGAGCCGGGCTCTGAAAGCCTACGCCTCGCTCGTGGCTTCGGCCGATCTGGGCGGTGTGAGAAAAATAGATGAATAAACGAGAAGAAAACAGATATAGATGACTAAAATTAAACGAGTTTCAGGGTCCGAGGCACTGCTTATGGCTTTGGCGGAAGAGGGCGTGGATACGATTTTCGGTTATCCCGGTGGAAGCATCATGCCGATTTATGATGCGCTTTATCAGAATACCCACCATTTGCGCCATATCCTAACCCGTCATGAGCAGGGAGCTGTCCATGCTGCCGAAGGGTATGCCCGGGCTACAGGACGCGTGGGCGTCTGTTTCGCCACGTCGGGCCCCGGAGCGACCAATCTCATTACCGGAATTGCCGATGCGATGATCGATTCCACTCCGATCGTCTGTGTGACGGCTCAGGTCCCGAGCAAGGCGCTCGGTACCGATGCCTTCCAGGAGGCGGACATGATCAGCATGACCTCCCCGATTACCAAATGGAACTACCAGGTCACTTCGGCGGATGAGATTGCCGAGGCGATCGCCAAGGCGTTCTATATCGCACGGACGGGACGTCCCGGACCGGTGGTGATCGATATCACGAAAAATGCGCAGGTGGAGATCGTCGATTTCCGTTACGAGAAGTGTCAGGGATTGCGGTGTTATCATGAGAAACCGACCGTAGATCTTTCGCGGGTGGACCAGGCGGCAGCACTGTTGAATGACGCTCTTCGTCCGCTGATCGTTTTCGGACAGGGCGTGAAACTTGCCGGAGCCGAACGGGAGCTTATGGCTCTCTCGGAAAAGGGAAATATCCCGATGGCTTCGACCCTCATGGGTCTCTCTGCCGTGCCGTCGGATCATCCGCATTACGTAGGGATGGTCGGCATGCACGGGAATGTGGCCCCCAACTGGTTGACGCAGGAGTGCGACGTGTTGCTGGCCGTGGGTATGCGTTTCAGCGACCGGGTTACGGGCGACGTGAAAAGCTATGCCCCGAAGGCGAAGGTGATCCATGTGGATATCGATGCTTCGGAGTTGGGCCGGCTCGTAAAACCGGCGATCGGCATTCATGGCGATGCAGCCGATGTGCTCGACCTGCTCGGAGAACGGGTGCACGGTAAGGATCGTAGCGAATGGTTCGCTTTGGCGAAGAAAAAATACGACGAAGAGTTCTGCGCGATTATCGACAGCGACCTCCATCCGACGAAACAGCGCATCACGATGGGCGAAGTGATCGGCAAGGTGGCTGAATTGACCGATGCCGATGCCGTTATTGTAACGGATGTGGGACAGCAGCAGATGGAGGCAGCCCGTTATTCCAAATATACGAAGACCCGTAGCCTGATAACCTCGGGCGGCCTCGGAACGATGGGGTACGGTTTCCCGGCAGCTATCGGGGCGAAAATCGGTCTGCCCGAGCGTGAAGTGGTCCTTTTCGCCGGCGATGGGGGTATTCAGATGACCATCCAGGAGTTGGGAACCGTCATGGAGTGGAACGTAGGCGTGAAGATCATCATCCTGAACAACAGCTATCTCGGGATGGTGCGTCAGTGGCAGGAGCTTTTCTTCGGCCGTCGTTACTCTTCCACCCCCATGCAGAATCCCGATTTCGTACAGATCGCAAACGCGTATCGGATTCCTGCCCGTCGCGCAACGACCCATTCGGAACTGGACGAGGCTCTCAAAGAGATGTTCGCTTCCCCGGGAGCCTATCTGTTGGAGGTTGCGGTCGACGAGGAGGACAACGTATTCCCGATGATCCCTTCGGGCGCTTCGGTTTCAGATATTTTGTATAACGCAGAGAGTTAGTCGGCTATGGAGAACAAGGAGAAAGATCAACTGAACGAATATATTATTTCGGTATTCACGGAGAATCACACGGGTGTGCTGAATCGAATCACCTCGGTTTTCCTGCGTCGAAAGATCAATATCGAAAACATCAAGGTGTCGGAATCGCCCGTGAAGGGTATCAGTCTTTTCACGATCGTGGCCTACACGACCGAGGAGACCGTGCAGACGCTTGTCAAGCAGATGGACCGCATCGTCGATGTGCTGCGGGCCGAATATTACACGGCCGAGAATCTGATCTCTCAGGAGGTAGCGCTCTTTAAAACCACGAAGGATATTTTCCGCAGCGACAACATCGAGCAGATCTCGCGGAAACATCCGCTTCGGGTGTTGGAGGTCAATGACGATTACGTGGTGCTGGAGAAGACCGGATACAAAGAGGATGTCGACGCATTGCGCGACGAATTGAAGAATCGGGGTCTGCTGATCCAGTTGTCGCGTTCCGGTTCGGTGATCCTCCACCGCGAAACGCTCGAGGAGACGATCAACGGCATTATTTAAGAGTTACAGCAAAAGAACATAATCTCAACTTAAAATTTTTAGCAACATGGCAAAAATGGTTTTTGGCGGAGTGGAAGAGAATGTAGTGACTCGGGAAGAGTTTCCGCTCAGTAAGGCACAAGAGGTACTGAAAGATGAAACGATCGCTGTGATCGGTTACGGCGTGCAGGGCCCCGGTCAGTCGCTCAATATGAAAGACAATGGTTTCAACGTTATCGTGGGCCAGCGCAAGAATTCGAAGACCTGGGATAAAGCCGTTGCCGACGGATGGGTGCCGGGAAAAGATCTTTTCGAGATCGAAGAGGCTTGTCAGCGTGCCACCATTATTCAATTCCTGCTCTCCGATGCAGGACAGATTGCCGTATGGCCGAGCATTAAGAAATATCTGACGCCGGGCAAAGCGCTCTATTTCTCGCACGGATTCGGCATTACCTACAACGACCGTACGGGCATCGTTCCGCCGAAGGATGTGGACGTGATTCTCGTCGCTCCGAAAGGTTCGGGAACGTCGCTCCGTCGCCTCTTCCTGGAGGGTCGCGGACTGAACTCCAGCTATGCGATCTGGCAGGATGCTACGGGACGTGCATTCGATCGCGTGATCGCTCTCGGTATCGCGATCGGTTCGGGTTACCTCTTCGAGACCACTTTCAAACGCGAGGTCTACAGCGACCTTACCGGTGAGCGCGGTTCGTTGATGGGTGCCATTCAGGGCCTTTTCGCCGCACAGTATCAGGTGCTTCGCGAACATGGACATACCCCCTCGGAGGCATTCAACGAGACGGTCGAGGAGCTTTCCCAGAGCCTGATGCCGCTGATCGCGGAGAACGGTATGGATTGGATGTACGCCAACTGCTCCACGACGGCACAACGTGGTGCGCTCGATTGGTGGAAGCCGTTCCGCGATGCCTGCCTGCCCGTATTCGAGAAACTGTATGCGGAGGTGGCTTGCGGTAACGAGGCACAGAAATCGATCGATTCGAACAGCAAGCCCGATTATCGTGAAAAACTCAATCAGGAGCTCAAGGAGTTGCGCGAAAGCGAAATGTGGCAGGCCGGAGCGACTGTACGTGATTTGAGACCGGAACGCAGCAAGAAGTAGTTTTGCCCGATTTCCGGTTGATATTCCCGGTTCCCGCAAAACGGGAACCGGGATTTTTTTTCGACCTACATGTTTTTGCGGGGCCGGGATTTTTTTGAGTTTCCCATCTTGCGGCAGCCGGGATTTTTTTTGAGTCTCCCGTTTGGTGGAACTGGGATTTTTCTTTCGAGCGCTTCGTTTTGTTGTGGAACCCGGGATTTTTTCTTCCGACTCCCCTGGTTTGCGGGAATTGGGATTTTGTTCCTCCGAACGAGGCGTTCTATTCCGAATAGGCAAATACGGTCGTTATCCGGTGCCTTTCGGCTGGGGAGACTGTTGCTGTGTGGGTGTCTGGGATGGAAAAATCCGTTGGACTCAACCGAGGAATAGGCCCAAAGCTAACAGCAACCCGAAAAGAAGCATGTTGCGGGAGGTCTCGCCCAGAACAGCGTTGAGTTCGCGTCCCTGGCCGATGCGCACCATTTTTCGCCAGGTCATCGCATGGAGAGGTACATAGAGCCAGGGCAAAAAAGCGGCGTACCAGAGCTTCTCCCTCAGGAAATAGAGGCACAACAATACGGCGATTAGGCCGAGCAAAAGATAGAGCCTTTGACCCGTCTTTTCTCCCCAGCGCACGACAAGCGTGCGTTTGCCGCTCAATGCATCCTGCTCACGATCGCGAAAGTTGTTGACCATCAATAGTGTATCGATTACTGTTCCGCATGCGAGCGAAACGACGAAGACGGCTGTTGTCCAGGAGTGACTCATCACGTAATAGGTCCCTCCGACCGGTACGAATCCGAAAAAAAAGAGCACCAACAGATCTCCCCAACCGTGATAGGCCAACGGATAGGGTCCGGTGGTGTAGAGAAACGCGAAGACGATACAGACAGCTCCGATGAGGATCAGTTCCCCGCCGCCGTAAAGAAGCAGGCAGAGTCCCGCAGCGGCAGCCGCTAAAGTGGTGCAGAGAATGCCGTATTTCATTCTCCGGCAGTCGATCCATCCCTGAGCACAGGCTCGTTGCGGACCCAGCCGATCGGATCGGTCGGAGCCTTTCAGGTAGTCGTAGAGGTCGTTGATGAGGTTGGCGTCGACCTGCATGAGGAAAGCAAAGAGCATACACAGCAGACCGGCGAGCGGTTTGAATGTCCCGTCGGACCAGGCAAGCGCACTTCCCAATAAAACCGGAATAAAAGCAGCCGAAAGTGTTTTGGGACGTGCAGCCAGCACCCAGGCGCGCAGGGAATTGGGTCGGACAGGGGTGTTTTTCGGTTTCGTTTCCATGCTGCAAAGATAGCGATTGGAGCGTTGAATCGGAGCTTTCGCATCGATTTTCTTCTGTTGGACGGGGGGGGTGAAAGAATCGGCGCGATCTTAAAAACGGAACATCCTTCTCTTTCCTCCTTTTTCCTTTGGATTGGCGCAAAGAAATACAGTCCGCCTTTGGGAAAAGACGGACTGTATTTGGGTCAACCTGTTTCGGAGTGTCAGAAGGAGACGGTCGGAGCCGTTTCGTTGCCGGCTTCCGTCTCGAAATAGGCCTGAGGCTGAAAACCGAACATTTTCGCTACCAGGTTTTGCGGAAAACGACGCAGAGAGACGTTGTACTGTTGCGCTGCCTCGTTGAACCTTTTGCGTGCTACCGTGATCCGGTTTTCCGTCCCTTCGAGTTGGGCTTGCAGTTCGAGGAAGTTTTGATTGGCTTTCAGGTCGGGATAGTTCTCCTGAATCATGAGCAGGCGCGACAAGGCGGCCCCGATCTCTCCTTGGGCCTGTTGGTAGGCAAGAATCGATTCGGATGTCAGATTGGTCGGGTCGACCTGCACCTGAGTGGCTTTGGCGCGTGCGTCGATGACGTTTTGAAGCGTCGAACTTTCGTGAGCCGCATAACCTTTCACCGTGGCTACGAGGTTCGGAATCAGGTCTGCACGACGTTGGTAGTCGTTCTCGACCTGCGACCAGGCCTGTTTGACAGCCTCTTCGCGGTTGATAAGCCCGTTGTAGACCGCCACGCTCCACAGAGCGAGAGCCGCTACGATGGCAATTAGAATAATGGTGTTTCTTTTCATAATAGGGATTGAATTTTGTGGGTTTTAGAATCTGCTGCGAGCGCCTCCTCCTCCGGACATGCCTCCGCCAAAACCGCCGCCGAAGCTACCGCCTCCAAAGCCTCCGCCGAAACCGCGCGGACCACCCATGAAGATGCCGCGTCCTCCACCCAGTCCGCTTCCGTTGTTGCGGTGGTGGGTGACGATGCGTTCGACCTGATGGCCGCAATGTTTGCAGCGATAGATATAACGTGTCGTGTTGCTCGTCGAAGTGGATGCGATCCGTTCGCTCCGAACGAGCCGGAGCGCTCGTTTTTTCTTACAAACAGGACATCGCTTCCGGAACGATGCCATGACGGTGAAGAGTAGAAGAATGCCGATCGGAATGATCAGTGTGAAAATCACGGAGGTGAGGAAGAAATCGTTGTTTCCGGTTGTTGTGTCGGACCGGATGGCAAGAGCCCAGGTCCCCTCGGTCAGAATCTCGTAAACGGCCCGGACTCCTGCTTCCGTACCTTTGTCCCACTCCCCTTTCGCGAGAGCAGGAACCATGTACTGGGTCTGGATGCGTTTGCAAAGAGCGTCGGGCAGAACTCCTTCCAGTCCGTACCCGGTTTCGAACTGTATCTCCCGCTCCTGTTGTGCGATCAGAATGACCAATCCATTGTCTTTCCCCTTTTCGCCGACTCCCCATCGGTTCAGCAGGTTGTGGGCGAAAAAGTAGGGATCGTCGTCGGCTGCAATCGAGGGCAGTATCACTACGGCCACCTCTGCCAATCCTCTTGTTCGGAGAGCATGGAGCAGGGAATCGATCGTTTGTACCGTCTCTCCGGAGAGAATGCCGGCAGGGTCGGAAACGAAGCGAGTCCGATCACGAAGTTGTACGTTGGGCACCTGATCGACCGTATAACTCGTCTGCGCCTGCAAAGAGAAAGCGCAAAGAATCAGAAGCAAAAAGGTCGCAATGAGTCTTTTCATCTTTTTCTTTCTGGGGAGAGCTATTTGCAAAGATAATATAAAATGGGAAAATGAGTCGAAAATGATCTTGCAATCGATTTCGTGGGTTTCGATTTCAGGCAGACATAAAAAAACTGCGGATTCTCACAGCAGAATCCGCAGCCTGTCTTTGGAGCGACTGGTCGATTACATGCCCTCGAAAGTCAATACGTAACGCAGGTTGTCATTGCCGATGTTGTCCTGAACGAGAATCTCCATTCCGTCGATCTGTTCGCCGATGTTCCATCCGGAGAGATCGTTGTATCGGTAGGAGATGTTTTGTATGACGACATCGCTCGACCAGGTAGTCTTTACCGTAACAGGGAGCGAACTGCCCTGGTAACCGAAGAATCCCAAGGCCCGCAGCATGTTGGGTTCGTCGGTCACGATCAATCCGGGGTCGATGGCCGGATACGAGGCGAAAAGCTGCCTGTAGTCGGAGTTGTTTTTCTGTACGTCTTCGTCGTAGCTGAACGTCTGATTTCCGGCAGCATCCCATTGAATTTGTGTGCAATTGTCTGAGAAATAGACGTAATGTTCTTGGGTTTCCGAGCTATTCCCTTCGGAAACATGATGGCCGTAAATGGTGGAAAGTTGCTCGTCGCTGTTGTATTCGTAGGTGTATTCGCTATAGTTCGATGGATCTGTTTCTCCCAATGGCTGGTTTGTCGAGAGGCTTATGAGCGAATAGTTGCCCTCGATGAATGCCCCTTCGCATTGCCATGTTTCCCCATAGACCTGAGGCGGTTTGTCGTAATGCTTCTCGGTGATGGTCATATTGTTGTTGTCCTGATAGACGAACTCCCAGGTTTCGACCGGTTCGGTGAGAGTTTCATCGCCATAGGTCTTCACGGAGGAGAGCCGATTTTCTTCGGTATAGGCGAAAAGGGTGATGGATTCCAGTTCGCCTTCGTCATAAAGTGTGATTCGCGTCAGACGTCCGTTCGGCATCCGCTCCTGATCGCCGTCACCCCCGGCGGATGCTTTCTGGGTGATGGCAATCTCGATCTGAGACGAGCCGCACTGAATCGTGATGATTGCCATGCGGGGATCTGCTCCGGTGTTGGGCTGCAACGTGATCTGCACTGTATAACTGCCTGCCGCCTCGCCATGATCGGGAGAGATCGATATCCAGTCGGGTGCTTCGGCGCGGGTTTCAGTAATCGTAGCGGTCCAGGCATCCTGCGTCGAGAAGGTTACGCTCGCAGAATTTTGTGTCGCATCGATAATCTGGATCAGTTGGGAGACGTCGGGGACCTGGATGTTGCCGAAGTTGCCCGAAAGATCCGTCTCGTCGCCTTCGTTGCAGGCTGTCAGAAACAGGGTTGCGACAACGAATGTCCAAAACAATCGGAGTGTTTTCATCTTTTGTAATTTCATTTTGGTTTACAATTGATTGCTTGCCTATTGCAATTCTGTGGTCAAATATACGGAAGGGCAAGCGCATAATCAAATCGAAAATCACAGTTTTTTTGATTTGACTATGCCTCGCGTCCTATTTGTAGTTAAGAAAAACGGAGAGGCATATGAAACCGAAGTTTTCATGCCCGACTTTGCCGAACTGTATTTCATAACGAAAGACAAGTGCAAAAACGAACGAAGACGAAGTTCTCGGCATCGATAACGCCGGATCGCTTCCTGATTATGTTTTTGGGTTATAGCGATCCTAATTATGTTTTTTGTTCATAGCTATAAGGTGAATGTTCAGGCGTGCGGAACCGACCGTTTCCGGTTGGGTCGTTTCCGGCATTTTATATCTCTGCAAATAGCTGTAGGGGGGGATATTCGGCATCGTAAAATTTGAAGAGGATAAATTCCGATACCCCTCCCTTTTTGTTCCGGATGATTTGATATGTAAAATAATGTGAATCAGTGTTTTCGCTGCTATGTTCTGTGTTGTTATATAATTTATCATTATGGAAACATGAATTTAATAGTCTTTAATGATTGAAAAGATTGGGCGTTCGGTGTAAATCGTTGAAAAATCACGTAAAAACGGCGAAAAAAAGTCGGAATATTTTTGCGATTTGGATTTTTTCGGTATCTTTGCAGGCCGTTTTATTGACGGTGTTACGAGTTAATTTGTTAAAACAAAGGACAAAAAGCAAAACGAAATGCCAACTATTCAACAGTTAGTGAGAAAAGGCAGGGTGCAGTTGGAGGATAAAAGTAAAGCTCCTTCGCTGGACGCTTGTCCGCAGCGAAGAGGAGTTTGCGTGCGTGTGTATACCACCACTCCCAAGAAACCGAACTCAGCCATGCGTAAAGTGGCCCGTGTGCGTCTGACCAATGGCAAAGAGGTCAATGCCTACATCCCGGGCGAAGGCCATAACCTGCAGGAGCACTCCATCGTGCTGGTGCGCGGCGGCCGTGTGAAAGACCTTCCCGGTGTGCGTTACCACCTGGTGCGCGGAGCCCTCGATTCGGCCGGTGTGGATGGCCGTCGTCAACGTCGTTCGAAATACGGCGCCAAAAGACCGAAAAAATCCTAATTCAGTTAGACAACAAGCGAATTTTTAATTTTTGAATAAGTAATGAGAAAAGCTAAGCCTAAAAAGCGGATTCTACTTCCAGATCCCAAGTTCTCTGATGTTCTTGTAACAAGGTTCGTAAACAACCTTATGCTGGATGGTAAGAAGAGTATTGCATACACGATATTCTACGATGCGCTGGATATCGTGGGCGAGAAGATGAAAGATGCAGACAAGGCTCCTCTGGAGATATGGAAACAAGCCCTGGAAAACATCACTCCCCAAGTGGAGGTGAAGTCCCGTCGTGTCGGCGGTGCGACGTTCCAGGTTCCGACAGAGGTGAGACCCGAGCGCAAAATTTCACTTTCGATGAAAAATCTTGTCCTTTACTCTCGTAAGCGCGCCGGTAAGTCCATGGCTGAAAAACTTTCCGCCGAGATCATGGCCGCCTACAACGGTGAGGGAGCTGCATTCAAACGTAAAGAGGAGATGCACCGTATGGCCGAGGCCAACAAGGCATTCGCTCACTTCAGATTCTAAGCCCGGAGACGAAATATGGCAACCAGAGATTTAAAATATACACGCAACATCGGCATCATGGCTCACATCGATGCCGGTAAAACGACAACCTCGGAGCGTATTCTTTTCTATACGGGCAAAACCCACAAAATCGGTGAGGTCCATGAGGGCGCTGCCACCATGGACTGGATGGTGCAGGAGCAGGAGCGCGGTATCACGATCACCTCTGCTGCAACTACCGCATTTTGGAACTACAAAGGTCACAACTATCAAATCAATATTATCGACACCCCGGGACACGTCGACTTTACGGTTGAGGTGGAGCGCTCGCTCCGTGTGCTCGACGGTGCTGTGGCAACGTTCTGTGCGGTCGGTGGCGTTGAGCCCCAGTCGGAGACGGTATGGCGTCAGGCCGATAAATACCGCGTGCCGCGTATCGGTTATGTGAACAAAATGGACCGTACGGGTGCCGATTTCCTCGGCGTCTGCGCGCAGATCAAAGAGCGTCTCGGTGCGACTGCACTGCCGGTGGTTCTCCCGATCGGCTCGGAGGATAAGTTCCGCGGATTGGTAGACCTTATATATAATAAGGCGATCATCTACGACGAAACCAAGAAAAACGAACTGGTCAACTATACCTACGAGGAGATTCCCGAAAACATGAAGGCCGAGGTGGCCGAGTGGCGTGCGAAACTCATCGAGGAGGCTGCTTCGGTTGATGATGCGTTGATGGAGAAGTTCTTTGAGGATCCCGATTCGATCTCTCCCGACGAGTTGATCGAGGCGATTCGCAAAGCTACCATTCAGATGAAACTCGTGCCGATGCTTTGTGGTTCGTCGTTCAAAAACAAAGGCGTACAGTTGCTGCTCGATTATGTGATGGCATTCCTGCCCTCGCCTGTCGATGTGGATGCAATCGTTGGAACGGATCCCAATACGGGCGAAGAGACGAAACGTCATCCTTCGGAGAGTGAACCTTTCTGTGGCCTGGCCTTCAAGATCGCTACCGATCCGTTTGTCGGCCGTCTGGCGTTCGTCCGCGTCTACTCCGGGAAGCTCGATGCGGGTTCTTATGTGCTCAACAGCCGTTCGGGCAAGAAAGAGCGCATCAGCCGTATCTATCAGATGCACGCCAACAAGCAGAATCCTATGGAGACCGTAACTGCCGGTGATATTTGCGCCGCTGTCGGTTTTAAAGATATTCGTACGGGCGACACGCTGTGCGACGAAAAAGCTCCGATCGTGCTCGAGTCGATGACCTTCCCCGAGCCGGTGATTGGTCTTGCCGTAGAGCCCAAAACGCAGAAAGACCTCGATAAACTCGGTATCGCGCTCTCGAAGCTTTCGGAAGAGGATCCCACTTTTACCGTGAAGACGGATGAGGATAGCGGACAGACGGTGATCAGCGGTATGGGTGAGTTGCACCTCGAAATTATCGTGGATCGTCTTCGTCGCGAATTCGGCGTGGAAATCAGCCAGGGTGCTCCCCAGGTGAACTACAAAGAGGCTCTGACCAAGACCGTACAGCATCGCGAAGTGTTCAAGAAACAGACCGGTGGTCGTGGTAAGTTCGCCGATATCATCTTTGAGATCGGTCCTGCTTCCGAAGGAAAGGTCGGACTCGAATTCGTCGACGAGGTGAAGGGCGGAAATATTCCCAAGGAATTTATCCCTGCCGTACAGAAAGGCTTCGAGTCGGCTATGGCAAACGGTGCGTTGGCCGGATACAAAGTCGACAGCATGAAGGTGACCCTGAAGGACGGTTCGTTCCACCCGGTGGACTCCGATCAGCTCTCGTTCGAGATTGCTGCTCGTAACGGTTTCCGTCAGGCAGCTCCCAAAGCGGGCTCGGTGATCATGGAGCCGGTTATGTCGGTGGAAGTGGTTACTCCCGAAGAGTACATGGGCGACATCATCGGCGACCTGAACAAACGTCGCGGTCAGGTTGCGGGCATGGAACAGAAAGGAAATGCCCGTGTCGTGAAGGCGAAAGTGCCCCTGTCGGAGATGTTCGGCTACGTGACCGTACTCCGTACGCTCTCCTCGGGCCGTGCAACTTCCTCCATGGAATTCTCTCACTTCGAAGAGGTCCCCGCAGGCCTTGCCAAGGAGATCATCGAAAAATCGAGTGGTAAACGCAAAGATTTAGAATAACGACAGATATGAGCCAAAAAATCAGAATCAAACTCAAATCGTATGATCACAATCTGGTGGATAAATCTGCAGAGAAGATCATCAAAACGGTGAAATCAAGCGGTGCCGTAGTCAGTGGACCGATTCCGCTCCCTACCCAGAAAAAGATCTTCACCGTCAACCGTTCGACTTTCGTCAACAAGAAAGCGCGCGAACAGTTCCAACTTTGCACCTTCAAACGGATTCTCGACATCTACAGCTCGACCTCCAAAACGATCGATGCTCTGATGAAACTCGAACTTCCGAGCGGTGTGGAAGTAGAGATCAAGGTTTGAGTTCATACCTTATAATATATTAGGTAAGAAATCGAAACAACAGAAACACTTTTTTTTATAAACAACAACCAAGACAAAAATGTCAGGACTCATTGGAAAAAAAATCGGAATGACTTCCGTTTTCAGTGTTGAGGGTAAGAATATACCATGCACTGTTATTGAGGCTGGTCCGTGCGTAGTTACGCAAATCAAGACTGCGGAGAAAGATGGTTACGAAGCAGTCCAGATTGCCTATGACGACAAGAGTGAGAAGCACACCAGCAACAGTTTGTTAGGTCACTTCAAGAAGGCCGGCACGACTCCCAAACGCAAACTCGCAGAGTTCCGCGAATTGGGCGAATGCAATCTCGGAGACACCCTGACCGTAGAATCTTTCACCGATGGTGACTGGGTCGATATTACGGGCATCTCGAAAGGTAAAGGCTTTCAGGGCGTTGTGAAACGCCACGGCTTCGGCGGCGTCGGTGGGCAAACCCACGGTCAGCACAACCGCCAGCGCAAGCCGGGTTCTCTGGGCGCATCCTCCTACCCTTCGCGCGTCTTCAAAGGCAAACGTCTGCCGGGAAGAACGGGCGGTGAGCAGGTGAAGGTGCTTAATTTAAAGGTGCTCAAAGTGATACCGGAAAACAACCTCCTTCTGGTGAAGGGTTCTATTCCGGGAGCAAAAGGTTCGTATCTCATAATTGAAAACTAAGATGGAATTAACGGTATACAATACTTTAGGTAAAGAGACTGGCAAGAAGATCGTTCTTGAAGATGCAGTCTTCGGCGTGGAACCCAATGACCACGCAATTTATCTCGACGTTAAGCAACATCTTGCGAACAAGCGTCAGGGAACCCACAAATCGAAACAGCGTAACGAAGTTGCTGGTTCTACCCGCAAGCTCAAAAAGCAAAAGGGTACGGGTGGCGCACGTTCGGGTAGCATCCTTTCCCCACTTTTCCCGGGTGGCGGACGTGTCTTCGGCCCTGTTCCGCGTGACTACAGCTTCAAACTCAACAAGAAGCTCAAACGGTTGGCTCGCAAGAGCGCACTGACATACAAAGCCAAGGCTGAAGCTATTACTGTCGTTGAGAATTTCAGTCTGGACGCACCCAAGACCAAAGCTTTCCTGGCGATCACCAAAGATCTGCAGGTGGCCGATAAGAAGATCCTCTTGGTGCTTCCCGAACCCAACAACAATGTGGTTCTCTCGGCACGCAACCTTCCCAACGTGAAAGTCGTGCAGGCTTCCGACATCAATACCTACGATGTAATGAATGCAGCACAATTGGTGATGGCAGAAGGTGCGGTATCGATTATTAATGAATTGTTAGCTTAAGGAGAGAAATTTATGGAAGTGATCATTAAGCCCATACTGACCGAAAAGATGACGGACCGGGGCGAAAAACTGAACCAATACGGTTTCATCGTGAATCGCGAAGCTAACAAGATCGAAATCCGCAAGGCCGTGGAAGAGATGTACAACGTCGTGGTGACCGAGGTCAATACGATGATTTACATGGGTAAGGCAAAACGTCGCTACACCAAGGCCGGACTGCTGGTCGGTCGTTCCAACCACTTCAAGAAGGCGATCGTCACCTTGAAGGAGGGAGATAAGATTGATTTTTACAGTAATATCTAAGCGAGATGGCAGTAAGAAAATTTAAACCCGTAACTCCGGGCACAAGACATAAGATTATCGGAACGTTCGACGAGATCACCACCTCGGTTCCGGAAAAGTCGCTGCTCCAACCCAAGAAATCGTCCGGCGGTCGGAATAACTCCGGCAAAATGACGATGCGTTACATCGGAGGCGGTCACAAACAGATGTATCGTGTGATCGACTTCAAACGTAACAAGGACGGTATTGACGCAGTGGTGAAGACCATCGAGTACGACCCGAACCGTTCGGCACGTATCGCATTGGTATATTATGCCGATGGCGAAAAACGTTACATCCTGGCTCCGAACGGACTTACCGTGGGCCAAACGATCCGCAGCGGTGCGGGCGTAGCTCCCGAGTTGGGCAATGCCCTGCCCCTGGGTGAGATTCCTCTCGGTACGGTCGTTCACAACATCGAACTCTACCCCGGCCAGGGAGCCGCAATGGCTCGTAGCGCCGGCACCTATGCTCAACTGTTGGCTCGTGAGGGCAAATATGCTATTCTGAAACTTCCTTCGGGCGAAACCCGTATGGTGCTCGTAACCTGCCGTGCAACAATCGGTGTAGTCTCCAATCCGGACCACAGCCTCGAGCAGCACGGTAAAGCCGGTCGTAACCGTTGGATGGGTCGTCGTCCGCGCAACCGCGGCGTTGTGATGAACCCGGTAGATCACCCGATGGGTGGTGGCGAAGGCCGCGCTTCCGGAGGTCACCCGCGTTCGCGCAAGGGTCTGCTCGCCAAGGGTTATAAGACTCGTAACCCGAAGAAGACGACCTCGAAGTTCATTATTTCTCGGAAGAAAAAATAATAAAAAAGTAGCATAACAATATGAGCCGTTCATTAAAAAAAGGTCCGTTCATAGAGCCGAAACTCGAAGCCCGGGTACTCGCCCAGGCCGAGAGCGGAAAAAAGACCGTAATCAAAACGTGGTCGCGTGCGAGCATGATCTCCCCCGACTTTGTCGGCCAGACAATCGCCGTGCACAACGGGAACAAATTCATTCCCGTCTATGTAACTGAAAACATGGTGGGTCATAAACTCGGAGAGTTCGCCCCCACCCGTAACTTCCGCGGTCACGCAGGTAACAGGAAAAAATAGTTAGACTATGGGTGCAAGAAAAAGTAAAGCAGCCGAAGTGAGAAAGGCTGATAAGAAACAGAAGGCAATCGCCATCTTGAGAGATTGCCCCACTTCTCCCCGGAAGATGCGCCTTGTGGCTGACATGATCCGCGGAGTGGAGATCAATCGGGCATTGGGCCTGCTCCGTTTCTCGAAAAAAGAGGCTTCCATCCGTCTGGAGAAACTGCTCCGTTCGGCTATCGCCAACTGGGAAGCTAAAAACGAGAACGAGCGTCTGGAAGATGCCAAACTCTGCGTAAAAGAGATTTTCGTCGACGGAGGCCGTATGTTGAAACGTGTGCAGCCCGCCCCCCAGGGTCGTGCCTATCGCGTTCGCAAACGCTCGAACCACGTGACGATCGTCGTTGACAAAATGGTAACCGAAGAAAACAAGTAAGCAAATGGGACAGAAAGTTAATCCGATAGCCAATCGTCTGGGTATCATTCGCGGTTGGGATTCCAATTGGTACGGAGGAAAAGATTTTTCATCGAAGTTGGTGGAAGATGCAACGATCCGCAAGTACTTGAACGCCCGTTTGGCCAAAGCAAGCATTTCGAAAATCATTATCGAACGTACGCTGAAGCTCGTTACGGTAACCATCTCTACGGCCCGTCCGGGTATCATCATCGGCAAAGGCGGCCAAGAGGTCGACAAACTGAAGGAAGAGCTCAAGAAGCTCACAGGCAAAGAGGTGCAGATCAACATCTTCGAGGTAAAACGTCCGGAAGTGGATGCCGTGATCGTCGCCAACAACATTGCCCGTCAGCTCGAAGGCCGTATCTCCTATCGTCGCGCCATCAAGAGCGCCATCGCTTCCACGATGCGTATGGGCGCTGAAGGTATCAAGATTCAGATCTCCGGTCGTGTAGGCGGCGCCGAGATGGCCCGTAAGGAGACCTACAAAGAGGGTCGCATTCCGCTGCACACGTTCCGTGCCGATGTGGATTACTTCCTGGCAGAGGCTCTCACCAAAGTGGGTATCCTCGGTATCAAGGTTTGGATCTGCACGGGCGAAGTGTATGAGAAACGCGATTTGTTCGAATATACCGGTTCCAATGTGAACTCTTCGTTCGGACAGTCGCCGCAGGGTCCTCGTTCGAAAAGCGGCGGCCGCAAGAGAAGAAACAGCAAGTAGTAAGGACTTTAAAAGCTATCATAAGAAATGTTACAGCCAAAAAAGACCAAGTTCAGAAGAATGCAGAAAGGCCGCATGAAAGGCCTTGCCCAAAGGGGTAATCAGCTTGCATTCGGCTCGTTCGGTATCAAGTCCCTGGAATCGGCATGGATTACGGGGCGTCAGATAGAAGCGGCCCGTCAGGCCATCGTTCGTTACATGAAACGTGAGGGTCAGATCTGGATCCGGATCTTCCCGGACAAACCGATCACCAAGAAACCTGCCGAGGTACGTATGGGTAAAGGTAAAGGTTCGCCCGAAGGTTTCGTGGCTCCCGTTACTCCCGGACGTATTCTCTTCGAGGCGGAGGGTGTGCCCATGGACGTAGCCAAAGAGGCCCTGCGTCTCGGTGCACAGAAACTGCCGATCACTACCAAATTCATTGTTCGACGCGATTACACGGAAACCTCAAATTAAGCAAAGATGAAAACATCCGAAATAAAAGAGTTCTCTACGGCCGAATTGGCTGAGCGCATCGAGACGGAGAAGGCCAACCTTCTTCGCATGAAGCTCAATCATGCCGTTTCCCCGCTGGAGAATCCGAATTTGATCAAGAAATCCCGCAGAGATATCGCTCGCATGCTGACCATCCTGCGTCAAAAAAACGCTAATAAATAATTTGACAGCTATGGAAAGAAATCTCAGAAAGGAAAGAATCGGGACCGTAGTCAGCAACAAAATGGATAAATCCATTGTGGTTGCCGTAAAGCGTAAGGTGAAACATCCGATCTACGGTAAGTTCGTGAACAAGACCACCAAATTCGTGGCCGAGGACGCGGAGAATACCTGCAACCCTGGCGATGTGGTGAAACTGATGGAAACCCGCCCCTTGAGCAAAACCAAGCGGTGGAGACTGGAAGAAATTATTGAAAGGGCTAAATAGTTATGATACAGCAGGAAAGTAGACTCACTGTAGCCGACAACAGCGGTGCGAAGGAAGTTCTTTGCATCCGTGTGTTGGGTGGAACCAAGCGGCGCTATGCGTCGATCGGCGATAAGATCGTGGTGACTGTCAAGAGCGCTACCCCTTCGGGCGACATGAAGAAAGGTACGGTTTCGAAGGCAGTCGTTGTGAGAACGACCAAAGAGATCAGACGTGCCAACGGTTCGTATATCCGTTTCGACGATAACGCCGTGGTACTGCTCAATAACCAGGGAGAGATGAGGGGAACCCGTATCTTCGGTCCGGTGGCACGCGAATTGCGCGACCAGTACATGAAGATCATCTCGCTCGCCCCCGAGGTACTGTAACCGTCTAAAAGAGAAGAAAGATTATGTCAGTGAAATTCCATATCAAGAAAGGCGACATGGTGACCGTAATGGCCGGCGATAGCAAAGGCCAAAGCGGCAAAGTACTGAAGGTCGATGTCGAGAAACAACGGGCAATCGTCGAAGGCGTGAACCTCGTTTCGAAAGCGACCAAACCCAACGCCAAGAATACCCAGGGCGGGATCGTGAAGCAAGAGGCTCCGATCCATATCTCTAATTTGCTGGTAAACGACCCCAAGAGCGGTAAACCGACTCGCGTGGGCCGTAGAAAGAATGCAGAAGGTAAAACAGTCCGTTACGCTAAAAAATCAGGGGAGGAGATCAAATAATGGCAGCATACGTTCCTACACTCAAGACCAAGTACAAAGAGCAGATCGTCCCTGCCCTCTCGAAAGAGTTCGGCTATAAGAGCATCATGCAGGTGCCCAAGCTGGAGAAGATCGTGATCAACCAAGGTCTCGGTCAGGCAGTGGCCGATAAGAAATTGATCGAAGTGGCCATGACGGAACTGACCGCCATCGCCGGTCAGAAAGCGGTCGCTACCCGTTCGCGGAAGGATATCTCGAACTTCAAACTGCGTAAGGGCAACCCGATTGGCGTACGCGTGACGCTTCGGGCTAACAAGATGTATGAATTCATGGAACGTCTGATCGCCGTGGCGCTTCCTCGTATCCGTGACTTCAAAGGCATCAACGAAAAGTTCGATGGAAGAGGCAACTACACGCTGGGTATCACCGAGCAGATCATCTTCCCGGAGATCGATATCGATAAAATCGTGAAGATTTTCGGTATGGAGATTACGTTCGTGACCACGGCTCAAACCGACGAAGAGGCTTATGCCCTCCTTCGTGAGTTCGGTCTTCCATTCAAAAACGCTAAAAAGAATTAGATCATGGCAAAAGAATCGATGAAGGCACGCGAGGTGAAACGCCTCAAACTGGTACAGAGATATGCCGCCAAACGCGCTGAGCTGAAGAAAGAAAACGATCTCGTCGGTCTTTCGAAGCTGCCCCGTAACTCCAATCCGATCCGCTTGCACAACCGTTGCAAACTGACCGGCCGTCCCAAAGGTTACATGCGCCTGTTCGGCATCAGCCGTATTCAGTTCCGCGAGATGGCTTCGAAAGGACTCATCCCGGGCGTTAAAAAAGCGAGCTGGTAAGCATTGAAATCCAAAAAGATTCGTTATCTTTGTGCCCTGCATGAAGATGACGAGTCTTTTTGCAGTTCATTTTTTATAAATTTTAGGTTTAATTTTAACTTTTAATTCCCATGACAGATCCTATTGCGGATTTTCTGACGCGAATTAGAAACGCGGTGAAAGCCAACCACAAAGTGGTTGAAGCTCCCGGCTCGAAAATTAAACAAGAGATCACCAAGATCCTTTACGAGCAGGGTTACATTTTGGCTTACAAGTTCGAGGAGAACGAAAAGGGGCATCCGATTATCAAGATCGCTCTGAAGTATCATCCTCAGACCAAAGTAAGCGCTATCAAGGACCTCCGACGTGTGAGCCGTCCCGGTTTGCGCCGTTATTCCGGCGTTGAAGAGATGCCCTCCGTGTTGAACGGTCTTGGAATCGCCATCCTCTCCACCTCGAAAGGTATCATGACGGATAAGAAAGCCCGTCAGGAAAACGTAGGCGGTGAGGTGTTATGTTTCGTATACTAATGCATAAAAGTTCAAAGCATGTCAAGAATTGGTAAATTACCTGTAAACCTGCCCGCCGGAGTTACCGTTACGGTATCGCCGGAGAATGTGGTGAGCGTGAAAGGACCTCTCGGAACCCTGAGCCAGAAAGTGGACCCGGATATTACGGTTACCGTCGAGGGAAACGTATTGACAGTAACTCGTCCTACGAACCAGCCGCGCCATCGCTCGTTGCACGGATTGTACCGTGCCCTGATCAACAACATGGTTATCGGCGTTTCGAAAGGCTACGAGATCAAGCAAGAACTTGTGGGCGTCGGCTTCAAAGCCGAAGTGAAAGGCCAGATACTCGAACTCAGTCTCGGTTATTCGCACGACATCTATCTGATGTTGCCTCCCGAAGTGAAGGCTACAGCCGTTACGGAAAAGAAGAGCAACCCGATCGTGACTCTCACCAGCACGGACAAACAGCTCATCGGACAGGTGGCTGCCAAAATCCGTTCGCTGCGTAAGCCGGAACCCTATAAGGGCAAGGGCGTGAAGTTTGTGGGCGAACAGTTGCGTCGTAAGGCAGGTAAATCTGCAGGTGCTAAATAGTAAAAACGTATAATTATGGCATTGAATAAGATAGAAAGAAGGGCGAGAATCAAGATGCGCATCCGTAAAATCGTCAACGGAAGCGCCGAAAAACCTCGCATGACCGTGTTCAGAAGCAACAAGCAGATCTACATTCAGTTCATCGACGATACGAAGGGCGTGACCCTCGCAACGGCTTCTTCCCTCGATAAAGAGGTGGCCGAAAAAGCTGCCGGTCTCAAAAAGTGCGACGTGGCTGCACTCGTCGGTAAATTGGCCGCTGAAAGAGCTCAGCAAAAAGGGATCACGGAGGTCGCTTTCGACCGAAACGGTTACCTGTATCACGGTAGAGTAAAAGTATTGGCTGACGCTGCCCGGGAAGGCGGCCTTAAATTCTAATGCACTATGGCGAATAGTAACATAAAAAAGGTAAGAACCAGCGATCTTGAATTGAAAGATCGTCTCGTAAGCATCCAGCGCGTTACGAAGGTAACCAAGGGCGGTCGTACTTTCAGTTTCTCCGCGATCGTCGTTGTCGGTAACGAAAACGGCGTGGTCGGTTACGGTCTCGGTAAAGCGAGCGAAGTGACGGCTGCAATTGCCAAGGGCGTGGAAGATGCAAAGAAGAATTTGGTGAAGATCCCCGTGCTTAACGGTACGATTCCTCACAAACAGGAGATGCGTTACAGCGGCTCCGTCGTGATGATTCGTCCGGCAGCTCCCGGTACCGGTGTAATCGCCGGCGGTGCTATGCGTGCCGTACTGGAAAGTGTGGGTATTAAAAACGTGTTGGCGAAGAGCAAGGGTTCGTCGAACCCCCATAACCTCGTGAAGGCAACCGTTGCTGCATTGCTCGAATTGCGCGATGCCAAAACGGTAGCCCAAATGCGTGGCATTTCGCTCGATCAAGTGTTTAACGGTTAATTCAGAGAAGACAATGGCTAAATTGAAGATTACGCAGACGATCAGCCGGATCGGAAGCAGCGCACAGCAGAAGAAAAATCTCGATGCCCTCGGTCTTCGCAAGATCAATCAGACCGTAGAGCATAACGATTCCGCAATCATTCGCGGTATGCTTGAAAAAGTGAAACACCTGGTTAAGGTGGAAGTTGTTGAATAACGAACCCCAAAAAAAGTAATAAAATGAATCTCAGTAATTTAAAACCATCTGAAGGTGCGACCCACCATGACAAGCGAATCGGTCGCGGCCAAGGTTCCGGCCGCGGGGGTACGTCGACGCGTGGTCATAAGGGTGCTCAGTCGCGTTCGGGATACTCCCGGAAACTGGGCTTCGAAGGAGGTCAGATGCCTCTGCAGAGACGCCTTCCGAAGTTTGGCTTCACCAATATCGAACGAGTAGAGTTCAAACCGATCAATCTTTCCGTTCTCGAAAGCCTTGCAACGAAAAAGAATGTAACCGAAATCACGGTTGACACGATGATCGAGGCAGGTCTGGTATCGAAAAACGATCGGGTGAAAATCTTGGGCAACGGTACTCTTTCGAAGGCTCTTATCGTAACGGCTCACGCCTTCTCGAAGAGCGCTGCTGCAGCGATCGAAGCACAACAGGGAAAAGTGGTGAAACTCTAATCGAAAGCACCATGAAGCTCATCGAAACCATTAAGAACATCTTCAAGATTGAGGAACTGCGTAAGAGAATCATCTATACGCTGAGCCTCATTCTTATTTTCCGGTTGGGAAGTTACGTCGTGATTCCGGGAATCAATCCGGCGGCTCTCGAAGGTCTTAGCTCGCAGGTGGATGGCAACGGCTTGCTCGGCTTGTTGGACATCTTCTCCGGTGGCGCCTTCTCGAATGCCTCCATCTTTGCGCTCGGTGTCATGCCCTACATCTCGGCCTCGATCGTCATTCAGCTTCTGGGAATCATCGTTCCTTATTTCCAGAAACTGCAGAAAGAGGGCGAGAGCGGACGGCGTAAAATCAACCAGTGGACTCGTTACCTGACCATCGTCGTGCTGCTGTTGCAGGGTCCGGCCTATTTGGTTAACCTGCACCATACGCTGCCCGCCGCCGCTTTCGTAATGGGTCCCTCCAGCTTCCTGTTCACCTTCACGGCGACCGTCGTGCTGATTGCGGGCACGATGTTCATCATGTGGCTGGGCGAGAAAATTACCGATAAAGGTATCGGTAACGGTGTCTCTCTGATCATTATGGTCGGAATCATCGCTGGTCTTCCGCATGCGTTGCTGGCTGAAATCAACACCCGTTTCACGGATGTTACCGGCGGCGTTGTCATGTTGGTGGCGGAATTCGTACTGCTGTTCCTCGTCTTTATGGCCACTATCGCACTGGTTCAGGCCGTTCGCAAGATTCCGGTGCAGTATGCCAAACGGATCGTGGGAAACAAACAGTATGGTGGAGTGCGCCAGTATATACCTCTGAAAATCAATGCGGCCGGTGTGATGCCTATCATCTTCGCCCAAGCATTGATGTTCATCCCTGTGATGTTCCAGCGTTGGGAGTCCACCCAAGGATTCGCCGCTGCGTTCTCCTATCAGGGTTTCTGGTATAATCTGGTGTTCTTCCTGTTGGTAGTCGCTTTCACCTATTTCTA
This sequence comes from uncultured Rikenellaceae bacterium, assembly GCA_944321925.1. Classification (GTDB taxonomy): domain Bacteria; phylum Bacteroidota; class Bacteroidia; order Bacteroidales; family Rikenellaceae; genus UBA940. The sequence goes on along the minus strand of CALUND010000011.1, from coordinate 135,306 downwards.
CACTGCGATTACCGTGAACCCCAACATGATGGCTGACGACATGAAACGCAACGGCGGCTTTATCCCCGGTGTCAAACCCGGAAAGAAAACCGTTGAGTATCTCGACAACATCATGACGCGAATCACGCTCCCGGGCTCCATCTTCCTTGCGATCGTGGCTATCTTGCCCGCTTTCGCTGCGAAGTTGGGTATCAACCAGCAGTTCTCCTACTTCTATGGAGGTACTTCGCTGTTGATTCTCGTTGGTGTGGTTCTCGACACTCTGAGGCAGATCGAAAGCTACCTGCTGATGCGTCATTACGACGGTTTGATGAAGACCGGACGAATCAAAGGTAGATCGGGCAATTAACCGATAGACGAGCATAACCGTAAGGTATAGATGATAAGTCTGAAAACCAAGGAAGAGATCGAACTGCTCCGCGAGAATAACCTGCTCGTGAGTGCCACGTTGGCCGAAGTGGGAAAACACATTCGTCCGGGCATCACGACGTTGGAGCTGGACCAGATCGCAGAAGCGTTCATCCGGTCTCACGGAGCAGTTCCTGGCTTCCTCGGGTACGGCGGATTTCCGAATACACTCTGTATCTCGGTAAACGAAAATGTCGTACACGGTATTCCGTCTGATTATGCTCTTCGCGAAGGCGATATCGTTTCGGTGGATTGTGGCACGGTTATGAAGGGGTTTTATGGTGATTCCGCATATACGTTTGCGGTGGGAAAGATCGATCCGGAGGTACAGCGACTTCTGGATGTGACCAAAGAAGCTCTTTATAAGGGTGTCGCGCAGGCTAAGGCAGGAAATCGAGTGGGAGATATTTCTGCAGCTGTGCAGGAGCATGCCGAAAAGAACGGTTTCTCGGTGGTCAGAGAGTTGGTCGGACATGGCCTCGGCAGGAAAATGCACGAGGATCCCGAAGTCCCCAATTATGGCGCACGTGGCAGAGGCCCCCTTCTGAAAGAGGGAATGGTGATCTGCATTGAGCCGATGATCAACATGGGAGCCAAACAGGTCGTCTTTGAAGGAGACGGATGGACAGTACGTACGCGGGACCGGAAACCTTCGGCGCATTTTGAATTCGCCGTGGCGATAGGTCGTGAAGCGGACGTGCTGACCGATTTTGGAATTATCGAAAATGCAATAAACGCTTGACTCTATGGCAAAGCAGACTGCTATTGAAAAAGATGGAACGATAATCGAAGCCCTGTCCAACGCAATGTTCCGGGTGGAACTGGACAATGGCCACGTTATCACTGCCCATATCTCAGGGAAGATGCGGATGCACTACATCAAAATTCTCCCCGGAGATAAAGTAAAAGTGGAGATGTCCCCTTATGATTTGTCGAAGGGGCGTATATCATTCAGATATAAATAACAGAAAAAGACTGCTTAAAATGAAAGTAAAAGCATCCATCAAAAAGCGCAGCGAGGATTGCAAAATCGTACGGCGAAAAGGTAAGCTGTATGTGATCTGCAAGAAAAATCCGAAGCTGAAAATGCGCCAGGGATAATTTTGAAACATTAAAGAAGAAAAAGTAATTTATGGCACGTATAGTAGGTGTAGATTTACCCAAAAACAAAAGAGGCGAGATCGGCTTGACCTATATCTATGGGATCGGCCGGAGTACCGCTCGCAAAATTCTTGACACAGCCGGCGTAAGTTACGATCTGAAGGTGCAGGATTGGACCGACGATCAGGTAGGCGCCATCCGCTCGGCAATCGCCAACAGCGGTATCAAGGTGGAAGGAGAATGCCGTTCACTCGTGCAGCTCAACATCAAACGTTTGATGGATATCGGCTGTTACCGCGGTATCCGTCACCGTCTGGGTCTTCCCGTGAGGGGCCAAAGCACAAAGAACAATGCGCGTACCCGCAAGGGCAAGAAGAAGACCGTAGCGAACAAGAAGAAAGCAACCAAGTAATTGAGCAGAGTTATGGCAAAAAAACAAGGTACAGTTAAAAAGAAAGTTGTGAAGGTGGGCGCTGTAGGTGCTGCTCACGTACACTCGACTTTTAATAATGTGATCGTTACGCTTACCAACGAGGTGGGTGAAGTGATCAGTTGGAGCTCTGCCGGTAAAATGGGTTTCCGTGGCTCGAAGAAAAACACGCCGTATGCAGCACAAACGGCTGCTGCCGATTGCGCCAAGGTTGCTTACGACATGGGCTTGAGAAAGATCAAAGTTTATGTGAAGGGTCCCGGAGCCGGTCGTGAATCGGCCATCCGTACGCTTCACGGTGCCGGTCTTGAGGTGATGGAGATCATCGATGTTACTCCCCTGCCCCACAATGGTTGCCGTCCGCCCAACCGTCGTCGCGTCTAATTCGGGCGATGTTTTCGCGAGACCTATCGAAAGAGTTGTGTAACCAAAGTTAACGAATCAGAAAAATGGGAAAATACATAGGACCTAAGAGTAAAATCGCCCGTAAGTTCGGCGAGTCGATCTACGGGGCGGACAAAGTTCTCGAAAAGAAGAATTATCCTCCTGGACAACACGGTGCCATGCGGAAACGGAAAAAAGTTTCGGAGTATGGAACGCAGTTGAGCGAGAAACAAAAAGCGAAATCGATCTACGGTTTGTTGGAGCGTCAATTCAGCCTTACCTATGAGCGTGCAGCCCGTCTGGGCGGTATTACGGGTGAGAACCTGTTGAAGTTGCTCGAGTGCCGTCTGGATAATGTGGTATATCGTCTGGGCATCGCCCCGACCCGTGCCGCAGCACGCCAGCTCGTTTCGCACCGTCACATTACCGTAAACGGAGAGGTTGTTAATATTCCTTCATACAGTTTGAAACCGGGCGATGTTGTCGCCGTTCGTGAAAAATCGAAGAGCCTTGAGGTGATCACCGATTCGCTTGCAGGCGGTCGCAGCCGTTATGCATGGTTGGAGTGGGATCCCGCCTCGATGTCGGGTAAATTCCTCCAGAAACCAGAACGGGAGGATATTCCTGAGAACATCAAGGAGCAGCTCATCGTCGAACTGTATTCTAAATAGTAACAACTAACAACTTCAATATTATGGCAATATTAGCATTCCAAAAACCTGACAAGGTTATAATGCTCGAATCCACCTCGACGTTCGGAAAATTCGAGTTCCGTCCGTTGGAGCCGGGTTTCGGCATGACCATCGGTAATGCTTTGCGTCGGATATTGCTCTCTTCGCTGGAAGGGTATGCAATCACGACAGTGAAGGTTGCGGGTGTTGATCACGAGTTTGCCGCCATCCCGGGCGTGATGGAAGGGATGATCGATATCATCCTGAACCTGAAAAAGGTGCGTTTCATCAAAACGGTGGACAATGCCGATTTTGAAAAGGTGACTGTCAACGTGGCCGGTGTGACGGAATTGACGGCTGGATACATCTCGAACTTCCTCACGAATTTCAAGGTGTTGAATCCCGATCTGGTGATCTGCCGACTCTCTCCCGATACGAAGATGTCGATGGAGCTGACGATTGCCAAGGGCCGCGGTTACGTTCCGGCAGAAGAGAATCGTCCGGCCGACGCAGAATTCGGTCTGTTGCCGATCGACTCGATCCACTCGCCGATCCGCAATGTCAAGTATTCGATAGAGAACTATCGTGTCGAGCAGCGTACCGACTATGAGAAACTCAATATCGAGATCACGACGGACGGGTCGATTCATCCGAAAGAGGCTTTGAAAGAGGCTGCAAAAATCCTGATTCAACACTTCATGCTCTTCTCCGATGAGAAGATCACGGTGAATCTCGACGATAACAGCGCTTCCGAAGAGTTCGACGAGGATGTTCTCCATATGCGTCAGCTGCTGAAGACAAAACTTTCTGATCAGGATCTTTCTGTTCGCGCATTGAACTGTCTGAAAGCTGCTGAAGTGGATACCATCGGCGATTTGGTCCGTTTCAATCGCAACGACCTGTTGAAGTTCCGCAATTTCGGCAAAAAATCTCTTACCGAACTCGACGAGCTGCTGGCTTCGTTGAATCTCCATTTCGGAATGGATGTTTCTATCTACAAACTTGATAAAGATTAATCTAAATGAGACACAATAAGAAATTCAATCATCTTGGCAGACAAAGCGCTCATCGTAAGGCGTTGCTCTCCAATATGGCATCGTCGCTCATTCTGCATAAGCGTATCGAAACTACGCTTGCCAAAGCAAAAGCTCTCAGAATGTTCGTTGAACCGCTGATTACCAAGTCGAAAGAAGATACTACCCATTCGCGTCGTATCGTGTTCGCCTATCTGAAGGATAAAAACGCTGTTACGGAACTGTTCCGCGTGATTGCCCCGAAGATTGCCGATCGTCCCGGTGGTTATACCCGCATTCTGAAAACCGGTTTCCGTTTGGGCGATGCCGCAGACACGTGCCTGATTGAACTCGTCGATTTCAACGAAACCTACAAAGAGGGTGCTGTCGTATCGACTGAGAAACCGAAAACGCGTCGTAGCCGTAAAAGTTCTGCCGCTAAGAAAGAGGCGGTTGACGGTGTGTCCGAGGCCGTTGTTGTCGAGGAGGGTGCTGCTGCCGAGCAGGCTCCGGCTCCGAAGGCTGCTCCGAAGAAGGCCGCTAAGCCGGCAACTCCGAAGAAACCGGTCGCTCCGAAGACACCTACTCCCAAAACTTCTGGATCGAAGGCTGCTGCTACCCGTAGCTCGGCTTCGAAAAAGGGTTGATTCGATTTTGGGAGAACTCCAGAAGGAAGACCCGGGCTGTTTGTCTATTGTTGTTAACGGCTTGGTAGCGTGAGTCTGGAGTAAAGAAGCGGTCTCGAACCGTATGTGATCACGAAGTTCGAAAAAAGAGTCCATCCGAGGCGATGCTCTTTTTTCGGACTTCGTTTTTTGTTGAATATTTTGATCGATTCGTTTTCTGACGATTGGCTTCTCTTTAGCCCCTTTTCTGTTTTGGGTATTGGCTAAAAGTTCAGACTCATAAATGTTGTTTAATTACCTATTTTATTATCCAATTGGCTGTCGGATGAATGAAATTTAATTTATTGGCATACTTTTGTAAAAAATTTCACAATATGAAAAGTGAAAAAACGTATATATGCTGCCGGGTCTGATGTTTGCCGGACAAGGATTTTGTAGAAATTCTTGGGCGGAAAATGTAATGGACTTGTCAGTTGATTAAAATAGAAAGAGATAGACGTGAAGCATTTCAGTATTAAGATTTTTTTGTGCGTTGTACTCCCTCTGTTTCTGAGTAGTTGTGAATCGGGAATGGAAGAATATTCGTGGGGTAAGGAGGATGTTTATCTGCAGTTGGATTTCGTCCGATCGGAAATGCGAGCCAACATGGCCGGAGACGGATCCGGAACTTTTAGCGAAGGCGATGTAATAGGTCTTTATATCGATAATGGAGATGAAATACAATATCGTTCGCTGACATATACGGCTGGCCAATGGCAACCTCGTTTGAAACGGAGTGAGTTTGGAACAGGGCGGTTGAAGTTATCGGCTCACTATCCCGCCATATCCAATCCGGATGAAATAGATCCGGAATCTTATGCATTCCAAGTGGATCAGAATCAAATGGAGAACAGCGCTTCGGATCTACTGTTCGCACAAGCCTGGCTCGAAAAAGACGATTATCGTACAAGTCTGGTTTTCAAACATCTCATGCACCGGTTGCAGATCGATCTGGTTGGTGATACGGAGGGAGTTGAAGTCGCTGTGAGAAGTTTGCGGCAGGGAGTCGTCAATCTTTTGACCGGTACGACTGCGCTTTCGAGCGATCAGTCTGAGTGGATTACTCCCCGGAAAAATGGAGATGGGAATTATGAAGCCCTTGTTTTCCCTCAATCCGCTGAGCCTTATCGGGAAGAAGAGGGTTTGCTGAAAATAACGAGGGAAAGTAAAGAGAGTCGGTTTAAAGCCCCTGAATTGAATAGTGAAGGAGAAACGTTTGCTGCATTCGAATCGGGGAAAGAGACCTCTATTCATCTCTCCATAAAAGCGGGTCATGAAGATCTCGCTAATCGGACGCTTTGGGTATACGGTGTGGATGCACCCGATTTCCCCGGGAAAGAAAATATCCCGTCATATCCTCCTTATGTCTCTACGTTCCCGGAAGGAGCATGGTTCCGTTGGGATTGGACGTTCAGGGAATTTCAATATTTAACCTGGAAAGAGGGGTGCGGATGGTACGATTGTAACAAATCGGCTGAGTATAACGAGAACGATGCGAATCTGTGTTGGGCTGCGGCCGCATCGAATCTGCTGATATGGTGGATGGTTCAGAATAAGGATTATATCGAGGCCTATGATCAGGATTATGGATCGACTGTGAAGTCTACGGTAGATGACCGGGTTTTCGAGCGACCTGCAGCTGATTTTAAACCACTGTATGCGACAGATGGTTCGGTGAATAGAGCTCCTGTATTCGAATTTTTTAAAAAATCTTTTCCGAATATGGGCAGTTGGGAGGTAGGAGCTATCAATTGGTTTATTACGGGTTATCAGAGCGGTAATATGGCTGCTCCTACGTATAAAGGATTTCCCGGCTTTTTTGCTAATGTATTTAAACGTTCGGATCAGGTTACTGTTGAAGCCAAACATAGTCCAGATAGTGAAGAGTTCAATGATTTTATGATTAATGCACTCCTGAATAAACAGTCAATAGGTTTTAGTGCTTTTGATATCGCTGGATCGGGTACCGGAAACCATGCATTGGTTATTTGGGGAGCCGAATTCGATGAGTCGGGTTTAATATCGCATATCTATTATTGTGATAACAACAATGCCGATCAGGATGCGAATGGAGCAGCTATTTCACGAGGCAAAATTGTCTATCTTGAAGATAGTTCCATCCCAGAGTTGGGTACACAGGAGTGTACTTATATAACACAGTTGGATAATGAGGAGGGAAATCCTGCTAAAGTGTACAAAATTACATCAATTTATTCCGTTGATATGCGGATGGATTTATGGGAACAAAAATATCCTTCTGTTGCAGAGACGAAGAATTAAAAAAGATAAAAAAATATACGAAAAAAAAGCGAATTATGAAGAGATTGTTTTATGGTGTGGCCGTAGTCGTGTCGGCAATCTTGGTTAGCGGATGCAATAAAGAGACGGCGGAGGTTCCGAATACCGAGCAAAAAATCGCGATCAAGACCGGTATCGAGGCTGTGGCGAGAACGCCGCAACTGAATGAGGATGGCAGTGGAGTCTTCTCGAAAGGCGATCAGTTTACGTTGTTGGTAAACAATCAAAATGATCAATCCACGATGCTCGATTATAGTGAGGGCATCACGGAGCTGTACTGGAAAAATTTGCAATTGCCCTCCATGGAAGGTTCCGTAGACTTTTTCGCATGTTACCCTACCCAACCATTGGCAAACGGGTGTTTTACGTTCGATCTTGCAACGGCCCCCTATAAAGACCTGCTTTGGGCTTCGACGAAAAGTGTAAAAGTGGGGACGGAATCCGTCGCATTGTCGTTCAGGCATGCCATGCATCGGTTGGTAGTGAACTTTTCACTGGAAGACCCGTCGTATGCTGCGGCAGATGATATTGAGACGGTTTGTACGGCCAAGTCGGCCTGTGTGGTGAATTTGATCGATGGAACTTTGGATCATAGTGCCTCTGGAACGAGTGCATTCACATCTCTGGGCGGGAAGGCGACTTTTTTGATCGTGCCTCAGGATGCTGCCGATGTGACTCTGGATGTGAAAGTGGGCCAGGACACCCGGAGATTTGTTCTGAATGAGCTGCCGGAGGTACCGGCCCAATTGCAAGGCGGCATGCAATTTACCGTCGACCTGGTGGTCAAGGAGGGTAAGATTGAACTCGAGGGCACTTCCATCGAAGGATGGGGCGATCAGGGTTCGATCGACGGTGAGATTATTATGTAGCGAATTTGTGCTGTAGTGAATGCGTGTATCTCAAAAAGATGCACGCATTCAATTTTTCAGGACGTCAGTTACGACGTCCTTTTTTGTTGCGAAAATTTGTTGTCCGAGTAAAAACGTTCGGAGTCTGGATGAACCCAGCTTGCTCTCTGCCCCGTTGCGGAGCATTGAAACGCAATTTCGAGATGTCCGTTTTATCGATTTTTCGCCTCGGATCGCGTTATTTGTAAAAAAAGTCGATTTTTTTTGCAAAAGACGGTTATATGTATTGCATGGTATTATTTTATTGCATATCTTTGTTCGAGTCGAATCAATATTAACAAATACATAAAAGGAAAATGAAACGGACATTGAATGTGAATATCGGGTCGATGTCGTTTGTTATGGACGACGATGCCTACGAGATGCTTCGCAAGTATCTCGATGATATTGCTTCGCGACTCGACAAGTCGGATATGGATTCGATGGAGGACATCGAGTCGCGTATTGCCGAAATTTTTTGTGAAAAAATCTCCTCCCCCATGCAAGTGGTAACCGTGGAGATGGTGCAGCGAGCAATTGTGGTTATCGGTAATCCGGAGATGTTCGGCTTGAAAAAAGAGTCGGCTGCTGCTGCCGATGCTACGGAACAACCGAATATCCGAAAGTTTTATCGTTCGCGGAAGAACCGGGTAATCGCCGGAGTGTGTGGCGGTATCGGCGAATATTACGGAACGGATCCTTCGCTGATCCGGGTGCTGGCGATTTTGGTATTTTTCTTTATGGGCTTCGGGTTGTTGGCCTATATCGTTATATGGATTTTTATTCCCGAAGAGCCGTTGGACAAACGTAATGTAAGGAGGAGAGAATATGACGTTGCATAATCAGAGAAGTGTCGATAATGTGAAGGCGCAGATGCGTAAGGGTATACTTGAGTATTGCATCTTGTCGATCCTTTCGCGGGGCGATTCCTATGCGCCGCAGATCATCGCCGAGTTGAAGAATGCGGATATGATAGTTGTGGAAGGTACACTCTATCCGTTGCTGGCCCGTCAGAAGAACCAGGGTTTGCTCTCTTATCGCTGGGAGGAGTCGCCGCAGGGTCCTCCGCGTAAATACTACATGATCACCGATCTGGGACGCCAAGTGCTTGCACAGCTCGATTCCGCCTGGAAAGAGATGGTCGATCAGATTCAACGCATACGATCGGGGGAATAAACGAAGAAATCAATTAAAAAAAATTTAAGAAGCATGAAACCGATTGAAAAGGTCAGCATCGCGGGCATAATGTTCAGCATCGATACGGATGCATACAAAGTATTGAAAGATTACCTCGATCGTTTGCAGGCCTATTATGCGAACGATGTGGATTGCCGGGAGATTCTTTCGGACATAGAAGCGCGCATCGCGGAGCTCATCCTCTCGGAACAGCCCAGTGCGCGGGTTGTGGAGATTGCGTTGGTGCGTATCATCATTGCGCGACTCGGTACGCCCGAAGATATAGAGGGGCAGCCGGAACAGCCAGCACTTTCCGATCACACAGAACCGGCCATTCCCCGTCGTTTTTACCGCAGCCTGGACGGACGTAAAATTGCCGGCGTTTGTAGTGGCATGTCGCAATACTGGAACATCGATGTGACGCTGATCCGTCTGCTGTTCGTATGTATTCCGTTGGTTTCGGTTGTGGCTCACGCTATCTTCGATAATGGTTTCACGGCATACCTTGCTCCCTGGGCCTGCATGGTCTCCATTGCGGTCTACCTTATCTTCTGGATCGTGACTCCGGTGGCTCGTACGCCGCGTCAGAAACTCGAGATGCGCGGAGAACCCATTACGATCTCTTCGATCCATCAGGGTTTTCAACAGGAGGTTGTCCGCCCGACACTTCGTTCGCGTAAATTGGCGTCGGTGATGGCCGAGATTTTCTATGTGTTGGGAAAGATAGCGCTTCTGATCATCCGAATCATAGCCTGCCTGATCGGTTTGAGCGTATTGGCTGTGGCTTTGGCCGGCATCGTCGTATTTTTTGTCGCTATTTTTTCTCCGAGCTTCCTGCTGGGAACGCCGCTTTTCGCCCTTCCTGTCTGGGCTACCATGCTCGGTTCTCTCTGTTTGACAATTCCTCTGTTGCTGTTGAGTTACGCGTTGCTGAGTTTTGTGTTTAACTGGAAGGTCACGCGGACGCTCTATTTCATTTTGCTCGGAATCTGGGCCTGTGTCGTGATCGTGTTGTCGATCATGCTGGTCACACGGGCGGGTTCGTGGAACTCGAAATATGAACTGTTCTGGCAAAAGTTTCTGTCGGATGATCACGTCGTTTTATCAACGGAAGATTACGATCAGTTGGTGAAAGATTGGCATCGAATGAGTAAAATTCTCGAAGAAATGGACCAAACGTCCGATAATATACATACGATCATCATTTCAGATCCGATGACCGAAATTTTCTACGATGGCGAAGAGAAAAACCTGCTGAAAAAGAAAAACAAACTGCCTCAGTCGCTCCCGGACAAGGTTACTGTAGAGATGAAAGTAGAGCAACCCGTACGTTAGATTAATGTTGTTTAGACGGATTCAATAAAAGTTTCGTAGTGAGATTAGTTGAATGGGAGTTCCCTGTCGTGAGACCCGGAACTCCTTATCTTTTTTGGGAAGGAGGGATGCTTGTCGTCGGATCCGGACCTTTTATCCTTGGAGAGAGTATGCCTGGAGTCGGGCGATCTCCTCGGGCCAACGAGATTCGTCGGGGGTTTCGAGAATCAACGGCATGTCGTCGAACCGCGGATCGGAGGCGATGAAACGGAAACACGTCTCGCCGATCTCTCCGGCACCGAGACTTTGGTGTCGGTCCACGTGGCTGCCGAATGACTTCATCGTGTCGTTGAGATGCATGCCGCGCAGGTAGCGGAATCCGACGATCCGGTCGAATTCCGCGAAGGTGGCCTCGCAGGCCTCGCGGGTTCGGAGATCGTAACCGGCACTGAAGGCATGGCATGTGTCGATGCAGACCCCGACACGCGATTTGTCGGAGACCCGTTCGATGATGTAGGCCAGGTGGGCAAAGTCGAATCCGAGGTTGCTCCCCTGCCCTGCCGTGTTCTCGATGACTGCGGTAACTCCCTCTGTGCGATCGAGCGCCAGATTGATGGATTCGGCGATCAGATCCAGACATTGTTCGACCGAAATTTTGTTCAGATGGGCTCCCGGATGGAAATTCAGGCGGTCGAGTCCCAACTGTTCGCATCGTTGCATTTCGTCGAGAAACGATGCCCGCGATTTGGCAAGGGCTTCCGGATCGGGATTTCCCAGGTTGATCAGGTAGCTGTCGTGAGGCAGAATCGATGCCGGCGGATAGCCGAGCGAGAGACAATTTTCGCGGAATTGCCGGATGGAGGCTTCGGAAAGCGGTGCTGCCTGCCATTGACGTTGGTTTTTGGTGAAAAGCGCGAATCCTGTCGCGCCGATCGCATGGGCATTGAGTGGTGCATTCTCCACTCCTCCCGATGCGCTTACATGTGCTCCGATGTATTTCATGGTTGTCCGAAATGCTTTGTGCGCGAGCCGATCGACCGACTCGATGTCTTGGGGTTGTGATCGGATTTTCCCGTTGCCTCTCGTGAGGTCGGACGGTGAATCCCTGTTCGGGCCCGATGCAACGCTCAGACAAATTTACGTTTTTTTCCTGTTCCATCAAACACTTTCTTACGACCTCCTTGCACGGGAAAAATAGCCGATGGATTCCGACCTCTTCGGCAAAGTACATCGAAGGCCCTTTCGGATCGGATGGTAGAATCGGCGGTTATTGGGCCGGAAGTTGGAAAATACGTCGTTTCCGATCCAAGTAAACAGCCAGTTCCTTGCATTTCCTGTCGACATGCATTATCTTTGTGTGATATAGAAAGAGGGAATCCATGCGTGTTGCGAGATATGTATTGCTGTTTGTCTTTCTGATGGTGTCGGGTAGTTCAGCTTGGGCACAATTCTCCGTGCCAACAACCACGGAGCGATTCGACAGTAAGGATCTTCCCTATGCCATTCGCCCAAAAAGCGGCGGACGAATGCCTGAGTATTTCAGTCTCGATCGGCAGAAAGCGATTCGACGGGCAATCCGACTGAACCGAAATAAGCTGGAGGTCAATACCCGTTTGAAAATCTCTACCGTTCAATACAATAAGGCTTGGAGCGCCGACGTGGACAACACGCTGACCGGTTCGGTTTATCTGAGAATCAATCATGTTTTCAAACGGAATCGGCTAACACTGACCACCAAAGGTGAAGGCGAGTATGGAATGACGAAAGTTACGGGTGAGGAGACCAAGGGTGAAGGCTATAACGACTGGTTGAAGACGCAGGACTATTTTACGGTCAGTTTCGGCGCTTCGTGGGCTCTTAAAAAAGAGGGTGTCGGAAAGAACTGGTCGTATAACTTTTCGACCGATTTCCGGAGCCAGTTCTCGCAGACCTTCGCTTCTCGGACGGATCATACCAAAACGGCCAACTTCATGGCGCCGGGTTATCTGAATATGTCGCTCGGTTTGAAATATTCGAGTCCGAATAACAAATTGCCTTTCATTGTGAGTATCTCGCCGATTTCGGGAAGTGGCACTTTCGTCGTCGATAACCTCTCCAACGTTCGAATGAAAAAACTCGGTATGCCCTCCTATACCAATGCGGAAGGCCAGTTAGTCTACAAACACCAAAAACTGGAGGGCGGTTCTTCGTTTCAACTCGATTTCAGCCGTTATTTCGATCGCAAGAACATTGTCCGTTATACGACGAAGTTCTACTCCTTCTTCGGTTGGATTACCGATCTGACCACTTATGACGGTACCCCGGCAGCGGATGGAACGGTGCCCCGACATATCATTCCTACATACCGTTGGGAGAATACGTTGGAGATTAAGGCTCTGAAATTCATGACCACCGTAGTGAAGTGGCAGCTGTTTTACAACCGGGCCCAGGTCGATAAATTGCAGCTCAATTATGAATTGAGCCTGACTTTTGCATATAACTACAAAAACAAATAAAACACGATTCCGGTGTACCAAAATTCGATGAAAAACATATTGCTCCCGCTGATTATTGCAGTAAGCGTAGTGGCAGGCATCTTTCTCGGCGTTGTGATCGACAGAAACAGAACCCAGGCCAATCTGGAGCAGTTCGTGGCCGCAACCTCCTCATCCCCTTCCGATAAACTTTCCTATACGCTTTCGCTGATCAATGGACTCTATGTCGATCCGGTCGATGTCGATTCGTTGATTGAGGAGGTCATCCCCGAATTGATCAGCCGTCTCGATCCCCATTCGGTCTATATTCCCGCCAGCGACATGGCTGCCGCCAATGAGACCCTCGACGGAGAGTTCGACGGCATCGGCGTGATGTTCAACATGTCGACCGATACGGTGGTCGTTTTGAATGTGATCCCTCGTGGGCCCAGCGATAAGGCCGGCGTACAGAACGGAGACCGGATCATCCGGATCGACGATTCGCTGGTGGCCGGACAGAAGTTGCCCCAGGATGGAGTCGTCAAGATGCTCCGGGGAAGACGCGGGACGAAAGTCCGTCTGTCGCTCGAACGTCAGGGCGTTTCGTCGTTGGTGCCGGTTGTCGTGGAGCGTGGCATCATTCCGATCAAAAGTCTCGATGCCGCTTTCATGTTGACTCCCGATATCGCGTTCGTACGGCTTTCGGCCTTCTCCAAAACTTCCTACAAGGAGCTGAACGAGGCGTTGGGCAAATTGCGTGAGGAGGGGATGAAAAAGGTGATTCTCGATTTGCGCGGCAACAGCGGCGGTTTTCTCGATCAGGCGATTGCCATAGCCAATCTGTTCCTGCCTCAAGGAGACTTGATCGTCTATACGGAAGATCGGAACAAACAACAGGTCAAGGAATATAGTACGGGGAAAGGCGGATTTACCGATGTCGGGTTGGTTGTGCTGATCGATGAGAGCAGTGCTTCGTCGAGCGAGATTCTTGCGGGTGCCATTCAGGACAACGACCGGGGTACGGTCGTGGGACGTCGTTCGTTCGGCAAAGGACTCGTACAGCGTCAGATCCCTTATGGCGACGGCTCGGCATTGCGGCTTACCATCGCACGCTACTATACGCCCACCGGCCGGTCGATTCAAAAACCCTATGACCGCGGAGCGGCGGAGGCCTACAACATGGATCTGTTCAATCGTTTCGCTCACAGCGAGATGTTTTCGGCGGACAGCATCCACCTGGCAGACTCGTTGAAGTTCCGTACGCCGGGCGGCAAGATCGTTTATGGCGGCGGCGGAATCATGCCCGACATATTCGTGCCGCTCGATACGACCGGTTACACCGCATGGTTCCGGGAGGTAACGGGCAAGAATATTCTCTATCGTTATACGCTCGACTATACGGATCGGCATCGAAAGGAGATGAACCGGATCTCTTCGTTGTCCGAACTGCAGGAGCTGCTGGATGCCGACACCCGTCTGGTGGAGGATTTCGTGGACTATGCCGCCCGCAATGGCGTGAAGCCCGACTGGAAACAGATCGAAACGTCGCGGCCGCTGATCGAGGCGGAGTTGAGGGCCTATATCGGTCGCAATACGTTGCTCGACTATACCGGATTCTATGCCAATATCTATGTGATCGATCCGGCCATTCTCCTGTCGATCGACTATTTGAACAACGAAAGCGAACAGTAAGTTATGTGGAAACGAATTGTCGGAATAGTCGCCGCCGTAGCGGTCATCGTGGTTGTCTGTATGGTGGCGCTGGAGAGGCCGCAGGGACTCTGGCTTTCGAAAACCGAGGCGCAACCCGCCCCTGATTCAGTGGCGGTCGATACGATAGCGGCAGATTCCTTGTTCGTGGTGCAGGGCGATACGCTCCCTTAATCTGTGTGTCGCCGTTCTCTATTTCTTGAAAATGAAAAAGACGGCCAGTACGAGGAAGATGAAGCCAATGAAGTGATTCAGACGGAACGTCTCGGTCTTGAATACCAACAGGGTGAAGACCGTGAAGACGGTGAGTGTGATGACCTCCTGAATGGCCTTCAGCTCGAACAGGGAGAAAGGACCTCCGTTTTCCCGGAATCCGATCCGGTTGGCCGGGATCTGGAAACAGTATTCGAAGAGGGCGATGCCCCATGAGATCAGAATAACGGCCCACAGACCCAATTTGTCGAGACCTTTGATCTCGCCGAATTTCAGGTGTCCGTACCAGGCCAGCGTCATGAAGACGTTCGAAACGATGAGAAGTCCGATGGTAGCCAAAGCTTTCATGGCGACGTTTTTTTTTGAACGCGCAAATTTACGCCATTTTATCGGATGTTGTTCCGTTTTGCCGGAAAAATCGGGCCTGTGAAACAGGAATGGAATCGCGATGTAGCAGGTTGTCGTTTTATTTAGCTAATTTTGCATCGAAAAATTACGGAAGATGACAAAAAAAGAGGTACGCAGCTCCAAAGGGGATGCTGCAGGATGCAAGAAAGAAGGTAAAGTAGTCGATTTGGGAACGCTCATCCTGGAGGTGATGCGTGCCTATCCCAACAAGAAACATACGGTGCGCACCTTGGCTGCCGCTTGTGGAGGAGCCGATACGGCCCGACGCCGACAGACGGAGGAGATCCTTCGGAAATTGGAGACGGAAGGCGTGGTCGAGGAGTGTCAGATCGGCAAGTTCCGGCTGACGGAGCGGAGCATGCCGAAATATACAGGAACGGTGGATATGCTCTCCTCGGGCTCCATTTATGTGGCAGTCGAGGGGTTGGAGGAGGATATCTTCGTCGACTCCCACCGTACGAAACATGCGTTGCATGGCGATAAGGTGGAGGTGATCATCACCCGTCGGCGCCGAAACGGACAGGCGGAAGGCGAAGTGGTCCGTATCGTGGAACGCAGCCGAAAAAATTATGTCGGCGTATTGGAGGTGGGCGATCATTGGGCCTTCGTACGTCCCGATTCCCGGAAAGTTCCGGTCGATATTTATGTACGCTTGGATCGGGAACATCCGCATAAGACGGGCGAAAAGGTGCTCGTGCGTGTGGTGGAATGGCTGCCGGGCAGTAAAAATCCGGTCGGAGAGATCGTGGAATCGTTGGGCATGGCCGGAGAGAATGAGACCGAAATGCACGCGATTCTGGCGGAGTTCGACCTGCCCTATCGGTTTGAACCGGAGGTGGAGCGGGCTGCAAATGCCATTCCTGATCGGATTACGGAGGAGGAGATCGCCCGCAGACGCGATTTCCGCGATGTGGTGACCTTTACGATCGATCCGGAGGATGCAAAAGATTTCGACGATGCGCTTTCCATCCGCCGCTTGCGGGAGGGCGTCTGGGAGGTCGGTGTGCATATCGCCGATGTGACTTATTACGTACGTCCCGGCTCCGTGGTCGATGTGGAGGGTGAGAAGCGCGCCACTTCGGTCTATTTGGTCGACCGTACGGTGCCCATGCTTCCTGAAAAACTTTCCAATGAACTCTGCTCGCTTCGTCCCGACGAGGACAAACTCTGTTTCTCGGCCGTATTCGAGTTGGATGACGATATGAATCTGTTGAACGAATGGTTCGGCCGCACCGTAATCCGGTCGAATCGTCGCTTTACCTATGCCGAAGCACAGCAGATCATCGAGACGGGCGAGGGTGACTACAAAATGGAGGTGCTGAAACTCAACGAGATGGCTCAGAAGATGCGCAAACAGCGTTTTGTAGCAGGGGCCATCAGTTTCGAACGGGAAGAGTTCAAGTTCAAGCTCGATGAAAAGGGGCGTCCGATCAGCGTCTACCTCAAGGAGATGAAGGAGTCGAACCAGTTGGTCGAGGAGTTCATGTTGTTGGCCAATAAGAAGGTGGCTGAATTTGTCGGCAAGAATGCGAACGGTCGGAAGTCGAATCGCACGTTCGTGTATCGGGTGCACGACAAACCCGACAGCGATAAATTGGCCCGATTCTCCTCGTTCGTATTGCGGTTCGGTTACCGCTTCCGGGTGGATCGGCTGAAGGATATTGCCAAGCAGATCAATCGACTGATGGTGGACATCAAAGGCAAGAGCGAGGAGAACGTAGTGTCGACGCTTGCCATCCGCACGATGGCCAAGGCGTTCTACTCTACGGACAATGTGGGGCACTATGGGTTGGCCTTCCCCTACTACACCCATTTCACCTCCCCGATCCGCCGTTATCCCGACGTGATGGTACACCGCCTGCTGGCCCACTATCTTGTCGGCGGAAAGAGTGCCGACAAACCGACCTACGAGAAACTTTGCGAACACTCTTCCGAGATGGAGGTGCGTGCTGCCGAGGCGGAACGGGCGTCGGTCAAATACAAGATGGTGGAGTTCATGTCCGACAAGATCGGTCAGGAGTTCGATGGCCATATCTCCGGCGTGACCGAATGGGGCATCTACGTGGAATTGGAGGAGACTCCGATCGAAGGCATGGTCGCTCTGCGTGACATGAAGGACGATTTTTACCGTTTCGAAGAGGAGAGCTATGCGCTGGTCGGGGAACGAAGCAGACGTCGCTTTACGTTAGGCGATTTGGTACGTATCCGTGTCCTTCAGGCCGATCTCCAGCATCGCCAGCTCGATTTCGAACTGGTGGCTACCATCGATTTTCAGACACGGAAGGCAATCCCCTTGGAACCGCAGTATTTCACAGAGAGATCGACACCCCGGATTCGTCGGCGTCGTTAATTCGTTTCGGAGTCGCGTCCGGCGATGTAGGCGTCCCATTTCGTTACGACAGCCTGCATGTCGGCCGGAAGCGGCGATTCGAACAGCACTTCGCGGCCGGTGGTCGGATGGATGAATCCGAGCGACCGGGCATGGAGCGCTTGACGCGGCAGAAGCGTAAAACAGTTCTCTACGAACTGTTTGTATTTCGTAAAGGTGGTACCGCGCAGGATGGAGTCGCCTCCGTAGCGGGCGTCGTTGAAGAGCGGATGACCGATGTGGGCCATGTGGACGCGAATCTGATGGGTCCGTCCCGTTTCGAGCCGGCATTCGATCAGCGATACGTAGCCGTAACGTTTGAGGACTTTGTAGTGGGTCACGGCATGCTTGCCTTCGCTGCCGTCGGGATAGACCGCCATCTTCTGCCGGTCGCTGCGGCTTCGTCCGATGTGTCCCGTGATCGTCCCTTCCGGCTCTTCGAAATCCCCCCAAACGAGCGCTACGTAGCGTCGTGTGATCGTGTGGTCAAAAAACTGTTTGGCCAGCCGTACATGGGCCTGCTCGGTTTTCGCGATCACGAGCAGACCGGAGGTGTCCTTGTCGATGCGATGGACCAATCCGGCCCGCATATCCCCTTCGTTGAACATCGGTAAGTTTCTCAAGTGCCAGGCCAGGGCGTTGACGAGTGTCCCGTCCCAATTGCCGTGCCCGGGATGGACCACCATGCCTGCCGGTTTGTTCACGATGAGCAGTGCCTCGTCTTCGTAGACAATGTCGAGCGGAATGTCTTGGGGGATCACCTCTGTTTCGCGACGCGGATAGGGCATCACGATCGAGATGCGATCGAACGGTTTGACCTTGTAGCTCGATTTGATCGGTTGGCCGTTCACAAGGATATTCCCGTTGTCTGCCGCTGCCTGTATGCGGTTTCGGGAGCAGTGCTCCATCCGACAAGCGAGGTATTTGTCGATGCGGAGCATGCTCTGCCCCTTATCGACCGTCATGGCGAAATGTTCGTACATTTCGTCCTGTAGCAGATCGATATCTTCCGCTTGTTCTTCCGGATCCCTGAAAGTTTCGCTCATGATGTTGTCCGATCGGGCTGTCATGTTGGATATTAGAGCGCTTCTTCAGCCGCCTGCTGTTTTTCGAGCTGGCGGCGTTTGGCAGCACGGTCGGAGCGTTCGCTGCATTCGGCCACCTTTTTCTCGTCGAGCGTCAGCCGAAGCGAGACGGAAGAGCCCAATCCCCTACTCTGTCCCTGTTCCGGACTCTGCTCGTAAACGCGGCTGTCCTTTTGGTTGAGCAGATTGATTCCTTCGTCGAACGAAATCTTTCCGACGTTCAGGCCGCGTTCCCACAATCGGCTTTTGGCTTCATTCAGCTTCAGCCCGATCACTTTCGGAATCTCCGCCGAAGCCGTCAGAGAGTCTTTCCCCACAACCAGCGTGATTCCCGATCCGGCTTCGACCTGCAAGTTGCTGTTTTTTTCGATGAGGCGGCCCTCGAAATACTCCTGAAGCACATTGTTGGTCGCGATGTCGTTGACATAGCGCAATTCCGCGATTTCCAGTCCGGCAACCTCCAGTACATTTTTTGCCTGACGCAATGAAAATCCCGTGACGTACGGCACGGTGACGATTTTCTGCCGGTAAGAATTCACCGTTACGAATATGCGTCGGCCGCTTTTTACCTCGGTTCCGGCAGCCGGTTGCTGGTCGAGAACGATGCCTCCGTCGTAGATCGGAACATAGAGCGAGTCGGTGACCTCGATTCGGAGGTGTTCGCGTTCTGCCTGTGCGTTTACGTCGGACAGGTGTCTGCCTGCGAAATCGGGCACGATCTTGTATTGGTTGTGGCGGGTGAACAGGTTAAGCAGCAGCGATAGAAGGGAGATAAAGATGATCACGGCGCAGATCGCGAGGATCAGGTTGCGGGCAATGACGTTGCCCGATATTTTTTCCAATATTTTCCGAAGGGTTTTCATAGGCAGTTGAGCGAATTGAATCAAACGGACGGATCTTTTTCCATCCGTTTGCAAAACTAAGAAAAAACGACGGGATAATCTGCATCGTCTTTCGCTTTTCTGGCCATGGGCTCGTTTTGCGGGAGGCAATTGAGACGGGTCTGAAAAATCCGACGGCGACGATCCTGCGATCGTCGCCGTCTTCTTGACACTGAAAACTATGAGGATTTTATTGCGGTTGGTCGAACTTATCTACTAAATGATCGAGTTTTCGCTCGAGGAAATAGGCTCCGATGAGTCCTGCTCCGGCGCCTATCAGGATGATGGCGGCGATTAGGAAGCAGGCAAGTGTCGTACTTCCCATGGCTATGTGAATCCAACCTCCGAGGGCAGATCCTATACCGCCGCCCACAATGAAACCGCCCCAGCGAAGGGCCCAACCCCGGTTGCTGATGATTTTATAGAGCAGCATGTTGTGGTACCATTTGTTGAATTGATCGGGAGAGAATTGTTGGGCTAAAAGAGCTGTTCGCTTGTAGCGTAAATAACTGCCTATGCCGATACAGATGAACAAGCCGATAGTGAAGATGGTAGGGATGATAAAAACAGAATACATAAGACTGAATTTTTAGAGGGATATTGTTTCAGATATTTCTGGTGTTTTTCACTTCTGCCTTTTGGACGCAAAACATTCGAAAAGGTTACAGATAGGAAATAAAAATAATTTGTCTATATTTTTTGTAACTTTTCCATGGCGAGAAGCGTCAAATTATTAAGAAATGAACGGACCGGCAGATAAAGAGTGTATCCGCAGGATATTGGACGGAGAGGACGAGCTCTATGCCGTTATTGTGGATCGCTATTCCCAGCGGGTATTCTCTCTGATTGTCGGAATCGTAGGAGATCGGGCATCGGCCGAAGAGGTGGCTCAGGATGTATTCGTCAAGGTCTTCGAAAAGTTGCACCGTTTTCGGGGCGAGAGCGCTTTCTCGACGTGGCTCTTCCGGATAGCCTATACGACGGCGATCTCTGCGTTGCGAGGTGCAAATCGGCGTGAGACGTCGCTCGACGAAGGTCGCATTGCGGCCCTGCCCGATACGGATGAGCCCGATTTTAATGAAGGCAGGATCGAACGGATGGAAGCGGCCATCGAGAAACTGCCGCCGGCGGATCAGGCGCTGCTCAAACTCTTTTACATGGAGGAGCGATCGATCGCCGAAATTTCCTACATCGTGAATGGAACGCAATCGAATATAAAAACGCGGCTTCACCGAATCCGCTGTAAGTTGAAAATATTAATGGAGGGTTGAGCAATGGGACGAAGGATGGAAAAAGAGATGACTCCACAGGAATATCCGAATATTCATCGCCTGATCAAAGGGGCCCAGGAGCGTGAACCGAAGGTGTCGAACGATTTTACCGAGCGGGTCATGAATCAGATCGCGGCGAGGATGCTCGCACGGGCCTTGGGCAGAGAGAGACGCATGTTCTTCTGGTCGTTGGTCAGCATGGTGATTTTTGCCTTTGTAGTAGGATGGTTCCTGAGCTACGCTGTTCCGAATTTTGTGTCCATGCCGGTCGCCGGGACGGCTGCATCACCGACTCCGATGGAGTTGCTGGAATTTTGTTTCTCTCAGTTTTCCATCTGCTTGATGATCGCCATTATCGTAGGTATTTTTTATCTGGTTTTCCGATTTATATGGGCTCCCTGGCGGATGTGTCGGGTATGAATCGGGTATGAAAGAGGAGTTCGGATTAAAAAAGAAGTGCGGCAATTTCGATTGTCGCACTTCTTTTTGTGAGATGCGCAGAGGAAGGTGGTTTCCTCTATGTTTGCATCTTCTGTTTCCCAAAAGATGTTCACGCTTCAAAAGGGGGCTCTTCGATGGGGCGGATCCGTTGAAAATGAATTCATCGCAGTGCCGTGCGAGTTCCTCGGTCGGGAATCATCGAATCTTGCAGGCATATCCGGATGACGCTCCTGTCTTTAGGGAAAAGTGCCCCCAGTTATACGAAATGGCCGATTGTAAAAGACCGAAGAGTAGCCTTTCTGCAATATCCCGGACGACGTAACAGCGCGTTTGGCGGCGGAAATGCTCTTTGTGGCAGATTGTGCTGCAGAAAACCATCTGTATTTGGGCAAAAATACCTATCTTTGAGGTGCCTGCTGCAAGGCGGGCAGACATACGGATAGAACACGGAAGTGTTCGAGCCTTATTCCTCTGACGAATTCTGGTACAATTTTTAGGGAAGGAATAAGCGATTTACCTCACGTCATCTCATTATGGCGCGGGGCTGTTGCTTTTCTATTTCCCGAGGTTTACCAGAGCCTGTCAGAGTAGAACACAACGGCTCTTGCGCTTTCTTTTTATCCCCTTGTCCATGGAACCGCAAAAAGGGGAAGCCGAAAACCTTATTCACAGAGTAGGCGAAGAAAAAAACAACACAATTATGAAACGTTTATTGAAAACGGGAGTTGCGTGCAGCGTGATGGCAGCATGCCTGCTGTGGCGGCGGAAGCAGCAAAAAAGTGGCGGTCCGGGAGATCGACATCTACGGAGACTTGAACTATTATGAGGATGAAGATGATTGGTTCGGCTCGGGAAGCGATGAGATCGACGACTATCTGTCCGTGGAGGATGGTTTCTACAAATTTTCTGTCGTAGACGATAAACTGGTTGTCGAGGTCCCTGTAAAGACGATCAAGAACTTCCCGAATATGCATGTCGACGAAATAGATGAATCTTTCTTGTCGGTGCTGGATGCTGACAATAAGTACATTAAGAACGAAAAGGGCGAAGATGTCGATCTGAAACTGGAAAATCCCGAGGTCATAACTACCATCATGAGTTCGGCGGTCGGAGATAAGAACACGTTGAAGTTCTCTTATGCTCTTTTGGGCGAGACCGGCATTTTGGAGCAGATCGAGAATTTCGACATATCGATTGACCTGAATCTGACAAAGAGCGGGACGTCACAAGGGGGCTCCGATGACTGGGATGAGATTCTGGATGATTACGAGAAATATGCGGATGAATATATTGCTTGTGCTAAAAAGGCGGCAGAAGGCGACCTGAGCGCGATGTCCGATTTGGTGTCGTTGATGGAGACCGCTCAGGAACTGGGCGAGAAACTCGAACAGGCCTCGGGCGATTTGTCTTCCGATCAGGTTGCCCGTTACTCCCGAATCACGGCGAAATTTGCGTCTGCGATGTCGGATATGTAATACCCTCCCCTCTTGAAATGATCGGACCTCCCTGTCGGTTACGACAGGGAGGTTTTTGTTCTGCTCGGAGCGCCAGAGTCTCGTGAAAAAAGTCCGTTCGGCTGTTGTGTCGTGCTTTTTTCGTATATTAGCCGGCGAATTCGGCCCAGTCCCCTAACAAGGATGTCGAGGAGATTTTGTTGTGCGCATGAAAAATGAACCGAACGTTGTCGAACGGAATGTCCCGGGCAGTCGTCGCATAGAGGTTGTGGATGCCCTGCGAGGTCTCGCCTTGTTTGCAATTGTGGTGGTGCATTGTTGCGAGCACTACAATTTGTATTACATTCCGGAGAACTATCCCTCGTGGCTGACCGCGTTGGACAAGGGGATTTGGGATGCCGTCTGGTTTTTGATGGCGGGAAAGGCTTTTTCGGCCTTTTCTCTCCTTTTCGGTTTTAGTTTCTACGTCCAGTCCCGCAATGCCGAGATGCGGGGAATTCCTTTTCGGGGCCGGTTTGTTTGGCGGATGGTCCTCTTGGCGCTGTTTTCTCAGTTGCATTCGTTGTTCTACAACGGCGACATCCTGCTCCTGTATGCGGTGATGGGGCTGTTTTTGGTTTCGGTGTCGCGTTTGTCTACGAGAACGCTCCTGATTCTGGCCTCGATCCTGATCCTGCAACCTATCGAATGGGTCAGAATCTGTTGTTATCTGTGCGATATCCCCTTCTTCGAATATGGCGACAACTGGATGACCTACGCTGCTTTTGCCAAGCCCGTAATGGAGTCGGGCAATTTCTGGGAGGTCGTGCGCTCGAACATCACCTACGGACAGCTCTACGGAAACCTTTGGCAGATCGAAAACGGACGGATCTGTCAGATCGGAGGACTCTTCCTGTTCGGACTGGTGGCCGGAAGGCTTTCGCTGTTCGAGAATCGTCCGGAGTCGATAGCTCGCTGGAAACAGATCACCTTGTGGTCGGCGGTGGCATTCGTTCCGTTATATGTTTTGCGAGTGGCCTATCCGGGGATGGTCGGGGATGATCGTGCCCTGCTCATGCCGCTCGACATAGCGATTCCGTCGATCTGCAACTTCCTGTTCATGTGTTTCCTGGCGGGCTGCTTCGTGCTGCTTTGGTACGACCGGGGTGCCGGCTATAAATTCCAGCGGATGTTCATTCCGTTCGGTCGTATGAGTCTTACGAACTATATCCTGCAGTCGATCATCGGGGTATCTCTGTTCTATGGTTTCGGGTTGAATCTCTATCAATATACGGG
Source organism: uncultured Rikenellaceae bacterium (assembly GCA_944321925.1). GTDB lineage: Bacteria > Bacteroidota > Bacteroidia > Bacteroidales > Rikenellaceae > UBA940. The sequence continues at coordinate 111,400 of CALUND010000011.1, read as the reverse complement.
AGCGACCGTCTGCCTGCTGATCGCCATAGGCATGTTCATGGTGATGCAGCCAGCCAGCCGTCTGTGGCTTGCGAACCACAGGCAGGGACCGCTGGAGTGGTTGTGGAAGAAATTAACCTGGCTGAATGTCGGAAAATAGTCCGGCGAATCTTTGGCTCCGACAACGCTTGGTGTCACAGATCCTGTTCGATGGTCTGAAGACAATGATAACAGAAAAATAGCATGTGGAGCGCCATCGGAGAATGAGATGAACCCGGGCGGCGGTTTGCCGTTTCGGTTCTCCGGTCGAGTAGGCTTCTATCGGAAGTCGATCACTTCGTAGCCTCTGTATTTTTTGCGATCGAAAGAGAAGAGTGCCGGATCGCTGTTTTGCATTTTCTCAATGGAGAGAATCTCTACCGTGGCGTCGGTATTTATGTTGTCCAGGTAATAGATCAGTTCGACGGGCAGTCCGCTGGTCCGATCCAGAAAGACCGTCAGTTTCTCTGTCTGTTGATCGGGCCGTGCCCTTTGCAGCTCGATTCGGTGCATACGCTCCCCCTTCACGGTTTCGTCGCCGACATAGGTGTGGGTATAACTGCCGTCGAGGAAATCGAAAATGCGGGTCGGGTTGCCCAGAATGGTGCGGTCTTCCGGATCGATCGGATCGATAACGACCTCCCGGTTCGTGGTACTGATTTCGTATTTGGCACTTCCGTCGCAGATCACTTCGAGCCCGGTTGCCTGAATGCAGTACTTCTCGCCGCTTACGTAATATTCGCCTTCGATGCTTTCGCCGTCTACGGTCGTGCGGAACGACACCCGGTAGTCGCCTAAACTTTGGATCTGATCGGCTACCTTCTTGAGCAGGGCATCCGAACGTTCGTCACCCATGAGCAACGTACCGTTGCATAGGATAAGGAGTAGGAGCAGAAGTCGTTTCATGGCTGTCAGTCGATACCTAAGTCGTTGAGTATGCTTTCCAGACGGGTCGGATCGGAGACGAGAACCTCGCGCGGTTTGCTGCCCTCGGCGCGACCGACGATTCCCGCCCGTTCCAGTTGATCCATCAGGCGTCCGGCCCGGTTGTATCCGATGGCGAAGTGGCGTTGGATGTTGGAGGTCGATCCCTGCTGACTGTTTACGACGAATCGTGCCACTTCCCCAAACATTTTGTCCACGTCGAGGAGTTCACCGCCGGGACCGTTGTCGGTTCCTTCCGGCACATAATCCGGCAACAGGTAGGCGCTCGGATAGCCGCGTTGTTTGCCGATGGCTTCGGTCAGTGCTTCGATTTCCGGGGTGTCGATGAAGGCGCATTGGACACGGGTGATTTCGCCGTTGAGCGAGACGAGCATGTCGCCCTGCCCGATCAATTGATTGGCTCCGGTCTGGTCGAGAATGGTACGCGAGTCGACGATCGATGTGACGCGGAAAGCGATGCGGGCCGGGAAGTTGGCCTTGATCAGGCCCGTGATCACCTTGACGTCGGGACGTTGCGTGGCGATGATGAGGTGGATACCGACAGCTCGGGCCAGTTGGGCGAGTCGCGTGATGGGCTGTTCGACCTCTTTACCGGCCGTCATGATCATGTCGGCGAACTCATCGATCACCACGACGATGTAGGGCAGGAACCGGTGTCCTTTCTTTGGGTTGAGGCGCCGGTTGATGAATTTCTGATTGTATTCCGAGATCTTCTTTACTTCGGCTTTGCGCAGCAGTTCGTAGCGGGCCTCCATCTCGTTGCAGAGCGAATTGAGTGTGTAGACCACCTTTTGGGTGTCGGTCAGGATGGCCTCCTCTTCGCTCTCCATCTTCGCCAGGAAATGTTTTTCGAGTCGTGCATAGAGCGACAGTTCGACCTTTTTGGGGTCCACCATGACGAATTTCAGCTCGGCCGGATGTTTCTTGTAGAGCAGCGAAGCGATGATTGCATTCAATCCGACGCTCTTGCCCTGTCCAGTAGCTCCGGCAACGAGCAGGTGGGGCATTTTGGTCAGGTCGAGGACGAAAGTCTCGTTTTGGATCGTCTTGCCCAGGACGATCGGCAGTTCCGCCTTGCTGTCCTGGAACTTGATCGATTTGATGACCGAATACATGGAGACGATCTCCCGGTCGCGGTTGGGAACTTCGATGCCGATGGTCCCCTTGCCCGGTATCGGCGCAATGATACGAATGCCGAGCGCCTTGAGACTGAGGGCGATATCCTGCTCCAATCCGCGGATCTTGGAGATCTTGACTCCTGCGGCGGGAACGATTTCGTAGAGCGTCACCGTGGGGCCGATCGTCGCTTTGATGCGGTCGATCTGGATGCCGAAATTACGGAGCGTCTGCACGATCTGGTCTTTGTTCGCACGGACCTCTTCTTCGGTGACCGTGACATCGACACTGTGATTCTGGAGAATACTTTCGATCTCGGGGCGACGGTACGAAGAGAGTTCCTTGAGCGGATCGTAGAGGTTTTCCATCTCGTCCTCCTCGATTTCGGCATCTTTCTGGGCCGGAACGAGGATGTCCATGCCGTTCTCGTCGACGGCTACATCCGACATCACGACGCCGCCCGGGCCCAGTTTGTTGCCTGAAGAGGGGGTATTGCCACCGAGATCGATCACTTCGAACTCCCCGTGGGAGAAGGTGCGAGGCGTCTCGTCGTCCGTTCGTTCTCCCGACGGCTCCTCTTCCGCGACTCGTTCCTGTTCGGCCTGTTCGCGGGAGTCGGTGATTTCGAAGAACGAATCGTCGCCCTTTGGCTCCTCCTCGGAGGTGGCAAGATCGCTCAACTCTTTCTGCAGGTCGTCGGCGATCTGCTCGTGGCTGTAGATGGTCTCGGTCTCCTCTTTGTCGGTTTCATCGGCCGGGTTTTGCTCATCCTCCTCCGGGAGGGATTCGCCGGCATGGGACGATGCCTCTCCACCCATGTGATGGTGGACGAACTCTTTCGTGGCCTCGCCTACTTTGGCACCGCTGTCGGCAATGACACCGCCCACGCGGTTGACCACGGAGATGGTACGTCGGTTGATGTAGACGGCCAGCAGGATCCAGCTGCAGAGCAGCAGCAATCCCGTACCTACCGGGCCGATGATTCCTTTCAGCCACATCGCAGCGTAGATGCCGAGCGCACCGCCGAGACCGGAACCGAAAACACCCCATTTCATACCGAAAGCAAAACCTAAGGTGATCGTGCCTATCAGCATTGCAATCAGGGAAATGCGTACGGACCTTTCTAAGTAGGCCGGACGGTATCGCAGGATACGCAACGCGAGGATCAGCAGCACAACGGGTACGGCCAGACCGAAAAGTCCGCATCCTCGGCCGATCAACAGCTCTCCCATTTTGGCCCCGAGCGAACCTCCGCCGTTGGAGATCGCTCCATCGTCCGAATCAAACGAGACGGCACTTTGGTCGGCGCTCCAGGTAAAGCAGTAGTTGATCGAGACGAAAAGCAGGTAGATGGCAAAAAACAGCAGGATGATGCCTGCTACCCAGCGTTGCGTTTCGGTCAGTTGAATGCGACGCGGTTTTCTGTTTCTCTTTTTTTGTGTGCTCTCTGTCTCTCTCATCGTCGGTCGGAAAATTTGTACGAAGGTACGGTTTTTTCCTCAAAAATCCATTTGTTTTGCCTGCTCGCTTTTGGCTATGAGTTTGTCGAGGTAGTCCTGAGAGGCGGCCGTATGGAAAGTACGGGTTGCCTGCCTGCCGGGTTCGGCATGCAGTTCGTTTTGGCTGAGCAGGAACTCGACACGGCGGGCTATGGCCGGGGCCGGATTGATCAGGGCCACCTTCCTCGTTCCGATCACCTGTCGGAAGGCTTTCGTAAGAAAAGGATAGTGTGTACATCCCAGTACGATTTGGTCAGCCCCCTCCTCCAGGAGTGGTTCGATGGCTTTTCTGACGACGGCAACGGCTTCCGGTGTCTCTTCGCGGTTCGATTCGACGAGTTCCACGAATCCTTCGCCTACTGCCGGCAGAATACGTACTTTGTCGGCATATTTCGAAGAGGCCGCCCGGAAAAGTTCGCCATGGAGAGATCCCTCCGTGGCGACGATACCGATCACGCCGCTTTGCGAGGCCAGTGCGGCCGGTTTGACGGCCGGCTCCATCCCTACCAGGGGAATCGAATAGCGACTGCGAAGATAGTCGATCGCTGCCGCGGTCGCTGTATTGCAGGCGACGACGATCAGCTTGCACGCTTTTCCCAACAGAAATTCGATCGCTTCGGTGGAGAACTGCCGGATCTCTTCCGGTGTGCGCGACCCGTAAGGACAGTTTTTCCCGTCGCCGAAATAGATCAGCGACTCGTCGGGCAGTGCGCGGGCGATCTCTTTCCAGACCGTCAATCCGCCCAGCCCGGAGTCGAAAATGCCTATGGGACGATTGTCCATGATGGTCGTTACTTTTTTTTGCGGTTCTGTTCGATCCAACGGCGTGCATTGACGAACATCTCGATCCACGGCGATACTTCGTCGTTTTCTCGCTCTTCGGGATACCACGCCCAGTTCCACGGCTTCATGGAGCGTTCCGCATGCGGCATGATGGCCAGGTGACGTCCGTCTGCACTGGAGATGCCGGCTGCAGCGTAGTCGCTGCCGTTGGGGTTGCCGGGGTATTCGGCGTAGGTATATTTCAGAGCGATGTCGTAATGCGATTCGTCGTAAGGCAACGAGAACTTACCCTCTCCGTGCGAAACCCAGACGCCCAATCGCGATCCGATCAGCGAACGGAGGAATACGGAGCGTGTCTCCCCTATTTCCACTCCGAGGAAAGCCGATTCGAGTTTGTGGCTGTCGTTGTGGAGCATGCGGGGTTTCTTCTCGTCCTCGGGGGTGATGAGTCCCAGTTCGACCATCAGCTGGCAGCCGTTGCAGACTCCGAGCGAAAGCGTGTCAGGACGGGCATAGAAGCGGTCGAGTGCCTGTTTGGCCTTCTCGTTGAAGAGGAAGGCTCCGGCCCATCCTTTGGCCGATCCGAGCACGTCCGAGTTGGAGAAGCCTCCCACAAAGACGATCAGGTTGACATCTTCGAGTGTCTCGCGGCCGAGAATAAGGTCCGTCATCTGTACATCCTTCACATCCATGCCGGCCAAGTGCATGCACCATGCCATTTCCCGGTCGCTGTTGACTCCTTTTTCCCGGATGATCGCAGCCCGGATGCCTGTTTTCGTTTTCCTGTGGGGATCGATTCCGTAGGAGGCATAGGTGCCCTGGAAATCGGTCGGGAAACGGAACTGAAGCTCCTGTTGTTTGTAGTTGGTGTAGCGTTCTGCCGCTTTCTTCCGGCCGCTCTGGCGACGGTCGAGCAGGTAGGAAGGCTTGTACCAGATGTCGCGTAATTCGTTCTGCAGCAAGTCGAATCGAACGCCGCAAGTATCTACGGAGAAGCGGCGGTCGAGGTTGACGCGTCCGATGGTTGCGGCGTCGATGCCGGCGGCCCGAAGTTCTTCCACGACACTTGTTCCGTTGGCTACCTGGAGCACGAGGGCCGGTTTTTCGCTCAACAGCAGCCGGACGATATCGGATTCTCCCAGTGCGTCGAGCTGGAGATCCATGCCGGTACGGTTATCGGCAAAGGTCATCTCCAGCAGGGCGGTAATGAGGCCACCGCCCGATACGTCGTGCCCGGCAAGAATTTTTCCTTCACTCACCAGTTGTTGTACGGCCTCGAATGCACGGACCAGATAGGAGGGATCGGCCACTGTGGGTGTTTCGTCGCCCACTTTGCCGAGCGTCTGTGCGAAGCTGCTTCCTCCGAGGGCGAAGGGGCTGCGGCTCATGTCGACATAGACGATCTCCGAGGGGCGTTGCTTGAGGGCTGCACGTACGCTCCGCTTGATGTCGGATACCTCTCCGGCGGCCGTGATGATGACGGTTCCGGGCGCCAGAACGAGTTTCCCGTCGGGATATTTCTGCGTCATGGAGAGCGAGTCCTTCCCGGTGGGGATGTTGATGCCGAGGGCCAGTGCGAATTCGCTGGCGGCCTCCACGGCGCGGTAGAGGCGGGCATCTTCACCCGGATTTTTGCAGGGCCACATCCAGTTGGCACTGAGCGATACTCCTTTCAGTCCGTGTGCGAGAGGGCTGAGCGCAATGTTGGTGAGCGCTTCGGTGATCGAGAGCACGGAGCCTGCGGCCGGATCGATCAGTGCTGCTGCCGGCGCATGGCCAATGGAGGTGGCGATGCCGGCTTTTCCTTGGTAGTCCAGAGCCACCACGGCGCAGTCGTTAAGCGGCAGTTGCAGTTGCCCTGCGGTCTGTTGTTGGGCGATCCGTCCGGTGACCGAACGGTCCACCTTGTTTGTCAGCCAGTCTTTGCAGGCGACCCCTTCCAGCTGGAGGGTCCGTTCGATGTGGCGAACGATTTCGCCCGGAACGTATTCGATTTTTTGGAACTGTTCGGGCAGGGTCCGGTCTGTGAGCACCGTGCGGGGAGCCTTCCCGAACATATATTCGAGCTGCCAGTCGATCGGTTTTTCGCCGGTGCGGTTATCGACGAAGGTGAACTGCATGTCGCCGGTTGTCTCGCCGATCACATACATCGGAGCCCGTTCCCGGTCGGCAACCCGACGCAGGAAGTCGACATCCTCTTTACGGATCACCAGTCCCATGCGTTCCTGCGATTCGTTACCTACGATTTCGCGTGCGGAGAGCGTCGGATCTCCGATCGGGAGTTTCTCCATGTCGATTCGCCCGCCGGTCGTCTCCACGAGTTCGCTCAGACAGTTCAGGTGGCCTCCTGCTCCGTGGTCGTGAATCGATACGATCGGATTGCGGTCGGCTTCACTCACGGCGCGGATAGCGTTGTAGACCCGTTTCTGCATCTCGGGGTTGGAACGTTGCACGGCGTTCAGCTCGATTTCGCCGGCATATTCGCCGGTCGCTACGCTCGATACGGCTCCTCCGCCCATGCCGATGCGGTAATTGTCTCCGCCGAGCAGCACGATGGCGTCTCCGGGTGCCGGTTCGTCTTTCAGGCTGTCGGCTTTTTTACCATATCCGATACCGCCGGCCATCATGATCACTTTGTCGTAGCCGTAGGTCCGGTCGCCCTCTTCGTGCTCGAATGTCAACAGAGAGCCGCAGACGATCGGCTGTCCGAACTTGTTGCCGAAGTCGCTGGCACCGTTCGAGGCTTTGATGAGGATATCTTCCGGAGTCTGGTAGAGCCATTTCCGGGGTGGAACGGCCTGCTCCCAGAGTCGCTCGTCGTCGTTACGTGCATAGGAGGTCATGTAGACGGCCGTCCCGGCGATCGGGAATGCGCCTTTACCGCCCGCGATGCGGTCGCGGATCTCTCCACCCGTTCCCGTGGCGGCGCCGTTGAAGGGCTCCACGGTCGTGGGGAAGTTGTGGGTCTCCGCCTTAATCGAGATCACACTTTCGAACTCCTTCGTCTCGAACCAGTCCGGTTTGTCTTGCGAGGCGGGGGCGAACTGTTCCGCCACGGGACCTTGCAGGAAGGCACAGTTGTCCTTGTAGGCCGAGGTGACGTAATTCGGATGCGTGGAGGTGGTCTTTTTGATCAGCTTGAAGAGGCTTTCGGCCTTTTTCTCTCCGTCGATCACAAATTCGCCGTTGAAAATTTTGTGTCGGCAGTGTTCCGAGTTGACCTGTGAGAATCCGAAGACTTCGCTGTCGGTGAGCGGACGGCCCATTTTGCGGCTCACCTCCTTCAGGTACTCCATTTCGCTTTCGCTGAGGGCGAGTCCTTCCTGCCGGTTGTAGCTTTCGATGTCGTCGATGTGGACGATGGGATCGGGTTTTTTATCGATGGTGAAGACCTCCTGGTCGATCGCGTCGTAGCGACGGTTGAGCATCGGATCGAACGGGGTGTCGTTCACGGCCTCCGTAAACTCTTCGATGCGCCGGATGCCTTGCAGTCCCATGTTCTGGGTGATCTCCACGGCGTTGGTGCTCCACGGGGTGATCATCTCCCGGCGAGGCCCGATGAAGTTCCCTTCGATCCGCTCTGCCTCTACCCGTTTCGCGCCGGAAAAGAGCCATTCGAGCCGTGCGGTCTCTTCCTGATTGGGGTTGTTTGCGGCATCTACCGCATACACTTTGTCAGCGTTTCTGAAAAGTAGTATCATGCTTTGTTCTATTTGGTTTTCAGTTGTTTTGCGTACTCCATGTAGTGGAGGATGTGGCTTGTGATCTGTTCGTCGGAGAGGCTCTCGCAGTCGACCGTGAGAGAGGCCTTTTCATAGTATGGCTCCCGTTTCGGGAGGGCCGAAGAGATGAAAGCGAGCAGTTGCTCGTCGTTCATGCCGCGAATGATCGGTCTCTTCTCTCTGCCGCGGGGAGAGATGCGCCGGGTGAGCCGTGCAGGAGACATCTTCAGGTAGACGGTGATACCGATACGGTTCATCGACTCCATGTTATCTCCGAAACAGGGCACTCCCCCGCCCGTGGCTACGATCGTGTCGTGTTCCAGGCCGGCGAAACGTTCGATCGTCTCCCGCTCTTTCGCCCGGAACCACGCTTCGCCTTGCGATGCGAATATGTCGGAGACGCTCATACCCGCCTCCTGTTCGATTTCGTGGTCCATGTCGACGAAATCGATTCCGGCGATTTGGGCGAGCCTTCTGCCTAAACTGCTCTTTCCGCAGCCCATGTATCCGATCAGAAAAAGTACCATGTTCTCTATATATTAAAAGAGGTCGAGTTGTTGAGTGTCCGGATTCCGTGTGTCGTCTTTCTCTTCGGCTCTCTCGATCTCGAATTCGATCTCATCGTCGGCCTGGTCGGTGGCTTCCCGGGTAAGGGACTCTACGATCTCTTCCTGTTCTTCTTCCGCTTCTTGCCCCTGTTCTTCCTCCTCTTCGGGTTCTTCCGGAGATACATTGATCTCTTTGTCAAGGTCGGGAATCGCGATTGTGGGTTTCTCTACCCTTCCCGGACCGGATTGCTCGGAGGATTCCGGCATCGGATCCTCGGCCTTCACGTGCTCGGCCCCGGTCATCGATTCTGCTGCCTCTTCCGTAGTCGGATCGGGAGCAGTCTCTTCCTCGTCCGGATCGGGATTCTCGGTCTCGATGAAGCGGAGCGCCCCGATGTCATACGTGGTGATCCGTTTCCCTTTGGCCCGATGGCTTTTGACGCCGATGAAATCGTTTACGGCGACTTCATCGTCGGGCCGGTTTTGTTGAGCCCCCTGGTATGTGATATGAAGCAAGGGCGAAGCGTTGTCTGTCAGGGCGACCAGACGATCGTCCGGATCGAGATAGGTTTGCGTCTTGTCCGTCGCTTCGGCCGAGAACCGTTTTACATAATAGTAGTGTTGTTCGTTGTCCCAATAGGCTACGCTGTAGACCTTTTCGGGATCGTATTTTTCCACCCGGATCGTCTCTTCCGGGAAATGGTTGCTCAGATCGTAGCCCGTGATATAATAGGTGTTGGGGGTCAGGACGATCAGTTTGTCGTCACCGATGAACTCGCCCAACAGACGTCCTCGACCGTCGGTGTTGAGTCGCCGGATATCGTCGTCATACCAGATGTTCTGCCCTCCGAGGGTCGAAGTTCCTTTCTCCTTGAGGACGATTTTGTGGATGCCGTAACGGGAGAAGAGATTTCCCTGACTCTGACGTCCTTTGATCGCAAGCGATGCGAAATCGAGGTCGGTGATCACCTTTTTCAGGCGGGGACGCGGTTTGAAATAGATCTTGAGAACCTCCGCCTCTCCGTTCGGATTGACACTCATGTAGAGGATTTCGCTGCCCGGAGTCCCTTTGGTCAGGTCGTACTCCTTGTCGCGGGTGACGCTGGTGATGGCGCATCGTTTCATCATGATCGCTCCGTTTTTTCCGTCGCGGTAGAGCACGTTGTAGATGGTGCGTTCGTCGCCCCGTTTGAACACGCCGATGTAGTAGATGTTCTTGGCAAAGAAATCTTTCTCCTTGACCTTGGTGATAATGTACTTGCCGTTGCGGCAGATGACGATCACGTCGTCGATGTCGGAACAGTCGGTCACGAACTCCTCTTTTTTCATCGAGGCGCCTATGCCGAAGAATCCTTCCGTACGGTTCACATAGAGTTTGGCATTGGCTACGACCACTTTTGTCGCTTCGATCGAGTCGAACGTACGTATTTCGGTGCGCCGTTCACGCTCTTTGCCGTAGCGGTCGCGGATGCGTCGGTAGTAGGCGATCGTGTAGTCGGTCAGGTGCTCGATGTCGTGCTGTACCTGACGCATCTCCTCTTCGATGCTGCGGATGTGTTCGTCGGCCTTGGCGGTATCGTAACGCGAGATGCGAATGAATCGCAACTCGGTCAGCTTCACGATATCCTCTTTGGTGACCTCCCGGCGAAGCTGCTTTTTGAACGGCTCCAACCGTTCGTCGATGGCTGAATAGGCGGCTTCGCGGGTTTTGCACCCTTCGATCGCTTCGTACATGTGGTTCTCGATGAAGATGCGTTCGAGCGTCGACATGTGCCACTCTTCGGCCAGTTCGTCCATGCGGATGCGAAGCTCCTGTCCCAGCAACTCCCTGGTGTGGTCCGCACTGCGACGCAGAATGTCGCTTACGCCGAGGAAGTGGGGCTTGTCGTCGTAGATCACGCAGGCGTTGGGCGAGATCGATATTTCGCAGTCCGTGAAGGCATAAAGTGCGTCGATGGTCTTGTCGCTCGACTCGTCGTTGCTTACGTGGATAACGATCTCCACCTTTTCGGCCGTGTTGTCGTCGACTTTCCGAATCTTGATCTTGCCTTTCTCGTTCGCCTTGATGATCGACTCCTTGATGCTTTCCGTGGTGGTCCCGTAGGGGATTTCGGTGATGGCCAGCGTCCGTTTGTCGATCTTCGAGATCTTGGCCCGCACTTTGACCGTACCGCCGCGCAATCCGTCGTTGTATCGTGAGCAGTCGGCCGTACCTCCGGTCGGGAAGTCGGGCAACAGGACGAAATCCTCCCCTTTCAGGTGGGCGATGGCCGCATCGATCACCTCGTTGAAGTTGTGCGGCAGGATCTTCGAGGCGAGACCTACGGCGATGCCTTCGACACCCTGAACCAGCAGCAGCGGAAATTTTACCGGCAGGGTTACCGGTTCCTGGTTGCGTCCGTCGTAAGAGAGCATCCATTCCGTCGTTTTGGGATTGAATGCTACTTCAAGGGCGAATTTCGAAAGCCGCGCTTCGATGTATCGCGGAGCAGCCGCTCCGTCGCCGGTCAGGATGTTGCCCCAGTTGCCCTGGCAATCGATCAGCAACTCCTTTTGTCCAAGTTGCACGAGTGCGTCGCCGATCGAAGCGTCGCCATGGGGGTGAAACTGCATCGTGTGACCGATGATGTTGGCCACCTTGTTGTAGCGACCGTCGTCGAGTCGCCGCATGGAGTGGAGAATTCGCCGTTGCACCGGTTTCAATCCGTCCTCCATGTGGGGTACGGCACGCTCGAGAATGACGTATGAGGCGTAGTCGAGCCACCACTCTTTGTACATGCCGGTCAGTTTGTGACGACCGCCCGATGCGAGTGTCAGGTTATCGTATTTGTGGCTCGCGCCCTGTTTTTCGGCGCGGTCGGCCGCCGTCTCTTCCGGTTCGTTTATCTGTTCTCTCTCTTTCATAGCTCGTTTAAATCAACTCTTCGACGTAGTCGGCTTCGATACGCAGGTTGTCGATGATGAAGTTGCGCCGTTCCGGCGTGTTGTTGCCCATGTAGAATTCCAGCATCTCGTGGATCGTATCCTCCTTGGTGAGGCGTACCTTCTCCAGACGCATCTTCTCGCCGATGAACTCACGGAATTCGTCGGCCGAGATTTCGCCGAGACCTTTGAATCGGGTGATCTCCGGATTGGCTCCCAGCTTCTGGACGGCGCGTTGACGCTCCTCCTCGTTGTAACAGTAGATCGTCTCTTTTTTGTTACGGACTCGGAACAGCGGCGTCTGGAGCACGAAGAGATGCTCCTGACGGATCAGGTCGGGGAAAAATTGCAGGAAGAAGGTCATCATCAGCAGCCGGATGTGCATGCCGTCCACATCGGCATCCGTAGCGATGATCACTTTGTTGTAGCGCAGGTTTTCGATCCCCTCCTCGATGTTGAGCGCAGCCTGCAGCAGGTTGAACTCTTCGTTCTCGTAGACGATCTTTTTGGTCAGCCCGTAGCTGTTGAGCGGTTTGCCGCGCAGCGAAAAGACCGCTTGCGTCTTCACGTCGCGGCTTTTGGTGATCGAGCCGCTTGCGGAGTTACCCTCCGTGATGAAGATCATCGAATCTTCGGCCAATTTATCCTTGTCGTTGTAGTGTATTTTGCAGTCGCGCAGTTTCTTGTTGTTGAGGCTGACCTTTTTTGCAATTTCGCGAGCCTTCTTTTGTACGCCGGAGATCGCTTTGCGCTCCTTCTCGTTCTCGATGATTTTGCGATGGAGAATTTCGGCCGTCGACGGATTCTTGTGGAGGTAATTGTCGAGATTCTGCATCAGGAAATCCATGATGTAGTTGCGTACCGACACCCCGTCCGGAGACATGAATTTCGATCCGAGCTTGATCTTCGTCTGGCTTTCGAACTCAGGTTCCTCCACGTTGATGCTGATGGCGGCGACGATCGAGGTGCGTACGTCCGACGGGTCGAAATCTTTGTGGAAAAACTCCTTGATGGTCTTGGCGATCGCCTCGCGGAATGCGGCCTGATGGGTTCCGCCCTGGGAGGTGTACTGGCTGTTGACAAACGAGTAGTAGCTCTCCCCGTAGCCCGAACCGTGTGTGATGGCCACCTCGATATCCTCTCCTTTCAGGTGGATGGGCGGATAGAGAGCCTCCTCGGCAGCGATGTTCTCCTGCAGCAGATCGAGAAGTCCGTTCTTCGAGCAGAAGGTCTCCCCGTTGAGTCGAATGGTGAGCCCGGTATTGAGGTAGGTGTAGTTGCGGATGCGTTGCTCCACGAATTCGAGGTTGTAAACATATTCGCCGAATACCTCCGTGTCGACCATGTAACTGATGCAGGTGCCGTCTTTCTCCGCAACCCCACTCTCCCACCGGTCGCTCGTCTCGATTCCCTGTTCGAAGGTGACCGTGCGAGCCTCCCCGTTGCGGATACTGCGTGCGACGAACCGACTCGACAGCATGTTGACCGCCTTGACGCCCACACCGTTCAGCCCGACCGTCTTTTTGAAGGCGCTGGATCCGTATTTGCCGCTGGTGTTCACTTTGGAGACGGCGTCGTTGAGGCTTTTTAACGGAATGCCTCGTCCGTAGTCGCGGACCGTGACCGTATTGTTTTCGATGGTGATCTCGATCACTTTGCCCGCACCCATGATAAACTCGTCCACGGAGTTGTCCACCACCTCTTTGATGAGGGTGTAGATTCCGTCGTCGGGTTGACTTCCGTCCCCCAATTTACCGATCCACATGCCTGGCCTCAGGCGCATCTGTTCGCGTGTACTGAGGGTCTTGATGTCTTCTTCGGTATATTTTACTTCACTCATGCGTCGTATCTGATTCGTTTTGCTGTTTTTTATCTCTTTTGTTCTCTCGTCCCGGTAATTTCACGCTTCGCCTCGACCATGCGTTCGAAGGTCTCCTCCATCAGGCTTTTGATCTCCTTCTCTTTCACCTCTTCTGCCGGGATGGGTTTCAGGACCCGAATGGTGAATGTGTGGCGGAATTGCAACAACCCGTTTGGTTTGAATGCCGTGCGGGTTCCGTCGAGCACCACGGGCAGAATCGGCGCTCCGGCCTCCTTGGCCAGGTTGAAAGCTCCGGACTTGAAGCGATGGATGGTCCCGTCTTTGGAGCGGGTCCCTTCCGGGAAGATCGCAACGGAGACTCCCCGATTCAACCATTTTTGTCCGTCGTGCAGCACCTTTGCCGCTGCTGTCGCCGCAGAGCCCCGGTCGATCAGAATATCGCCGTGCATCCAGATGTACTCTCCGAAAATGGGCGCTTTGATCAATTCACGTTTGGCTACCCAGCGAAAATTCAGCGGAGCCCAGTAGAGCATCGGAATGTCGACCATCGACTGGTGGTTGAGCACGATGACGTATCTTTGTTTCGGGTCGATCTGTTCGATCCCCTGTTTGATGACCTTCCAGCAGGGAGGCAAAGAGAAAAAGGTTTGCGAGATGGCTCGCGAAAGTTCATGTACCGCTCGTCGCCTCCGGTCGAAAGGTGCGCACAGCAGAAGGGCCAATGCCGACAGCACCATGAAAAAGAGCGACAACAGGATCAAAAACGGATAGTACAGAATGGAAAACATCTTTACCTCTATAAAAATAACTGACAATTTTAGCGATTTTTCCATAGAAAACTCGTCCGGAGTCCAACGAATTATCAACATTTAATCAAAAACTTTCATTACTTTTGCCCCGGAATTTTCTTAAAAACCCAGAAAATTATGGCAAAAGCATTTGTTTTCCCCGGACAGGGAGCCCAATTCTCCGGAATGGGTAAGGAGCTCTACGAGGGCATCCCGGAAGCCAAAAAACTTTTTGAGACTGCAAACGATATTCTCGGTTTCCGAATCACGGATATCATGTTTTCCGGTACGGCTGATGAGTTGAAACAGACTTTCGTGACTCAGCCGGCTGTCTTTCTTCATTCGGTCATCCTGGCTAAATCGATGGGCGACGCCTTCAATCCCGATATGGTCGCCGGCCATTCGCTCGGCGAATTTTCCGCATTGGTCGCTGCCGGTGCTCTCGGCTTCGAGGATGGTCTCCGATTGGTGTCGAAACGTGCGCAGGCCATGCAGAAGGCGTGCGAAGCCGCTCCATCCACGATGGCTGCGGTGTTGGCGCTCGATGACCGGACGGTGGAAGAGCTTTGCGCGAGTGTCGATGGTGTGGTTGTGGCGGCCAACTACAACTGCCCGGGTCAGTTGGTGATTTCGGGAACGATCGAGGCGGTGGATGCGGCTTGCGAAAAGATGAAGGCGGCCGGTGCGAAACGCGCTTTGCGTCTTCCTGTAGGTGGTGCTTTCCACTCTCCGCTGATGGAGCCTGCACGCGTTGAGTTGGAAGCGGCCATCAAAGAGGCTCCGTTCCAGACTCCGATTTGTCCTGTTTATCAGAATGTGGATGCAAAACCATACTCCGATCCGGCGCAAATCCGAGCCAATCTGATCGCACAACTTACCTCGCCGGTACGGTGGACGCAGACAGTCCGCAACATGATTGCCGACGGTGCATCGAGCTTTGTGGAACTGGGTCCTGGAGCTGTATTGAAGGGGCTTATCTCAAAGATTGATAGTACGGTAGAAGTCGAATCAAAACAGACACTTTAGTTAAAGTTTTACTTTAGTTATGGGCGGTCTCAAAAAGAGATCGCCCACACTGTTTTTGTTGTTTGAAGGGTAAATTAAATGGGTGTCGAAGAGATTGGTTAATTTTGAAAAAAATTTATTATCTTTGCCTGGCTTTGAAAAAAGATTGATAGAATTTGAGGAATGACATCGCTGAAGGAATTTTTTATCAAGCACGAAGACGATATTTTAAGAGGTATCGCCCATAAGAATAACCTCATCAAACGTAATATTGTAGCCCATATGGCTGTCAACGGTCCCTCTACGTTGGCGGAATTGACCAAGGAGCTGCATATCAGCATCCCGACGATGACCAAACTCGTGGGTGAGTTGGTCGAGGAGAAGCTCGTTACCGAAAATGGCAAGATCGAGACGAACGGCGGCCGCCGTCCAAATATTTATGGCCTGACCAATTCGGCCATCTATTTCGTGGGGGTGAATATCGCCCGGGACAATATCTTGTTCGTGATAACCGATATCCAGAACAATATCATTGTGGAGCGTACCGTACCCGATTTCGAACTGGAAGATACGCAGCAGTCGTTGGAGCGTATCTGCAGCAGCATGGAGGATTTCGTCAGGACTTGCGGAATCGATCGCGGTAAGATTCTCGGCATGGGGGTATGTATCGCCGGTCGCGTAAATCCCAACACGGGCAGAAGTTACAAGTATTTCACTTCGAACGAAGAGTCGTTGTGCGAGATATTCGAGCAGCGGACCCAGATTCGTACCTTGTTGGAGAACGATACCCGGGCCCGTTGTTACGCGGAATACAACAATGGAAATCCGAGAGAGTGCCAGAACCTGCTCTACCTCCACCTCGGTCGCGGTGTGGCTATCGGCATCATCATGGATGGCAAACTGTTCTACGGCAAATCGGGTTTTGCCGGCGAGTTCGGGCATACTCCGTTTTTCGACAACGAGATCATTTGTGCCTGCGGAAAGAAGGGTTGCCTGGAGACGGAGGTGTCGGGTATAGCCATCGAACAGAAGATCGTGAAGTTGATTCAGCAGGGGGTTAATACGATTCTGCGCGACAAATACAATCGGGGCGAATATATCCATATTGATGATATCATCGCCGCTGCGAAGAACGACGACAATCTTTCGATCGAACTGATTGAGGAGGCGGGTGAAAAGATCGGTAAGAGTATCGCTTTCCTGATCAATATTTTCAATCCCGAGACGGTCATTATCGGCGGCAATCTTTCACGGGCCGGCGATTACATCATGTTGCCGTTGAAGGCTTCGACGAACAAGTATTCGCTCAACCTCGTCTATAAGGATACCAAGTTCCGCCTCTCGAAGATGGGCGAAAATGCCGGCGCTCTGGGTGCTGCCATGTTGATTCGCAATCGCATTATCGGACTTTGAGTGCACTATGAAGGCTTTGGAAACGGGTCTGGTCCGATTGCGCGCCCTGGAGGAGAGCGACGTGGAGTTGCTCTATCGTTGGGAGAACGACTCCTCGGTGTGGCGTGTGAGCGATACGATTGCTCCGTTTTCTCGCCATCAGCTTAGAGAGTTTATCGAGAATCAACGTTACGACATCTACCGAACGCGTCAGATGCGTCTTGTGATCGAGACGCTGGCCGGCGATGCTGTCGGAACGGTCGATCTGTTCGATTTCGATCCGGTGCATGCCCGTGCGGCTGTCGGCATCCTGATTTTCGAGACGGAAGAACGGAATCGCGGATATGCGGCGGATGCGCTCGATCTGGTGTCGCAGTATGCCCGCGATGTGCTGCATCTGCAGCAGCTCTATTGCGATGTCGAGACGGAAAACGGACCGAGCCTTTCCCTGTTTCGGGGTCGGGGTTTCGAGGTGATCGGAACAAAAAAACGGTGGCTCCACACTGCCGATGGGTGGGCCGATGTCTGCCTGTTGCAGCGTCTGTTCGGTATCTGATGCCGATTGTCAAGCTCCCGCGTTTTATCGGCTTCTCCTTCCTCTTCTCTCCTTTTTCTCCTCTCCCCACTTCACTCCACTTCACTTCACTCCCTCTTCTCCTCTCAAAAAATTTCGCTTCTCAATTAGAATTTCGTCGAGGCTCCCGTCCGGAAGTTTCTGTTTGGGCACGCCTCTTGCATTGTGTTGGTTATCGGTCGCTTGACCTGGAGGCGGATTATTTGTCCGTCGTTCCGGAGAAGGAGGACAGAAAATGCGATGACAAATCTTCATAAAAGAGCCGAAGGCGAAAAGTTGCTCCTGGCGGAGTTTTATTTGTCGTGGTGCGGCGCCTGCCGGGCCATGCACGACATCCTCGACCGCTTTCGTCGGTTGGCAGGTGGTCAGGTCGAGGTGGCCACTTTCGATATCGAAGCCCCTGAAAATTACAGCCTGGTACAGGAGTACAGCATTGTGTCGGCTCCTACACTCGTCTTGTTTCGCGGAGAAACGGTGCTTTGGCGAGGTAGCGGTGTGGTGAGTGTCGATTATCTGATGGGTGTTGTCGGACGGGCGCTTCGTGCATCGGGAGAGTGATGCGCCCGATGGAGACGATCTACTCCCGGTATTCGTGGTTTTCGTCCGAATGGTGCGAAGCGTGCCATACCTGAGCAAGGAATGGGTTGTGGCGCGCCTCTTCGTCGTAATGCCAGGGCGTCGGCAGACAGGAAGGACACCAGTGTCCACCGAGCAGAATAAGGGCCGGCGAAGCCTCGAAACGGTGTCCGGCATGGCATTCCCATTGGAGTTTGGTGGTGAGGTCTCCGGGTGTCATCTGCTGCGACAGGCAGCGCCCGCCACGAAATGCCGCCGCCGATCTCATCTCTTCGATGCCGAGCGAATTTTCCGGTAGGGTTTCATCGTAGCCGTGCGAGAGTTCGTGCGGTGTGTCGGAGGGCCTGCTGCGGTCGAAATGAGCCCAGTCGGGTATCCTCTCCCATCTCTCTCTGCTGCCGAAATAGGCCGAGATGCGGGGGCTGTCGTCGTTTTTGATCCAATCGAGCGTCCCCTCCTTCGGTGTGGAGGCGAGACGTCGCATGAAGGTCTTGATGACCGATGCGGGAACGAACCGCGCAAGGCGGAAGAGAGCGGGAACCTCTTTCCGGAGACGACGCATGTATTCGTCGCACGGAATATGGGCCCGAAAATGCAGGATTGCCTCCAGCCGATCGGCATCGGTGAACCAGAATCCGTGAAAATTTCGCAAGGCGAACCATTTCGGTTCGAATACCTTTTCGGGCGGAGGAACGGAGATGTTCTGCAACAGGAGTCTTTCGAATTCGTAGTTGGTCAATCGGTATGTCGGGCCGCTGCTTACGTGGTAGAATCGGTTCCAGAATGTGTCGGGAACCTCTTCGTCGCATACCCGTGCCAGCAGTCGTGCGGAGTCTTCGAGGGTGGTCCATTCGAGTACGCCCTGCAGGGGGACGCGAAAAATGATCGGGTCGAAGTTGCGGAAGATGCCGGGATAGAGAATTCCCGATTGCCGAAGCGATACCCAGCGCCGGAGACCCGACTCGACGATAATCCGTTCGGCGATCGTTTTGGAAAGTCCGTAGTAATCGAATGTGCTTATGCAGATCGGGTCGCCCGTGCGTCCCCAATGTACCGGCGGGTTGCGTTCGCTGGTCTGGGCCACGGAGCCGATATAGACCAACCGGATCTCGTCCGCATTGGGCTGGGCCCGGATGGCGCGTACGATATGTTCGGCAGCCGTGATGTTGGTGCGCATGGTGGCCTCCGGAGCGTGGTCGGCCCTGGGGGGAACCATACCGCCCACATGGAGTACGTAGTCGGCTCCTTCAACGCCGCGCAGGACGTCGTCGTAACAGGTGAGATCGCCCCAGACGATACGAACTCCTGTGCGCCTCTCCAATGCCTTTAGTTTGCGGCGATTCGTGTTACTGGGTCGTGCCAGCAGGGTGATGTCGTGGCGATTCTCGGCGAGAAGTTGTTGCAGTCCGGCCCACCCCATGATGCCGGTTGCTCCGGTGAGGAAAATGCGTTTGCGTGGGTTCTTCATGGTGTTTCAGCTGAGGAAAATCTCGTCCCGCAAAAAACGGTCGTACGATGCCTCGGAATGTTCGATGGATTGTAGAAATGTGGTGACGATCTCCTTCTCCCCGGCTCCTTGTGCGGCCAGTCGGGTGAGCGAGGTGGCCATGGCTCTCAATTCGGGGAACGAGGCGTAGGAACGCATGTCGGAGAGGATTCGGAGCAACTCCTCCGGGGCTTGACAGGGCCGGAAAAGCATGGACCGGGCTGCGGACAGCAAGACGGCGTAACGGACGAAATGCGATTGCGTACGCCCCGTGTATTTCTGCAGGAGAACAGGTACGAGCTGTGTCTCTCCGAGCAGACGGGCCAGGTTTTCGGCCAGTTCTCCGTTTTGTACCCCTTCGAGCCAAAATGGGGCCTCTTCCGGGGTAATTTGCCTCGGATCGGCGACGATCAGTGCGGCGAGTTGCAGTTCGCGCACTTGTTGCCGGTAGAGAAGACGTGCCAATGCATGGTCGGGGGCATAAGGTGTAGCGATCCGCCGAATCGTGGAGAGAGAGACTCCGTAGCTGAGCGGATAGTGGATACCACGCTCCTCCATGGCTTCGACCACGGCTCCGTTCATCTCGGTGCGCAGGGCAGCGAGCAGAGCGGCCATTTTGGCGGTGGCGTTCATTAGCGGGAAGCTACCGAAACGGTCGTACCGAACTGGAAAATGGGAAGCGTAGCGGCAGCAACGGTTTTGTTGTCGAAGATCAGTCGGCATGCCACTTCGTCGGCTATGCGGTATTGCCGATCGGTTTTGGACGGTTTCGTGCTGACGGGAATCTCCGCCGTGTTGACCGTTCCAGACGGTTTGAGTTCCAGGATCACGGGCTGTCCGCTCAGATCATCGTCGGGCAGTACACCGCTTTGCGGCGAGAATCGGCAGACGATGTAGGTCTGTTTGTCGGACGAGGGTGTGATCGTGAAACATTTGACCACCGAAGAGACGATCTGACGCCCCAGGAAGAGCGAAAGATAGTCGTTTTCCATGCGGTCGATCTCTTCGAGTGCCGTTTTCAGTCCTGCTCCGAAAACATTCTCCCCTGCCTCGCCCGTGATGAGTTCGATGCGGGCCTTGCGGAGTGCATAGATGCGGTCTGCTGCTGCACGGGCGCTCTCTTCAAGGCTGAGCGGCGTGTTCGACATCTTGTCGGGGAGCACTTTGGGGAAGCCGTTTTCGGAACGGAGGTGGGACGTTGCTTTCGGTATGGCCGGTGCGATGAGTGCCGCAGGAATGACCTGAGAAACCGGCCGAATCGTCGCGCTCTCTATCGTACTGGAGGTGCGGTCGGTCAGCGGGGCGATCACGCCGAGGTATTTCTGGGCATAACGGGCGTAAGGACCTGTGACGATCTGTTCGGTCCGTACGGTAATTTGGACCTCAAGTTCAGTTTGAGGAAGTGAGATCGTCTGTTCGGAACCAGAGCCGATTACACCAATCGGAGCTACATGGGGCGATTGTGCCGCAACGGTCGCAACGAAACACGTTGCGAGGATGAAAACGATCTGTTTTTTCATAACTTCGGTAAAGTTGGTTTGTCTCTACGGTCAAAGATAAGAACGGTGAGCGTGGCAGTAACTGGAGCCTTGCGTTTTTCAGTTTGGCACGGCCGGGCCGAATCCTACCTTATTACAAAGATAAGCATAAATGCCGAGATTGAGAAATCCGAAGCAGAGAACTTTCATGAAAGTGCCGTAGTGTGGGATCGAAAAGAGGATTCGGTTCTGGAAATCCGGAAGGAAAAGTGTCGGACCTGTTTTTCGGAAGGATTGCGCAGCGGCCGGGAATTGGACTACGGGCGGAGTCGAGAAGCAGGACGCCCCGCGAATATTGTTTCATTTCGCGGGGCGTCGAGACCGTTGGTCGGTTTGCTATGGCTATTGCAGCTCTATTTCGGCTGTCAGATTGCGGCGGATGTCGCGTTTCTTGACTTCGATCACGATTCCGCCCAGCGTGGAGTCGTAAGAAGCCCGAACCTTGCGACCGTCTACTTTCACGCGGCTGTTGGCCGGTACACCCGGCAGCTCGATACGGTAGGCGCGTTGGCTGGGCTGTCCGGCATAATGGCCCTCGGTCGGAGCTACGTTCACCGTGACCTTGTTGCCGCTTTTGCTGTAAGATAGCGCGGTCGTCGCATAGATGCCCTGCTCGTAATCGGTCGTCAGGCCGTCGTCTTCGTAGAGGGAGTAGGTGTTGCTGACACCGTCATAGCCCGGGTAGCACCGTACGATGAGCGTATCGAGCGGTGCCGATGCCATCCGCTCCTTGTAGGGCTGCAGCGGCAAGGGCCATCCTCCCTTGACGAATACGGGAGACTCTTCGAGCGGTGTCGGAACCGTGTCCGTTGTTCCGCCCGCATACCGTTTGCCGGTAAAGAGGCTGTACCAGTCGTTGCCTTCCGGGAAATAGACCGGTTTGTCGACGGTGAAATCGGCTCCTTTGCCCGCTTCCGTGATAGGGGCTCCCAGAATCAGATCGCCGAAGAAGAACTCATCCGGATGACGGTACGACTCTTCGATCGCGGGCTGTTCGATGTAGAGTCCCCGGTTCAGGGGAAGCATATCCGTATGGCACTGTCTGACACTGCTGTAGACGTATGGCATCAGCTGAGAGCGCAGGTGGTAGATGCGGCGCATGGCCTTCTCTTCGCGTTCTCCCCAGAGCCACGGCCGGCGATCCATGTTTTTACCGCTTACGGAGTGGATGCGCAGCGATGAGTTGAGCAGTCCGAACTGGGTCCAGCGTGTGTAGAGTTCGGGATCGAGGCCCTGGTAGAAGCCGCCGATGTCGTGTGCCCAGAAGAAACAGCCGGCATTGCCGCTTGTGGTGGTCAGATCGACCTCGAAACGCAATACGTCCCAGCAGCCTACGGCATCGCCCGAGAACTGGATCGGGTGGCGATGGTCGCCCCAGCCACCCCAGCGCGAGAAGTTGAGCCCGCGCAATCCGTTTTTACGGGAGTAGTTGTAGTAGAGCTCGTTGAGCCAGGGCAGGTGTTTGGTCGTTGTACCGCGCACGGTGGGGAACAGATAGTCCTGTTGCCAGTCCAGCCACCAGAATGCAACGCCCATCGAGTCGCTCTCGCCGTGGGCATGTTTCAGGAAATTGCGCATGTAGTGGGGGTCTCCCGCATCGAAAATGGGGATGCCGGTTTGGGTCGTGTCGACACCGAGGTCGCGGATAAATGCGTCGTACATGTCTTCATGAGGACGTATGCCGTCGTGCGGATGTTCGTTGAGTACCACGGAAATCTGTTTCTCCTTCAGCTCTTTGATCAGGCCCGCCGGATCGGGGATCAATTCCCGGTTCCAACTGTATCCGGTCCAACCGCGGGTATTTGCGTCTCCCTGTCCGACGGTGGCGTCTTTGCGGTGCCAGTCCATGTCGAAGACCAGAATATCCATCGGGAAATCATGCTCTTCGTAGCCTTGTACGATTTCGCGATAGTCATCGGCCGTATAGGGCCACCAGCGGCAATACCAGGAGCCATGGACATATTTCCGGGTCATGGGGACGCGTCCGCTGATGGCTGCAAGCGAGCGGAGTGCTCCTTTGTAATCGGTGCCGTAGACGAAAAGATAGAGGTCCTGCACATGATTCCGATCGCGGTAGTGCAGCGCTCCGTTTTTATAGACGTCTTTTCCCGAGTCGCTGATCAGATACCAGCCATCGCGGCTCAGAAGTCCCTCCATGCGAGGAACCGGACCGCCCACGCCGTCTAATGTGACCAGCGGACCGAGCAGATTCTTCGTCTGTCCGCTTGGCACTTGCCATTGACGCGTTTTCCCCTCTTGGGTCCATTCGACCGACAGGTTTTTTTGACCGAACGGGCATCCGTCGGCGTCGAGAATCACACGCATGGCCGCTGTCGAAAAGATGTGTTTCCGACCTTGACGCTCCATGCGGACATCGACTTCGCGAGGGGTGCGATCGACCGCAAACAGCGTGGAATCGTCGAGAAACGCACCTCATTTGGCATATTCCAGCCGGACGAGGTTGTCGGTGATGAATGTCAGGCGGTAGTTGCCGATGACGATCGGTTTTTCAATCGCCTGTGCCGTGAAAGCCGTAACCGCGAAGCAGGCGCACAAACCGAAAATTCGGTAGAAAAGTTTTTTCATAATTGGTTGATAGGGTTTTGTGGTTTTTTTGTGGATTTCGCCCCAAAATAATAAAATATAGGCAAAAAGTAAGGGTTGAAATAAATTAAAAAACAGATTGTGGCGGCCTGATTGGATTTGATGCGGTACGCCTTCCGAATTAAGCCCATAGAATTGTGTGCGGGTAGAAAGTTTTTCTGTTTTCAGAACTTCAGATAAAAGTCGCGGGTAAGGTTACGGTAGGCTTCGGTATAACAGCCCGGCGTAGCCCCCTCGATGATAAGTTCGTTCAGTTCGGGTGTCCGGTTTGCGCGGGAGAATTCGAGCAATACCCGTTTGGGAGCATTTTTGACGGTGGTTCGGACATCGGTCCGACGCGTGATGCAGAGTCCTTTGTCGAGGGCGCGGTTGATCATATTTTCCGACTCCTGGATCGGGAGAACCAAAGAGAGTCGCCCTTGCGGGTGCAGCAAATCGGCGGAACAACGAAGCAGGGTCTCATAATCGAGCGTAGCGGTATGGCGGGCTCTGTTGCGGGCTGCATCGGGCGATTCCAACGAGTCGGAAAAGTAGGGCGGATTGGAAAAAATATGGTCGAAAAGAGCCGACCGGCTCTTCTCGAGGGCGAATTCCTGAAGAGATGCCGGATGGAGAACGATCCGGTCGGACCAGGGCGATTCCGCAATGTTTTCGGCCGCTTGCCGACAACTGGAGGGGTCGATTTCGATGGCGTCGATCCGGGTGGAATACCCTTCGGTGCGTTGTGCGGCCATGAGAGCCACTACACCCGTGCCGGTGCCGATATCGAGCAGACGACAGTCGCTTGGGTCGAGACGCATCCAGGCCCCGAGCAAAACCCCGTCGGTGCCCACCTTCATCGCACAACCCCTCTGGCGTATGGCGAATCGTTTGAATCGGAACACATCGCATCCCATGGCTTCTATCCGGAAAGTTTGTCTGAAACAAATAGCTCTTGTCGTTTTGACCGATCGACCCGCTGCGAGGAGCCGATCGTGCAAAGGTATAAAATCTTCGGACGAATCGGAATATGCCGTGGCGCGTCGCGTCCGACTTTTGCCGAGCGTTCGGGCCGGTGTGGTTTCCGTGCGGTTTATTCGCCGCTGTCGCGACCCGGTGCTGTGCCGCAAGGAGATCTCCACCGCTGCCCCGCCTCTTCTCTCCCAAAGCGGTCGTGGAGCTCGATCCAAGGTATACTCCATGTCGTTATGAGGCGCTTGAGACCGTTTCATGAAAGGACTACACCGACTCGGTTGCGTACCTGCCGGTTCCGGTGCAAAACCTGTCTGTGGCGGGCCTATCGTTCTTAGGGTGTAAGGCTATTCGTTCGGATATGCCTGCTTTGTATTGCGGTTGTGTCTGTGTCGGGACAACCTGTTTTATCGTACTGCGGAACAATAGTGCGGATGGCATCGCAATGCGAATATTCGGAGCGCAGGAGGCCATGAACAGTGATCGGAAAGCACATGTCCATTATCTGACAAAATAAGGCAAGAGATCGGAAATCCCTTGCCTTATTGTTCTGTATCGGGTAATACGTCGGACAGGCTCCTGTGCACAAAAGAGCGAAACTCCCGCAGTCGCAAACGTTTTCCCTGTTTTATTTTGTATGGTTAAATTCAGAGACAGCAGAATGGCTCAATCCTGCTTCGCTGTTGTTTTTGATTTGGTTGAAATACATTAAAAATTATACCCGCCCGATATGTAGAATGATCCGTTTCTGAGTTTCGGATTGCCTTTTGTATAATTTTTGGGTAAGTTGATGAAGCCCAGGTCGTATCCGACTCCAAAATAGATGCGTTTTACCAACGCACCCAATGCGATTTTCAATCCCATATCTCCGCGTTTCAGAGAACCGTTCGAACCAAACAGATCGGTACTTTGATTCTGTCCCATGTAGGATTGTTTGATCGTCCCCGTAACTCCGAATGCGAAATAGAGGCCTAAAGCGGGTTGAATGGCCCATGTATCATTGATCTGGAAGCGATAACCGAACATGGCCGGAATTTCCACATACGCCAGATTCAGCGTAGTTGAAACGCCGGATTGGCTGAGCTTTCCTCCCTTGAGCTGAAACATCACTCCGGGTTCAAAAAAGAGAGGAGCCTTGGATAAAAGCTGCAAACGATAAAATCCGCCCACATGAAATCCCACTTTGGCATTGTAATTTGTCATGCTGGCTATATTCACACCCGCACGCACGTTGAAACCGTTATCCTGGGCATGGACAGTTAACCCAAGAAAAACCAGAACAAGAAACAAGTAAATCTTTTTCATAATTCAAACAATTAATTAAGGTGAATGATCTGTTTTTGAAAAAAGATGGGAAACAGGAGTATCTACCTGCTGCTTTTACTCTCTTTCTTAATGCCGTAAAACAAATGGTTCATGCGATTCCCTTTCCATCGGGAAAGTTGTCATTCCGCTGGTTTCATATTGCTTGCCGAAATTCTCACGCGTTGATTCGACAGCGCTCGTTGTCACATCTTTTTTATGGGTTATCTGCGATATAATCATGCTCGGATACTCGAACCTGAATGAGGAGAATGCGCATGTGCTCACGTTCATCGCCTTCGTTGTAGATGTAAGTGGCAGGGACAATTCTGTCGGGATGTCCTTTCGGACTCTCCCCTCTTCCCGTGTTCTGCCATTCTGAGATTTCAACACATTTTTCTGGAAAAAGAAGGGCATGCAACGATCTGTTCCGTCTTCAACAGAAGCGAGCGCAACCTTGAATGGATTTCCGCCGAGCCGGGTACAATTTATTTTTCCCTTGTCACTCATGCTCAGAATAATAATAAAATCCTTAATTGTAAGGCAAAATAACAAAAATTTTGCATTCGGCAATAGAAACAGGCCATTTTTTCTGAAATATTAGAAAATACCACAATCATTCCGAATATCCAAACATTTTCCTCGCCATCACAGTTCTGTTTAATTGGGTATGCTTCGTTGCAGGTGCTTAAGGAGAAGCACTGTGCCCATCTCCCTGCGCAACTCCGCTATACGTACAGTATTGTAAGACCTCGCTGCAACTTTCCGAGAGGTTGCCTCTTTGCCCGGATCCTTCCCTGCTCATAGCCGGTCGATAGCGCACCTCTGTTCTGCGAATTCCGAATAAGATTCTTTACAGATCGTTTTTGAAGTCGGCAGAAAGGTTCCGAGGCAAGAGAAAAAAGAGCGAAATATCCTCCGATAAAAGTGCCTTTTGCTCTTGATTCTCCCCTCGCCTTGCACTATCTTTGTACGCAAGAAAACCGAACCTGCCTTTATGTCCCGCCTGAAAGATAAGCTGCGAAACGTCCTGAAGCATGTGCTGTCGCCCGTTTTTCTGGGCCTGCTCGCTGTCTCGTTCATGTTGTGGTATATCATCAAGTTGAGCTATACCTACACGACGGAGATGCCCATCAATATCCTCGTCGACGGTCAGAAATTGCGCGTTACCTGCGTGGTGCAGGGGCAAGGTTCCACCCTTCAGCGTTTCCGTATGTTCAGTCGGATCAATGTGAAACGGAGCGAACTCGCCGTGTCGCCCTCTCCGGATAATCCGGACATGCTGGTCATCTCGCCTCAGTCGCTCGAAAAGGCGATCTCGGTGAAGAGCAATGATTTCAAGATCCTCTCCATAACCGACATCCCCTTGCTCCCTGTCGCAACCGGAACGGAAGAATGATGAAGAAGATCGGCGTCACTGGCGGAATAGGTAGCGGAAAGAGTGCTCTTTGCGCACTTCTCGCTGTGTGGGGCGTCCCGGTTTACCGGACGGATGACCGGGCCAAAGAGTTGATGGAAGCCGATCCTCGCTTGCGAAAACAGATTGTCGACCTGTTTGGCGAAGAGGCTTATGCCGGGGGGGGGCTGAATCGTAAGTTTTTGGCCGATCGGGTCTTTCGCGATCCTGCCCTGCTCGCTGCACTCGACGGAGTCGTACATCCGGCCGTCCGGAAAGATTTCGAAACGTGGTTTTCGCAACAGAAGGCGCCTTACGTGGTCATGGAGTGCGCGATCCTGTTCGAGAGCGGCTTCGACGCACTGGTCGATCGGATCGTTACCGTTTCCGCGCCCGTGGAGACGCGGGTGGAGCGTGCTGCCCGGCGTGACGGATGCCAATCTGAAAAAATCCGGGAAAGAATAGCCCGGCAGATGGACGATCGTGAGCGGGAATCCCGTTCCGATTATGTGATTCTCAATACGACACTCGATGCACTCCGCACACAGGCGGAGGCTCTTCATCAGACGCTGCTCCATGAAAATAGGTGATATTGAAGTCGATCTGAAGACCCCGGTCGTGATGACGATCGTCAACGTCACGCCCGATTCGTTTTTCGGCGGAAGTCGCACGGTCGATCGGACAGCTGTCGAGAGGCGAATTGTCGAGGCGGTCTCGGAAGGATGTGCTATGATCGACATCGGCGGCTATTCGACGCGTCCCGGAGCGGCTCCGGTCGATCCTGAAGAGGAGTTTCGTCGGGTGTCACTCGGCGTGGAGGCGGCGCGGGCGATCGCTCCGAATCTGCCGCTCTCGATCGATACCTTTCGGGCATCGGTCGTCCGGCGCATTTTGGACCGTTTTGGACCCTGCATCGTGAACGATATCTCGTCCGGCATGCTCGATCCCGAGATGATCGCAACGGTTGCTTCTTACGGTGTCCCCTATATTGCCATGCACTCGAAAGGCGATCCCCAGACGATGCAGCAGTTGACGGAGTATGAAGATCTCCGGCGCGAAATCGAAACCTTTTTTATCGAACGAATCGCAGCATTGGATCGTGCCGGAGTAAAAGAGGTGGTGCTCGATCCGGGCTTCGGTTTCGCCAAGACGACCGAGCAGAATTACCGGTTGTTGGGGTGTCTGGGATCGTTCCGGGCTCTGGGACGCCCCCTGTTGGCCGGCTTGTCGCGTAAATCGATGATCTACAGACCGCTCGGTATCTCACCCGACGAAGCGCTGAACGGTACGACTGCCCTCCATTGGGAGTGTCTCCGGCAGGGAGTTTCGATTCTGCGGGTACACGATACCCGTGCGGCCGTCGAAACCGTTCGCCTCTATGAATGCTATAAACAGGCTTTGGCATGATGATAGAAGTCAAAAATCTCTGTAAGAGTTACGGAGCGCTTAAAGTGCTTCGCGATGTTTCGTTTCGGGTCGCTGCCGGGGAGATCGTCTCCATTGTGGGGGCCAGCGGAGCCGGAAAGACTACGCTGCTGCAAATCGTGGGAACATTGAGCCGTCCCGACAGCGGCAAAGTTTGCATCGACGGGGTCGACATCACAACCCTCGGCGATACGGCCCTCTCTGCTTTTCGTAATCGGAAGATCGGATTTGTGTTCCAGTTCCACCATCTGTTGCCGGAGTTTACAGCGCTCGAAAATATCTGTATGCCGGGATTGATCGGCGGTCGCGATCGGCGTGAGGTGAATGAGCAGGCGCGCGAACTGCTCGCGATGATGGGACTCTCCGCTCGGGCCGACCATAAACCCGCCCAACTCTCCGGCGGAGAGCAGCAACGCGTCGCCATTGCACGTGCTCTGATCAACTCTCCCGCGGTGGTTTTGGCCGACGAGCCCTCCGGAAATCTCGATTCGCGCAACCGTGACGAAATTCATCGGCTCTTTTTTACCCTGCGCGAACGATTGGGACAGACCCTGGTAATCGTGACCCACGACGAGCATCTGGCCGACAGGGCCGATCGGAAAATTGTTCTGGCTGACGGTCGGATCGTTTGAACGGGATGGACGAACAGAGCCTCAAAGAGCTACTCGACACGTGGGTCGATCGTTACAACAGACCCGAGTTTATCGAGGACGATCCGATTGCCATTCCCCATGCGTTTGCCTCTCGCGACGATATAGAGATTGCCGGATTCCTCGTGTCGACTATTGCTTGGGGAAATCGCAAGGCGATCGTGCGCAGTGGCTATCGTTTAATCGGGTTGCTCGACCATGCTCCGGCCGATTACGTACGTCACGCCTCTCAGGAGGAGCTGCATCGGCTGAGACGTTTCGTTCACCGTACCTTCAACGGGGAGGATGTCATCGCGTTTCTGCTCGCTATTCGTTCCATGATGGAACGCTTTGGCGGTATCGGTCTCTTTTTCGAGCAGGTTTACCGGGAGAGCGGCGATATGCGTGTGGCCATCGATCGGTTCCGTATCGAATTTTTCCGTCGGGAGCATCCTGCCCGCTGCGAGAAGCATCTCTCCTGCATCAGCCGCGGGGCTGCCTGCAAACGGTTGAATATGTATATTCGTTGGATGGTGCGCGAGGACGATCGAGGAGTCGATTTCGGACTCTGGAAAACCATTCCCCCCGCGGCGCTCTATCTCCCGCTCGATCTCCACAGTGGAGAGATGGGAAGGGCACTCGGATTGCTTCACAGAAAACAGAACGACTGGAAAGCCGTGGAGGAGATTACGGCGGCATTGCGTCGGTTCGATGCAGCCGATCCGGTGCGTTACGACTTTGCGCTTTTCGGGGCCGGAATGAGCGGATTTCTGAAATGCGAGGATGCCGTACGATAAAATGATAAGTCGGTCGGGATGCGTGGTGCGGCCCTACTCCGAAACTTCAGACAAAAACGGCTGGAAGTTCAAACTTCCAGCCGTTTTTCATGAATTCTTTTTGTCGGGAAGCGCCGACCGGCCCCGGACGGAACTATTTGCTCTCTTCGCCGGTAGCGGGAGCGCTTTTTTCAGCAGCGGGAGCACTCTCCTCGGCTGCCGGCAGTGCGATCTGGTTCGGGATGACGGTCTCGGATGCCTCCATCTCCTCCATCAGCGCTTTTTCCACGCCGCTTCGGCTTGCACTCACCTTCTCCGTAGGCATGGCCATGGTTGCCAGCAAGCTGAGTATGAGGATCGAAAGAGAGAGTCCCCAAGTGGCTTTTTCCAGAAAGTCGGTCGTTTGACGGACACCCATTACCTGGTTCGATGCACCGAAATTGGCGGCCATACCGCTCTTAGGATTCTGCACCAATACGGTGATGATCAGAAGCAGGCTCGCGATGACGATCAATACGATGAAAAAAATATACATTTCTCGTTCTATTTTAAATTTGTTATGAATGCGGTTCCGATTCTCCGGGTTCCGACTCGCGCTCCTGGCGAGCCTTTTCCAGAATCTCGGCAAAATAAATACTTTTTTTCGGATATAGCAAACTTAATCTGCGATATATCTCTTCGGCACGCTCATAAAGTCCCTGGGAGAGATAGATCGATGCCAAATCTTCCGAAAGCAACTCCTCGTCGTCTTCTGTTGAAAACGACTCTTCGGAGTGCACCTCCCGTCCCGACGCCTCTCCCTCGGGGTCGATGCGGTAACTCTCCGCGTGGAGAAATTTTTCAATGATACCCTGCTCCAGATCGGATCGGAACTCTTCGGGAGCGATCGGTTGGATCTCTTCGTTCGAGACGTGGAACATGAGCGGCAACGACAACTGTTCGTCCGGTTTGCGGACGATCCCGGCCAACAACCGGCGGGCTCCCGTAAACCAGGGCCATTGCCCGATGATGGCGCGCAGGTCGCTTTCACCCAAATGGTCCGTCTCTCCGGCGATGTATTTGCGAAATCGCTCTTCCATGGGGGTTACCAGTTCGATACACAGGCGTTGAAAATGTCGTCGACCAGAATGGCTACGATCTCCTCGATGAGCTGAGACTCCACGGTTTGCAACAGTACGCTTGCGTTGTAGTTGGCCGATCCGGAGAACGATCGCTTGAAGTTCCATTGCGGTTCGATGGCGTTGGTGAAGGTCACCTGCACCGTGATGGTCAGCTTGTTCTCGATCGCATAGTCGTCGCTGGAGATGGAGGTCGGTGCGGAGACGTAGTTGGTGATTTCCCCTTCGAGGGCCAGGTCGCCGTTTTCGGTCACGAGATTAAGACGGGTCTGTCCGGCAAACCGGTCTTTCAATGCGTCGGTCAGGGTGGCGCTCAGGGTTGGGGCAACCATCGTGGCGTTGTTGGGGAAATAGGCGATGCTCACGGTTTGAGCTGCATCGGGGATCGATGCGCCCGAAAGCGTGTAACTGATCCGACATCCTCCGAACAGCAACGGCAAGCACACCAGAAGACCTGCCGCATATTTCCGTATCTGTTTCATTCCGATCAAAACTCTTCGATTCCTAACTCTTTCATTTTACGGTAGAGCGTGCGTTCGGATATGTAGAGCATCCGTGCAGCTTCTTTCCTTTTTCCATTACAACGTTGAAGAGCCTTCACTATTGCATCGCGCATGGCCTGTTCTTTGGTCATCTCCGTGTGGGGAGTTTCGTTGATCTCTTCCGTTTCGGTGAATGGAACGGAAACAGGAGCGGAAGATGCCGCCGTGGAGGGCAAAAGTCCGGCGATCGAATCCGACGTCGTGCGTCCGTAACCTGCCGGATGGGCCATTTCGGAGAGCATCCGTTTGATGTCGGCTATCTCGCTGCGCATGTCGAACAGAATGCGGTAGAGTATTTCCCGTTCGCTACCCAGGTCGTCGTTCGGTTTGCTGCCGAACACCATGGCCGAAGGTTTTTCTTCGACGGGGGGCAGGTATTTCATGACGATCTCGGCCGTGATGTCGCGACTCTCTTCGATGGCGGAGATCTGTTCCGCCACGTTTTTCAATTGGCGGATATTTCCGGGCCAGTCGTACTGTTCGATCGCCCGGCGAGCCTCCTGGTTGAGTGAAACCGTTGGCATGTGGTACATGTTGGCGATGTCGGCTGCGAATTTCCGGAACAGCAGGTAGATGTCGCCCCGGCGCTCCCGCAACGGCGGTACGGTGATCGGCACCGTGCTGAGCCGGTAGAACAGATCTTCCCGAAAACGCCCGGCCGCAATGGCTTCCTGCAGGTTGACATTGGTGGCCGCCACGACGCGTACGTTGGTCTTTTGTACTTTGGCCGATCCTACGCGGATGAATTCGCCTGTCTGCAGCACGCGCAGCAGCCGAACCTGCGTGGAATGGGGCAATTCGGCCACTTCATCGAGGAAAATCGTGCCTCCGTCGGCCTCCTCGAAGTAGCCTTTCCGACTCTCGATGGCTCCGGTAAAGGCTCCCTTTTCGTGCCCGAACAACTCCGAATCGATCGTCCCCTCCGGAATGGCTCCGCAGTTCACGGCGATGTATTTGTTGTGTTTCCTGGCACTGTAGGCATGGATGACCTGTGGAAAGAACTCCTTCCCCACTCCGCTTTCTCCGGAAACCAGCACCGACAGGTCGGTGGGGGCTACGCGTATGGCGATCTCCAGCGCACGGTCGATCGCTTCGCTCGTGCCGATGATTCCGAACCGTTGCTTTACGGAGAGTATGTCTGTCGTGTTTGCAGTCAGCATAGATGGTTGTGTCTCCTCATTGGTTTTTAATTCGGGGGTGCGGCGATGGCTACGGGAGCAGATCGAGTTCGGGTGCACTGTTTACCATGATGCCGTATATCATGGCGGCGATGGCCAGGATGGCAACGATGATCGCAATGATCAGCAGTTTGTCGGGCTTCCCGGAACGTACAGATTGTCTGGCTCCCGTTTGGGGGCGTGGTTGGCGTGCGGATGCCGGACGTGCGATGCGTTGTGCCGGTCGGTTCGTTTCGATCGGATTGCCGCTTCCGGAAGGGATCCGTGTGGGCCGATCAATCGGTTCGGAGTTCGGTCTGCGTACGGTTTGTGTTGCTTGTGCTGCCGGGGTCCGAGTCGTGCGGGTCGGTGCCACTTGTTGCGGCTCGGGGGTCCGGACTGTGCGAGGCGTTGTCGTTCGCGGGTCAGGAACCCGGGCTGTACGGGACGATGCCTGTACGGGGTTGGTCCGTACAGTGCGGGGAGTCTCCTGCGTCGTGTCGATCTGGCTTGTGGCAGCTGTCGTGTTTCTCGACGCCTCGAAAAGGAAACGTCCGTCCGGAGCTGCAGTCATGGTACCGAGTCCTTCGATCGGGGATTTTCCGTCCGTTTGAATCCGGTGGCGTATCTCGAAAATGAAACGGTCGATCACTGCGGAAGCCTCGACCGGGCTGTAATTTCCCGTGCGTTGTACCAATTCGGAGAGGACGCCGTCGTCGTTGCGCAGGAGATCGACAAAAACAATCTCTCCGCTCTCTTTGCGCATGAAGGTTCCAAATCCGGGGACCGTTATCCGTTTGTGTCCGGCCCGTAAATATTCGGCGATGATTTTATTGATCATTCTGAAATGTTTTCTTCCAAAGGACAAAAATAGGCATTTCCCGGCGAAATACCTATTGATAAATGCGATTATTTTCGGAGAATCGTTGGGAATATGGAAAAGATTTGCGTCCTTTGCATGGCGTGTATGTAAGCAATCCGATCGAGCTACTTTGCTCGAAAATTACAAAAGTAGCTGAGTTGGATTGGTAAAATTTGAACGGAAAAGATGAAAAACAAGTACATCGATCTGATCGAACAGACCTTCGAGTTTCCTCAGGATGAATTCACTGTGACGGACGGAGAACTCAATTTCCACGATGTTCCGCTGATGGATATCATCAAACAGTACGGAACCCCTTTGAAGATTACCTATCTGCCGAAGATCTCTTCCCAGATCAATCGGGCCAAGCGCCTTTTCAATGTTGCGATGGCCAAAGTCGACTACAAGGGAAGCTACAACTATTGCTACTGCACGAAGAGTTCCCACTTCTCGTTCGTGCTGGAGGAGGCTTTGCGCAACGACATCCATCTGGAGACTTCGTCGGCTTACGACATCCATATCATCAACGCACTGTACGATGCGGGGGTGATCGATTGCGATCGTTACATTGTCTGCAACGGGTTCAAACGGCCCCAGTATGTGGAGAATATTGCGCAGTTGATCCGTGACGGCTTCGAAAATACCATTCCGGTGATCGACAACAAGGAGGAGGTCGATCTGATTGCCGACGCCGTCGACAGACCCTGTAAAATCGGAATCCGAATCGCCAGCGAGGAGGAGCCCAAGTTCGATTTTTATACGTCGCGTCTCGGAATCCGTTACAACGACATCGTGTCGCTTTACAAAGAGAAGATCAAGGGCAACAAGAAGTTCCAGCTCAAAATGCTCCACTTCTTCATCAATACGGGCATCAAGGATACGGCCTATTACTGGAACGAGTTGAACAAATGTATCAATGTCTATTGCGAGTTGAAGCGCGTCTGTCCCGAGTTGGATTCACTCAACATCGGAGGAGGCTTCCCGATCAAGAATTCGCTCGACTTCGAGTACGATTACGAATACATGACCGAGGAGATCGTGGCTCAGATCAAACACCTCTGCAACATGGCCGGGGTGCAGGAGCCCAATCTGTTTACCGAGTTCGGATCGTTTACGGTCGGTGAGAGCGGCGCAGCCCTCTACTCGATCGTCAATCAGAAACAGCAGAACGATCGCGAGCTCTGGTACATGATTGACAGCTCGTTCATTACGACCCTGCCCGATACGTGGGGCATCAATCAGCGTTACATCATGCTGGCCATCAACAACTGGGACAAGGAGTATCGTCGCGTATTCCTCGGCGGGCTCACCTGCGACAGCGAAGACTACTACAGCAGCGAGTCGCACACCAATGCGATTTTCCTCCCGAAACTGACCCCCGGAGAGACGCAGTACGTGGGGTTCTTCCACACGGGAGCCTATCAGGAGTCTTTGGCCGGGTTCGGAGGCATTCAGCACTGTCTCACACCAGCTCCGAAACACATCATCATCGACCGGGAAAAGGGAGATAACGAATATTACACCCGACTTTTCGCCAAAGAGCAGAGCTATCGATCGATGATGCGTGTATTGGGCTATTGATTTCTCACTACGTATATTTACGATTGCGTTCGCCCGGAACGGTTGTGTTCCGGGCGTTGTTTTTATCTCTCTCGGGCAGACTGCGGCGAGTGTGTGCCGTTCTGTAGCAATGCCGATGTGCGGAAAACGAAACCCGTCCTCTCTGGAGAAAATTTGGAAAGCCGAATATCGGCGAATCGGGGGAAAAAACTCTATTCATGAGGGCTCTCTGCTGATTCATAACGCAGGAATTCGAACGGTAAAAACCTCGAGCGGGTCGGAATTTTCTGCGCTCGCCTTTTTCACATGTTTTAATTAGGAGGATGGCGCTCGGCAAAGTCAAACTTGAAAACTTCGCTTTCCATTTGACTCTCCGCTCGTTTTTTTCTATATTTACACGCATCAGAAACCCGTTAAAGAAAAAGAAACCGCGTATGAAAAGATTCGTTTACCTTTTTTTGTTGTTGATTGTCGGTTCCTGTGGCAGTCGATCCGACAGCCGTCTCGATTGGAGCGAAGCGGCCGACCCTTTGGCTGTCTCTCCCGAAATTTGGAACGCCGTGACCGTGGCTGACGCCTCGTTCGGCTCCACGGACATCCGTTATCCCCGTTCCGAACCGTTTGCTGGAACAATCTCCGAACAACAAACGCTCGTCGGTTGGAAGGGCGAAAAAGTACATGCCCAGATCGTGGTCTGGACGCCGGCAGAGATTCGGAATCTCTCCTGCACGATTGCTCCTTTCCAAGGCGAACAGGGTGTGATGGAGGGAATAGCGCAGGCTCGCTTCGTAAAATATGTGTTGAGCGACGATTTTAATCCCAAAGATCCGTGCGGTGCGCGCCTGCCCGGTGAACCTTCCCACCTGGAGCCCGACCTGCTCGACCCTGCCGCCAAACTGACCGTTCCGGTACAAACGACACGTCCGGTGTGGATCACGGTGGAGATCCCTGCCGACGCCGCTCCGGGATTCTATACCGCTCCGGTGCAGCTGAAAGGTAAGAATTTTTCCAAACAGTTGACTTTGGGTCTCGAAGTGATCGATCGTACCCTTCCCGATCCCTCGCAGTGGGTTTATCACCTCGATCTGTGGCAGCATCCTGCCTCTGTGGCCCGGGTGGAGGGTGTGCCTGTGTGGAGCGACGAGCACTTCCGTCGAATGGAACCTACGATGAAGCTGCTCGCCGACGCCGGGCAAAAAGTCATTACGGCCACCCTGAACAAAGATCCCTGGAACAATCAGTGTTACGATCCGTATGACGACATGATCGTCTGGACAAAAAATCCCGATGGCAGTTGGGAGTATGATTTTCAGGTCTTCGACCGCTGGGTGGAGTTTATGATGGATTTGGGCGTTCGCAAGATGATCAACTGCTACTCGATGATTCCCTGGAACAACATGCTGCACTATTATGATGCAGAAACGGGCGAATTCGTCGATGTGAAGGCTGATCCCGGAACTCCCGTTTTCCGGGAGATGTGGACCCCATTCCTACTCGCCTTTACCGACCATTTGCACGAGAAAGGGTGGCTTTCGATTACCAATATTGCCATGGACGAACGCTCTCCGGAGCATATGGCGGAAGCTACGGCACTCTTGGCCGAGGTCGCACCGGAATTGGGAATCGCCTTGGCCGACAACCATAAAATCTTCAAGAAATATCCCTATATCAAGGATATGTGCGCCGCGATCTTCGGGCCGATCGATCCCGAGGATATCCGTCTGCGGCGTGAAAACGGGCTCAACACCACGTTTTATGTCTGCTGTTCATCGGAGTTTCCCAATACGTTCACCTCATCCGATCCTGCTGAAGCGGTCTATTACGCCTGGTATGCCGCCGCACACGATTACGATGGGTTCCTGCGTTGGGCCTACAATTCGTGGACGGAGGATCCGATCCGCGATGCACGGTTTCGCACGTGGGCTTCCGGAGATACCTACATAGTCTATCCGGAAGGGCGCTCCTCCATCCGTTTCGAGCGGCTTGTAGAGGGAATTCAGGATTGGGAGAAGATGCGTTTGCTGCGCGAGCAGTTCGCCGGCGATTCCTTGCAGATCGCTCGACTCGACCAGCTGGTCGCTCCGTTCGCCGTGCGTCTGCGTACGGATGGGTGGAACGAACGACTCAACGAGGCCAAGCAGTTGTTGAACGAGATGTAGCGCAGAGAGAATCGTAAGGGCGGCGGATGGAAAAATCCGCCGCTTTTTTTTACCGGAACTGTTCCGATTCGGAGCCGCTTCGTTGCTCTTTCCGTCCCATGTGTCGTTTGCAGGGCCCCGATGATGGTTTCGGCGCGGGTTTTGCTCTACAAATCCGGAAATCGGGAAAATATGTGGAGTGAACGGGTCAAATCGGTTACATGCGGATGCATCATGGTGCTGTTTCTTGCACTTTCTCTCTGTATTTGGGCGCTTTATCAACAGGATGTCTCTCCCTATCTGCGTGCCGCGATATTCGCTTTGATGGCACTGTTGTTTTTGGCTTTGGGATCGGGCGTTTTGCACTGTCCGCTGGGCGTGAAGGTCGACGGTGACGATCTGATCATGAATCGGCTTTTTCATCCGGTTCGGCTCAACAGGGCGCAGATCGTTTCGCATGAATCGCTTTCCGAGGAGGAGGCGAAACAGATGCATCGCCGGTTGGGATGCAACGGATTTACAGGATATTGGGGAAAAGCCCGACATCCGCAAAAAGGTAGCTGTAAGGTGCATACCAGTCGTTGGAACGAGCTGACTCTGATCCGAATGAGGAACGGAGAGCAATATCTGATCAACGATTGTTCGGAGATTCACCGTTTTTTCGGAGAATAGGGCGAGCGCAGGGGCCTATAGCGGGGAATAGGAAGTTGTGTATTTCCCGATTTTGGGCGAAGAGTGCCCCGAAAATAAAAAAATCGACTTGCAAGTCGATTTTTTTTGTGCTGAAAATTTGGAGATCCGAAAATTTGACTTACCTTTGCACCGCAATCAACAGGAAAGGGAGCTTAGCTCAGTTGGTTCAGAGCGTCTGCCTTACAAGCAGAGGGTCGGGGGTTCGACTCCCTCAGCTCCCACAAATTCAGAAAAGCGGCTGTGAAATACACAAGCCGCTTTCTTTTTTCTTATTCGTCGGGTAAACCCGACCATGCAGGCATCGACATGTGCTTGCTTCGAAAAGTTTCCGAGTTCGACTCGCCTCGGCTCTTTTCATGTTAGGAGTTTATCGTTCCATCCATTTGCGCAGGATGCGGGCCGGATTGCCGGCAACGATCGTGTCGGGAGGAACATCGCGCGTAACGACGGCTCCGGCACCCACCACGGAACGGTCGCCGATCGTAACTCCCGGGCAGACGATCGCTCCCCCACCCAACCAGCAGTCGTCGCCGATGGTGATGGGTTGCGCATACTCCCGCCCGCTGCTTCGTTCTGCGGGATCGAGCGGATGGGTCGCCGTCAGAAGCTGTACCTTCGGGGCGAACAGGCAACGTGCCCCGATCTTTACCGGCGCCACATCGAGTATCACGCAGTCGAAATTGAAAAAACATCCCGGACCACAGGTGATGTTGATCCCATAGTCGCAGTAAAACGGAGGCCGGAACATCACGTCGTCCGCACAACCCGGACAGAGTTGTCGTACAACATCGCGGTAGGCCGGGTCTTCGAATCCGATGCCGGCAAGCCGTCGCATCAGCTCTTCGGCCCGGCGGCGTATCTCAGTCAGTTCCGGATCATCGGGTCGGTACATCTCTCCGGCAATCATTTTTTCGCGTTCCGTCTTCATGGCAAGGAATTTTCTTCAAAAGTAGTGAAAAATAGGGTGCGGTGGATTACTTTTGCAAAATATCGGAACAAACTGTATGATGCGAAAAATTGCCAATGAAGAGTTGGGTCGTCCCTCTGCCGAGGAGTTCGCCCGAATGGAGAAGATGCCCGTTGTTGTGGTCCTCGATAACATCCGCAGCCTGAATAACGTGGGATCGTTTTTCCGAACGGCCGACGCCTTCGGGGTGGCGCGGATCGTGTTATGCGGAATTACGGCGCGTCCTCCGCATCGGGAGATCCACAAAACGGCCCTGGGAGCAGAAGAGACCGTCCCCTGGGAGGCCTGCGAACGGATTACCGATGCGCTTGCGAAGTTGCGTCGGGAGGGGTGCAGAATCCTGGCTGTGGAGCAGGTGACAGAGAGTACGATGCTCGACCGTTTTACTCCTGATCCCGGGGTGCGTTACGCCCTGGTGTTCGGCAACGAAGTTTTCGGGGTTTCCGAAGAGGCTCTCCCGTTTTGCGACGGGGCGCTGGAGATTCCTCAGGTCGGGACGAAGCACTCGCTCAACGTGGCTGTCAGCGGCGGCGTGGTCTTGTGGAACTTCTTTTGCGATTCTCGGAAAAGAGCTTTAACTTTGGCCGCCGGTAATCAACAATAGCTATGTCCACAGAAAGTACGCTCAGAGCAGTTACTACCTATCGTCTCAGCGAGATGAAACAGCGCGGCGAAAAGATCGCCATGCTCACCTCATACGACTATTCCATGGCCCGCATTCTTGATGCGGCCGGTATCGATGTGATCCTCGTGGGCGACTCGGCTGCCAATGTGATGGCCGGATTCGAAACAACGGTTCCCATTACACTCGACAACATGATCTACCATGGCCGTTCCGTAGCCCGTGCCGTGAAACGCGCCCTTGTGGTGGTGGACCTGCCGTTCGGAACCTATCAGGGAAACTCCAAGGAGGCACTCGCCTCGGCCGTCCGAATCATGAAGGAGACGGAAGCCGATGCGGTGAAACTCGAAGGGGGCGAGGAGGTGATGGAGTCCGTGCAGCGGATTCTTTCGGCCGGCATCCCGATCATGGGGCACCTCGGACTTACTCCTCAATCGATTCATAAATACGGTACTTACAGCGTCCGGGCCAAGGAGGAGGCCGAAGCGGAAAAGCTCGTGCGCGACGCATACCTGCTCGAAGAGGCAGGCTGTTTTGCCCTGGTACTTGAGAAGATTCCGGCTGTGCTCGGTGCCCGGGTCGCTTCCGAACTGCATATTCCGGTCATCGGGATCGGTGCCGGCAACGGCGTGGATGGTCAGGTGCTGGTGGCTCACGACATGCTCGGCATCACCAATGAATTCTCACCCCGTTTCCTGCGTCGCTACGCCGATCTGCACAGCGTCATGACGGAGGCCTTTTCGCACTATGTTTCGGATGTGAAGGGGGGCGATTTCCCGTCGGACAAGGAGCAGTATTAACGGGGCGTCGTCGGGAAACGAAACCTGATGGACGGGCGCATGGTTCGTCGGTGTGGAATCGGGTTTCGGGATCGATAAAAAAAGAGGCATTAAGAACCTTACGTGTCGTCGACATGTAAGGTTCTTTCTTTAGAAGCCCGACTTTTCGGGATCGTCCGCAACAATCTTCCCTCTCTTCTGTGAGAATCCGCTATCTTGTCTGGTAATCGACAGGGATGGTTTGGCCGTTGTACTCCCAACTCCCTGTAGTAAATTTTCGGGTATCGAACGACTGTTGAAACAGGTCTTCACCTGAAAGACGGACTCTACCCCGGAATTTCCTTCGCAAGCCATCTCCTCCAGGCTTTTATTTCGGCTTACATCCAGCGAAGTCAACCGATTGTCGGAACAGTCTGAAATCATCGGAATATCAAGAGTCTTTACATCCGGTTGAGCCTGCAGAAAAGAGTTTATGCGGCGGGCTAAAGAGTTGCATATACGACAGTGAAAGGCGTATGCTTGGCACAGATTGTGTTAAAAGAGAGGTTATTAAATAGTGCAGATCGTGAAAAAATGGATGGCGGTCTCTCTGCTTTGTGTTTTGACAACACTTGCCTGTGCCCATTCGGCAGAGAAAGATACGACCTACTGGCATCGGCAGGGCAATAGCCTTTTCAATCTCTCGCAAGCCGCTTACAGCAATTGGGCGGCCGGCGGCGACAATGCGATTGCTTTCGATGTGTCGTTTAACTATGTGGCGGAGTATAAACGGGCCAAGCATCTCTGGCAAAACAGATTGGAACTGGCTTACGGAATGAATTTCACCCGTTCGAGCGGCTCCCAGAAAACCAATGACAAGATCTACCTCTCTTCGAATTACGGCTATGAAATAGGACATAATTGGTATCTGAGTGCTTCCGTTACATTCAATACCCAGTTCGCCAATGGGTACGATTACAAAACCGATTCCAAGGTATTCCTTTCTCAATTCATGGCTCCCGGTTATCTGAGTACGGGCGTCGGGTTTACCTGGACACCGAAAAAGTGGTTCACCGCTACCCTCTCCCCTTCTAGTTGGCGCGGTACGTTTGTCTGCAATACCCTCCTTTCGGAACAGGGCGCTTTCGGTGTGGAGAAAGGACATCGATTATTCAATGAGTTCGGCGCAAACTTCAAGTTCGAGTTCAATTGTGCGTTGCTTGCCAATATGAATCTCTATTC
Organism: uncultured Rikenellaceae bacterium; assembly: GCA_944321925.1. Classification (GTDB taxonomy): domain Bacteria; phylum Bacteroidota; class Bacteroidia; order Bacteroidales; family Rikenellaceae; genus UBA940. The sequence continues at coordinate 69,924 of CALUND010000011.1, read as the reverse complement.
GCGGATCGATCTCTATTCGAATTATCTTCGGAAACCCCAGAATGTGGACGTGCGTTGGGATATTCAGTTGACGGCCAAGATCAATAAATGGTTCGCTACGACCCTGTCGGTCAATATGATTTACGATGACGACGTGAAAGTTGCGACGAAAAACGGCCGTGGAAGTCGTCTACAGATAAAAGAGGTTCTTGGGATCGGTTTGCAAGCCACTTTTTGATCAACTTCTTTGTGGATTCTTTGACTCAAGAGCAGTATCTCTTGTCAGATGTAAATCTGAGAAATAGGTTAATAATTAAAGACTTTATTTCGGAATATTTTAGCCGAAGCGCTCTGTTGTTGAGTGATAGGACAGCATAGAGAATACAGAGAGGCCCTTTGTATTGCACATAAATCTGAAATGCGTATATAAATTTCAGAAATATAGCAACTTATCCGATTAAATATTCGTCTAAAAACGATAAAAGAATTTCCATCGGAATCATTTGTAAAAGATTTTTTGGGGGACTTTCTTTTTTATGGAAGAAGTCAAAATATAGATTGGATTCGTTTACTGTTTTCGGTTGTACAAAATAAATTATGTGGTTATCCAATGCAAAAAGAGTACTTTTTGAAATGGTTGGATTGGTTGTCCCGGAGGAGATTGAGAAAAAAGTTTCTTATCCGATGTTTCTCGTTTGAAATAGGCGAGACCTATCTGTTTCATCCGACCGATCCGACCTGCGATTCTCGCCATGCGCTTTGGGGTGTGTTTCAGAAAAAGGTCGGCGGAACAATCTGGCTCGAGTCGAGTTCGGCAGATCTGCGTCATTTCCAGTTGTGGTGTCGTTTGCCGGAGGAGTATCGCTATTGTCGTCGTTCTACGCGGGAGGAGTTGCGCGATTACACTGCCTGTTCCGTCTTTTGGAGTATGGAAAGGCCAATGGATGAACATTGAATGTGTATTTTGGGCGATTTTTCGGATCGAGAAGCGTTTCTGCGGATCGTGACGGGAAATACCGTAATCCGGGTAGTTTTCTCCGTAATCCGTCTACCCCGTTTTGTTGCGAAAAGATGTTATTTTACACAACAAATGGATCGAATGTATGGAGAATGTATTGATCGCCTATTTTTCGCATCGGGGAGAGAATTACCTCAACGGTCGCATTGTTGATCTGAAACGAGGCAATACGGAGATTGTGGCGCAGAAAATCGCTGAACGGACCGGAGGAAATCTCTACCGGATAGAGACCGTCCGGGACTATCCGTCCGGATATGAAGCGTGTACCCGTATAGCTCGACAAGAACTTGAAGAGAATGCCCGTCCTCGTCTGATAAACAACATGAAAGACCTGGAACGTTATGACACGATCTTTCTGGGCTATCCCAATTGGTGGGGCACGATGCCGATGGCTGTTTGGACCTTTCTCGAATCGTATGATTTTACCCACAAAAGGCTTGTGCCGTTTTGTACGCATGAAGGCAGTGGTGCCGGCCGAAGTATCGCGGATATACGAAAATTGGCTCCTGCTGCCATCGTGATGCCCGGGATGGCGTTGCGTGGCGGTGATGCGGCTCGATCGGATCGGGAGATCGAAAAACTGATCGGTGCGATCAATCGAGATGCCTTTCTGTCCGATGACTTAAAATAGCGAGTCCTATGAGAACAAAAATTTTACTATGGATTTTCCCGTGCCTGTTTTTCGGGATATCTTTGTCTTCAAATGCTCAAACCATGAAAAAAGAGAGTGCTTTTCCCCAGATGTTTCCGCAGGGTGCGGAGAATCCTCCGGTCAATTCCCGTTATTTTATCGGACGTTCCTATTTGGCTCCCCTGACCCGGAATAAGGCTTTGAATTGTCCGGTTTACAATGTCACCTTTGAACCCGGTTGTCGTAACAATTGGCATAGTCATACGGGCGGTCAACTCTTGATCGTTACGGCCGGACGGGGCTATTATCAGGAACGTGGCAAGGCAGCGCGCGAATTGCATCCGGGCGACGTGGTCGAGATCGCCCCCAATGTGGAGCATTGGCATGGCGCCGCTCCCGACAGTTGGTTCTCTCATTTAGCGGTCGAGTGTAATCCGCAAACGAATCAGAATAGTTGGTTGGAGCCTGTCGATGATCATCAATATGCCGCCGCAACGAAGAAAAGCACTCCCGTTTCTCGACTTTCCGAGGAGGCTTTGCAGAATCTCTCTGCGTGGCAAATCGACGATTCGTTGTTGAGAACCGATCCGGAACTGGCAGAAGTATTCGGTAATTTTGCTTTTGACGAAACGCAACGTTACGGCGATCTCGATCTGAAACATCGGATTCTCGTGACGATGGCCTGCGCGGTCGTTCTGCATTCCGAGGGGCTGTTCCAAATGACGCTTCGCGCTGCGTTTGCCAATGGCATTACCCCGACAGAGATCAAAGAGACACTCTATCAGACTGTTCCCTATGCAGGCATGGCGAAGGTGTGTGATTTTCTTGCTATGGCCAATGCGTTTTTAAGGGAGAATGGGGTCGTTATGCCATTGCCATCCCAGTCGACCACTACGCCGGAGAGTCGCCTGGAAAAGGGCCTCGCCTGTCAGAAAGCGATCTTCGGCGATGCCATAGATCGTTTGTACGAAACTTCGCCTGCCGATCAGATTCATATACAGAAGGCCCTTTCGGGAAACTGTTTCGGGGATTACGTGACTCGTGAAGGGCTTGATTTGAAAACACGTGAAATGCTCACTTTCGCGATTCTTGTGTCGATGGGCGGTTGTGAACCGCAGGTGAAGAGTCATATCCAAGCCAACCAGACCGTCGGAAACACGAAAAAGACCCTGTTAGCCGTTGCTACGCAGTTGTTGCCCTATATCGGTTATCCTCGCACGTTGAATGCGATAGCCTGTGTGAACGAAGTGATTCCCGAATAGGCGGGCTCGTATTCGGAGGTTGCGACGACGCAAGTTTGTGGGGATTCGTCGGAAAAAATTGGTTTCGGGATTCTTTTTTCTAAAAAAACGGATTAACTTTGTCTCCGCAATCCACGCGGAAGTAGCTCAGTTGGTAGAGCATCAGCTTCCCAAGCTGAGGGTCGCGGGTTCGAGTCCCGTTTTCCGCTCCAGAGGGGGCCAGAAAGAAACCCCGATAGAAAGCAAAAAGCCTTGTATGTCAGTGATATACAAGGCTTTTTCTTGTATTCTCCCACTCCTGTTGACGCAAAAGGCAGCAAGTATTTCAGGCCTTAATCGTGACCTTTTTTGCTTGGACCGAAAACAGGTCACGATTTGATGAATTGTATTATTTTACATTGGAATTCTTTCGGTACGTAATACAGTCCCCATAAAAAAACAACAGACAGGTCACTGCGGAGCACCGTTAACCCGGTTTTGGTGCGAATATGACGAACTTTTAGATTCCAAATAAGCAATAACCCGATTTTTTATAGTCCATTCTCCTTTTTATTTTGTCGTTTAAGTGATAAATATGGATCGTATGACTTATCTTTACAAACTAAATTCGACAGAAGCGGAAAATCATAAATAGAATAATGATGAAAAAATCGATCATTCGAACTGTTTTGTTGTTATTGCTGTGCACAGTAACGGTCTCTGCGGCAGAAGCTGCTTCGCTCGTTCAGGGGCGGATCTACCTGAAAGACGGTCGTGTCATCGAATGTGCAGAGAAAGATCGCCTGGAGATACCCAAACATTCGAGGAAGGTCAAACTTCTGCGTCGAGCCTATTATAAGGACAAAAGCAAGGAGATCTACCCTTTCGAAGAGATCGATTCGATTGTCTGTTGGCATGTCGCTTCCCCCGAATACCTGCGTAAATTCATCCCAGCACCGAACGTCGGCTGGCTATGGGTCTATTTCGAAACGCCGTACATCTGTACGGGGGTCTACTCACAGAAGGGTTACGGCATTGATTCGAATGGAGGGATTGAAGTGATGGTCCGATACCGTTACTTCAGCCGTTCGCGCACAGCCTATTACCTGCGTAAAGCCGGTGAAGAGGAGTTTAAGTGCGTAGGTTCGGCCAGCAGACGCGGCAAAGACCGTTTCCGCGAAGCGGTTGCTGCCTACATTGCCGATGATCCCGAACTCGCGGAGCTGGTCCTTCAATCGAATACCGACCGCAGCAAGACGATTCTGTTGCTCGAAACTTACAATCCCACGAAAAAATAATTCCTGAACCTTAAAAGAGTATCTATGAAAAACTTGTTTCTCTGTGCGTTGGCCGCACTTGTCACAATCGGTATGGTTTCCCGTGCAGAAGCCAAGGACCCGCAGGATGCGGAATCTGATCATGTGATCATCACCCTCAAGTCGGGTGAAAAGGTCGACTGTTATCTCCACCGGGGCTGGCATGCGGAGAGCTCTGTTTTCAAAAAGGAAAACTACTCATTCAAGGTCACCCGTACTCCCGACGACAAAGAACCGATCGAATACACGGCAGATGAGGTCGAGTGCATCGATTACGTCGAGGTGACCGAGAACCATCCCGACGGGTTGCGCTGGGAGTCGCATCCGCTCGCCAGGCCCAATTTCGCGAGCCGCTATAATACCATCCAGCGACTGTTCTGCGTCGACAAGGTGGGTGAGAACGCCACGACCTACTGGTGGAAAATATGGGTTGCTTCAGGAATAAACGGCATGAGCAGATCTCTCCAGACCAACTACGGCATCCGTTTCCACAACGATCCCGAGGGGATTGTCTATCCCTACATACTGGTCAATTCCGTGCTGATGAAGGATCGCTACCCGGGTCTGCAGGATTTCTGCAAAAAGTGGTTCAAAGGGCCCGAGGGCAAGGTCCACAAAAAGGAAGCCAACGAGAACGACGCCTGGATCCTCGATATGTATGACGCCTATCTGGAACAGATGGGTGACGAGGCGGCCAATCTGCCCTACCCGATTCCCGACAAGAAAACCAACGCGGAATAGTTTCATTTGCTTTTTAATTTTTCAATCGGTACTTTTACAAAAACAGGTATCCCTTCGAAGTAAGCGGCTTGCCTCTAAGCATGTTGCCGTGATGCGTTGATCCGAGCATATGTGTCGCTCAAAGGTTGTTTGGACAGTCTTCTTTTTGATCGCCTGATAGGGTGTCGCATCTGATCGGATTCAAAGAATAAACCTTGAATTTAGAAAGCTATGGGAATGGATCTGTATGCCGGAACGTTTACCCGTTACTATGCGGGCAACTGGAAAACCGAGGCTCAGAAATGGTGCGAGGAGTTCGGTTTTGATTACAAGAAAATCACTCCGGTACAAAATTCAGAAGTGTTGCCCGTCGAAGAGATCTTGCCGATGGTCGAGACCTGGCGGGACAACTTGCTCGAGGCCCTTCGCATGGAGGGGTTCTCTGTCGAACCGTGGCCGGAAGACAACGAACGTCCTTACTACACGAACAAACCCGACTGGCCGGCTTTTAATGCCCTGTTGCTGTATGTCGCGTGCCTCTCTTTGAATGAACCGTTTCCGGAGAAATTCAGCAAGACGGCTCAATTCAAGGATTTCGAGATTTCGCAACGTATCCCCAGCAACTCGACGCTCGGATGGTCGTTGATCCACAGAATCAATTACTGGCTTCCTTTGGAGATCGATGTAGCGGTCAAGACAGGTTTGCTCTCGGGCGGAATGGGTACATTCTACACGACAAACTGTCTGATCAAAGAGTTGAAACAGATCAACGAATTAAGTTGGAAAGCAGACGATGAGACCATAGACAGTTGGTTCGATTTAGCCGGATACGAACCCGAAGATGAGAAAAGGACGAAGTTGAAGGAGGGCTTTTCCATGGTGGAGCCGGCATCGGGTTATTACGATACCGAATCGCTTGCCAAGTTCGCCTTCTCACGTTTCTACCGGGCTGCTCGATTTGCCCAGGAAAATAGCGTTCCGCTTATCATGGATTTTTAATTAAAAAATATCGATGGGATAGATCTTCTGGATGCATTGATCGGGAGAGGTCGGTCGTTCTGGAGGTGGCTCGAGGAGGCAAAAACCGATTCTGGACTCTGCCGGAACCATTGGACCGGACCGACGGGAAACGGGTCTGTGCTCACGGGACAACCCGATCCATTGAGCGTCGTTGTTTATGATCGCATTGCAAAAACAATTTCCAACACACCCTTCCTTCCCTAACCTGAAAAACGAGAAAACATTCAGCAACTACACTTCAATTGCCCCATTGTCCTGTTCGAAATCCGTGTCGGCATCCAATCATCCTCGGCGCGTTGTCAACGGCTATCCTGTTGGTTAGTCTGGGGCTCCCGATCGATAAAATAGCGGACAAGCAAAAAATAGGAAAGAGCTCTGTCTGTTTCGACAGAGCTCTTTTCCTAATTGTTCGTATTTGTAGTAGAATGATTTTGCAGATCTATTTGTGAATACGGATGTTCCGGATATATAATGGAATTCCATTGATCCCATTGATGTCAAACCGCATTTGATTGCCGGAATTGAGGGCGGAAGGATCGTTACGCAGAACATTGGCTTTCCCCTCCGTCAAATCGAATGTAATCGGGGTCCAGTCATTGGCTGCAGGAAAATTTAATCCGGAGACAGAACAACCCGCAACGATTTTAAAGAAGAGTTCAATGGATCCACCCTTTACACATTTGTATTCGAACGAAAGCTTATTTTCATCATCGGCAATGGCGCGAGAACGTGGTGCAGTGACAATATACGGATCACCGGCGCCGATCTTGGCCTTGTAAAGGTATGAGTATCCGGTTGAATAGCTGAAGTAATCCGTCAGATCTTCGAATTGTGCGAGTTGGTTTTCCGGTCCTGTGAATGCAATAAATAGGGCGGAAGCCATATTCTCTTCTTCGCTCGTGCGCGGACGCATATGCATTTCCTGAATGTCGATTTGAGTCCCGGTTTCGGTGTCGAGAAATATCTGGATTCGAGAACCGATACTTCCCCATCCCGATTCGGAAATCAGATTCCCCAGATCGAAAGAGTAGACGCTCCAGTCAGAGGTCGGAGAGAGGGGCATAATACGTGTCTTTATTGCATTATCCTCCATTTTAACAGATAGTCCGACCTCTTTGTCGCATTTATATCGGAAAGTCAATACTTGATCGGAGATGTTCTCAGCGACTCTTTGGGTAGTAACGGATGAATTTGCCCCTGTCGTTTCGAGGGTAAACGAGCCGTTAGGTCCCGTGTAGTCGTTATCGGTTACGGAGACCTGATCAGATTCTTTGATATAGAAATATCCGGCAGGGAATCCGGAGTCGTCGATCTCCCAACCCTCTGAACGAATCTCATAGAACGTATTTCTGATTTGATCGACTGTTCCGATGTATAAATACACGTCATATTCAAAGACCAAATCCTTGGTGATGGCAAAGGTACGGATCGGAGCAAAATAGGAACATGCTCCGCTGGTTGGTCCTGATCCGAGACCGAACCGATAGAGGGTCATTTGCGGAGTTCCGGGTGTATATACGCCGAGTCCCCAATCGTTATCATCAACGTATGCGGCCCAATGCTCCGTGCGTGTGCGCTCTTCGTTGACGATCGTTGTAGACGTTTGGGATGGAGGAGTATATCGTGTGAGCGCATCGTTGACCCATGGTTTGTCTCCCGAATAGAAAACCAGATTGCTCAGAGCATTATCCATGAAGATGGCAGGAACTTCTTGATGGGTCGCTGTATGGGCCGTTGCGCCGGGTCCGTTGTTGCGGAAGGTGTAGTGAATATGTGCGATGCGTCCGTCAAGCGTGATCGTCTCTTCCATTTCGCATTCGGGCAATGCTTCGCCACTGGCCCAATGGACCGGTTCGGAAACGATATTGATTGAGGTCGGGGTGATATTCTGTGAGAGTACACGAGCTTTTTCGCCGTGGCAGCCTCCTCCCTGAATAGGATTCCATACCCAAGGGGTACCGTTCCAGTTACTGCCGTCTGCCTCGCCATAATAAGATTGTTGCATGAATCGGCCTTCGTCGGCATGATTCAGCAAATTGCGTTTGGTGTCGACATCCGAAAAATGGAAAATGGAACCACCCCGATCCATATCCACCCCTAACTGTATAATTCCGTTATTGATGTATACAACATTCTCCATACCCTCTTCGGGCCATGTTTCGAAAGCCTCTTCTTGTGGAGTTGCGTTTTTGGAAACAAACGCTGATTTACGGTCTTCATTGTCGACTGCCGCAATTGTAAACGTGTATGAAGTGCCATTGGTTAAAGGAGTGACAGTATACGATGTCGTTTCTGCCGGGAGTAGTACATTCCCCTCCCCTGGAGTCCAGGTAAGAAGATATGCTTTTATATTGCCGCTTGTCGCCGGACTCCATGACAAAGAGACCTCTCCGTCTCCCGGTTTGGCTGTAAAGTTCTCCGGAGCGGAGACCTCTGCTGCTTTCGGTGTTGCTTTTTGGGTCACGGGATCAGATAATACGCCGTTTTTATAGACGGTTTTTAATGTGAAAGTGTATTCGGTCCCATTGGTTAGCTGACTGGCTGTATAAGTTTTCACTTCGGCGGGAAGAGTTACGTTACCGTCTCCCGGTATCCAACTTAGAGAGTATTCGCTGACGAATTGGCTTTCGGGAGCTTTCCAACTCAACGTGATTTGGGCATCAGCTTCCACCGCTGTGAATTCGGATGCAGGAGGTGTTGGATAGTTTTCTGAGCTGGCCTCATTTTTACATGAAGAGATAACTCCCGATGTAAAAATAAGAAGCAATGGAGTTATCAGATAGGAAAGTAATAGGGGATGTTTCATACTGGCAAATATTTATTTATTGTATTAACGATATCCCATAAGACAAAAATAGAATAAAATGATGAAGTGTGTAACACAAATCCTGATTTTCTCTGTCTAACGTATTTCGATTCCTCTTTTAAGCGTATGATCCTCTCTCTGTCCAACGTATTCTCAGAACATTCCATGTTTTTGGAAATCATTGTCTTCTTTCTCTTGGAGAAAATCAATTACATTCGAATCTTCTACTGACATAATGATTTAATTTTTAATAATTTATATTTAAAAAAAGGTTTTATTTTTTTATAGGTTCTCTCTTGTAATCCAATCAATAGTTTGGGCCTTATTTCTGTTGCTTTTTTACGAAGCTCCGGCCTTTCCATGAGATCGTGTCGTTGTGCACGCGGACATACTCTCCTTCGATGTAGTATCTTTCGAAATAGGAGTCGTCGAGCGGAACCTCGATGTCAATTGCATTGGTGAAAAACCGAATGTTATCATTAATGTCTGATCCAAAATTGGGAAATTCTCTTACCCCATAAAATAGTCCGATCGGATCATGCATTTTGGGCAGTGTGTCTGCTGGTTTGATGAAATAGCTGAAATAGTCGGTTTTCTTGCTTATCCAGACGATGGAGTCGGTCGGATAGATAATTTCCTCTATTTTATTCTTCGCGTGATATTCTATGCGCAATTTGGTTTTTGTATTAGGAAATGAAAAACGAACCCTTATGTTCTTGCGGGGCCAAAAGAAACCCCTGTAGGATTTTATCTTTGTTCCCAAAATAACCGAAGCCTCATAAATCAGATGGGGATATTTAATGTAGATAAATTCTTCGTCGACTATATCGAATTTGCAGATGGCCAATGTGTCATTCGCCCAACCGGCGTTGGGTTCGATGTAGTAGAATCGATTTCCCGTTAAGGATATTCGGTAGCCGTTGTTCTTTACATCGTAATAGACACCCTCGAACTTTGTAGGGCATCGAATCACAATAGTGTCTTTTGCCCAATCCTCAGGGATATCGTTTTTCTCAATATATGGTTTTTTTTTGGGCGGTTTGTATGTGACATGTTTCCAATGGATCGAAGTGTCTGTAACTTGAGCGAATTCATTTTTTGTATAAAAAATGTCGAAATAAGTGGCGGGAATGGGTACGTATATTTCCACCAGATTGTTGCTTGGATCGATTTCATATTCCGGCGAATCGTAATAGTGCAAGGAAAAAGATTGCTTCCATAACCCATGGTAATAATGGTTTGCAGAGAAATCTTCTGGATACAGGCGGAATGAAATTTTGTCTGTATTGGCGGGTAAAAGGATTTCGCTATAGCCCTGTTGGGCGCAATTCATACGGATCAACGTATCGTTGATCCGTATGAACAGATTGGACAGAGGCCACTTGGGATTTAAAAACTCATCGGTAAAATCTTTGGGGAATGAAAAACGAACGGTTGTAGCTTCGTCTGTCAGGCCCGGATCTTTTTTTTGAGAGATTTTCGTGCCTTCAGCCGCCATAAGCGGCAACGGTTCTCCATTCAATTCGATAAAGTGTTCCCCGATTTTTTTGAATGAATATTTTTCGGAGAAGTTTTCTGTACCATAGAAGCGATGTCCCCATCGGGTCATCATAATAGAATCACCGCTAATCTCCATTCGCCCAAATTCTGACGACAGTTTTTTTTGGGCATGAGTTGACCAGGCGCATAGTAGCATCATCAGCAAGATGTGAACTCGTTTCATTGTTCTGTTTTTATTGTTGGCTTTAGTAGTTCAGGGTGTTTGTGTTGTCGCGGCAATTGGTGAAGATGTCACTTGGTTGCGGGGCTCTTGGGGCGGGTTGGCGGTGTTGCCTGAGGACTACCCTGCCCTTCCGTCGTTCGGTCGGACGATGGAGCCTTGTCTTTCGACCGAGCCGCCTCCTTGCCCGCGATGTATTCGATGTCTCGCTGCAGCTTGCTCTTCACGAATGTGCGTCCCTGCCAGATCAACGTGTCCTGCTTGATGCGGACAAAATCGCCGTCCACACGGTATTCACCGAAATAGGATGGATCGAGGCCGGGTATGGTGACGGTGTATTGACTGGTATTATCATCTGTAATTTCAATTGATTCAAAGGAGACGTCGGATGGACCGAAATTAGTGTTCTCTATGCTGTCGGGAGGAATAGGGGCAATCGGTTCTTTTAAACTCATGTAGATGTCTAATATCTGTTTGCCCGGAGGCAGTTTAATCGGGGCTGTGTCGCCTTGGACGTATTCAAAATCGACATCTTCATAGTGAGATTTCCATGCGGGACCTTCGATATCGATTTCTGAGGATAACCATCCATCAAGTTTGATGTCTCCGATATTCGGCAGTTTCAGGTAAAAGTCGATGCTGTCGGATTTCGATTCGTCGATCATTGAGGAGTATTCGATGGTCCTTTTTATTTTGGCATACGGGGACTCTGCGTGGAGTTGGATGAACTGTTCATCTTCGCGGGAATACGTAGCCTCGGCATAGATTGTGTCGTACCACTGCCAGGAGCTGTCCGGATGGGCAACGAACAGAAATTTGTCGTTGAAAAGCTCCAGTCGTCGCCCGGTGTTATCATAATAGACACCGCTGAGGTCGGTGGGCAGGCTGTCCGGCTTATCGACATGAAACACCGTAGTCGCATGTTTCTTTCGCGCTCGGGACCAAATTTCTTTTGTCATCTCTCCATTTTTTATTTTTATGGCTTTGAGGTTATGGCATTTGGGATACTTTGCCCCTCTCCAGCAGACAGTATCATGTTCTACCAAGGCATAGTCCCCGTCGACGAGGAAACAGGTGAAAAAAGAGCGCTTCAGTTCAGGGATTTTGATGGAGATCCGACCGATGTCTTTCCCCACCTCGACGAGCGGCGTGTTGTAATAACGATAATTGGAAGGTCTTCTTCCGAAAATAAAATAGGTGTCTTTAGGAATTACCTTAATATAGAATTTTTTTGTATTTGCGGGCAGCGAAACAACATGGTGCTTGGCCAAATTCTCCAGGTCGCAGACAGGAGTCATGGCCACCGACATGTTGCAGTTGATCGTATCGTCAGTCGAATAGAAGATTTGTGCGTTAAGATCATTTGGGATAGGTGTTTTTAAAACCACAGTAAGCTGCTCGGCTTTTTTGTATTTTGTCTGGGTCATTTTAATCGATCGGTCCACAATGGATTTGGGCGATTCTGCGTGTATCTCGATGAATCGATCGTTGACCCAAGTAAAGGTCCCTTGGGCATAGATGAAAAATTTTGGGGGTTCTCCTCTGTAGTGGACGGAGGGATTGTTGTAGTAGGGGATTGGTATTCTGGTGACGATAAAGTGATTGTCGTAGATTTTCAGAGAGAGATAAGTGGTAAACGCAATGTTATCATAAGACCCATAGAGATGGGTTTGAGCCAAGCCTGTCCCACAAACAAGTGTGGCCAGGAAGAGAGATAGTTTTGTTTTCATGGCGTGATCGTCTTTTTGCGATTCCTGGGGAATCGGGGAGTTCGAGGGATGAAACTTTGTGTGGATATAAAGATAAAACATTTCAATGAAAGCCCCAAAGTTTTCGGGAACTTTGGGGCTGAAAAAAGTTTGGATGAGTAGTTTTTAGCCCCATCATCCTTTACGCCCATAGAAATATATATGCTATCCTGGAGGCTTATGCTTCTCTATTTTTTAAATAATCAAAATCGGAATTTTTCTTTTGATACGTTAGCACATAATAGCATAACGGCATGGCATTCAGATGTAAATAAATGGGGGAAATGAAAATTTTATTTAGGTTCCCATGGAAAAGTAGGCCAAATATCTTTTATACCATAAGTTGTAATCTCATACTCTTCGTTACTATTGCTGTCTTTATACCAATATTGGACGTATTTGATTGTTTGTAATTTCTCGGGACTAGCAGTCTCGCTAATATACCTTCCCTTTTTATCTAAAAAGCTCCAAGAAACCTCAGGTACTTCAGATGCGCGGGAATGAGCTTCCAAAAAGCTTGCGTTATCTGTTTGCGAATTTCCGACATTACGTCCTTGATCAATAGCCATTTTTGCTCCTTCATAAGCTTCTGTAAGTTCATGGAAAGCCCCAATTCCCCCTTCTTTTCCCCGTTCATTTAGGGCTGCATCAAAATCTTGTAAAAAATAGGGGTCAACAATTTGATAGGCTGTCGCTTTTCCACTCAGCGCATCATATGTACTGCCGCCAAATATACCGCCTGTTCCTTCATCATGGTAAATTCGTCTCAGTGTTATGTCAACAGTAACTTTTGGATTATCTATTATTTGTTGAATCATGGCTGCTTGTTCATTTAATTGCACCCCCTCTTGTATAGCATATGACAGTATGCCGTCCTCCTTTATATAAAGGTTAATGCCTTCTGTGCCAATTGATAACTGTTTAACATACATGGCCATAGCAGAGGGATCACCCCTGAGTATTGCTGCCAGGCCATTAGGATCGATTAGCATAATGGGGTTATTCCCGCAGTAGAGATAGGGGTTGATGCACTCCTTCTCCGGGTCGTGGGCGAACCATCGACCGAAAAGCGGATTGTAATAACGTGCCCCGAAATCGTAAACTCCCGCATATGCGTCCGAAAATCCATCGTAAAACTCCTTGCCGTTATAAAGATATGGATTTTTATCCAAATTCTGCAAATTCAATGCAAGTCCAAGCGGATCGAAGTTCGTCATCTGTTCGGTGGAGGTCGAAACATAGCGGCTGCCTCTGGCTTTGAACATGCGGGTCACCGTACGGACGTTGCCCAAGTAGTCGCAATAGAAATAGTAGTAGGAATAGCCCTGAGAACTCTTTTTGACAACCCCCTCCGGCATGGACATGTCGCGCAAACTCCGGATGCTGTCGTTCCCGTTGGAGGCGTAGACCATGTTGCCGCTATAGTAGATGCCCGAAGTGGCGCTGCCATCCTCGAAGAACCGCACAGCAAGCTTGTTGCCCTGACCATCGTAGACGGCCTCCATCCGTTTGCTCTCGCCCGTGGCGATGAAAATCGTGTCAGGAGGCGTCGTGGCTACTCCCGGGAACTCATCCACAATCTCCCATTCGACAGTGTAAAAAAATGCCAAATTGGACGGATTTAAAAGCTCCGGATATTCGACCGGAAGGTAATAGTAGTTATCCCGTATGCGGTATTCTTCGCGTATTATATTGGTGTATGTCTCGAAATATTTTGGGAAAAGGCCATAAGTTTCTTCAAAGTAGGCCGGATCTGAAGCAATGTCCTCGTCAATCTCGAATCGGACAAATTTGTCGGTAAGAACCTCGATCTCGACTTCGTTGTCAAATGTTTCCCATTGTTTCGGTACGTAACCGGGGGTAGGTGGTGTATTATCATATGAGAATAGTCTATAACCTCTATTCGATATACTTTCTATATAACCTTCTGAGGTTAAAATAGCATATTTTTGGGGGATCATATAACAACGACCAATGATCCTATAACGCTCATATATATGACCGATTTCATCGAAATAATCAGGGAAAGTATTATGTAAGACATCAGGATCATCATATGAGGCTTGGTAGAAAAGTATCCAATAATTAGTATCTATTTCCTCCGTTATCGGACAGTTGACCGTAAGAAGAGTTTGAGGTGACCCTCCGAGGAAAGTCGAAGTGTGTCCGAGTCCCGCATTGAGTGCTGCAACGGCTGCCGAATCTGCAAGCGACGGATATTGCGTCGGTATCAGGTAGAAGGTGCCGTCCGGCTTCTGAACCCGGTATTCCTCCCGAATGTATCCCTCTTCGGTGAAGTAGTCGGGGAACTGGCTGTGGAGCGAAGCCCAAAGAGTCGGATTCTCGGTGCGGTTGTAGGTGAGCCAAACGGTGGTGTCGACCGCAACGGGGTCCGGCGTACCCGTGTCCCACACCTCCTGGAGTCTGTCTACGGTATTGAAAACATAGTGCTGACGAGCCAGACCGTCGTAAATCAGGTTGCCGTTGTCGTCGTAGAGGAACTCTTCCGACTCCTCCTCGCCGTACGGTTGGGCCGTGAGCATGCGGTAACCTTCGTAGGTCATGGGCATCTTTTTGCCCGACCGTGTAATGCTCAGGATGTTGCCCGTCCTGTCGTCGTACTCCATCTGGACACTGTTCTGGGTCAGCGTATAGTATTCGTCCTGTGTGTCGGACGACCCGATTACATTGAGATAGGCTCCTTCGACAAGTTGCCCGTTCTCGTCGTAGCGGTAGGCGTAACCGTTGTTGCCGAGCTCCGATATCCAGGAGTGTCGGGTCAGACGCGTATAGGGTTGCGGATCGTCGAACTGATTCCCCTCGGATCCGTATCGAAGTCGGGAAGTGAACGCTCCGTTATAGTCATGGCGTGTCCCTGTGAGGTTCCTGCGATAGATCGTCTGGGGCCCTTGGAGTGAGTCATGCAGACGCCACGAGCTTCGTTCGCCCAGGTCGTCGTAGGTGTTGGTGACGATGTCCACCAGGTTGTTCACTGTATCGCCCATAACCTGTTGCTGAACTTTGAGCAACCGCCCCTGCAGGTCATAGGAGAAGAAGCGTTCGTAACCCTCGGTATTCTGCCCGATCTGCTGCTCGACTTTTTCGTAAAGGGTATTGCCTCGGAAGTCGTAACGGGCAGAATAGGTCTCCGTGCCGTCGGGATAGAGGTCTGCATAGGTTTTGACCACCTGGTATTTGGCATCGTAATAGATCACTTTATTGAGCCACTTGTCTTCGCCGAGAACCCGGGTTTTCGTTCGGGTCGCCATTCCTTTGACATCGTAGTTGGCCGACGTGACATTGTCTGTCCAGGAGATATCCGACCAGTCGTAATCGTCGTAGTAATTGATGCCGTAGATCTCCGAGTTCGAGTCGGTGAGTACGGGATAACACTGGTTGGTGTAGAGGTGGAGGGCAGCGGAGCTGTTCGATCGGCTCTCATGCAGGAGCGTGCTTTGAGCGAGTTGCGTGCGATGCTCCTCTTCGGAGCCGCCGAAAAGAATCCCGACCAGAACAGGCCGATTGTATACGTCGTATTTCGAGAAGACCCATTCGTCGTTTTGACGTCTGTTTCCGTCCTGGACCAGGATCAGTCGGTTCAGTTTGTCGTAGATGTAAATTTTGGGTTCCGCTCCCGGATTGTATTCCCGAATGAGGTTCCCTTCGGAGTCATAGACGTTGTGGTAGCAGTAGCGGGCAATGAGCGGGTTGTCGACATTGTAGGCCACATCGTAAGACATGGAGTCGGCACAAACCTGCGGAATGGTGAAGCAGAGCTGTCCGAAGTTGTCGTATACGTAATAGACGCGTCCGTCCGAATTGGCTTTCTCTACCAGAATGTCTTGCCCGGCCGCATCCGTGTATTTTTCCGCATGGTCGAATACTTCGTCCTGATAGAGCATGTAACTTGTAGTGACCTGCAGTTGCCCGTTGGCGTAGTAACCCCGCTTGTAGACTTTTCCCGGATCGAGCGAGTCGAGTTCGAATCGCCAGACGCTGTCTGCACTTCCGTTTTGGCGATATTCCGTCAAGATCGGGCTGCCGCCATTCGGTCCGTCCGAACTGATGTCGGCTCCGGCCTCGCTGGTTCGTGTAACGGCGCTAAGCGGAGAGCCGTCGTATTCGGTTTTGGTATAGGCGTAGGGGGAGTTGGTCTGATCGTTGTATTTGGCCGCGTAATAGCTCTGTTGAAAGACCGGAGAGTAGAGCAAGGATCCGGAGGTGTCGGCTACGAAGGGCATGTAGGTTTTCGACTCCCTACCCCGGGAGTCGTATTCCACGATGTTGATGATATCTCCGCCGGTCGGAGAGCCGTCGACCAGACTGGTCTGCAGGACGCGCCCGAAGCCGTCGATGAAACTCTTCGACTGGACGGAGGTTTGTCCCGTACTGTCGACGAACGAATAGATGGAGAAATTTTTCGATCCGAGATTGTAGGACGGATCGGGTTCGGTTGTAACAGTTGGGAACGCCTTTTGAAAATAAACTACGGCAATTCTCAGGGAGTCGTTTCGCTCCGGTATTTTTATCGATACGATCAATTTGCCCGAGCCTCCCGTCGCTCCGAAATAGACACGGAGTCCGGTGCCTTCGATCTCCACATCTTCTATGGGACACGATCCGGCACTGACCTCGGGCGTGTCTTCATCGTCGCCGCAAAGGGCAATCCAATCGTCGATATAGCATCCTGTAAGGCTTCCTAAAGTGGTAGGATAGAGCCAGGATGTTTCGCTCGCAGGAACAATCGTCGGTGAGACATGGGTGGAGATTTTGGAAAGATCCAGAAAATCTTCGTAATCGACCGGGGCTTGTGCACGACCTGTCGCACAAGCGAACAGGAGTGTCAAGGCAGTTAGTATATGATATTTCAAGGTCTTCATGGCTGGGGTCTTATTTAGAAATTCAATTCATACATTTCCACATAATTTTTATCCTGATCCCTTGTGGAATGGGGGCGTCCGAAAACATCATAGAAGTAATAGGCCGTTTTCCCATTGGGATCGGTCGAGGAGAGTATCTTGTTGTAATTGCTGCCGTAGGCAACCGTGTTGATTCGGGCGTCGAGGGGCAATACGCTTACTTCGTCGATCCAGCTCGAAG
Organism: uncultured Rikenellaceae bacterium; assembly: GCA_944321925.1. GTDB lineage: Bacteria > Bacteroidota > Bacteroidia > Bacteroidales > Rikenellaceae > UBA940. Next base: position 52,646 of record CALUND010000011.1, on the reverse strand, counting down.
AGGAGGCCGAGATCGTTACGTTGCCGCTGTTGCCAGGAACGGTGTATTCGTTTTTTGTCCAGGTCGCGCCGTTATCCGTACTGCGCCAGTAGCAAACCGAATAGGGTTCGTTCTGGTTGGATATCGGAATTGTAATGGACGATTTCCCGACATAATCGCCGCTTTTGGCCAGTGTTTGCCCGACATAATCGCCGAGATAGAGATTGCTATTGCCGACCGATTCGAAACTGGAGAAAAATACCGTATTCAGCGTGGGATCGAGACTGTGGCGCGCATTCTCCACGTAAGCGATGATGTTGCCTGCGTGGTCGTAAACAACGGAGTTGATCTCTCCGTTGCGTTTGCGGAAAGAGAGAGGTCTCTTCTGGTCGTCGAAATCGTAGCAGATGATATCGGTCTTGTAATGCGGATCGCAGACGAAATCTTCCAGGATGGAAGAGTAGGAAAAGGTAAAATCCTCTTTGGAGATACCTATTTGCGGCAGGTATTTGATTTCGGAGAGCAGTGCTTGATCCGTCGTGTAGATTGCGATCGTTCCCGATATGGCGATGCCGTTGCGGAATGTGACGGTTTCGATCGGCTCGGCCCATCGGCCCGCTTCCTGCAACGCCTTGATCCCTTGAATAACAGGGCTGAATTCATCCTGGTCGGTTGCCCAGTAGTCGAATGGATAGCGGATGTAGGTTTCATAAACATTCCCTTCTGCATCCGTACGGGTGGTCAGTGTGGGGACTCCATAGATACTGTCGTAGACGTACCGGGTGTAAGAGGTAGCCGAATATTTCGTTCCTACGGTTTCGCTGATCTCCACGAGAATGGGTTGGGAATACCATTTGTATTTGAGGAAAAGATATTGATCCGACTCAATATTGCTGGGATCGACCCGGTTCCCTGCCACGAGTCCGCGCGTGGGAAGAATCACGTCGACGCTGTTCTTAATATCTCCAAGATAGTGGAGGCTTTTTTCTCTTGAGACCAGAGCTCCCGTGTTGTCGTAGCTCGATTTCTCTTCAAGAAGTCCACGCACGTAATGGAATGTGGTGGGGGCAATGGGCCCCTGCTCTACATCGACCCAGGCGTCCGAACTTCTGAGCGCCGATCGTTTTTGGATCGGTTCATCGGGGAAATCGTCGTGAGAGGTGTATTTGTATTCGTTTTTGGAGCCGTCGGGAAGAATCTCCCATACGATCGGATACTGCACGATCGTCCCATCCATGTCGGTCAACGTGACCGGGCATTTGTTCGATATGCTATAATAGAGATTCCCATCGCTTCCTCTCGATAGGCTGGTCACGTAGTTCGGCATGTGTTTCGACCGCGTACCTACCCCATTGAGGAATCCGCTGACCACAGCAGTACCGTATTGGAATTCTGTTACGGCCGGAGTTGCATTGGCGTACGCTTTCTCCGTTATTTTACGTATGCGCAGTCCCGATGCTGTGAACATGGCTCCGTACAACCCGTAGTCCGGATCGGATGCTTTGTTGAGCTCGTATTCGAATTCGCGGTATCCGCCGAACGGATAGATGATTTTGCGCAGGGAGTTGTTTTGCGTGTAATAGAGATCCGGATCTTTACCCGTTAAGACGTAACTCAATACGTCATACATGCCGTTGATGTGGCGGACGTTGTAAGTTACTGCACCCCGCGAGCCGTTGTAGTAACCGAAATGGTCGAAATGGGCACGGCTGTCTTTCAGAAGCACTTTCCGTTCGTTGTAGAGAAACTCGGCAATATGATTCGTATTTCCCGTTATGGGATCGATTTCATAGACCGATTCCAGTTTCAACAGTCCGTTGAAAAAGGTACCGTATCCGAACTCGATGTCCGTAGCATACTCTTCGCCCAGTTTGTCCTGGATAGTTATTCTTTGTAAGGCATGGTCTTCTACTTCGAAGAGCATTTCTCCGCCGGGCCATACGATCGATTGCAGGTAATTCGGCTCGGTCACCACTTTGCTGATGTTTTGGTCTACCTTGCCGGCTTCACGATTCGTTGCAATATATTCAAAGTAGTTGTTGCTTGTATTTGGAACCCAATATGTTTTTGTCTGGCTTTTGCTTTCGACAGTGAGCGGAGTATCGGCCGGTTCGTAATAGAATTGCGCCACTTCAACTCCTTTTCGCCGGATGTGGGACAGGTGCCACGCCGATATGTATTCGTAGCTGTCGGTTTCGTACTCTGCATTCCACTTATTCCATTTCAGTTTCATTTGGGTGGAAATATCTTTCGAGTTGTCGCTTAAGCCGAATACATATTCATTTCCTTCGTAGTCCCGAATAACGAAATAACCTCCCGAAGCATCGTCATTAACCGTAATGCTCAGGTTCTGATAGGGAACCTGAACGACTTTCGAATCTTCGTCCAGCAGGAACATGCCGCTGCATGTGGGAGTTGTGAAGTAGTAGAGGTCCGGTTCGGTGTCGTACCAATCCTCCATGCGGGTATCGAATTCGCTGTAGGTCCAGGAGGAGTTCGGAGAGACCATGCCGGTGCATTTCGTACATCCGTATCCGTCCGGATAATTACCTCGTACCGCCCGAACGATGGAGCCACCGGCATTCAGTCGCCAACCAAGGCCCACGATCGTGGGATCGTCGTCTACCTTGATGCCGGAGGTGTTGTAGGAGAGGCCAACGGATACGGTTGCGCCTGCATAGATGAATTGATGGAGCGGAACCTGAACATTCAGCGTTCCGGTGTTGTAGGTTGCCGGTATCTGGATGTCGCGGACCATGGTCAGCGCTTCCGGTGTACCCAGTTTCACCTCTTGAGGACGGGCCTCTGCAACCGTCGATAAGTCTTGTGCCTGGACCGTGATGGCCAGAACCGTGAGAATCAGAGAGAGAAAACATCTTCTGATTGGAAAGGTCGCTTCTTTTTTCATTTTATTTGGATTTAGTAATACATTGGTTCTTCGCACGGAGCGGGAAATTCTGTTGAATCGATCTGTAATGGACCTCGGACATTTGCCCGATGGGATCCGGGCAGATTGAAAGGGTCTCTGTCCCTTTGCGGTTCACACTCTCTCCCCTGTGCAACAAGTCTATGGAGAAATGAAAAATAAATCAGGGCATGGGAGGGGTAAAGAGGGTGAATTTATTTTACAACATATTGATTATTAATTATTTATTCGAAAATGTTTTTATTCTGCGCGCTTGAAAGAAGAGGTCGAAACAGGCAATCAAACCTTCATTTCGTTTCGGATACGAGATCGTTTCCGTTTTGTATTGTAATGTACAGGTGTTGTGCAATACAATTGTTTCATGAAACAGGCACAATTTTTTTTTGAATCTTATTAAGCCTTGTCTATTACGATTTTATAAGAAATAATTGCTCCGGACTATTTTTATTAATTGTACGCCCTTTTGAAATATTTCTTATATTTATTTCACTCAAATGGCTGATTGAGACGGCCTGTCGAGAACTTTATATTATCCCAAATTATTTAAATGTTATGAAAGACTTTTTCATGATGCAAAGTGCGTTAAGCGATGCGATTAGTTTGGTCGAACAAAAAGCGGTTACGACCGGTGGACTGTTTGATCCGAAAGATCTTTTTATCTCTTTTTCGGAAGGTGTCAAACAACTGTATGCTGCAGTCGCCCACCCTTTGAAACGGCTGCAGATCTTGGAGCAGGTTCGAATCACGACACAGATGGATGCCGAAAAGAAAAGCCGTCTCTTTTCTTCGTCGCATTACGACTATGTCATACAGCTGCTCGATATCGAGATCGAAACGGCTCGAGAACAGTTGCGTAGCGGGATGTTATCGACAGAGTTGCCTCAATTGGCGCCATCCCGTTCCCCTTTTCAGTGGACAGGACAGGTCAATCAGATTTTCGAGGTCGTGTGTGCCCTCTTTTTTAGCGGGAAGATTACGCGAAACGATGGAACTCCGGTACATTTTCTCGATTTCGTGAGGCAGTTCGAACAGCTGCTCAATTTTCGGGTGAAAGAGCCGTATAAAAGGAAAAGGGTGCTTCTGGAGCGTAAACGGAATCCGACTCCGTATTTGGACCATCTGAGAAACGTTTTCAGAGAAGCTGGAGAAAAATTAAACGATTAGTTAACAGGCATCTACGAAAATAAATAGAGGAGTAGACACGGTAGTGGTCTACTCTTTTTTTGTTTTTTGGGTAATCTCGCGAAAAGAAATTATCAGGAGTGTTTCGAAGCTGGATTCTCCAGGAAAAGGATCCAAATTAATATTCTGGCCGATATGGAAAAGTTTTTATTGCAAAAAAAGTTGTTTCATTCGCGGTGCTCTGCCTTTTCACTGCCGGAGTTGCTGGTCGTACTGGTGATTATCGGTATCCTCGTGCTGATCGCACTGCCCAATCTGATGCCGTTGATTTCGAAGGCGAAAAGTACGGAGGCTCAACAGCAACTGGCCTTTTTACACTCGCTGCAGAAGAGCAATTTTTACACCTATTCGCGGTATAGCAATTCACTGGATGAGTTGGGCTTCGAGCAGCAGAAACTGGTGACCGACGGAGGCCATGCCAATTATCGGATCGAGATCGTCGAGGCGACGGCCACTACCTTCCGTGCTACGGCTACGGCCGTAGTCGATTTCGATGGCGATGGGGAGTACAATGTCTGGGAGATCGATCAGGACAAGGAGCTCAAGGAGACAATAAAAGATTAGTGCATCCATGTGGTCACTCGTGCCTCTTATACCGGTTTCCGTATTGGCCGTTAGCGATTTTCGCCATCGCAGCGTATCCGTTGTGTGGCTCGCGGCTTTCGGTGTCGCGACAATCGGTTGCAGCCTCCTGCAATACGGCATCGGAACAACCCTGTGGCGGACCGGGTTCAATCTGGCGCTGCTGATCGTGTTGTCGTCGCTGATTTTCGGATGGTTGCTTCTGCGCAAAAAAAAGACGGGACTGCACCCAAAAGATTACGTAGGCGCTGGAGACCTCGTATTTGTGCTTTTACTCACGCCGTTTTTCGACCTGCGCGACTACCTCTTTTTCCTGCTGGTCGGCGCTGTGGGATCGTTGCTGTGGTGGAGCATCGTGACTCGGCTTGGACGACGGCCTGCGACGATTCCTCTGGTAGGAACGTTGGGAACTTTTTTGATTCTCCATGTGGTTGTCGAATTGGCTCGTGGATAGGGGAAAATGGGGGTTTCCGCACATATTCCGACCGAGGTTCTGCAATGTCTGACTCCTTCGCAAGCGTGGGAATATCGTCTCGTGCCGTTTTCGGAGCAGGGACAGCAGTTGGTTTGTTATGGTGAACAGGGCCGTGATTATACCGATGCCATCGCCGAACTGGAGGTATTGACCGGTCGGAGAGTATCGGTCGAAGAGCTCGAAGTGGAAGAGTTGCAGAAGCTGCTCGGTCAATATTACCGCAAGGAAAACGCAAGTCGGACAGCGCCGGATGTAGGCCTTTCGCTCGCACAAATCGGCGGTGGACAGGGCTTTTTGATGGGACTCATCGGCGAGGCCTTTGCGAGTTATGCGAGCGACATCCATTTCGAACCCTACGAGGAACGATGCCGCATCCGCATGAGAATCGACGGACGACTGGTGGAACGCTATGTCATCGATCGACAAAATTACGCTTCGCTCGTAAACCAGATCAAGATTCTTTCGAATCTCGACATCTCCGAAAAACGGCTGCCGCAGGACGGCCGGATTTTCTACAACCGGGAGTCCATGAAATTCGATGTGCGGGTCTCTTCACTTCCGACGATTTACGGGGAGAAGATGGTGATGCGACTGTTGACCCGTCATGTCGAGTTGCTCGAGTTGGCCAATTTGGGCTTCACGGAGCGACAGTTGGCAGATTATGTGGCGGCCGTTTCGCGTCCGCATGGGTTGGTGCTGATCACCGGTCCCACTGGCTCGGGCAAAAGTACGACCCTCTATGCGACCCTTCGCCGACTCAACGACGAAGCACGCAACATTCTGACGATCGAGGATCCCGTAGAGTACACGCTCGAGGGGGTCAATCAGGTGCAACTCAAGGAGGAGATCGGACTGACTTTCGGAGCGGCACTCCGCACGTTTCTGCGACAGGACCCCGACATCATCATGCTCGGCGAGATTCGCGATAACGACACGGCCGAGATGGCCATCCGCAGTTCGCTTACCGGTCATCTGGTTTTTTCGACCATCCATACGAACAGTGCCTGGGGCAGTGTGGCACGACTCGGCGACATGGGCGTACACCCCTACCTGCTCTCCGGAACCTTGAATCTTTGTGTGGCGCAGCGTCTGGTGCGCTTACTTTGTCCGGACTGCAAACGGAAAGCGACATTGCGTGCGGAGGAGCGGTCGCTGCTCCTGTCGGGCGATTCTTCCGTCCCGTGTGGAACAGCCGGCGGACCCGGCCGATTGAAAGGAGGAGGTCCTCCTCCCCGGGCAGACGATCGCGTGGATGGAGAAGCGACGTCGGCCTGCCACGAACCATACGAAGCGGCCGGTTGCGAGAAATGTTACTACACCGGTTATCGGGGACGAAAAGCGATCTATGAGGTGATACCGATCGATGATCGGCTCTCCGAAGCCATCCGCACTTCGCAGGCCGATGTAAGCGATTTGCTGCGGGAACGCGGCATCACCACCCTTCGGGAATCGGCCCTGGCCCTGTTCTGGGCCGGAGAGACTTCACTCGAAGAGGTGCTGCCCCTGATGAACGAATGAGCTAACCTGAAGAGACGAAAGATGAAGAGACTGCGTGGTATATTCTGTTTTTTGCTCTGCCTTTTCACGGTGTCGGCCTATGGACAGAGCGACGATCGACTGGCTGTGATCGAACGCCGACTCGATTCGCTGGCCGTGCGCGATACGCTGTACCTTGCGGAGGTGGATGTTTCCGTAGGGAAGATGCCTCTGGCAGAACTGTTGCGATCGGTAGCCAAGGTAAATGCCTTGAGTATAAGCGTAAAAGGAGCCGGCGATCTGGTCGTTACGTGCAATTTCAATCGGGCCCGTGTCGTCGATCTGCTCTATTTTCTCTGCAAGGAGTACACCCTCGATCTGGAGGTGATCGGCAACATCGTCTCGATCTGGCCCTATGCGAAGACACCTGCTCCACCACCCGAGCCGAAGGTCGTCTACTACCCGAACGATACGACCCTCAGTTACGATCTGATCGCTGCTTCGCTGACGGAGGTGGCGCGACGGATTACGGACAGTTGCGGCGTGAATCTCATCGTTCCGCAATCGCTTTACGGACAGCGTGTATCGGGGTACGTCGCGCGGATGCCTTTTGCGGAGGCGATCTTTACCCTCGCTTCGACCAACGGACTCGAAGCGAGTTGCGACAAGTCCGGCCGTACATGGACTTTTGAAGCGCTCCCTGTCGACGATAAGGCTTCGGCCTCCCCGTCGCCCTATAGGCGGCGCATGACCTATGGCAGTAGTCAACTGGCGATCGATTCGCTTGGGCGAATCACGGCGTCGATCGGCCGCGGCAACGTCTACGACATTCTGCTCGATGTGTGCGAAGAGTTGCACCTCGACTATTTTTTCATTGCGCCGCCCAATGTGCAGACAGGCATCTTCGTCAAGGATGTCGATGTGGAGACTCTTTTCGATGTATTGTTTACGGGAACACCCTACACTTACTATGTGGAGGAGGGCATTTACATGTTCGGCGAAGCGAAAGACGAAAAGGTCTTTTCGACGAAGGTGATTCCGATGGTCTACCGCACGGTGGACAACCTGACAGAGATCATTCCCGACAACCTGAAGAAAAAGATTCAGGTAACCGCTTTCCCCGATCTGAACAGCATGATCTGCAGCGGGGATCAACGGGCCGTGAGTCGGATCGAGCATTTTTTGAAATCGATCGACAAGACGGTTCCCCTGATCACGATCGAGGTGATGATCGTCGATGCCTCGAAAGAGGTCATGCTCGAGGCGGGTCTGGGGCTGGGAGTGGGTACGAAACCTACGAAAACGACAGCCACTTTCTCTCCCGGAGTGGAGATGACTCTCGGGGCCGAAGCCATCAACAATGTACTGGATGCGACGGGAATCGTTCGTCTCGGCCGTGTGACCGAAAATTTCTATGCCAACCTCAAGATGATGGATGACAACGGCACGATCGATTTGCGTTCGACGCCGAAACTCTCCACGCTCAACGGCCATGTGGCGACGCTTTCCAGTGGCGAGATGCAGTACTACAAGGAGACGAACAACACCTACATGGGTACGCAGAATCCCGTTCAGTCGACCTCGTATGTCTGGAAAAATGTCGAGGCGAACATGACTCTCAGCATCCTGCCCTACGTCAGTCAGGACGGACACATCACGATGACCGTCGAGTTGACGCAGAGCGAATTTACCTCCCGTACGGAGGCCGAGGCTCCTCCGGGAACGACGACCCGGAGCTTTAAGTCGATGATTCGGGTGCAGAACGGCGAGACGGTACTGCTCGGAGGCATCGACCGCAATTCGCACGAAAAAAGCTCGCAAGGGTTGCCTTTTATCGCCCGGGTTCCGGTTTTGAGGTGGATCTTCGGAAAACACAAAAACAGTCGTCAGGACCGACGGCTCAATGTATTTATCAAACCGACAGTGATCTATTGAAAGAATGAACCCGGCAGGATACATACTGAATCGGTTGATTCTTTTGGTCATTCACAACGAAGCATCGGATCGCTCGTCGTGGATGCTCTATCGGCTGCGCCGGAAGCGGGATAAGGTTCTGGTCGAGCAGAAAGAGACGATTGATCCCGACAAACTGGCCTCGATGAAGTTGCATGAACCGGTTCTGTTGCGTTTTTCGGGGTACGGGATCGTGAGCAAGACCTTGTCGGCATCGGAGATTGTGGCACGGGTCACCGCCGATCCGCAAACGTTCGTCTGGACGGAAGAGGTGTCGACAGACCGATTCGTTTTTGCGCGGCGTGAACAAATCGCTCCGGCACTCGAAAAATTGAGCTCGGCCGGCATTCTGCCTGTCGGGATCGAATATGCGGTAGAGTCCGACGAAACGGAGATCGTGCGCTCGGTCGAACGATTCGGTACGGAGCGGTTGCATATCCGGAAACTTCTCCACCCTACTCCGGAGAACGCCCGATTGCTCACCCTGTTTTGTCGCCGTTTGCGACTGCCGTTGTTGGGTGCTGTGCTTCTTCTTTTAATAGTCAACACACTGGTCTACGGTTCGTTTCAGGATCGCTGTGCGGTGTTGCAGGAGACAATCGCACTCCAACGGGAAAAGCAGGGAACCATGCGGGATTTCTCGGAGCGACGTCGACAACTTGTCGAAACGTTCGATCGACGGCTCCCTTTTCGGCATGCGATTCTTGCCGACCGAATCGCATCACATGTTCCGCCCGCTGTCACGTTGACCTCATTGGCTGTACAGCCGCTTGTGCGGGCGATCGAAACGGAGAAAGATCCGGTATTGATGTCGGGAATCCTGTCGATCAAAGGGAGTACGGCAGATCCTTCGGCCGTCTCGCAGATGATCGCCGGACTGAAAACCGAGCCTTTCGCCGAGGTGATGACGCTGACCCGTATGGAACAGAATCGGGAGAGCGGCATGACGGAGTTTGAAATAACGATCGAGTTATGAATAGACTGGGAAAATACGGTGGCGTGAGCTATCTGCTCCTTTTGATCGTGGTTTTGCCGCTCGCCGTTTGGCGTCTGTCGCTGGCACGAACCTTCGACCGTTGGCAAGAGATACGACGTAGCGAACGGACGATCGCAACTCTTTCCGCAGATTCTTCCGCGATCGAGACAATCCGTTTTCGGTTCGACACAACGGAACTGATCGCCGGCGGCGGATTGCTCGACCGGATCAATCGCTACACGACCGGAATGGGTGTTTCCGTCGTTCGTTACACGCCCTATCTTACACGCAGCGATGAAGAATTTGCGCTTCGAACGGCCGAGGTGATTCTCTCGGGGCGTTTTGTGAGTCTGGTTCGGACGCTCGACAGGATCGAACGGGAGATCCCTTCGTGCAAAGTGGTTTCGACTGCGTTCCAAACCGTAAAGAGACGACAGGAAAAACGGTTGCAACTGATTCTCCTCGTCCAGCAATTGACCGAGACACCGTAAAATATCATGAGCTATGAGATATTACTATCTTGTTTTTCTTCCATTCTTCGTGTGGATGTTCTGCGGATGCGATGACTTCCTCGAACGCGACATCGAAGGGCAAACCATCGAGGTAATTGCGCCCAAATCGGGGGTGCACCATCCCGAGGGAGAAGTGACATTCCTGTGGCGTACGCTGAAGGGTGCCCGGAATTACCATCTGACGATCGTTTCTCCTTCGTTTGCAGCGGCAACTCGCGTGGTGGCCGATACGATTCTTCGTGCCGATTCGCTCTCTGCCGGCACCCGCTTTTCGCAACGGATGACGGTCGGGCATTACGAATGGAGCATTTGTGCCGCCAACGGAGCTTATGCGACCGACGAACAGTTGTTTGAACTTACGGTCGATTCAGTGGCGGCAACCGATTGACCCCGACACGAAAAACAGCATGAAACGTCACAAGAAAGGCAACGAAGCATGAAATCACGCGGAATGACCTATCTGTTGCTGGCCGTCGTTTTGGGCGTGTGGGGCGTAGTGGTGTGGAAAGTTTTTTTCACCCGTCGCGATGCGGCCATTGTTTCGCCCGTCGCAACGGTCCACCCCGTGAATCGGAATGCAGCGATTATCGACACCCTGCGGCTCGACTATCGCGATCCTTTTTTGGAGATTCCGCCTCAGACGGTCCCTCCCCTTTCCGAGAGGACGACCGTAAGGAGCATTTTGAAACAAGCCGATCGTTCCGAACCGGAGGCCCCGACTTTCAGTTACCTCGGAGTAATCCGTAAAAGCGATAAACTCCATTTCCTGTTTACGGTAGAGGGTTCTCAGGTCATGATTCGTCCGGGCGAAAGTATCGGGGAATATCGACTTTGCGGCGGATGCGCCGACTCCGTGCAGTTCATAAAGGGTCTGCACAGCTTCTATCTCAAACCGCCTGTTTGATTCATTTTGTCGCTGCCCGGTCGAAATTCAATCCGAAACGGACCATGATTCTCCTCGAACGAAATATCCGTGCAAGCGTTCTGCCCACCGTGTTGCTCTTCGCGACATGGATCATGCTCGGTGTACTGGGCATCATCGCATTGTGGGAACAGGACCGCAATCTTTTCGCCCGTCTGAACTACCACCGCCAGCAGAGGGCTCATCTCGAATCGGCCTTGCGGCTCTACGAACAGACGGAGAATCTCCCCTCGTTGCTCGATGACGACGCTTCGCTCACGCTTTACGACAGCTTACCCTCCTCGCGGGTCTATTACGACGTGCGACCGTGGGGCCTCTATGAGGCGATCACGGTGGAGAATCACGACCGACGTCTGCACCTCAGCCGTTTAATGGGGAGTAGCCGCGCTTCGGAAGTGGAGGCAACATTTTGGTATGTCGACAACCGTTCGATATTGACTTTTGCCGGAGAGAGTACCCTCCAGGGACAGATCTGTGCGCCGCCGGCAGGGATCGCTTACGGAACCGTGCGATCGGTTTTTTTCTCCGGGGAGCGCATTCCGGCGGAGCGGATCGCTTCGAGTCGGGATGAATTGCCGGCCTTGCATCCAGAAGCACGGTCGCGGATGGAACAGCTCGGGTCGTTGCGGAACGAGGAGTCGGAACCGATCTCCGCGTTCGACTCGGTGACAGTCTCTTTTTGCGAGACGGAACCGACGGTTCTTCGGGCGGACGACCTGCCGCTGCGACATTGTATGTTGTCGGGACAGATCGTGTTGTGCGGGGAGAGCCTTGCGATCGATTCGACCTGTCGGTTACAGGATGTTCTGCTCGTTGCACGGAGTGTCCGTATTGGTCACGGATTCCGGGGCCGCCTGCAAATCGTGGCTTCGGACTCGGTCGTGGTCGAGGAGCGGACCCGGCTCGAATACCCTTCCGGCATCGTTGTACTACCGGGAAACCGACAGCGTCACGTCGCACTTCGACCGGGCGCGGAGGTGAGCGGTTATGTGATTGTCGACGGGGACGGATCCACCGATCGCGACGAAGTGAATTATCGGCAGGATCGGACAGCGGTTGTCCGAGGCCTTCTTTGGGTCGATGGCATGGCGGAATGGCACGGTATCGTGAGCGGATCGGTCTTTTTGCGAAGAGCGATATACCGATCTCCGGGAAGTTCCTACGACGATCTGATATACGATGCGACGCTGCTCGAAAATCCACAATGCGGATATCCGTTCTGGGCCGGAAGTTCCTGGGCAAGAAAGGAGGTAGGATGGCTGCAGTAAGCCGATATGGCAAATGTCGGAGGCTATTCCTTCCGGTCCGTTTTCCGACCTGTGTCGGATTACGCGACCGGCTGTCGGATTGTAGAAAAGCGATGGGAAAGCTACCCGCATCGTCGTTGGTGGAGGTGCTTGTCACATCGATCATTTTTCTGACCGTATTTACCCTCTCTCTCGAAACGGTGACTCGGCTCGTGTTGCCGGGTGAGGATACTCCCCTTTCCGAAGCCGTCGCTTCGCAGCGCATCGATCTCCTCCGGCAGGAGCTTTCGGAGGCAGGATATGCCGAGGGGAGTTCGATTCACCTCTTTGGCGCCGATACCCTGCAGGTTCGCATACGTCCCTATCCGGCGAACGAAAATCTGTTGCAGGTGACGATCTTCTCCCCGACCGGTTCGCGGGGAAAAGCTACAGAATTGACCTATCTGGTCGCTAAAACGGAACGATGATGACTCGAATGGCTCACAACCGTTTACAAGCCTCTACGCTGGCCGAACTGCTCGTCGTGATGATCGTGATCGGAATTTTGTTCCTCTCTGTCATGGACGGCATGGAGCTGACGCATCGCTATTTCAGCCGTATGACCGATCGTATGGCGGCACGGCAACAGGCTTACGAGGGGTACTGTCGCCTCGAGTCGTTGTTCGACCGGGCCGACAGCACCACTTTCGACGCTCGAAATCGGGTGACGGTTTGGCTGTCGGACGACCGTCCGGTTTGTCTCGAACTGCGCGATTCGGTCCTGACGGCATCCGGTGATCGTTTCTGCGACGTTCTGTTCCGTCGGGTGGCGAAAATGGATGGGACGATGATGCGACGCGACGCCCCATCCCGACAGATCGATACCCTGCACATCGAATTCTACGAAGAAGATGCCGTTTCGACCTCCCGGTTGCGGTTTGTCCGTCGGCCGACTCCGGCAGAGGAGCAATTGTACCCTCTGACAGAGACAGAGACGAAGTATCGTCGCATGTATGAAAAGAAAAAACGATCGTATGAAGAACGAAAAATGGAAGTTTGGTGATGGCGTGTTAAAAGAGGGGCGCAAAGAGGCCCTTTTTGCCGAATTGCATTCGCTGCTCTCGGCCGGCCTCGATTTCAGCCGGGCATTCGAACTTTTGATGGCCGGCGAAAAGGATGACGATATGCGCCGACTGCTCCGACAGCTGTTTGACTCCGTGATTCGGGGCGATTCGTTGTGCGTGGCGTTGGAGAACAGCCGGCGTTTCGCACCGTTGGATTGTGGTGTCGTCCGGATCGGTGAGGAGACCGGCCGCCTCGACGAAGCCCTCGCTTTTCTGGCCGATTACTACCGCAAACGGATGACGCAACGCCGTATGGTCAGCAGTGCGGTGAGCTACCCGCTCGTGATTCTCGCGACGGCCATCGTCGTGGTGATCTTTATGGTGCTGGTCATCGTGCCGATGTTCGAGCAGGTCTACGCCCGGCTCGGCGGAGAATTGCCGGCGCTCACACGCTGGATCATCGCCTTTTCGCGTAGTTTTCCACAACGGATAGCGGTTGGTGGTTCGGTCTGTGCGGTAGCTGTCGCCCTTTACCTCCGTTTCCGCAACTGCGACAACGTGCGTCGTATGACCGCGGCTCTCCTGTTGCGGTTTCCCTTCGTGGGGGAGATTCTGCGCCGCAACTATCAGGCGTCGTTCTGTAAACTGCTCTACCTGCTCACTCGTTCGGGCGTACCCCTGTTGCGAGGCGTTGGGATGCTCTCCGAGATCATAACCTTCTGGCCCTACCAGCAGTCATTCCGCGATATTTGCACGGGGTTGGAGCGGGGCGAGCTTTTTGCCGATGCCATGGAACGTCATGCCGCGGTCTACGATCGGCGCTTGCTGACCCTGATCCGGGTAGGAGAACAGACGGGACGACTTCCCGAAATGCTCCGAAAACAGGCAGACGATCTTTCGGCTCGTCTCGAACACAGCCTCAAGCAACTCGGCACCCTGCTCGAGCCGCTGCTGATTCTGCTGATCGGCGCATTGGTTGCCGTCATTCTCATCGCGATGTACATGCCGATGTTCAAACTGGGCTCGGCCTTCGGTTAACAGCCGACGGATAAGAGGGAAATGAGTCGGTACGATTGTCAGAATTCGATCTTGTAACTGATGTTCGGGATGATGTTGGCCTCCCGCTCCGCCTCGACCCGACCGGTGAGGTGGTTGTAACGATGTCCGTAGTAGTCCTTATATCCGGTGATGTTCAGCGCTTTGATGGCTATCTCGTGGGCGACTTTTCCCCGGTTGATTTTGTAGCTTACGGTAAGGTGTCCCAACAGTACGGGCTCCAGCTGTTTCGAAAAGGGATTGCTTTCGTCGTATACCGCGTCGTGGAACAAGGCCGATGCCGTTTCGTCGATCGGCGAGTAACGGTCGCCGCCCTGGAAGGTCACTCTTCCGCTGATGCCCAACAGATTCTGACGGCTCTTTCCGACCATCCACTCCTTGCCGGCAAGCAGATTCAGGACAAAATACCGGTTGTAACGGCTGTTGAACCATTGTCCGTCCGCCGTTCGGTAACGGGCGTCGAATAGCGATGCCGTTACCAGATAATAGAACCCTCTCGATATGTACTTCTCAAAGGTGATGTCCACACCGAAATTGAGTCCTTTCCCGCCATTTGTCAGCCGGTCCGCCAGAAACCAGTCGTCGTTGCCCTGCAGGTTGATGAAAGAACGGGTCGTTCCGGGCACCACCGGGACATCGTACAGATACTGCACGTAGGGCTCGATCCTCAAATGCTTGTTCTCGTCGATCGTCCAATCGTAGCCCAGCGACAAATGGTGCGCTTTGGTAAAATCGAGATCGCGGTTTATCGCTTCGCCCGCCTGCTCCGTAAAGTAGTAGTTCAGCATCTCCAGACGGCTGTGCATGCCATAAGCCAGGTAGATGGAGTGCTCCTCGGCGAATCGGTATTTCGTGCTGATGCGCGGTTCGATCGTATAACGGTCGTTGAGCGTGAACCATTGGAGGTTGATTCCGACGTTCAGACTCCAGCGGTTCGTCAGGCGGAACAGGGAGGTCGAGTAGCAGGTGAGCAGCGTGCTGAATCCCGTTTCGTCGGTCAATGTCTGTAGCGCCCCACCCTCCTCCTGCGCCTCCTGCATGAACATGTCGTAACGCAGCCCGGTGATCCGGATGCCTGTCTTGTTCGTGTGGCGTTCGCTGTAGCGTTTTTGGAGTGCGGAAGAGCACACGAAATTCCAGTTGGTATTTCGTATGACATTCTCGGGCATCAGGACGATCGCTTCGTTCATTTGTTCCGTGTGCATGTCGAGTCCATTCACCGTCATGGCCAAGGTGGTTTTGAGCGAGGCGGATTCCCCGATTCGGATCTTGTGGTCGACGCCCACGGCTCCCATATACTGCTTTACATCCTGGTTCTCCGTGTCCTGGTCATAGATCCATTTCGCGGAATCCATTTCGGCTTCGGTTCCCGATCGGTCGATCAGTCCGATGCCCCACAACGAGAAGTTCCCGGCCCGACGGGTCGGAAAGAAGAACTTGAACGACAGGTCCTGGTAGTTGGTTCCTTCGGCGTCTGCAGGCAGGAGCGGGGTGATCAAGGAGAGCGTCGAGTAGCGATAGTTGAAGAGATAGGAGCCGTTGTATCCCTTTTTGAAGGGGCCCTCGGAGGCGGCATCGATTCCCAGGATACCGAGTTGAAAGGTGTGTTCGTATCGGGAGTTGTTGCCGTTTCGCAGGTACATGTCGAAAACGCCGGAGAGGGCGTTGCCGTATTCGGCGGGGAAAGCTCCCGTAAAGAAGTCGGAGTTACCGAGAACCTGACTGCTCATTGCGGTGAGTCCACCCCCTCCGAAACTCGTGACTTCGGCGAAATGGTTCGGATTCGGCATCTCCACCCCTTCCAGTCGCCACTGCAGGAATTTCGGGGCATTGCCCCGCACCGTAATACCGTTGTTACCCACATTGGCCGTTACACCGGCGAACGAAGAGACAAGACGGGCCGGATCGTCCATGCCTCCGGCGTAGCGACTCGCCTCCTCCACACTCAACATGCGTCCGCCTGCAATGGCCAGATCGTTCAGCGCCTCGTTCTTATTGACCCGGGGCTTCACCACCACATTATCAACGACGAACAGGCTCTCCTGCAGACGAATATCGAGAACAACCTCTTTCGAGGAGCTTACCAGAATCTCTTTCAGAAGGAGCGGTTCGTATCCCAGGCAACGGACTTCGATGTCGTGTCGGCCTACCGGGACATGTTGCAGGATGAAACAACCCGAAGAGTCGGTGGTTGCTCCGATGTCGGAGTGCGTATCCGAGAGTACGACCGTAGCGTAAGGGATCGGATGTTCCCCGTTTTTTTCGACGATGGTTCCTCGAACGGTTTGGAAGTTCTGTCCATAGAGGGCTGCGGATAACAGAAGATCGAAAAGCACAACGCCCCAGAGTTTCTTCATAGCTTCGATTGCATGTTCCGGATGCAAAATTAGCTATGACCCGTGCGCGGCCGCAATACTGATAAATCAGTAATCAATCTTCCAGGATGCCGAGAATCTGCGCATACTTGATCGCCTCGATGGAATTGTCGACGTTCAGCTTTTCGAGAATGCGTTGTCGGTGCGTATTGACCGTGTGGATGCTAATGTGCAGTCTATCGGCGATCTCTTTGCTCAGATAGCCCTTCCCGATCCACTTCAGGATTTCGACCTCTCGTTGCGAAAGAATCGAATCCTTGTCGAAATAGTCGTCCAGCGGAGAAAAGACATCTCCCGTCTGGAAATTGATCAGTTGCGAGACGACTTTGAATGGCGGCAACTGATTTCGGAGAGATGTTGACGATGCTCAGCACCAACCAGACATTTCCGCGATTGTCCATCTCCAGAATCTGCGTCTCTTCCGTAATTCTTTTATAAACCCCGTGGATCAAAACCCGGTATTCACGGATCAGCTTGTTGGATTTGACGTATCGGTTCTGTTTTTTGTGCATGAAAACATGCCTCATCCCTGCAACCCCGTTTTTGGTCACCTGCATGTAATCTTCGGGATGGATTTGTACACCGGCATATTCGCCTTGCGGATCCGTGAAGAGCTTTTTATGGTATTCCGACTCATAGACATGTTCCCGTCTGTAGAGATCGAAAATGGAGAGGGCGCTTCCCGAGAAGATGTTCGAAGAATTCAATGCGGCGATATGTCTGTCCAACACGGAGTAGTCCAGTTCCTCTTCCTGAAACTGCTGACTAGCCAACAATTCGAAATATTGCTTCTGCAAATTGTCCATGCCGTGTTGTTATGAATCGGTTTCTGCAAAGATAACACATGAAAAACCGATTCTGCAAATCGCTCCGGACACAGAACCCTGTTTTCTTATTTTCCCCCCCCCTTGTACCAATCTGATCTTTTTACTTCTTCTTTCGGGAAGAGCCAATAAAAACGATGCTTCGTCCGTTTCTTAATACGATGTGTGACGATCCCGATTGCGGCAGAAACGAATTCGGAGAGGGACGATGCCGTTTTCAACGAAATTCTGTTATCTTTGTAGGATCACATGAGTAAAAAAATCGATTTGCCTTATGAAAACAATCTTGACGATTCTGCTCTCGCTTGCGACGATTTTCGCCGCCGAAGCGAAAAAATCCCCTGCTCCTTTTCGCGTTGGGACTTCCATGAGTGCTTTCAAGGGACTCAAAAATCTCAACTACGACCACTTTAAAGAGGCGAAAGAGGCCGGACTGGACTGCATAGAGATGTCGCTCGGGGAGCTCCTCAACGGCAAACTGACCGACGAACAGATCCGCGAAACGCTTCAGCAAATTCAACTCGACGCCCAGGCTGCCGGCATCGAAATATGGTCCGTACACATGCCTTTCGGGCAGGAGATCGACCTGTCGCACACCAACGAAGCCATTCGTTCCAAAACGGTCGACCTGCAGAAAAAAATGATCGAATACTGCGCCATCCTGCAACCGAAAATCGTTCTGTTTCATCCCAGCTGGTACCTGGGACTCAACGAACGTGAAGCCCGCATCGCCCAGTTGATCCGTTCCGTCGAGGAACTCAATCCGCTGGTCCGCAAGATCGGTGCTACGATGGTGATCGAAAACATGTTGGGCTATGAACTCCTGCGCAGCGAAAAATACGAACGACCGCTCTGCCGGACTGTCGAAGAGACGGTGCAAATCATGAATCGAATGCCCAAAACGGTCTACGCGGCTGTCGACATGAACCACATCGACAACCCGGAACTGCTGATCGAGGCACTGGGAAGTCGCGTGCGCACGGTACATGTCTGCGATGGGGACGGCCGTAACGAGTGCCACTACCTGCCCTGCAACGGCAAAGGCGATAACGACTGGAATAAAATTCTGGGCGCGCTTTACCAGGCCCGTTACAAAGGTCCTTTCATGTATGAGGTGAAAGCATCCGACATCGACAGCATCGAGGAGCTCGTTTCGTGTTATCGTACGTTATACGAGAATTATTTGGTTGCGGAAGGATTGAAATAATCCCTTTGTGCACCGACTCCGCCAGCTTACGGATCGATTTCGGCGGGCGCGGAGAAAAGAGCAGACCCGAACGAACGTCTCCCGGCGAAGGGAACAGAAACAGGGAAAAGTGTGAAAAAAGTCTTTTACATACTATTGTGTCTCCTTTGGGGAGGCTCTTTTGTTGCACAGGCCCGTTACTCGGAGCGTCCGAAAGTAGCCGTGGTCCTGAGCGGCGGCGGAGCAAAAGGAGTGGCGCATATCGGCGCTTTGAAGGTGATCGAGGAGGCCGGCATACCCATCGACATGGTTGTCGGCACGAGTATGGGTGCGGTCGTAGGAGGACTCTATTCGGTCGGTTATACCTCCGGACAGCTCGATACGCTGGTACGGCATCAGGATTGGAGCTTTCTGTTGAGCGACAAGGTGAAGCGCACCAGTCAATCGTTTCTGCAAAAGGAGTCGGATGCAAAATATGTCCTGTCGATCCCTTTCACCACGGATTTCCATTCGACTCAGGCCGGAGGACTCATCAAAGGTCGCAATCTGAACAACCTTTTTATCGATCTGATGCCGGGTTATCAGGATACGATCGATTTCAACGACCTGCCGATTCCGTTCGCCTGCGTGGCGGAGAATATCGTGGATGGAAGCGAGGTGGTCTTTCACGACGGCGTACTCCCTGTAGCCATGCGCGCGAGCATGGCGATTCCTGCGGTTTTTTCGCCGGTGGTGATCGATGGGCAAGTTTTGGTCGACGGCGGCATGACCAACAATTTCCCGGTCGACGTAGCGCGCTCCATGGGGGCCGATTATGTGATCGGTGTCGACGTGCAGTCGAGCCTGAAAAGCAGCGAGGAACTGCTCTCCGCTTCGGCCGTTCTGGGACAGATCATCGACCTTTCCGGGCAGGAACGGTATGAACAAAACCTCACGCAAACGGACGTTTACATCAAAGTCAATGTGAAAGGCTACTCGTCGGCCAGTTTCAACAAGCCGGCCATCGATACGCTGACCCGTCGCGGCGAGGAGGCAGCACGGGAAACTTGGCCCGAACTGGTGGCCCTGCAGAAAAAGATCGGGCGGAAAGCCGATCTCCCGGAAACGTCCAGGATCCGTTGCACGCCTCTTTCGGAGCGAAAAGACTTCTATATCCACAACATCACCTTCTCCGGCATCCAGGAGGTCGACGTGAAGTGGATCATGCGCAAATGCCGTCTGAAAGAGCGCAGCCGCATCACCTCCAAGACCTTGGAAGAGACATTGGCCGTGATTCATGCCACACAGGCCTTTTCCGATGTGCACTACACGCTGCACGATACCCTGGGCGGATACAATCTTCGGTTCGAGCTGAAAGAACAGCGGATGAATCGATTCGATGTGGGACTCTTCTTCGATACGGAGGAGATCGCATCGGCCCAACTCCATACCGACATCGCGCTGAATACGAAGGTGCCCACCGCAATATCGGCCACGGTGCGTCTGGGGAAACGGATCGGCGCCCGAGCCGATTTCTACGTCAAACCGTCGTTGCTGCGGAACTTCAACTTCTCCTACATGTTCCGTCACAACGACATTAACATCTACAACCGTGGCAGTCGGGCCTACAATACGATCTACAACTACCACATGGGCGAGATCGGCTATTCGGACATGGATATTTTGCGCCGGAACATGAAAATGAGCATCGGGCTTCGCTACGAGCACTATGACTACAAATATTTTCTGTTCAACCACGACGGCGACGGCCTGGATGTGAAACCCGAAGGTTTTTTCAGCTATTTCGTCGGTCTGGATTACGACAGTTTCGACAAACGCTACTTTCCCATGCGCGGCACGCGATTCAAGGTGGGCTACGACCTCTATACCGACAACATGGCGACCTATCGGGGACACAATCCCTTTTCAGCGCTCAACGCCTGGTGGACGATGGCGATCGGACTCTCCGAACGTTTTGCCTTGCAGCCTACGATCTACGGTCGTTTCCTGTTCGGATTCGACATTCCTTTCCCCTTCCTCAATGCGTTGGGCGGAAGCGATTTCGGGCACTATGTACCGCAACAGTTGCCATTCGCGGGAATTAACTACATGACCATCGTGGGCCATCAGGTCATCGGCGTCGGGATTCAGGGTCGGCAACGTTTCGGTGCCCGCCACTATCTGTTTGCATCGGGGAACTATGCCTTGACGGATAATAGTTTCCGAGAGCTGATTCAGGGCAAAAATTTCTGGGGATTCGACATCGGGTATGGTTACGACAGTCGATTTGGTCCCCTGATGGCGGCGTTCAATTTCTCGAACGAGACAAAGAAGCTCGGATTCTATCTTCAGCTTGGCTTCAAGTTCTGATCGGGACCAAACAAAATTAGGCCGGGAGTTATCCCCGGCCTTCTTCTTTCCCATCAATAAGGTCTATTTTCTGCAGAGCAATTCGTCTACTCCAGTATTATGCCCGAATATTGATATCTATAATTTTAAACAAGAATGTATATTCATATCGATTGTTATTATAGATAATCGGCATTATCACTTTTAAATATCGCCCTATCAATAAAGATTTCAATGGCTCGATATCTTGCTTCTTTACACTGTCCGGCAAAAGCGACTTCCCATTCAAAGCTTCAACTCCTACACCGTATTGATCGCTAAAATATAGGTTGTCGATGGGAATAATTATGTCTTCTAATTTCGTTCCTTTGGGAACATGGCTGTCTGGCTGTGTTTTGGCTTGATCCATGTACCTGATATTTTTGTGGGCTACTTTACCCGCCCTCCCGGTTTCATCGACATATACGACATCGTCCCAGACGATTTTAAAGGAAGAATTGGATTCGTTAACCAATGTAAAACTTAATCTCGTATCGGAGACATGCCATTCCACACTTAAAATAGAATCGGCATAATAGTATAGGGCATGGTCCCTGTCAAGGTTATAATCAGACGATTCTCCGTTTATTTCGCATTTCAGATTGAAAGAATATTTCATCGCGTATTTTGTCTCTGCACATGACAATGCGATAAGAGGCAATAACAATAATAAGAAATTCTTCATGATGGATTCTGTGTTTTGGTTAGAGCATTCTCTCAAAAATATGTATTACGAAGGAATCATGCAACTTGAAATAGAGAAAACGGCACAAGAGGATCTCCTTATTCTACATTTGGGTGATCGTTTTTAGTGCCGAAATCTATACAAAAAGGATTCTCGGACACATGTATATTCCGAGAATCCTTTAATCGTAAATGCATCGACTCTTTTGCAGAAAACAGACAGTATCTATGGAGGATAACGCTACCCGTAGATTTCGTTCAATAGTCGGGCCAGCCGGTATCCGGCACGAAGAATCTGCCGTTCCACAACAGGAGTATTAAAGAATACGTAATCGTAAGACAAATTGCTGTTTACAGGCGTTGATTCATAAATCGATTTAGCTGCGGAGACCGTTTCGTCGAACCACTCTTCGGGCCTACCTGCCGCCATCTGTTGTTGCTCCTTTTTCGAGCAGATGTCGAGTTGCTGCTGCCACTCCGTATAGTTCCACTTGCGGGCCGCCTCGATCAGGTCGCTGTCCCACACAGCGTGCAGGTTCGTCGGACGACCGAAAAAACGAACGGGATGATCATTTCCTCCCCGGTCACTCAACCGACCTGCATGCATCGGACAGTGCAGATCGCCAACCAAGTGTATGAGAAACTTCGTGTATGTATTTCGAATGCTGTCGTTCAGTGATTTATCATGGAGCACCTCTACGATCTGTTGAACAGCACGAACTACATCGCCCCGGGCATTTTTCGGCATGGTCGCATAGGTATATCCTTCGTCCACATTGGCATAGTGCCACGTGGAGGTTGTATCGTAGGCGGGTATGCTTCGCAGATTGTCCATCCACGAGCTATAGTAGACCAGCGAATGGCCATCGAGTATGCCTCGGAGCACTTTCTGCGCTTTGGGCGTCAGGTTGCACTCGGCGATGTAGGCGATGGCATCGTGCCCGGTCGGGCCCCAGGCCCAGAGCTTTCCCGAGGTCAAAACAGCCACACAGACAAACAGCAGCGACAGGTATTTTTGGAAACGTACCATCTTTGGAGAAACGACAAAACGGGGCGTCTCGATGCTATTTGTTCATCGTAATCAACAGCTCCTCGTTGTTGAGCGTATTTTCCATGTGCTTCTTGATCTCTTCCATGGCCTCTACGGAGGTCATGTCGGAGAGATAGCGACGCAAAATCCAGGTCTTTTGCAACACCTCTTTACTGAGCAGCAGGTCTTCGCGGCGGGTTCCGGAGGCAACGACATCTACAGCCGGATAGACCCGTTTGTTGGCCAGTTTGCGGTCGAGCTGGAGCTCCATGTTGCCCGTACCTTTGAACTCCTCGAAAATCACCTCGTCCATTTTCGATCCGGTATCGATCAGGGCCGTTGCGATGATGGTCAGCGAGCCGCGTTCTTCCGTATTGCGGGCAGCGCCGAAGAAACGTTTGGGCTTGTGGAGTGCATTGGCATCCACACCACCGGAGAGCACTTTGCCCGAAGCCGGCTGTACGGTGTTGTAGGCGCGGGCCAGTCGGGTGATCGAGTCGAGGAAGATCACCACATCGTGACCGCATTCGACCATGCGTTTTGCCTTGTCGAGAACCATCTCCGCCACTTTCACATGACGCGAAGCCTGTTCATCGAACGTGGAGGCGATAACCTCGGCTTTGACATTGCGGGCCATTTCGGTCACCTCCTCGGGACGTTCGTCGATCAGCAGAACGATCATGTAGACCTCCGGATGGTTGTCTGCAATGGCGTTGGCGATGTTCTGCAACAGAACGGTTTTACCCGTTTTCGGCTGGGCAACGATCAGACCGCGTTGCCCCTTTCCGATCGGAGAGAAGAGGTCGACCACTCGGGTCGACAGGTTGTTGTGTCCATTGCCCGTGAGACAGAATTTCTCGCTCGGGAAGAGCGGCGTCATGAATTCGAACTGCACGCGATCGCGCACCTGATCCGGAGAGAGGCCGTTGATCTTGTCGACCTTCACGAGCGGGAAATATTTCTCGCCCTCTTTCGGCGGACGGATCGTCCCCTGTACCGTGTCTCCGGGTTTGAGTCCGAAAAGTTTGATCTGCGAGGGCGATACGTAAATATCGTCGGGAGAGTTCAGGTAGTTGTAGTCGGAAGAGCGCAGGAACCCGTAACCGTCGGGCATCACTTCGAGTACACCTTCCCCTTCGATTGTTCCGGCGAACTCCTCTTTGGGAGCGTTGTTTTCCGCGTTGTTGCGATGATCCCGGTGGTTGTTTTTCCGGTTCTGATTGGGATAGCGCTGCGGTTGATCCGGGCGGTTGGTATTCACGGGCTGTGCCGATTCATTCTCCGCATTGTCGGACTGCGACGCGGGAGAAGAGTCGGTCGGTTCCGGTTTCTCGCTCTCCGCCGCGCCCTGTTCTGTCTCTGTTGGCTGAACGGCATCGGCATGGGATTGGTTTTTCTTTTTTCTACCGCGTTTCCCGGGTTTGACTACCTCTGCGGGGCGGCTCTCTGCCACCGGTTCCGCAGCCGGGGCCTGCTCCTGGACCGGTTCAGCAACAGCCTTTTCGGGCGAGGGCTGCATGTCGGAGGAGTCTATTTTCTGGTAGGCGATTTTCGGGCGGCGTCCGCGACGACCGGCCGGACGTGGTGCTTCGGATGGTGTTTCGGATTCTTGGGCTTGGGAAGCGACCGCAACGATTCGTTCGATCAGCTCTTTCTTGTTGATCTGCCCGCGAATGCCGAGGGCTTTGCCGATTTCGCGCAATTCGACCAGGCTCTTGCCCTCCAGCGCTTTTATATCCTGCATATAAAAATAAAAATGTGTCGGTTTGTGTTGTGATTGCGGAGGGCGGAATGTCCTCCGGAAAAGGAATTACGCGACAAAGATAATTTTTTGTCGTTCAAAACCCAAACATTACCGACAAAAAAGTGCCGCCAAAATCACTCCGACAGGAGTTCGATTGCACGTTGCAGGTCTTCCGGCGTATCGACGGCGACGGTTTCGGCTTCGGTGAGACCCACGGCGATGCGATAGCCGTTCTCCAGCCAACGGAGTTGTTCGAGCGATTCGGCCTTTTCCAGCGTTCCCTGAGGCAGTCGGGTGATGGCCCGGAGGGTTTCCGCCCGATAGGCATAGAGGCCGATGTGTTTGTAGAAGGGATGGCTTTGCGGCCACTCCTCGCGCGCAGCATTGCGGATGTAGGGGATTACCGAGCGGCTGAAGTAGAGTGCCTCGCCGGCGGCCGAAACGACCACCTTCGGCGAATTGGGGTTGAAAATATCCTCATCCGCGCCGAATCGCTTGACCAAGGTGGCGATCTGTGTGTCGGGACGATCGAAGAGCGAGCGGATGGTCGTAAGGTGCTCGTAAGCGATGAACGGTTCATCGCCCTGGACGTTTACCACTACGTCGTATGGTTCTCCGGTCAATGTCTCGACCTTGTCGAGCGCCTCTGCACAACGATCCGTACCGCTTCGGTGCGCGTCGGATGTCATGACCACCTGACCGCCGAATGCTTTGACGGCCTGCTCGATCCGCTGATCGTCGGTTGCCACCCAACAGGCGTCGAAAACCTGCCGTGTGCGTTCGTAAACACGTTGAATCATCGGTTTCCCATCGATTTCAGCCAAAGGTTTGCCCGGGAAACGGCTCGAAGCATAGCGTGCCGGGATCAGAGCGAGGAATTTCATGTCGTCAGTCTGGTTTTGTTCGGGACAAAGTTAGGAAAGTTCCGGGAAATCGGTATCGATACCGGACGAAAAGCCTATCTTTGTATCATGACAAAAGCGATGGTTGACACATTCGTTCGTCTGGGAGAACAGCTGGACCGATTCGGTCGGAATGCCGAGAC
This sequence comes from uncultured Rikenellaceae bacterium, assembly GCA_944321925.1. Classification (GTDB taxonomy): domain Bacteria; phylum Bacteroidota; class Bacteroidia; order Bacteroidales; family Rikenellaceae; genus UBA940. The sequence continues at coordinate 27,062 of CALUND010000011.1, read as the reverse complement.
GCGGCAGATCGTGGCCGACGCCGAACGGGAAAACCCCTGGTTTCGCCCTCAGGAGATCGAGCGGGCCGTTCGGGCAATTCGGGAGCAGATGCTTCGCAGGGAGGCTCTCACGAATTGGCTCGCCGCCTACCCTGCCCTGCCAGCCAAGCGTCCTGCCGATGTACTGATCGTAATGGCGGGCAACATTCCTCTCGTGGGCTTTTCCGATCTGCTTTGCGTCTTGGCTGCCGGACATCGCGCCGCGATCAGCCCCTCTTCGAAAGACCGGATACTGGTCCGATACATCGCGCGGCAACTGTTGCTTATCGATCCATCGCTCCCGTTGGAACGGGCATCCGAGACCACGCGGCCCGATGCGGTGATTGCCATGGGCGGAGACGCGGCCGTACGCGCATTGCACTCGCGTTACGCCGGGTTGCCGATGCTGCTGCGGGGAAGTCGCTCCTCCGTGGCCGTGTTACAGGGCGACGAGACCGATGCGGATTTGGACGGATTGACCGATGACATTCTCTCCTATTCGGGACTCGGATGCCGCAACGTCAGTTTCCTGCTCGTACCATCCCGCTACGACTTCTCACGGCTGTCAGCGCATCTGTCCCGTCGGCAGGACATCCATCCGAAACACCGGCACAACTATCTTCAACAGAAGGCTCTGCTGACCCTGAACGGAGATACGTTCATCGATACCGGAAGCGTTCTGCTGGTCGAGGAGGAGGATTTTCCTTCGGCCGTCAGCCGGCTCCACTATCGTTTCTACTCCTCCAGCCGGGAGGTGGCGACGTGGTTGCACGATCACGACAAGGAACTGCAATGCGTGGCGGGACCATGCGACCATCCGCGTCGCGTCGGATTCGGACAGACGCAAATGCCCTCCCTCACCGACTATCCCGACGGTCGCGATACAATGGAATTTTTGTCCGCCTTGTAAAATAATGTGCGTTCATAACAGAAATTTGATTACATTTAGAGAATATGTGTATCGAAATAGGAGTCATAAAATGAAGACAAAAATAGCAATAGTCGGGACGGGAGGAGTAGGAGGATTCCTGGGAGGCGAATTGGCCCATTATTATACACCGGGCGATCCCGAGGTCGAGATCTATTTTATCTCACGCGGCGAGGCGCTTCGCAATATCCGGGCGAACGGACTTCGCGTGGACGCCCAAACAGGATCGTTCGTCGCCATTCCGACACTCGCCACCGACAGCGCGGCCGCGATCGGCCCCATGGATTACGTGATCTACTGCACGAAAGCCTACGACGTGGAGAGCGGCATCGAGGGTATTCGTCCCTGCATTGCACCCCATACGGTGATCATCCCGTTTCTGAACGGCGTCGACAGTGTGGAGAAGATCCGCACCCTGTTGCCCGGCAACGAAGTGTGGTACGGCTGTGTCTACGTGGTGGCCTACATCGTCGAACCGGGACACGTGGCCGAACGGACCAATGGTTATCGCTACATGTTCGGAGATCCGGAGGGCGACCCGGTTCGCCAGAAAGCGCTTGCGACACTTTTCGAGCGGGCTGGCATATGGGCCCGATGGATGCCGGATATCGTACGTCGCGTGTGGGACAAGTTCGCATTCATCTCGACCGTGGCTACGGTTACCTCTTATACCGATCGCACCTACGGCGAGGTGCTCGGCGATCCGACCGACCGGGCCTCCTTGCTTGCACTGCTCGACGAGTTCCAGGCGGTGGCGAAAGCGCTCGGCAAGGAGCTTTCCGAAGCGATTTCCGACCTCGTCGTGCAGCAGATGGAACGCATCCCCGGGGAGACGACAACCTCCATGCAACGCGACTTCCGGGCACATCGTCCCACGGAGCTCGAATCCCTCACGGGTTATATCGTGCGGGCAGGCGAACGGGCAGGTGTCCCGACCCCGACCTACCGACGAATGTACGAATCGTTGAAAAAGCGGCTTTGAACGTCCGAGGAGCACAGCCCGGGATGTCGGGTCCGGCGAGATCATTCGCATCGTTTGCCGGTATCCCAAGATCAAAAACCTGTTCACACGACACGAACCAAAAAACATAAACTACGATGAACCTTTTTAAATCCGATCGTATATTCCTGCTGCTCGCTGCGGGAATGATGCTTTTCACTACACCGGCTGAGGCAAAGAAAGAGCCGGCAAAACGGATTGCCGAAATTTCGGCCCAACTTTCCGATCCCGACACCCGTCACGTGCTCGTGGCTGCGCATCGGGGCGATTGGCGCGGGGCCACGGAGAACTCCCTGTTGGGTATCCAGCGGGCCATCGACATGGGAGTCGACATCATCGAGATCGATGTGCGCAAGACGGCCGACGGAGAGATCATCCTCATGCACGACGCCACCATCGACCGCACCACCACAGGCAAAGGCAAGGTCAGTGAATTGACCCTCGCGCAGATCAAAAAATATTTCCTGCGCAACGGATGCGGCATCAAAACCCAGATGCGGGTTCCCACGCTGGAGGAGGCACTCCTGCTGATGAAAGACAAGGTTATGGTCAACATCGACAAGGGCTACAGCATTTTTCCGGAGGTCTATGCGATCGCCCAGAAGACCGGCACGGAGCATCAGATCATCATGAAGGGAAGCCAGCCCGCCGACCAGGTGATCCGGGAGTTCGGACCCTATCTCGACAAGGTGTTCTACATGCCGATCGTCGATCTGGATGCTCCCGATGCGGCACAAACGATCGCCGACCATCTGGAGAAACTCAAACCCGTTGCCTTCGAGCTCCTGTTCAAAGAGGCGGGCAGCGACGCTCCCGTGCAGGCAAAAGAGCAACTTGCGGGACGCGCTCTCATCTGGTACAACACGCTTTGGGACGGCATGGCCGGTAATTGCTACGACGACCGGGCCCTGGAGGATCCCGACGACGTTTACGGCCACCTGGTGGACGATCTGAACACCCGCATCATCCAGACGGACCGGCCCGAATTTCTGCTTCGCTATCTGGAGAAACGGAGAAGACGTTGACCGGGGCCGGCCCATCGGGCTCTCTACAGAAAACAGTGCGACGAATCGTTATTTGATTCGTCGCACTGTTTTTCAGCAACCGACCCTTTCATCGGATCGGCATTTTCCCCTCCCGATGACGTTTCGCCAACCTCTCTGTCAGCCGCATGGCGCACGGTCGACTCTGAGTATACTGTTTCCGAGAATCGGCAACCGGCATCCTCGGCTTGATGCAATGGGTCGCAGCGTATCGAGTCGAACCTGTTTGCGCTGCGATCAGACCGATCGTCTATCCGATTTTCTTTTCTATGTAACGGATGATGCTATCCGTTTCGTTCGGATCGAACCACTCGATTTGCGGATCGTGTCCGAACCAGGTAATCTGTCTCTTTGCATACCGGCGACTGTTGCGTTTGATGAGTGCGATCGCCTCTTCGCGGGTCGTTTTGCCGTCGAAACAGTCGAAAAGTTCCCGATAGCCGACCGTCTGAAGCGCATTCAATTGCCGAAAGGGATAGAGTGCCTTCGCTTCGGCTTCCAGTCCCGCCTCCATCATGGCATCCACCCTCCGGTCGATCCGGTCGTAGAGTTCACTACGGTCCATCCGGATTCCGATTTTCACCGTTTCGAACGGACGGGGTTGTCCCTTTCCGCTACGAAGCGAAGAGTAGGGCTGCCCGCTGCAGAGGCAGACCTCCAGGGCACGCATCACGCGTACGGGATTGTTCCGGTCCATCTGCTCGTAAAAGCGAGGATCGAGCTCTTTCAACTCCTCCAGCAAACTCGTCAACCCCTCCTGCCGCAACCGAGCCGAAAGTGTCTCCCGCAGCGCCGGATCGGCTTTCGGAAGCTCATCCATGCCGTGGCAGAGGGCGTTCACGTAGAGCCCCGATCCCCCCACGACGATTACAATCCGATTCCGTTCGAAAAGCGAGGGTAAAAGGGCAAGCGCCTCTGTCGCATAACGACCGGCCGTGACCGGCTCCTCCACGGAGTGGGAGGCGATGAAATAGTGTTTGACCGCCAGCAGCTGCTCTTCGTCCGGCTGAGCCGTTCCGATGGGCATACCCCGATAGAACTGCCGGGAGTCGGCCGACAAAATTACCGTACCGAAATGGGAGGCGAGCCGAATACCCAGCTCTGTTTTCCCTGAACCTGTCGGTCCGACAACCGCCACGACGACCGGTTTAGTACTCATCGTCGGAATAGTTGTCGTCACCCTCGAAGTCGTTGAATTCCGCCATTGCCTCGTCGAAGATCGATCCGCCGCCGGAGTGTTCCTCCGCATCGAACTGATCCGGTGCATCTCCCTGAGAAACAGCCGTACGCGGATAACGGACGCCCGTTTCGGCCGGCGATTCTTCGATTAGTTCCAGGTAGCAGGCGCGATCGTTCAACGGATCGAAAACCCAAATCAGTCGGTCCTTTCGCTGCCGGATGATTCGATCCAGCGTTACGTCGGCCATGGCCATGGGTCCCGCTCCTTGCAGCAGTCCCATCTCCTCCAGAGTAAATTCACACCCCTTTTCCCACGTTCCGTCCGAGAGGAAAAAAGAGGCCATCTGGTCTGTCGCATAGTGCAGATCGTGCGACAGGAAGTAGTGAAAATCGCGCAGGTTCATCTCCTTAGGCACGTCGTACTCCCGAAGGAAGTTGTCGTTCTCGTCGCTGAGCATGCGGAATCGGAAAATCGTTGCCATGATTATTCAATCGTTTGGTCTAAAACAAAGGTACGAAATAAAAAGATACAAGATACAACCAACGGGCAAAACGACTTCAATACAGAAAACATTATTAGAAAGGGCGATCTCCAGCAAGATCGCCCCTCACACAACTTTACTTTAGAATTTACGAGAGTTTTTAGCAGACATCCTTCAGTATGTCCAAACTCATTTTTTAGACGCAAAAATAGAATGAGAGGTTACACTACTTTGAAAAAAACTGACTTCGATGGCCATTTTTGCATGGCGAGGACAGAGTAGATTCCGGCTTTCTTCGCTCCGGTGATAAAAAAACCGGCCGATCGATGATCGGCCGTAATGTCTGGTACTCGGAGCGGGAATCGAACCCGCACGGCCCTTACGGGCCACAGGATTTTAAGTCCGGCGTGTCTACCTATTCCACCATCCGAGCCCGGATACCGTTGAATGGCGGATGCAAAAATAAGAATTAAATCCGAAACTCCCTACCCTGTTACCATTTTTTACCTTCGGGACGTCCGCCCAAACCGTCATCGAAATGTGCGGAGGCATGGGTTCCGTCGCAATAGGGTTTGTTGGACGACTGTCCGCAGCGACAAAGAACCGTGCGATTCCGTATTTCGTAGGTGAACCCGTCTTCGCGCTGGATCGGAATGCCTCCGCGCACCCAAAGCCCTCCGGAGGCGTCGATCTTCGGATCTTCGATCAGCCCGAGACTCGGTTCGAATTTGGGTTCCTCGGGGATTTCGCCGGCAGCATCCCAGGCCGAGAGGCGTGCTCCCGGACAGTGGTTGGCCTCCCGGATCAGCAATTCGGCCTTCTCCGGATCATCGGACTCCTGCACGAGGTTCCAGGCCCGATCGCCGGCGTCGCAAAACCGGGCAAAGACACAGTAGTGCGGATTGTCCGAAAGCACTGCCTGAGGGCCTTCATTCATCTCTGCTCCGGCCAGTATGGGATCACCCGGATCGGTAAGCTGCGGGTCCCAATCTGCATTCCGATGCGAACCGTCGCAGTAGGGCTTGCGATGGGAGGCCCCGCAACGACAAAGGGCCGTCGGCTCATCGGCCATGGCGAAAGAGCGGCCCGCCTGAAAAGCCCAACTCTCGCCCTCGGCATTTTGGATTATAAATTGCTGTACCAACGGAGGGCGTCCGAACACCAGGTAGGGCCCCTCCGACTTGACGGTGATGTGGAATTTTTCGTCTGCTCGCATAGAGCCCGGTTCCACCACGATCTTATTCATATTTATATACTTTTATGCGGATTTCATTCGTTAGAGAGTCAAGAATTGTACCTGACACGCAGGTCGAACGGAAAAGTTTTATAATTTTGCCCTGTTTAAGAACAAGCCAAAACCAACTTCACATGTCGAACGCCACACAGTTTCTCAAAAAATTTTGTCTTTTCGTCTGCCTCGCCGCAGCGATCGTCTCCTGCAAGAAAGACGACGATCCCGTATCCATCTTTGCCGTGACGGGCTCGACGGATTATGCCTTCGAATACGGACAGACGAGGGAAATCCCTTTCTATCAGACGAATATCAAGGAATTTGAAGTGGAAAAACAACCCTCCGGATGGCAAACAGAAGTGGAAAACTCTGTCATTCGGATTACCGCTCCACAGGTGGGAACTTCCGCCGACCTGGTGGGTCGCATCGTGGTCGTAGCTACTTCTTACGATCTGATTACCATTCGGCAGACCCTTGTCGTGGCTGTCCAGACGGCAGAGGACCTGAGCGCGGAAGCGACGGCCAACTGCTACCTCGTTTCGGAGCCGAACGGACGTTATAAATTCCGCGCCACGGTGAAAGGCAACGAATCGGCCTCCTCCATCACCCCCTCCGATGCCGAGATTGTCTGGCAATATCCTGCCGGTCTGCTGGACAAGGTCTCCCTGGAAGAGGGTTACATCTTCTTCTCGGCCGATAGTACGCTCGAGATTACCGAGGGCAATGCCGTAATCGCTGCGCTCGACGACGAAGAGAACATTCTCTGGAGCTGGCACATATGGAGCACGGCTTACGATCCGGAACAGGGTGCGCAAACCTACTCCAACGGGTTGACCTTCATGGACCGGAACCTCGGCGCCGCAGGGAACAGCAACGCCACCGAAAACGATATCCTGCTTTCGTACGGTTTGCTCTATCAGTGGGGCCGCAAGGATCCGTTCGTCGGACCGCGCTATTACGATACGAGTGCCGACCGATCGATCTATGATGCAAACGGCAAATGGTTGAGCGTAAAAATCGTCGCATCGACCGAAGAGACCGGCACGATTGATTATGCCACGGCCAACCCGCTCACGGTCATCACAGGCTCCGAAAAAACCGAGTTCGACTGGCTCTATGCCTCCCGCAACGATGCGCTTTGGGGCAATCCGAACAGTTCGACCGGAGTAAATACCGCCAAGGGAAGCAAATCCCTCTACGACCCCTGCCCGATCGGCTGGCAGGTCGCTCCGCAAAATGGCTGGGAGGGATTCGTCACCGAGACAGGTGATCAGGATCTCATTCAGGCGGAAGGAAGCTACGATTATGGCTGGGATTTCCTCTATGACGGGTCCGAAACGACGCGTTACCCTTCGGCCGGACGTCGCAGCTTCAGCAAGGGGGTCTTTACGAACGTCGATCTCGAAGGGTATGATCCGGTCGGGTTCTATTGGTCGAATTCAGCCTATGCTTCCGGGTCGTCCATGGCAAGTGCCCTCAGTTTCACGAAGGATCTGGTCGAACCCGTCAGCAGTCAATACCGTGCCGGAGCCTTCTCGATCCGTTGCGTGAAGCAATAAGTCTGAGGCCCGATTTTTCGTTGTATTTCACAAAAAACAGATAGCGGAACGATTTCGAGAATCGTTCCGCTATTCGTTTCTCTACAAAAGCGTTCCTAAAATTTGTAACTGTAAAAGACTCCCAAGATGTGGTTGTATGCCTTTTCCGTGGTTATCGACTTCAGGGCTCCGGTCGATTTCTTCACCTCTACGTCTTTCGTAATGGCATAATCGAAACGATAATAGAAGGTAAATGAACTCCGTCTGTTCAGGTCGTAATCGACACCTATTTCGGAGCGGATCTTCTCTACGTAGTTCGATACGAACTTCGGCGCATTGAGCGTGTTATACACTTCGACATAAACAAAAGGTTTAAGCGGCAGCGTGCGACACGTATATTGCGCTTTCAGACGGGAGCGAAGCACGAATTCCGTTTTGCGTTTTTCGAGCGGATTGATCGAATCGGTCCGGATAGTCATCTGAGGCCGTTCTCTCAAACTGAATTTCCACTGCCCCACTTTGTAGGAAGCCGTAAAATTGAGCCGCACGCGGTGGCGCAGATCCCAATATTTCTGGTAGTCGGTACTCTTTTTGCCGTCGTGGTTGATGGCTATGAAAATATATTCTGCACCCAAACTGAAATAGGAATTCACTTTATAAGAGAGCCCCAAGCCGGAATGAATACGATCTACGGTGGAGATCGTGTTTTTCATTCGCAACTCTTCACTCCATGTGACATCCAATCCGCGAGCGATCTTTTTCGAGATGTCGAACCCCAGGCGCATTTGCAGATCGGTATCCTCTACCGTCGTACGCTCTGGTTCCGTTTGGGCCCCAACAGTACCCACGCATGCAAGCAAGGCAATCGTAAAAATCGTTCGTTTCCAATTCTTCATAATAATTATCCGCCGTATTGATTTAGTTTCGTTATTCCGTCGATCGTATTCGTCTCGTCTTTATCGAGCGTGTAGTAGAGTTTGATGAAAGCCACATCGCGCAGGAAATCGATATGTCCGATCTCGATTTTATCAATCTTCAGGCCAGTACGTTTGACGAGATCGGCTTCGAGTTCGGCCCGTCGTTCAGGAACGATCAGATCGATCTTCTCGTAAAGAACGATCTTCGTCGAACGGTGTTTGAGTATATTCTGGTTTTCAAGTATCCATGTAAGTAAAATCAGCAACAAATTGGCACACACCAACTCTGCATAAGATATGCTCAGGGCAAGGCCGTTGATAACCGAGATGCCGATGATCATGAAAAGATAGGTCATTTCGCGAATCGGCACCGTCTCCGTTCGGTAACGGATCATGCCGAAAATGGCAAACAAACCGAGCGTGAAACCGATCTGCAACTTCACATTCTCCATGAGGAAGATCAGCAGGAACATCGTCGAGCTGAAAAGCATGAATGTCACGTAGTAATCGCGCCGTTTACTTTTCTTGTAGTAGAAAAACTGTATGATAATCCACGCAACCAGTAAATTGAAAAAGAAGCGAATGAGCAGGTGCAACATGTTGTCCGCCTCGAAAAGAGGTGTGCCTAAAAAACTGATGGTAGATGGAGCTGCTGCACCGAATTCTGCCGCAATGCTGGGGTCAAACTCAGGAAAAGTTTCCATGTCAAAAAAAATAAGTAGCTGTTAGTGTGTTATTTTTTCTATGTATCTCAATTTTTTCTTAAACCGGTTCTGCTTGGTGGACGAGTTTGTAAGTACCGTGCCAAGGCAATATTTGCTGATGCTTACGGGCTTGATCCGCATCTCGAGCAGGATCGCTTTCATCTCCGAAGGCATCATACCGTCCTGCTTCAGTTCGATAATCATCAACTCCGGAAGCGAGCAGGATCGCCCTGTTGCCAGATTCTCGAAAGAGAGCCCGGTGTCGATCGTCAGGCGCTCCGTTTTGGCCCGATTCACCAACGTAATTCGATTAAATCCCGTACGTACCTGGGGCAAGAGGCTTTCAAGAGGATAGGCACCCTTTTGTCGGATAAAATCGACCGCTTCTCCGTTGCTGAAGAATCCGAAAAAGTCGTCACGCGCGATTTTCATGCGGACTTTTTTCGTCCTCCCTTTATTGGTCTTGTTTTTAATCTCCAAAAAGGAAAGATCGGAATCGACATAGGTACGCGCACGAATCTTCTGCCGGCACAACTGTTGATTGTGATGGCACACATACATTGCCACATCCGGCGTATCATAATAGAGTGTGTCGTAACACCCAACCCGCTTATTGTCGACCTCCTGAATGCGATAATCTGCAGCCGCCCTGTTAAGCAACTCCTCAAGCAGACGACTTGGTGCCAGGAATTTGGTGTCGATGCGATTCATCAGTTTGATCGCATTCATCTCTGCAAGATCGATGGGCTGCATCGTCTGCAAAACGGGCAAGATGGGCAGATGCAGTACGGACATAACTTTCCCCCTCCCACTCTAAATTTAATCTATTCTTGAGTTTTCTGGGGAGTAGATTCGCTGGATTGCGATTGTTGGGCCGCAGGCTTCTCCTGATCCGAGAAGATGTATTCGAAAACCTTCACCGAATACAATTTCCCGTTCGGAAGATAGTTATACTGTTTCTTTTTTGTCCCATCCTCGTTGTACTCGTATTTACGAATACGATAAGGTTTGTTACGATCATCGTAGACCACCTCTTTTTCGACCTTGCCAGACTCGTTGTATTCGATGGTGACCCGTTCTCTCTGTCCGTAAGTCGCGTACTCTATCTCTTCGATTTTGCGGCCCTGATCATCATAGACAGTCAAGTGATCCATCCAACGGGTTTTGGAGCGGGCGTCGGTATTCCACTCTTTTACCGTAAGATTTTTACGCTTCTCGCGTTTGGCTATTGTTTCCGGACTGAGCTGAGCCATAGCAGTTGCGCCGAAAAAGAGGGAGAAAACGAGTAAAACCGTTTTAAGTTTCATTCTTGTATCAAATTGTTTTAGGTTGGTATTCGGTTCGGATTAAATCCACGTTAATGACAAATGTATGAAATTTTTTCATGCAAACGGTCGGTTTTTCATCGAATCTTCAGGGATTTTCCCCATTTGTCTGACACGATCTTCACATACATCTAATAATCAAACTATTAAAAAAGAAAAGAGAACTCAATCACTACTTTGATAGTTCTCTTTTCTCGCTGATTTATACGAAATCGCAGCGTTTTACTCTTCGCAAAGCGATTTGATGTAGTGGTGATGCGAACCGAAACGTTCGAAGGCAGCCCGGTCGAGAGCTTCGCGATGATCGGGATGCGCCACGGAGATCAACAACCGCGCACGTTCCTGCAAGCTCTTTCCGTAGAGGTCCACAGCGCCGTATTCCGTTACGAACCAATGCATGTGAGCGCGTGTAGTCACCACACCGGCCCCTTCATTGAGAACCGGAGCGATCTTGCTGATCCCTTTATTCGTAACCGAAGGCATCGCAATGATCGATTTACCGTCAACAGCACGCGAAGCTCCGTATACGAAGTCGATCTGACCGCCTACGCCCGAATAGAACGTTTTACCGAGCGAATCGGCACAAACCTGACCCGTCAGGTCGACCTGAAGGGCAGAGTTGATTGCCGTCATCTTCGGGTTGCGGGAGATGATGAACGGATCGTTTGTGTAACCCACATCCATCATCAGCACTTCGGGGTTGTTGTCGATGAAGTCATAAACCTTTTGGGAACCCATCAGGAAGGTGGAGACGATCTTTCCTTTGTCTACCCCCTTGTTGGCTCCATTGATAACTCCTTTTTCCACGAGCGGCAGCACGCCGTCGGCAAACATTTCGGTCTGGATACCCAGATTTTTGTGGTTGCCGAGCTGTGCCAACACGGCATTCGGAATGGCTCCGATACCCATCTGCAGGCAGGCTCCGTCTTCGATCAAGGCGGCACAATTGCGACCTATGGCTTTCTCTATCTCATTTGGCTCAGCGAACTTCGCTTCGATCAGGGGCTGATCATCCTCTACAAAGAGGTCGATCTCCGAAAGGTGAATCATCGCGTCGCCGAACGAACGGGGAACATATTTGTTAATCACGGCGATCACGGTTTTCGCCTTCTCGACAGCGGCACGGGTCGCGTCGACGGACGTACCGAGCGAGACATAGCCGTGGTCATCGGGCGGACATACCTGGATCATCGCCACGTCGCACGGGAGGTATCCTGCCCGATAGAGTTTCTGGGTTTCGCTGAGGAAAATCGGAATGTAGTCGGCATAGCCGCTTTGGGTCACCTTACGGACATTTCCACCGACAAAGAAGGAGTCGAGCTGGAAAACGCCTTCGAATTCAGGTGCAGCATAAGGAGCCGGGCCCTCTGTGTGGAGGTGATGCACATGTACATTTTTCAGTTCGCCATTGGCTCCCCGTTCGCACATCGCCTTAATCAGGCACTGCGGAGCACTCGCCACGCTGCTCAAATGGACGTGGTCGCCGCTCTTAATGACCTTAACGGCCTCGGCAGGCGTCACAAAATGGATTTTGCTCATGGATGACAAGGTTGTGATCGTATTAAATATTAGTAATTCTATTCGGTAAAATGCCGGGCAAAGCTACAAAAGTTAACACAAACGGCCAAATTTCCCGAACGGGAATTAAAAAGTACGATTTATCGAAGAATAACCGTTTATAAAATGAATAAAAAACAATTCAAACAGGAAACGGACGTGTCTATTCTTAGGATTTTTATATATATTTGTGAAATTTTATTCCGCAATACACAACTTTATTAATCACTCTACTTGTTTTTATGAAACGCTATCTTTTATTCATCACCTTTTTCATGATGGCGGCCGTTAGCTTCTCTTCCTGTAAGAAGGATAGCGGCACGGATGAAAAGGAGCTTGTCGTCACCCCAACGACACTGACCTTTTCTGCCACCAACGAAACGCAGTATGTAACGATTACGACAGCCGGACAGTGGACTGCCGTGAGCAACCGCGACTGGTGCACCCTTTCCGAAGGGAGCGGCGCCGGCAATGCTTCGCTTGGCGTCTCTGTGGCACAGAATGACGATGCATCTTCCCGGTCGGCGCTCGTCACAATCAAATCACAGACAGAGACTGTATTCCTCACTGTCATTCAGAAGACCGCAGCCATTTCGGCCTCCGTCGACACCATGAAATATGGAACGGCGGGCGGATCTGCCTATTTTAAGGTGCAAGCCTCGGAAGCGTGGACCGCTTCGTGCGAAGAGGAGTGGGTAGAATTCTCTCCTGAAAGTGGAGAGGGGGGCGACGAACCTGTGAGTGTGAAAGTATCGGTAGCGAAAAACCAGACCGCAGAGCAACGGGAAGCAACCATCACCCTGACGACAAATTCCGGTAGTCAGGCAACGGTTATCGTATCGCAAGCAAAGGGAACGTCTTCGGGAGAACTCGGGGTCAGCTGCGAAGGATTCGACCTCAGCGCATCCCCTTCGGAGATGGAGATTCTTTTGCTTGGGAAAACCTATACGCTGCAGGTAACAACGCCCTCGTCGAGTTCTCAGTGGGATGTAACGTACGACTACCCCGAAGGGACCGAACCCTTCCTCACCTTCTCCGACATCTACTCCCGCATCGGTTCCGGTGATTTCACCATGACGCCGTCGGTAAACCTCTCTGGCGAGAGCCGCACGGCAACTGTCACGATCAACTGTACGACAGACAACGAGCAAGCGAGCTGGCAGATCAACGTCATACAACGAGGCTATCAGCTCACTACGACTCCCGCGTCGATTAATCCGCTCAGCGAAGAGGCTCAACAAATAGAACTCGCTGTTTCGATCGATCCCCAGATGGATCTGGCCTACTCATCGGATGTCGATTGGATCACCCCTGTTGAAAACGAACCCGGCGTGTGGGATGTCACTGCAAACGAAGGAGAAGAGAGCCGTTCAGGCAATATTCTGATCCTGGCGGCAGAGGATGAAACCATCACTCTCGCCACCATACCGGTGACTCAAAACACCGGATTGCAAGCCTCCGACCTGACCCTGGAGATTCCGTTCCAATGCAACACCTATGTCACACCGATCGATCCCACCTCCATCACGACTCCATCGTGCCACAGTTCGATCATCGGTAATGGAGGCGCATCCGATATGGAAGCGGGCAAGATGCAGAGCAAAACTGCCTGGAGAAAGAGTTACGACGCTTACGGAGCCCAACTCTCCTTCTATTTCCGCACCGAATTGACGGGCGAGTTGAATTTCGGTATTACCGCTTCGATGGCCGATGCCTCGTTCGGCGTGGTCAATGTCTCCATCGGCGACGTTTCTTATGATGTCAAGGTGGAAGGCGTGCAAGACCGAGTCTATCCTGTCGGCCGATTCTACATCGAAGAGCCGGGCTACGTCCGTGTCAACATCAAGGGAGTCTCTGCATCCGGCAATTATTACCCCTATATCGCGGCATTCAATGTGGGTGGTGAGGCTGTCGGCTACGCGTCGATCAAAAATGCAAATCTGACCTACGTCACCGAGGCCCAAACCGCGGCATCGGCTCCCCACTGGATCCGTCGTGGACCGTCGTGCCACCTTGCATGGACGCAACCTTCGGGCAATACGGAGTATTTCTATAACGAAATCATCGTTCCCGAGGGAGAAGACATCGACGGCGCCTATTTCATGACGACCGGATTCTCGGGCGGATACATGGGTATCCAACCCAATGCATCGGGTCGCGTAGTCCTCTTCTCGGTTTGGGACACCAATACGGAGGCCGGACAGCTCGGCGAAGTAGTTCGTCACGGCAGCGATGTTACCCCCAACCGTTTCGGTCACGAAGGATCGGGATGGCAGACCTTCAAATATTACAATTGGAAAGCCGGGACCAAATATGCCACCCTCGTACAGATTCGCCCCGATCCGAATCATCCCGGATCGTCGCTCTACACCGGTTATTTCTGGAGCGAAGAGCGTGGCTGGGAGTTGCTGGCCGAGATTCGTCGCCCGAACGAGACAACTTACTATAAGGGAGCCTACTCATTCTCCGAGAACTTCCGTCCGGAGCAAGGGTGGTTGCCTCGTCAGGTGACATTCACCAACCAATGGATGCGCACCACGGATGGCGTATGGCATGAAATTACCCAGGCAAAGGTAACAGCAGACGGAACAGGCTCCGACGGCCTGCGTAAAGACTGGTATGGCGGTGTGGATGACGAAGGTAATTTCTTCCTCAAAAACATCGGCTATTTCAACGAGACCATCCGTTACGGCACAGCCGTGAACCGTCCGACAACGGGTAATCCCGCTCCGGATATCGATTTCGAGGCTCTTGATAAATTGGGCGTTTGGGAGGAATAGTCCATTCTTTACACCCTATTTTTCATCTGCATTTTCAGAGGAGAGGATTCGATGAGTCCTCTCCTCTTGTTTTCCATTCTCCTTCTCCATCCGACGCACAACGGAGCGTAGCATAACGGAAAGGACTCCCAAAGATCCGCAGGTCTCGATATTGCAACCCTGGACCCTGGCATACCAAATAAATCCCGATCGTTTTTTTATCCGAGAAACAGCAATTTCACGCAAAAAAGGAAACGACCCGCGATCGGCTCTTCTGCCCAACCGTCGGGTCGTCTCCTTTAGCGCTCTTCTCCCTGCAGAGAGGCGTTGCGCACTATTTCTTTCCGATCAGCTCCACGCTGCGCCGGATAAAACTGGTCAGATTCTCCCCTTTCAACATGCCGTTGGAAAGCAATGCCAGATCGACCAACTGGTGCACGATCTCGTTTTTCGAACCGATCTCCCGCAAGCGGGCATTTCTTTCGCTCTTGAGCTGCTCGACTTTGCCGTCGAGATCCGAACGCTGCTTCTTCTGCTCCTGCGTCAGGTCGGCTTCGGCCTTTCCTTTGATCTGCTCCTTGAAGGCATCTGCCTCCTTCTGAGCTGCGCCGATCTTCTTGTTGATCGATTTCAGCTTCTCTCCGTAGCTCTTTTCCGCCTCTTCCAGGGCATCGATCACCAGCGGATGGTTGCCGTTGACAGCGATGGTGAAGTTGTCGGGCATCTGGCCGTAGAAACTGCTCATGCCACCTCCGCTCATCTGCGCCATCTCCTTCATACGACGCATGTATTCGTTCTGAATGATCACCACGGGCGGTTCATCGGCCTCCATGGGCTCGAATTCGAGGTTGTAGTGGATCTTCGGATCGTTCGGGAGTTGACTCTCGAAGACCGGACGAAGAATCTCCTGATTTTCCGTACTGAGGGCCATGGCCTGCGTGGACTCCTTCGGGATCAATTTCTCAACGATATCCGAATCGACACGCACGAAACGCGTAGTCTGATTCTTGTGTTCGAACCAGTTGACGAAGTGATTGTCGAGTTGTCCGTTCATCACGAGTACATCGTAGCCCTTCGTCCGGGCAGCCTGCACGAAACTGTGTTTCTTGTCGGGATCGTCCGTATAGAGGTAGACGAGCGTTCCGTTCTTGTCGGTCTGGTGCTCCTTGACCAGTGCATCGTACTCCTTGAAAGTGAAGTATTTGCCCTCCGTATTCTTCACCAGCATGAAATCCATCGCTTTTTCGGCGAATTTTTCGTCGGTGATGATGCCGTACTGGATGAAAATCTTCAGATCGTCCCATTTGCCTTCGTAGTCGGTACGCATGGTGGTGAAGAGTTCCTGCAGACGATCGGCCACTTTGCGGGTGATGTAGCTCGAGATCTTCCGTACGTTGGCATCGCCCTGCAGATAACTGCGCGATACGTTGAGCGGGATATCCGGTGAATCGATCACCCCGTGCAACAAGGTCAGGAACTCGGGAACGATCCCTTCCACCGAATCGGTCACGTAGACCTGATTGCTGTAGAGCTGGATCTTGTTCTTCTGAATCTCGAAATTGCTCGATATCTTCGGGAAATAGAGGATACCGGTCAGATGGAACGGATAGTCGATGTTCAGATGGATGTAGAAGAGCGGATCCTCGCCCAGCGGATAGAGCGTATGGTAGAACTCCTTGTACTGTTCGGCCGTGATGTCGGTCGGTTTACGGGTCCAGAGCGGCTCGGTGTCGTTGATGATATTATCCTTGTCGGTGTCGACGTATTTGCCGTCCTTCCACTCCTTGACCTTTCCGAAAGCGATGGGAACCGGCAGGAAGCGGCAATATTTCTTCAGCAGATCGCCGATACGGCCCTCTTCGGCAAATTCGACATGGTCGTCGTCGAGGTAGAGAATGACATCCGTACCGCGTCCGCGATGTTGCTCCTCCTCGGTCATGGTATATTCGGGCGTACCCTCGCAGCTCCAGAGCACCGTTTTCGCCTCCTGCCTGTAGGATTGCGTACGCACCTCCACCTTTTTGGCCACGATGAATGCCGAATAGAACCCCAATCCGAAATGGCCGATGATCGCCTGGTCCTTGTATTTCTCCATGAACTCACCGGCCGAGGAGAAGGCGATCTGATTGATGTATTTGTCGACCTCCTCAGCCGTCATGCCGATACCCGAATCGGATACGGTGATCGTTTTGGCAGCCGGGTCGACCGAAACACGAATATCCAGACTCCCCAGGTCGCCCTTCCACTCCCCTTTGGCCGCGATCGCCTTCATCTTTTGTGTGGCATCGACGGCGTTGGAGACCAGCTCCCGAAGGAAAATCTCGTAATCCGAATAGAGGAACTTTTTGATGATCGGAAAGATGTTTTCCGTTGTCACTCCAATTTTACCGTTTTGCATAATTCTATGTTTTTTTAAGTTATTTTCCGCACCGATACCATCATCAAAGCGTGTGCCACTCGGTTTACCGTGCCATTTTGTCAAAAAACGGGTGACAGGCTGTGCCAATTTGGTGTAAAAAACCTATCTTTGTTCATCATGAAGTTACACCGTCTTTGGGAGTGGGGAAAACAGTTCGGATGGGAAAGTGTCCGTTTCGTCATCATCGGCATCGCTGCTACGATCGTCCACTACGGAGTCTACTACCTGCTGCTCGGCGTTCCGCTCTCCTACAACGCCGCCTATACGATCGGTTACGGGGTGAGTCTCGTATTCAATTTCATCGCCTCGGTCCGCTTCACCTTCCGCACCACCTTTTCGGCCTTCAAAGCGGTGAAATTTCTTGCCAGCCACGGTGTAAACTACCTGCTGCACATGGCGTTGCTCAACCTCTTCGTCTGGTGCGGCATGCCGGAGGCCCTCGCCCCCGTGCCGGTACTCTGCATCGTCGTTCCGATCAATTTCTTCCTCGTACGTTCCTCGCTGAAAAATAGGCCCCGAAAATCTACCGGTCATGAATCCGAATCCTAAAATCTGCCTGCTCGTGCCGTGCTACAACGAAGGCATCACCATCCGCAAAGTGGTCGACGACTTTCGGCGCGAACTGCCCGAAGCCGACATCTACGTCTACGACAACAACTCGACCGACAATACCGTCGCCGAAGCCGAAGCGGCCGGAGCACAGGTCCGTCGCGAGCCGCTCCAGGGCAAAGGCAATGTGGTCCGGAGCATGTTCCGCGACATTGAGGCCGACATCTACGTCATGGTGGACGGCGACGACACCTATCCTGCTTCCAGCGTGCGGGAGCTGATCGCACCCGTTCTTCGCGGCGAGGCCGACATGGTGATTGGCGACCGATTGTCGAACGGATCGTACTACCAGGAGAACAGCCGCAGTTTCCATGGATTGGGAAACAACCTCGTCCGAAATGCGGTGAACCGCTTCTTCAAAGTGCAGTTGCACGACATCATGACCGGCTACCGCGTCTTCTCGCGCAGATTCGTCCGGGCATTTCCGGTACTCAGCTCGGGCTTCCAGCTCGAAACCGAAATGACTCTTTTCGCACTTCGTTACCGGCTGCGCATCGTGGAGATCCCGATCGACTTCACGGAGCGTCCCGAAGGCAGCTTCTCGAAGCTCAACACCTTCTCGGACGGCGTCAAGGTCATACTCTGCATACTCAACATGTACCGTCACTACAAACCGCTGGCGTTCTTCTCCCTGCTGGCGCTGCTCGTATTGGCTGCAGCCATGGCGATCGGGGCTCCGGTCGTATGGGAATACATCGAATTTCGTTACGTTTACAAAGTACCATCCGCTGTGCTGGCGAGCGGTCTCGGCATCGCCGCCATGCTGCTTTTCGTCTGCGGCATTCTGCTCGACACCCTCTCCCACAACGAACGCAGCAGGGTGGAACAAATCCTGAAAATCATCGATCGAATATGAACAAAAAGAGAGCTGCTTCCCATGCCGAAACAACGGCTTTTCTCGCATGGATGAAAGAGCCGGCACAATTGCGGGCACTGGCCATTCTGGCGATCGTTTTCGCTGCAATCGGAATCGCCATTCCCCTGCTCTATCCCTATCCGTTCACCTTTCCCGACTCGGGAGCCTATGTACTGACGGCCAAAGAGGGGGTCTACAACGTCTATCGGCCAATGGGCTACAGCTCCTACCTGGCTCTGCTCCACGCCATCGTCCCGACCACGGGATTCCTCTTCGGCGTCACCTGGACTCTCTGGGCCATCGTTTCCCTCTGGCTGCTCTTTTCCGTCCGGTTTCTCTTCGACATGGGGCGGGGATGGATCTTCTGGCCGATGGCAGCCTGTGCCGTACTGATGCCGCGCATGATGTTCAGCGCCAATTTTCTCATGAGCGATGCCCTCTTTACGCTGCTCGCCACCGCTTTCATCGCATCGGCCCTCTGGCTGGTCTTCCGTCCGAACTGGATCATGGCGGTCGTACATCTCGTCCTGTTCTGGCTGCTGCTGAAAGTTCGTTACAGCGGCATGTTCTTCCTGCCGATAAGCATGGCCGTCCTTTTCATCGGACAGATGCGACGCAAAGGGGCAATCAAATACCTGTATGCGCTGCTTCCTGCCCTGTTATTTGCCGTTTTCTATTTCTCCACCCGGGCGGAATACATCCGGCAGACCGGCGTGAAAACCTTCTCGGCCTTTAGCGGCTGGCAGCTCATCAACAACGCCACCGTACTCTTCCCGGAGGCGAAACAGATCGACGCCCGACTGTTCGAAGGGCGGGAAAACCAGGCACTCCACCGTTTTCTGCAGAGTGCGCCCGACTCGCTCTACCAGGCTGATCGTGCCTTGGCAACCGACTACATGTGGGATCAGGATTCTCCCTATAAGATTTTCCTGCTCTACTACCTCCAGGCCAACCGGTGCCCCTATACCGACGGATGGGTCCGCACGGGTAAAATCTACGGAGACTACGCTTCGCAACTGATCCGCAAACAGCCCTTGCGCTATTTCACCCGCTTCGTGCTTCCTTCATTCGCAAGCATGCTCCAGCCCCAACGCATCTACGAGGAGGGACGCGTATTCCGCAACGAACCGCTCTATGCCGAATATTACGGGCTGGAGGCCGAAACCTACGAAAACCGTCACACGTTTTTCCGGTCGATCTATCCGATTCACCGTGTTTTGAACGTGGTTTACTGGGTGGCCCTGGCGGCTGCACTGCTCTTTTTCTGCATCCGAATCCGGCGGAGCTCATTCTCCGACCTCCGGTGGCTCGGAGCGGCGACCCTGCTGCTTTTCATTGTGATCTATCTCGTCACCTCGGCC
Source organism: uncultured Rikenellaceae bacterium (assembly GCA_944321925.1). Classification (GTDB taxonomy): domain Bacteria; phylum Bacteroidota; class Bacteroidia; order Bacteroidales; family Rikenellaceae; genus UBA940. The sequence continues at coordinate 7,136 of CALUND010000011.1, read as the reverse complement.
CTCGCCTCTCCCGCCACGACATGGCGCTACACGATGCCGATCTTCCTCCCCTCGCTCGTCTTCATCTTCTATGAGCTGCAGCAGGCCGCGCCTCTGCTCTGTAAAAAGAAAACGGCCTAATCTTTCTGCAAAGAGTGGCCAGAGAGCGCACAGCGGGCAAAAAGATACTGAGCGGCATAATAGGTGGTCATGATCCAGAGAGTCGCATGCGGAATCCGTTCGACGAAGCGCGACCAGGCGATCATTGCATCGGAGGAGATGAACAGGATCGCTGCCGCAAGGGCGATCGCTGTCGGGAAACGATTCTGCAACACGACAGACGTTCCCATGCCGCCAATCAGAACCATATAGCCCAACACGAACCAACGTTCGTAAGGGTCGTCTATGTGCGGTACGATACGAAAGACCAGAAACACGAAAACGAGAAGCAACACACAGATGCCCGCATAGGCAAAGGAGCGCCACCGTATCCGCGAAAGGAACGATGCGATGTAGGCAAGATGAGCGGCAGCGAAAAAGGAGATCTGAGCGAGGAAATTGTACTTTGCACCCATCAGGTCCCCGAAACCGGAAAAAAGAAGGGCCAAAGCGATTCCTCTGGAGGCCCGATCGGGAGCACGCCACACGACCGCCAGGGAGAGAAACCATGCGGGAAGCGCGACGGCGAACGATTCGGCCCATTCCGCCCGTCCGCACTCCGTAAGGGCATAGAAACCGCATAACAACAAAAAGCCGCCCAAGACGCAAAGCGTATGAAGGCGGCTTTTCATGATCGTTTTTTATAGACGGTTACATTTCCATGTTCCCTCGTTACTCCATCAGCGTGCGCTCTTCGCGACTCAGATCGAGAAACCATTGGGGAACGCGACAGGGACGTCGTGTCGTGGCATTCACACTGGCCAGCACCACCTGTCCCGTATTGAGCAGCGTGCCGGCTTCGTTGAAGATCTCATACTCGAACGTCACCTTCACCTTCGGATCGGGGAGCATACGGACCCGTACATTCAGAATCTCGTCGTAGTGCGCCGGAGCATAATAGACGGAGTGGACCTCACGCACGACGAGCATCACACCCCGCTCCTCCATCTCCCGATAGCTGATTCCCATGCGGCGCATCATCTCCGTACGGGCCATCTCGTAATAGTAGACGTAATTGGAGTGGTGCACGATCCCCATCTTGTCGGTCTCGTTGTACCGCACCCGTATTTTCACATCGGTCTGCAACATGGTCCTACTCTCCTCGGCTGTAGTTGGGTGCTTCGCGGGTAATCGTCACGTCGTGCGGATGGCTCTCGAGCATACCCGAGTTGGTGATGCGGATGAATTTCGCCTTGTGAAGCGCTTCGATATCCTTGGCGCCACAATAACCCATGCCAGCACGCAGACCGCCCACCAGCTGATAGATCACCTCGCGCAAAGTTCCTTTATAAGGCACGCGGGCCGCAATTCCTTCCGGCACGAGTTTCTTCACATCATCCTCGGCATCCTGGAAATAGCGATCTTTCGATCCCTTTTGCATCGCCTCGAGCGAACCCATGCCGCGATAGGTTTTGAATTTACGGCCGTTGTAGATGATCGTCTCGCCGGGCGACTCCTCCACACCGGCGAACATCGAGCCGGCCATGACGCAATCGGCTCCCGCTGCGAGCGCTTTCACCACGTCGCCCGAATAACGGAGTCCGCCATCCGCGATTACCGTAACATCGCTTCCCTTGATCGCATTCGCCACTTCGTAAATGGCCGAGAGCTGGGGTACGCCCACACCGGCGATGACTCGCGTGGTGCAGATCGATCCCGGACCGATGCCGACCTTCACGCCATCGGCTCCCGCCTTGACCAGGAATTTGGCCGCTTCCGCCGTCGCGATGTTGCCGACAACCACGTCGAGATCGGGATAAGCCGCCTTCACCTCACGCAGCTTTTGGGCCACATAGAGCGAATGACCGTGCGCCGTGTCGATCACGATCACGTCCACATGGGAGTCGTAGAGCGCAGCTACCCGTTCGAGCGTATCTTTGGTCACGCCGACTCCGGCAGCCACCCGAAGACGACCCTTGCTATCCTTGCAGGCATTGGGATTGGCCTGCACCTTGGTAATATCCTTATAGGTCAGCAGGCCGACGAGACGACCCTCCTTGTCCACCACGGGCAGCTTTTCGATCTTGTTCTGGAGCAGGATGTCCGATGCCGTCTGCAGATCGGGGTTGTGGGTGGTGATAAGGTTCTCCTTGGTCATCACCTCTTCGATCTTTTTCTCCATGTCGCGCTGGAAACGGAGGTCCCGGTTGGTCACGATGCCGATCAGGATATTCTCCTCGGTCACCACCGGGATACCGCCGATCTTGTTCTCCTTCATCAGAGCGAGCGCATCGCCCACCGTGTTATCCTTGTAGATGGTAATCGGATCGTAGATCATACCGTTTTCGGCCCGTTTCACTTTGCGGACCTGAGCAGCCTGCTCTGCGATCGACATATTTTTATGGATGACGCCGATGCCGCCCTCGCGTGCAATTGCAATAGCCAATTGCGCCTCCGTTACCGTATCCATCGCCGCCGATACGATCGGCGTATTGAGTGCGATATTTCTCGAAAAACGAGACGAGACCTCTACCGTGCGCGGTAAAACTTCCGAATAGGCAGGTATGAGAAGGACATCATCGAAAGTCAACCCTTCGGAAACGATTTTTTCATCGAAAAAAGCCATACGTAATAGGGATTTAAAATTGGGCAAAAATACAAAAATTTCTGAAAGAACTTCAAAAAAAATGGGATAAATGATGCCCGATATCTTACCATCTGCGTCATCTAATTTGTCGATCGAACTTCGCAATGTAAAAAACGAGTATGGCAGGCAGCAGATTCAAAGTACTGGTTTTCGAGAACGGCAGCAAAGAGAAACGCAGCAAGGAGAAACACGGTATTGTCCCATACGTTACGGCCGAAATGGTGCGTAGTACCCGCACAGGAATTGAGAGCGAGTATGAGACACGGATAGAGGCGTTCGACAAGGATTTATAACGAAGAATCTCTTTGAAACCCGGTTGAGATATTCGAATTTCCCAATTACATTTTGCGTGTTGAGTTTAACCTCCTGCTAATAGGGAATCGCCGCCAAATACATCTCTTTCAAATTGAATATCACCAATTTGAAACGCTCCAAAAGGTTCAACCCGAGAACGCCATCTTCTTCGCCTTCCAAGAAGTGTTCTTTTTTTAATCCATCCGAATGCAAATCAACGCCAGTGTTCACGATTACGGAATCGAGAACTGCGGTAGCGTTTCCCAAGCGAAATTCTTGATGTGGCAAAAGGTAACTACGTGTCATCTGTACTGCCCCGACACCTGCTACGCGCAAAGAATCGGGCGTGCCTGTCGCTTGAACCTCATCCTTATGTTGTTCATACCAATGCGGAGAGAGTGTTGTATGATAGCCGCCTGTATCAAAATGGAGATAAAGGGGGTGTCTGTCTTCATCCGTAGTGGCAAAACGCAAACCTTCGCTATCTGTTCGCAACAGATTGCTTGCGCTGAATGGACAGTGTGAGGGCTCCGCGGGAATAATGAACATTTGGTGTTCAAAATCCAATTGAACCTCTTTCATACGGAGCATAACGGGCAACCCGATAACAGGAGGAAGCAATGTCCCGAGGCTGTCCGCTTTTGCATTGCCAGTCTGGATGTCAACAATCAAAAAAGGAACGTTTATCCAAGTCATACCGCCGATTTGCAACGTATCCGCTATTGCATACTTCCCCTGTTGCAAACCAATGCCGGCCAAAGGAGTCGTGGAGTCCAACAGACGCAAACCGCAATCGCGTGCTTGACGGGAAGAGATCGTATTGGCTCCTGCGCCGGTATCGAATACCAAAGTGCTTTCCAACCCGTTAATACGTCCGTTCATTGTAATAAAATGTCCTTCATTTGTTTTGTCGGCAACTGCATGCATCGTATTGTGCGTTTTCATTGGAATGCGATAAGTGTCGGACCGATGCAGTGGTTGGCAAATGGGGGCATTATTGGCAAGGGCATGGTATTGTTGCGCAAGGGAGAAGAGTCCTTCGGTCTGCGTAGAGTCCGCACCTTGGACTTTCAGTTGATCGCAAAGATTTTGTATCAAACCTGCTGCTTCGGCATAACGATCGGTACGAGCAAGGTTCATCCCCAATAACACGGCCATGCTCAACGTGTTGCCTCCCAACTCCTCTTGATGGTTATTCAACAGGTCGTTCAATACGACACATGCAGAGTCAGACTGATTGAAGTAATGATATGTCATTGCCAATGCCATTTTGCGTAGTAATGGATTGACAGAATCCGCTGGCGTAACATTCAGTTCTTGAGCCAGGTCAAACCAACGGCCTTCGCCCATCAATGTACCAATACGTTCATCCGCATTTTGTGCCTGTACGCTCAATGTAATCAGCAGGCTGAACAGAACCAGAATTTTTTTCATATTATTCAAAATATCTTTTATCAAAGATAGGTGATTTACCGGATATCCCTAAAAAAATGTTCGCCTCTGAAAAAAGTCCCATGAAAAAGTCCTATGAATAGGATTCGAGGCAAAACACAGCAAATGAAACGGTAGCCAAGCCTTTACCTCAGAAGCGGGTAATTCTTCCAGGGACCTTTGAATAAGGCACTCCCAAGAAACTTCCAGAATGACAGAAATACCTCGGCATAACGAAAAATCGGTCCCGTTTTTTCGACACAAATCGACTTTATTCGGTCGAACCAAGGAATCGATGCATGAAACGAGGTTATTCGCCCAAAAATTCGATCCCGACATGACCCGAGGGAACGTCTCGTTGCTCCAGACGGAGAATACCCTCATCCGAGACATGCAGCGTCCCTTTTGCAGCCATTCCGTTCTCCGGGAAACATACGGGATAATTGCCGGGCGGAGGCAACAGCTTGAGCGGATCGCCGCATCGTACGACGCCCTCCGCATCGAGATCGCCGATCAACAGGTAAGGATGTCCCAACAATTTGGAGGCGCGGGACATATCGCCGGCCTCGATCGCATCGCGGACCACCGTGGAGCTCACCTTTTCGCCCTCGACCTCCTGCCGCAACAGGCGAGACACACGGATACCGTAGTCCTGTTGCATCTTGTCGAGCAGGTTGTAATTTCCCGTATGGTTATGGCCGAACCGGTGATTGTATCCCACGACAAGCTCCTCGGCCCCCAGTTTGTCGATCAGCAACCCCCGGACAAACTCCTCCGGCGAAAGCCGACGAAAGGCCTCGTCGAACTGCACGATCACGAGACAATCGATCCCTTCCCGTCCGAGCAGCCAGATTTTCTCCTCCTGAGTCGAAAGCAACCGCAAGCCATCGTCCGCATGCAGGAACGTACGGGGATGGTTGGCAAACGTAACCACGACACTCTCCCCGCCCGTACGCTGTGCGTGCTGCTTAACGATATTCAGCAGTTGGCGATGGCCGACGTGAACGCCGTCGAAAGAACCGACCGTCACAACCGGCTTATGCAGAACAGACGAAAGATCGAACCCGTGAAATACTCTCATGGCTGCCTGGAGTTTGAATCGCCCTCCCAAAATATTATGCGCCGCTCTCCTCGTTCTGCTTGACCAGGTAGGAGACCTTTTCGAAAAGCGTGGTGATGTCGTAATTTTCCACCACGATACCCGGCGGGAAATTGAGCGGGCGGGAGGTAAAATTGAGCACCCCCTTGATACCGGCATTGATGATCGGAATCACCAGGCCGGGAGCCGCTTTAGAAGGCGAGGAAAGCACCACGATGTGAATGTCGTGCTCTTCGACGATCTCCTCGAAATGATCCATGTGATAGCACGGTACGCCGTCTACCTCATGCCCCACTTTATCCGGATCGATGTCGAAGGCCGCCGTAATGCGCAGCTTCAGCCCTTTGCCGTTGAAATATTTCGTCACGGCCTGTCCGAGATGCCCCATACCGATCACGGCTACATTGACCGGCTCTTCGCTGTCGAGAATCGAAGAGATGAAATCGATCAGCACCTTCACGTCATACCCCTTTTTCGTGTCGCTCGAAAATCCGATCAACATCAGGTCGCGACGAACCTGCACCGCCGTGATGCCGTGAATGGCAGCCAGAACGTGCGAAAAAATATGCGTGATGCCCTTCTCATGACAACTGAGCAGGGTGCGACGATACTCGCTGAGCCGTTCGATGGTTTTTTCCGGGATGTTCATGGTCTTTACTCTTCCACTTTTTGCGCGGTGGCTCCTCCCGAAAGGTGCTGTTCGCCCAATTCGGCCGGACCGCGATAACGCAGTTCTGAACCTCTTTTCGCCTTCACATCCAAACTCTTCTGGCAAGCAATCTCGCAATAGCTACCTCCGGAGAGTTCGATTTTCGCCTTCTCTGCGACCACTCCTTCACCGCGGAAACGGGCATGTCTCTTGGCTCGAAGGTCCATTTGTCCGACACGTCCCTCCATTTTGCAGACGGCGCCTTTCAGCAACAGAACGTTGCACCCCTTTGCTTCAACCATCAGATCGAGCATCGAGCCATCTGCAGCGAAAATATCCAGATTATCACTTTTCAGGGTCGACTCCGCCGTAACAAATGCCCCATTCAGCGCCTCGATGGCTACGATTTTGCCCGTATTCGGAATGGTGACGACAATTGGAGTTTTCTGCTCTATGTCACACAATTTGTCGTATCCTACGCGCAATTTGCGCCCCTCTATGCGAACATTCACGAACGGCAAAACATTGTCGTCCGCCCGAATCGACAGCTGAGTAGAGTCGAACGGACTCAATACGACACGAACGTCGGCAGCGACCAAAAGCGCCCGCACGTCGGCCGGAGCATCGAGATATTCGACAGCCGGATTACCGCTCCCCTCCACATGCTGGCGCGGATGGTTGCACGAGAGGCTTAGACATAATATCAGGGAGATAGCCGTAAAGATCGAGATATTTTTTTTCATGTTTGAATTACGCAATAACCTACCAGGCAAAGATAATACAAGCCGAGCGCAGTTGCAAACAAAGCGGCTTCTTTTACGGAAAGATTATACCCTGGCAGCCGGTAACAGACCGGACAGGGAACATCCGCACGGCGATACCGCAATTCAGACGTGCGAGAGAGTCATGAGCGGCCCCTACACGAGGAGAGCTAAAAC
>CALUND010000010.1 GCA_944321925.1 uncultured Rikenellaceae bacterium | reverse complement strand
ACTGAGTCCTGTTCAGAAAAGCGGTTAATTGAGAGAATACGTATTTGTCTTGGAACATAGCAGCCATTTGTATTAGACTGCAAAGTTGCAAAATCAAGTCCGTTTCATCTCAAGAAACCACGTAATTGACTATATTTCAATAATTTCAAAGAACTATTTATCAACTTTTACGGGACAGTAATGTCTTTAAGTATATAATCTTCGGCATGTTCATCGTCTACTGACATCAACCCATTGCGATTCAATGTCCCATCGTCATTTATATCTGTTATCCGTAGATATGTATATTTGTTTGCATCATAGGCGACAGCGGGGGCTCCTATACCATAAGAGCCTTTTGCTGTACAAAGTTCTTCCAACCGATATGTTTTCCACTCGCTCATTTTTCACTCTTTGGAGGTTATTTTAAGATTAAGTTCCGATAAATCGAAAAGATATTTTTCTGAATATGAATTTCCAGACAAATCTTTATAGGTATATGATAAAGAAATCTTACGATCTTGTATTTCCATCCAGATGCTTCCAGTGCGAACCTCAAACTTATCCCCGGGCAGCAATGAAAATGAACATTTCTCTATTCGTTCCAATCTTCGACTCAATGTTTCACTATTCTTCACTCTGTCTACTAAAAACGGATCTATTCTAATACGCATATTGACGGCAGATGTAGTTCCATAGTTAATGAACTTATAGCGAACTTCGCCAGATGTTTCATTCACTTCGGCCCAAATCTTTGGTCTTGTTGTATCTTTCCGCAGTACATGATTCTGCCATCCCATATAGATATTGATGATGACGAGAATAAGCGTTAGAAGAACCGTAAAGGCTCCATTGTAGCCATTGAGAAATTCGATAAAACACATATCTACTCCATTTTATACCCAATACTTTCCAACTGCCGGCGGATCTCCGCCTCCAGATCGTGTGACTGTGCGAAAAGCTCCGAAAGTTCGCCAGTCAGCCGCTCCATTTTCGCCGCGAAGGGTTCCGAATCCTCCGCATGCGCCGCGATACCCACATAGCGTCCCGGCGTCAGAATAAAGTCCTGTGCCGCAATCTCCTCGGTCGTCGCCACGGCGCAGAAGCCCTGCTCCGCCTCCAGACGCCCCTCGGCGTATGCCCGGTAGGTATCGGCGATGCGCTGGATGTCGCCACGCTTTGCCGGATCCTCCGACTCGCAGTCGGTAAGCTCGCGCAGCTTGCGTGTGACCATCGTACCGAGGTTGCGCGCGTCGATGAAGAGCGTATGGCCCGGCTGCGTCTTGGCCTTGTTGAAGAACCAGATCGAGACGGGAATCTGCGTCGTATAGAACAACTGCGGAGGCATGGCAACAATACAATCAACGAGATCGGCCTCAACGAGACGTCGCCGTATATCGCCCTCGCCGCCGCTCTGGCTCGAGAGCGAACCGTTGGCCAGCACGACGCCCGCACGCCCCGTCGGGGCCAGATGGTGGATGATGTGCTGAATCCACGCGAAGTTGGCGTTGCCGTTGGGCGGGGTTCCGTACTTCCAGCGCACGTCGTCGGCAAGTTTGTCGGCGCCCCAGTCGCTGAGGTTGAAGGGCGGATTAGCCATCACGAAGTCTGCCTTGAGCGTAGGGTGGCAGTCGTGGAAGAAGGTATCGGCGTTATACTGTCCGAGGTCGGCCTCGATGCCACGGATGGCGAGGTTCATCTGCGCCATCTTCCACGTCGTGGGGTTCGAATCCTGACCGTAGACCGAGATGTTGTTAATATTACCCGCGTGGCTCTCGATGAAGCGCGCCGACTGCACGAACATCCCGCCCGACCCGCAGCAGGGGTCATAGACACGTCCTTTGAAAGGTTGCAGCACCCGCACGAGGGTTTTGACGACGCAGGCCGGGGTGTAGAATTCGCCGGCCAGCTTGCCCTCGGCCTCGGCGAAGCGCGAGAGACAGTATTCGTAGGTGCGGCCGAGGATGTCCTTCGAGTCGCCGTGCTCGTGCATGCGGATATTTGTAAACAGATCGACTACCTCGCCCAGACGCCGTTTGTCGAGTTCGGGCCGCGCGAAGTTCTTCGGCAGGATGTCCTTCAGGCGTCGGTTTTCGCGCTCGATGGCCCGCATGGCGTTATCGATGGCGGTGCCGATTTCGGGGGTGTGGGCCTGCGCGGCGATGGTCTCCCAGCGCGCCTCGGCGGGGACGTAGAAGATGTTCTCGGCGGTGTATTCGTCCTTGTCCTCCTCGAAGCCCTCGCCCTCGTCGACGAGCTGGCGGTATTTGGTCTCGAACTTGTCGGAAATATATTTCAGGAAGATCAGACCCAGCACGACGGACTTGTATTCCGATGCGTCGATGTTGCCGCGCATCTTGTCCGCAGCACGCCAAATCTCCTTCTCAAAGCCGATATCGGCCGTATTCATTTTTGCCATAGGTGATTAGGAAAGAATATTTCGAGTAAAGATAGCGGTTTTTCGGGAAAGTCCGTGCAATTTTTCATACAAAAACGGCATGGCGGTGAATAGGCCTACAAGAACGTACAAGGCAATAAGGAGCCGGAATATCGGGTCTATTTAACCAATGGTACCAACGGGGAAGATAATGTCTTGTTCACGACGATATCCCTCATTTCGGATTTGTCGTTGAAATTTCGGGAGATATTCCGAATCAGATTGCTGAAGTCGTCGGTGCCATCTTCTTTTTGATGATAGAATGCTTTTATTGAGAAACAGTTGCGATGTTCGAACAGTTTATGGAGGAGCGTTCGGTCTGAATTCCCACAGGAATGTCCCATGATGAAGATCTGGTAGGGCTGAGACTCGATAAAGTCCAGCATTTTCCGATAGTTTCCTGTTTCGAAGTATCGCATGGACTTGATGTTTTCCAGAAATTCGTTGTCCTGCAGGTTCTCAATGTTGCGATAATCATCGTCCAATTCATCTCCATATCCGAAAATAATGGGATTGTCCGGATTGTTCAACTCTCCGTGAATATGGATCACTTCACAATTTTTGTCTGCATATAGCTGTTCGGCGGTTCGGGTATAATTGAAGTTCAGGATCAGTGTTTTTCCCGGAGTAAAATGAGCCTTTGTAAAGTTACTGTTCTTGTCCTCCATGTTTTTCCAGATATAATGTCGGACCTTGTCTTCCCTCGATTGGCAGAACAAATACCATGAGTCGGTTTTTTCGTCTTCGGAGATGACATCCTTCCTGTCGAGAGAAACGATATGGCTCATAATGGATTCCAGCAACATCTGGTATTTTGAACAGGCTACCTCGGCCAACCGGACCTGGCTGTGAAAAGCTTCTTGTATGGACGGGTGTTTTGTGATTTGGGCTGATGCCGTAATTCCCGTTAGATATTGTTCGAGTAAGTTTTTGATAGCTTCGAACTCCAGATTCAATTGTTTGGCCGAGGTATTGCTTGAAATCCGTCTCATCTGCTTGCTGATCGTTTGCTTCAGAACTGGATCGCTTGCAGTATACGAATCGGTCGACAGGATCTCTTTCAACTTGTCGTAATATTCATTCTCAATATCCACCCAGTTTTTCAACGAATAGAGCTCTGACAAGTGCTTCAGGAACTGATTCTTGAATGTTAAGGAGCATGATCCCTGAATGGTATCGTTTTGGTTTATTCCGTTTATGAATTCGCATATGTCGGCATATGCGTTATCTGCCAACCTGGAATCGAAAGAAAGGCACTCTCCATGCCCCTTTTCCCGAAAGACCTGAAATGAAATCAGGTCATCTTCATATGAGTTTGGCTTATTGATCTGCCCGTAGTGTTCTGCGATCCAATAATTATAATCCCCAAAGATCTTGTAAGATACAGCCTTCCAATAATGGTTGATAAAATCGATGTATTCTGTAGGCAATTGGTGAGCTTTGTCAAAACCATTGCCGATAATGATGACTCTATTCATACGTTTTATGTTGATTTTATCTATAAAATTAGGATAAAAAATGTATGGATATTTTTTTCTACGTAATTGACATCAAAATCGAATATTGTTTGGTTATAAATATTGTAGTTTAGGGATTGTTTCAAGATGTCTATGTCATATTCGATTGCAAATCCTTTATGTTCATCGGCGTAAGAGGCCCAAAGGAGTTCATTGTCGTGATTTTTACTGAATGAATATACGTTGAGACAGCCGTTTTTGTGCTTTTTTAAAGATTCGTAGTAGGTTCTTTCCGCTTCCGGAGAATAATTTTTGCAGATATTTAAAAATTAGGCAATTGCCTTGCCGTTCTAAACTCCTTCCGTAGGGACGTTCAATTCATTTTTAGTCGGTGGATAAATCGGATCGTTTACACGTGCTGCAACATCTCGTTCAAAAAAGGATTCGCCGTGGTCTCTCAATCTCCCTATACCGACTCATCTCCGGACTGCATATGCTTCCGCGTTTCAATCATTGGGTCTAAAGGTGTGAACTTGTGTTCTCTTCTTCTTAAAATGTCATCCAAAGAGTAATAAAATTCGCTTTTATCGTTCTATTTTCGGCAAAACAGAAAAATATGGATGAACAGAGAATGAATAGCCTGTCGATGGCGCAGGTAAGGCAGATTTTCGGTGTGGATGATGGACCGAACGACGAATTTTTCGTTGCCGAATTGCATCCGGACATTCCCAATAATTATCGCAATCCATTTCGAATAAATGCTGGAATGATCGCATTCTGTACGGAGGGGGCTGCGACCGTGGGGATCGGTTTGGATGAGTACCGGATGGAAAAGGGATCGGTTCTGATATGTCTTCCGAACAACATGATGCAATTCGTTTGCGAGCAGCCTACCTCGATTCGGGTTATCGTTTTTTCTGACGCTTTTCTGAAGGATATTCATGTCGACCTGAGTAATTTGTTGCCGCTTGTCATGCAGATTCATCGTTGTCCGTTTTTCAGTTTGTCGCCTGAGGATTGGCAAATGATCAATGGCTATTACAACCTGATTGCAGCGACCGTGTCCACTAAAAATTTCGTTCATAAAAAAGAGGTCATACGGGGTTTGATCTCGTCGTTGATCTATCGGATGGGCGATTTGGCTGCTGAGGCGGTTGCCGACTTACCCGATTCTGAGTTTCCCCGATTCAAAAGTCGTCGGGAGCTCTATTTCGAGAATTTCATGACCTTGCTTTACGACCATTTCCGCACGGAACGTCAGGTCGGATTCTATGCCGATCGGCTTTGCATAACACCCAAGTATCTTTCGCTGGTGGTTAAGCAGGTGAGCGGACGTACGGCTGCGGAGTGGATCGATTCTCATGTGATCATGGAGGCCAAAACGTTGTTGAAATATTCCGACCTGAGTATTCAGCAGATCGCTTACGAACTGAATTTCTCCACACAGTCGTTTTTCGGGAAATATTTTAAACATCTGACCGGACTTTCGCCCCGGGAGTACCGGCGGTCGGCCACGAAGGGCTGATCTGGACGGGCCCGGAGATTGAATTTGGGTGCATACGGTATGTGTGACCGTAGTACGATGGGCCGGACGTCGGGGATCGGCGAATCACGTTTTGGATATTGTGCGGATTTCCTCTACCTTGCACGACGATAGAAAGTACCGTCGTTGGAAGATCCGGATTTGCGCATTCGGCGTGGGATGCGGATCTGTCCGGACAGAATGAGAAGGGGACTGAACCACAAGGGACCGATGAGAATGGATGATTTTGCTGCGATCGATTTCGAGACTGCCAATAGGGAACGAGGCAGTGTGTGTAGCGTGGGTGTGGTTGTCGTGCGAGGCGGGGAGATTGCCGAACGCATCTATCGGTTGATTCGACCGCGTCCCGACTACTACAGCGCCTGGACGACGCGAATCCACGGTCTTTCCCGGCTCGATACGGATGGCGCTCCCGATTTTCGGGAGGTGTGGAGCGACATAGCCCCTCGGATCGAGGGACTTACGCTCGTGGCTCACAACAGCCCCTTCGACGAGGGGTGTTTGCGCGCGGCTCACGCACTGTTCGACATGCCTTATCCCGATTATCGTTTCCTGTGTACCTGCCGTACGGCCCGCCGCATGATTCGTGGGCTGCCTGACTACCGGTTGCCGACGGTTGCGTCGGTTTGTGGATACGATCTGGCCAACCATCACCACGCTCTGGCCGATGCGGAGGCTTGTGCCTGGATCGCTCTCCGGCTCTTCTCCGAGCAAGGGAAGTAAGTGTCCGGAATTCCGGACGGGACGATCCGATGAAGAGAATTCCGCGCAATGAAAAAGCGCAGCCTAACAGGCTGCGCTTTGATTTTCGGTAGAGAGTCGGACTATTTCAGGATGCTTTTCATGTGATAGGGCATCCATTCGGGATATTTCTGGAGCTCTTTCTGAACCTCCTCCGAGACGGGAATGTTCCATACGCCGAAATAGGGGGCGAGGTTGCGTTGAACGGCATCCGAGAAGTAGGTTACGAAATGGTCGATTTTCCACTGGTCGTTGCGTCGTTCGTTGTCCGGGTTCTTATCGTCTTCGAGGAATCGGCGGAAGACGGCTTTGAACGGTTCCCAACCGAAGTCCGTCTGCATCAGTCGGAAGGTGCAGAGGGCCAGGAACGGATCGTTCTTCCACTTTTCGAAAGGAGCTCCGTTTTTGAAGTGGTCCTGAATCATTTTGAGGGATGCCGCCATACCGATGGAGGGGTGAGCGCCCTCTCGGCCTAAGAGTATATGGTCGAAAATGTAGAGCGTGAAGAAGTTGACGCTCACTTCGGTCGTTCCGTTGAAGACCCAGTCGGCCGCGTTCTGCATGTTGTGTCCGATTTCATGGAAGAAGCCCCAGCAACCTTTCCCCTGTACGAGCATGTTGGGATCCGAGATGGGGGCCTCGTTGTCCCAGCCGATTTCCGGGCAGTGGCTCACCATGATGGGGTAACCGCTGTGCATGAATCCGCCGCTGATATGTGCATCGGTCACGATACGCTGTTTGCGGAAGAACGGGGTCGGTATCTGGGCCAGGTCGTAGCATGCACCGATGATCAGGTCCCATGCGCGGAGTTTTTGTTCCGGGTCGTCGATTTTGCGCAGCGTCGGGGTCGAGAGGGTCAGGATGACTCCTTCGCACTCCAGTTCACCCCAGGGAGCGCCGCTTTTTTGCACCTCTTCCTGCCACTGCTCTGCGGTCGTTTCACCGAGTTTGAAGTAGGGAGCGGCCACGGCACCACTGATGGTTACTTCTCCGCTGCATGCTTCGCCCATCGGTGGGCAGGAGAGATAGACGAGTCCGCCGAACGGAGAGGCGATCTCTGTGGTCCGTTTTGTCAGGGGACGACTGATCGTGAGGATAGGCAGACGGCGCCAATCCTCTTTCTCTGCCATCCAATAGTTGAGTCGGTCGCTGTGGATGCCGATCTGTATGGAGACCTTGTCGCGGAGTTCGTCGGGGATGCGGATCGTGATGGGTTCACCCGGAATGGCGTAGAGGCCGGTGGAGTAGAGAGTGGGATTTCCTTTACCGGAATAGTAGAGGTTTTTCACGATGTGGCGCAGATGCTCCGGGATGGGTTGATGCGAGAGCGTAACAGTGCGCGTGATCTGTTCGGCATCCGGAGCGACGGCTCCCGGGAATATGGCGGCCGATGGCACGGCATGTACTTTCTTGACGGGAGCTTCGAATAACATTTTCGTCTCTTCGCAAATGCGGGCCCGATCCTCCGTCCGTTCCTTGGAGAGCGGATTTGTTGGGGATACGGTAATCTGTTCGATGAGCAGATCCTGAGCGGACAGACTTGCGAAGAACAACAGGGCAAGTCCTGTAGTAAGAATGCGTTTCATGTAAAAAGTTGTGCGTTAGGGTTTATAATTTAGTTATGAGGATTAATCTATGAGTGCTTTCTCTTTTTTCCAGGTGGAGGCGCTGAAGAGGCAGGCCAACACGCAGGCCAGGAGCAGGGCATAGAAACCGCCGTTCCAACTGAAGTGGTCGAAGATGTAGCCCATGCCGACGTTGGCGAACAGGGCGCTGCCGAGTACGTATCCGAAGAGTCCGGTAAATCCGGCTGCTGTTCCGGCTGCTTTTTTGGGAACGAGGTCGAGGGCCGATACGCCGATCAGCATGACCGGGCCGTAAATCAGGAAGCCGATGGCCGCCATGGCGATGTTGGTTACCGTCTCGGAGGCGCTTTGCCAGTAGATCCAGATGGCGATCATCACCAGCACCATGTAGAGGATTGTCACCGGAGCGCGGCGTCCGCGAAACAGTTTGTCTGACAGCCAGCCACAAAGGATCGTCCCGGCGATCCCGGCGAATTCGAAGAGGAAGTAGGACCAGCTGCTGCCCGAGAGTGTCATGTGTTTTACCTGGCTGAGGTAGAGCGGAGCCCAGTCGAGAATGCCGTAACGGACGAAATAGATGAATGCATTGGCAAAAGCGATCAGCCAGAGCACCTTGTTGTTGAGCACGTTGTCGAACAGAATCTGACGGGTCGTCATCTCTTTTTCGTTGGCTTCGGAGTATTTTTTCTCTTCGTGTTTGTAGAGTTCGATCGGGGGAAGTCCGCACGACTGGGGCGTGTCGCGAACGAACAGCCAGGCGATGACTGCGATGATGGCCGCGATGATGGCCGGGAAATAGAAACTGCCGCCCCATCCGTGGAAGAGAACGATACCCCAGGCTGCCAACGGAGCCATAATGCCGCCGCCGATGTTGTGAGCCACATTCCAAAGCGACATTTTGGTACCTCGTTCCTTGGTGGAGAACCAGTGAACCATGACTCTCCCGCAGGGAGGCCATCCCATGCCCTGTACCCAGCCGTTGAGGAAGAGCAGGCAGAACATGATCATGATCGAGCTGGTTGCCCATGGAACCAGACCCATGAAGGCCATGATGGCAGCCGAGAGCAACAGGCCGAACGAGAGAAAGACTCTTGCATTGCTGCGGTCGGACACCGTACCCATGACGAATTTACTGATGCCATAGGCGATCGAGACAGCGGAAAGGGCCCATCCCAGGTCAGCTTTATCGTAACCCATCTCTTCGAGCGCCGGCATGGCGATCGAGAAGTTTTTTCGCACGAGGTAATAGCCGGCATAGCCGATGAAGATACCCAGGAAGACCTGGAGGCGCATTTTTTTATACTCTTTGTCGACTTTGTCTGCCGCGATCATCGGTTTGGGGGGCGCGGGTCTGAGAAATTTCCACATGTTTATTCCGGTTAGTTATTTTCTTCTGGTTTCGATTGTTAAAGGGTAAAATGGATAGAAAAGAGTACGCCGCTTTTTGTCTGCGAACCCGCTTCAGGTTTCCAAAGATACGAAAAAAATTTTTTCATCCTTTCCCCAGTCGGGTCCAAGACGAAAAAATAGTTCGCAGAGGTTCTTTTTTCGAAGATCGGAACAGCGAGTCCCCTTTGCGGGGGGGGGAGTTTAGCCGTAAATTACGATACCTGCCACGGCCGAAAGGATGATCAACAGGATTGGATTGACCTTCAGGTGGGAGGCAATGAGTGCGGCAGCGAAAAGCAGCCAGCTCCATGTGTCGATGAAACTTTTTCCTTCGTCGCTGTGGGGGAACAACAGCAGAAGGGCTGCGGCACCGATCATGCCGATCACGACCGGTTTCATGGCGGTCATGGCTCCTGCCACATAGGGATTCTTCCGGAGACGGAGGTAAAAACGGGTGGCCAACAGCATGAGGGTCATGGGTGGGAGGCAGACGGCCACCGTGGCGATCACCGAACCCCAGAATCCGGCGACGCTGTAGCCTACGTAGGTGGCGCTGTTGATGGCGATCGGGCCGGGGGTCATTTGCGAAATTGCGACGATGTCGGCAAACTGTCCGTTGGTGAGCCAGCCGTGTTGGACGACAACCTCGTTTTGGATGAGCGAAAGCATGGCATATCCGCCTCCGAATCCGAAAAAGCCGATTTTCAGGTAGCTGTATAGCAGTTGCAGGTAGATCATCCTTTCAGTTTTTTACGGTTTTTCCAGAGGGTCCAGCTCAATCCGGCCGCCGCCCCGCATGCGATCAGCAGGATGGGCGAGACGCCGAAATGCCAGACAGCCACCGCTACGGCCGCCGCGACAACGATTCCCCACGGTTTAATGCCCCGGGAGAGGGAGACGATGGGGGCGATGATGAGGGCAACGACCACGGGACGCATGCCTTTGAAGGCGGCATCGACCGTGGGGTTGTGGCGGATGTCGAAGAAGAAGATGGCAATCAGCAGGATGATCGAGAACGAGGGGATGACTACGCCCGAAATGGCTGCGGCCGCACCGGCATATCCACGGAGTTTGTATCCGACGAAAACCGACGTGTTGAGCGAAATGGGACCGGGAGCGGATTGAGCCAGAGTGAGCAGTTCGAGAAATTCCTGGTGCTCGATCCACCGTTTTTTGTCGATGACCTCCCGTTCGATCAGCGGAATCATGGCATAGCCTCCGCCGAAGGTGAAGATGCCGATGCGGAAAAAGGTGATGAATATGTCGAACAGTCCGCGCATAGGGAGTTGGGGAGGGGAGAGGAGCCCGAGATTGTCCCGAATCGGATTTTTAGTGGTCCCTGATCGGAATATTTTCTTGCAAAGATAGTGCAAGGTGTGAGTAAAAACAAGTCGGTGGAAAGCAGATTTGCGAAGCGCGTCGCCGTTTTGGCCGGAAGGCTGCGGTAAGGGACGAAGGGCGAAGGGAATTTTCCGTTTTGAGATGGAACGGGTTGTGGCGATAGCAGGTTATTGGTTGATCGTGGCTACGATCGAGGCGGCGACGACGCCGGCCGTTTCGGTACGTAGTCGGCTGTTGCCGAGCGAGACGGCCCGGAATCCCGCTTGCAGGGCCTTGTCGATCTCTTCTGGCGAGAAGTCTCCCTCGGGGCCGATCAGGATCATCGCCTCCTGTCCGGGTTGTACGGCGTCGCGAAGCAACAGGCGCTCGGCGTCCGTTCGGCAGTGGGCGATGAGCTTTACGCCGTCGAACGGTCGGGCAATCACTTTTTCGAAAGCGGTCATGGGGTCGAGCACGGGAAGATAGGCCTTGAGGGACTGTTTCATCGCACTGACGAGAACCTTCATCTCCCGGTCGGGTTTGATCGTCCGACGTTCGCTGTGGGCGCATTCGAGCGGAATGATGCGGTCTACGCCGATCTCGGTCGCCTTTTCGAGAAACCATTCGTAGCGGTCGATGTTTTTTGTGGGCGCGAGAGCTATTGTCAATCGGTATGGTCGCTTTTCGAAGTCGGATGCGACGGAGACGATCCGGATCGTGCACCGTTTGGGATGAGGGTCGACGATCTCGCCCTGAAATAAATTGCCTTCTCCGTCCGTTAAATGGATCGTGGCGCCACGATCGAGCCGGAGGACCCGTACGCAGTGGCTGCTCTCCTCTTCGCCGAGGGTGTGGAGGGGCTGTTCGATATGCGGTGCGTAGAAGAGTTGCATGGCGGTTTTCGAGGCGAAAGAGTGAAAAATTATCATTTCCGAAGGCAGTAAGTCGGAGGTCGCCCTTGCAACTGCGTTCGGCTTGTATTACCTTTGCTGCGATCGGTTTTCGTACCTTCCGGGAGGAGGAGATTCGACGCGTCGGGTGCGGATGGATCGGAGACGGTTGCAAAGTAAAGAAAAATTTCGGAACGAACGATGATGGAGACTTTTTTCACCTTGTTGCAATGGTTGTTTGGCCTGGGAATGGTCGTTGCCGCGCTTCTTTTTTATCGCGCCCGGACGAGAAAAAGGCCGGATGTGGCCTTTCTTACGGCCCGACGGTTGGCATGGATGTTCGGAGGCTGTCTGGTGTTGCTGATCGGGACCTCCGTTGGTAAAGATGCCTGGGAACAGAATCAAAATAAAGTAGTCATGGTCAATCCATTTTTTACGGAGTGGGATTTGCCTTTCGGAGCCCCTCCTTTCGACGAGATACGGAGCGAACATTTTTTGCCGGCCTTCCGTGAGGCGATTGCCCGGCACGAGGCGGAGATCGATTCGATAGCGAACAATCCGGCCGAACCCACTTTCGAGAATACGATTGTGGCATTCGACCGCAGCGGAGCGATGCTCGAACGGGTCTCGGGTGTTTTCGGACTGTTGACCGGAGCCGAGACCAACGAGGAGCTGCAACGGATCGACGAAGAGGTCTCGCCGATGCTCTCCCGCCATTGGGACGGCATCCTGCTCGACAGTGCGTTGTTTCGTCGAATCCGTCTGTTGCACGACTCTGCCGACACCACGCTCGGGGAGGCGGAACGGCGACTGCTCGATTTGACCTATCGAGATTTCGTGCGGAGCGGTGCGCTGCTCGATGAGAAACAGAAAAACCATCTGCAGGAGATCAATGGCGAATTGGCACTGTTGCGTGTGAAATTCGGAGCCAATCTGCTCGATGCGACCAATTCCTATCAGTTGGTACTCAATCTGAAGGATCTCGACGGTATGTCGGGGCAGTTCAGTGCGCAGGCCGAGGAGAAGGCCGAAGCGTTGGGATACAAAAACAAGGCGGTCGTTACGCTTGATGCTCCGAGTCGTATCCCGTTTTTGACCAATGCTTCGCGGCGCGATTTGAGGGAGCAGCTCTACAAGGCCTATGCGGATCGTTGTGCGGCGGGAACGGAGTTCGACAATACCCAAATTATCAATGATATGATCCGTCTTCGTACGGAGAAGGCGCATTTGTTGGGTTACGGAAGTTATGCCGATTATGTGCTCGACAAAAACATGGCGAAGAGTTCCGACCGGGTGTACGATCTGCTCGATACGCTTTGGGAGCCTGCACTCGATCGGGCGAAGGAGGAGTTGGAGAAGATGCGTGCGTTGAAGGAGAAGGATACGGGCGATCCCGATTTCCAGCCGTGGGATTGGTGGTACTACGCCGAACGGATCCGGCAGAGTGAGTATGCTTTCGATGGAGAGACTCTCAGACCCTATTTTTCGTTGGAGAATGTGCGGTCGGGCGTTTTCGAGTTGAGCAACCGTCTTTATGGTCTCACGTTCCGTCCGATCTCGTTGCCGACCTACCACAAGGATTGCCAGGTCTACGAGGTGCTCGATTACGACAACTCCCATTTGGGGATTCTCTATCTCGACTTTTTCCCGCGACCGGGCAAGGGAAGCGGCGCATGGTGCGACACGTTCCGCCCGCAAAGTCGGGAAGGAGGCGAGCGGCAAGGACCGCTTGTGGCTGTGGTCTGCAATTTCTCGCCGGCGGTCGGTTCTCGTCCCGCGCTGCTCACCGTGGACGAAGTGACTACCTTTTTCCATGAGTTCGGGCATGCGCTCCACAGCTTTTTCATCGATGTCCCCTACAAAGGTTTGAATCAGGTGGAGTGGGATTTCGTGGAGCTCCCGTCGCAACTGATGGAGAATTGGGCCTTCCGGGAGCCGTTTTTACAGAACTATGCACTCCACTATCTGACCAACGATCCGGTCTCTTCGAGGCAGGTCCGCAGGTTGCGCGAGAGCATGCTTTTCAACCAGGGATTCGCTACGGTGGAGTATCTGGCCGCATCCTATACCGACATGGATATTCATACGCTCGAGGAGTATGTACCTTTCGATGTCGCCGCGTTCGAGACTTTCGCCCTGCGCAACAAACGGGGCCTGATTCCCGAGATCGATCCGCGTTACCGGTATCCCTATTTCTCGCACATTTTCGATGGCGGATATGCCACGGGTTATTACGGCTATATTTGGGCGGAGGTGCTCGATAAGGATGCTTTCCAGGCTTTCGTGGAGAGCGGCGATATCTTCGACCGTTCGACCGCCCGTCGTTTCCGCAAGGAGGTGCTTTCGCAGGGCGGAATGGCCGATGGCATGACGCTTTATACCCGTTTCCGCGGACATGAGCCGAGTCGCGAACCGTTGCTTAAGGCGCGGGGTTTGTGGAAGGAGCCGCCACAGCCGGCCGATTCGACGGCGGCCGATTCGATCGCTTCGCCGGAGAAACAGACCGACAGATAACAAGTCGTGCGGCCGCTCGTTCGAAGCGGCCGCATTTTTTATCGGGGATTGGACGGTGCGATTGCAACTGCCTGCAGAGCCATGTGACGGAACTGATCCGGATCGGTGGTCGATTCGTATCCTTTGCCCACTCTCCCTGAAGGGCTTGTTTTGCTCCGTGGTTATCCGAGAATGAAGATGGCGGGTCGTTTGTTCAGGTCGGGGGCCGGCTTTTTGCGCCATTCTCCGATTGAGAGGGTTTTGATCCACTCCTGGGGTGTCGTCAGGTCTACGGCTATCGAGAGACGGGTCTCGGCGGCACAGACCTCGATGAGGCGGGTGAAAAGAGCGCTATTCCGGTAGGGCGCCTCGATGAAGAGTTGCGATTGGTGCTCCGTGACGGCCCGTTTTTCGTACATGCGGATGGCGCGATCCCGTTCCGGTCCCTTGATGGGGAGATAGCCGTTGAAGGCGAAAGATTGGCCGTTGAGTCCGGAGGCCATGAGTGCCAACAGAAGGGAGGAGGGGCCGACGAGCGGTTTTACGCGGATGCCGTGCCGATGGGCGATCCGTACGGCATCGGCTCCCGGATCGGCAATGCCGGGGAGGCCGGCCTCCGAGATGATGCCTGCGTCGCGGCCCGCAAGCAGCGGGGCGAGCAGTGTTTCGACAGCTTCGGAGGGGGTGTGTTCGTTCAGTTCGACGAACTCCAGCGAGTCGATCGGTCGGCCGATACCGGCTTTCGAAAGGAACCGACGCGCCGAACGGATATTCTCCACGATGAAATAGTCGATCGTGCCGATGATTGCGCGATTCCGTTCGGGCAGGACATCGTACGGGGGTGTGTCGCCGATCGGACAGGGAATGAGGTAGAGGGTTCCTTTCTCCATCGGGTTCTATTCTTTGGTGTAGATACGTTTTACGCGCGACGACACGGAGGTCATCACCTCATAGGGGATCGTTTCGAGTACGCGGGCCATCTCTTCGACGGAGTTGCCCGGGCGCGGGGAGAAGATCACCGCTTCGTCGCCTTCGCGGACGTCGGGACAGTCGGTGACGTCGATCATACAACTGTCCATGCAGATGCGTCCTACGATCGGGGCTGGACGGTCACCTACCCGTACCGACCATTTCCCGCATCCGAGACGACGGTTGAGCCCGTCGGCATAGCCGATCGGGATGGTGGCGATGCGCGACGGCCGTTCGATCACTCCGGCCCGTCCGTAACCTACGGTATCGCCTTTTTGGAGGGTGTCGATTCTCACGATCCTTGTTTTGAGCGTGGCCGCTTTGCGGGCTCCGGGGAGTCCGATGCCGTAGAGTCCGATGCCCAGTCGGCACATGTCGAAATGAGCTTCCGGGAATCGTTCGATGGCGGCCGTGTTGGCGATGTGGCGGATGACGGGGTAGGGAAGTCGTTCGATGATGGCACGGCTGATGGCGTCGAACGTCTCGATCTGACGACGGGTGTAGTCGTCCTCTGTCGGGTCGTCGGCCACGGCCAGGTGCGAGAAGACGGAGCTCACCCGAATGAGGTCGGCGTTTTCCGAAAGCACGGCCTTCAATTGTTCCACGTCGGGCATGCGGAAGCCAAGTCGGTGCATGCCGCTGTCGATCTTCAGGTGGATGGGATAGTCCCGGACACCTTGGCGACGGACCGTATCGATGAAGTCGTGGAGGGAGACAAAGTTGTATATTTCGGGTTCGAGTCTGTGGTTGACCATCAGCGGAAAGCTGTCCGCGTCGGCATTGAGCACCACGATCGGCATGGATATCCCCCGTTCGCGCAGGGTGACTCCCTCATCGGCGAAGGCTACGGCAAGGTAGTCGACGCCCTGTTGCTGGAGCGTATTGGCGATCTCGAATGTCCCGTGTCCGTAGCTCGAGGCCTTGACCATGGCGATCAGTTTTGTGCCGGGGCGGAGTCGTGAGCGATAAAGCTGCAGGTTGCGGATCAGGGTATCGAGGTTTACCTCCAGTACGGTGGTGTGGCTTCTTCGCTCGAGGGCATGACCGATGCGGTCGAACCCGCTTCCCGGGGCTCCTTTGACCAGAATCGCACGACCGGCAATCGTCTCCGAGGAGATGCTTTTCAGCAATTCGTCGGCCGTGGGGAAGAACGAGGCTCCCGGGCCAAAAACGGTGCGGTGGGCTGAGATCCGTTCACCTACGCCGAAAAATTTGTCGATGCCGGCCTCTTCGATCATGCGGGCGGCGCGGGTGTAGAGCGCCTTTTCGTCGGTCGTACCGTCGAAGAGATCGGAGAGAATCAATATCCGTTTTCTTCCGGCAGCCACGCGGGCCAGGTAATCGAGCGCGATGGAGAGCGAATGGATGTCCGGTTCGCAGGGATCGTTGACGACGATCGAGTCGTTGAGTCCCTCCCGCATCTCCAGACGCATATCGACCGGCCGGAGTTGGGCGAGACGGGCGACGGAGTCGTTGTGGTTGTATCCGATTGTGTCGCACAGTGCGAGCGCTGCAGCGGCGTTTTGTTGCGAAGGCTTGTCGGGAAAGTGTGCATACGCCTCTTTTTCCGTAGCGGCATCGATCAGACGGGCATTCGGACAGTGGCTCTCGAGGGTGGGTCGGAGCGCTTCGAAGTCGCTGTTGAAGATGATTTGCGGACAATCGCGGAAAAGACGGAGTTTCTCGTCGAGTTTTTCTTGTCGGGAGGTGAAATTTTCGTCATGGGCGTCGCCGAGCATGGTGAAAATACCGATGTCGGGTCGTATGATGCGGGCGAGGGCCTCCATCTCTCCCGGTTGGGAGATGCCTGCTTCGATCACGGCAAGGGCTTCATCTCCCGCGATCATCAGCAGCGAGAGGGGAACGCCGATTTGCGAATTGTAGCTTCGCGGACTGCGGAACAGTTTTACGGAGGGTGGAACCAGTTGCGCGATCCACTCTTTGACGGTGGTTTTGCCGCTGCTGCCGGTGATGGCTACTACTTTCCCGGAGAAGTTGTCGCGATGGTGCGAGGCCAGCTTTTGCAGGGCCGCCACGGTATCGTTTACGCAGACGAATCCTGCCTCCGGAAAGGCTGTCGAGTCGAAGGGCCGTTCTACGAGAAAAGCCCTTACGCCACGATCGTAAACCTCTTTGACGAAGTCGTGTCCGTCACGGTTTCGGGTGCGGATCGCAACGAACAGCGTCGAGTCGCCTACCGGGAAACTGCGGCTGTCCGTTACGGCCGAATCGACTCTCCGGTCGTTACCGGAAAGCACACCGTTGCAAATGCGGGATAGATCGGATAGGGTGTAGTTCATCTCTTTGCCTTATTGTTTGAACGTGACGACGGTGATGCCGGCTCCGCCCAGTTGTTCCTGTTCGTCGCGGGCACTTTCGATTTCATCCACGGTTTTGAGGTAACGACGGATCTCCTCTTTCAGGGCTCCGGTTCCTTTGCCATGGAGGATCGATACGCTGTGGATACCGACCATGATGGCGTCGTCTATGTAGTTCTGCACGACATCCAGGGCTTCTGCCGCCCGCATGCCGCGCAGGTCGATTTGGTTGCGGAAATTGAGTTTGCGTTCCGAGACCTCCACGCCGATGACGGTACGTGGGGATGAGGGTCTTGTGCGGCTTTTGTATTCGGCATTCGATACCGCTTCGATCCGCTCTACGGGGAGCGTCGAGAGGATCTGTCCGAAAGCTATCGTCGCCTTGTTGCCTTTGATGGAGACCACTTCTCCGACCGTATCCTGATCGCGCAGACGCACTTTGCTGCCCGGAACGATCGCGCGTTCTTTCGGTTCGGGTTCGGCCGGCTCAGCCTCTTTGGCGGTTGCTTTCTTGGCTTTCCGACGCTCTCTTCGACGAAGGATACGCTCCATTTCGCTTTCGATTCGCCGCTCCTGTTCGGGATCGGGTCCGTCGACCTGTTCCACTTTTTCCCGGAACGCTTCCAGTTCGCGTCGGGCCGATCGGGTGAGCTCCTTTTCTGCCTGCGATTCGCGGATTGTACGAATCGTATTCTCGATCTGTCGATTGGCTTCCGACATCAAGCGGGAGGCCTCTTCCTTGGCGGCCCGGATAATCTGGCTACGCTCCTCTTTGATGCGGGTGAGCCGATCGGCATAGTCCTGTTCGAGTTGTTCGACCTTGCGGTCGGCGAGCCTGATCCGGTCGCGTTTCTGTTCCCAGTAGCGACGGTCCCGGGCGATCTCGCGCAGCTGTTTCTCGAGGCTGATGTGGTCGCTGCCGGCCTTTTCGCCGGCCTGACGGATGATCTCCTCCGGGAGTCCGATTTTACGGGCAATCTCGATGGCGAACGAACTGCCGGGCTTGCCCTGTTCGAGCCGGAAAAGCGGCCGGATCTGCTGTACGTCGAACATCATCGCTCCGTTGGCGACGCCGGGGTGCGTCGAGGCGAAATATTTGATATTGGCATAGTGGGTGGTTACGACGCCGTAAGCCCCTTTTTCGACCAGTTTTTCGAGGATCGACTCTGCGATGGCTCCGCCGATGATCGGTTCGGTTCCCGATCCGAATTCGTCGATGAAGATCATCGTTCGCTCGTCGGCATGCTGCAGCATCTGCTTCATGTTGAGCAGGTGCGAGGAGTAGGTGCTCAGGTCGTTGTCGATGCTCTGTTCGTCGCCGATGTCGATCAGGAGCGAGCGGAAAACGGGTAATTCGCTGTTTTCGAGTGCCGGCACGAGGAACCCGCATTGAAACATGTACTGCACCAGCGACACGGTCTTCAGACAGACCGATTTGCCGCCGGCGTTCGGTCCGGAGATCACGAGAATACGCTGTTCGGGGTCGAGCTGCATGTCGAGCGGCACGATCGGTTTGCCTTCCCGGAGCAAAGTCTGGGCCAGCAGCGGATGGCGGGCCTGTCGGAGCACGACCCTCCCGTCGTCGGAAAGGATCGGCTTCACGCAACTGTTTTCGACAGCCCAACGGGCTTTGGCACGGATCAGGTCGATTCCGGCCAGATAGCGACCGGCATTTGCGATGGCGTCGAGGTCCGGACGCAGACTCTCCGTGAATTCGGTGAGGATGCGTACCACCTCTCGCCGTTCGGCATAGGAGAGCTCCTTGAGTTCGTTGTTGATCTCTACAATCTCCACGGGCTCGATGTAGAACGTCTTTCCCGAGGCAGATTCGTCGTGGATGAATCCCTGGAGCTTTCGTTTGTTGGCAGCCGTAACGGGAATCACCGTACGACCGTCGCGCACGGAGAGGGAGGCGTCGCTTTCGACGATACCGGCCTGCTGGGCCTGCTGGAGGATCCGTTGCATTCGTTTCGAGACTTCGCCTTCGCGGGAACGGATCGTGCGGCGCAGTTCGTAGAGTTCCGGAGAGGCGCTGTCTTTGACCTGTCCGAAGCGGTCGATGAGGGTGGTGATATGTCCGGTTATGGCCGGAAAGGAGTCGACATCG
This sequence comes from uncultured Rikenellaceae bacterium, assembly GCA_944321925.1. Classification (GTDB taxonomy): domain Bacteria; phylum Bacteroidota; class Bacteroidia; order Bacteroidales; family Rikenellaceae; genus UBA940. Next base: position 62,278 of record CALUND010000010.1, on the reverse strand, counting down.
CGACTGTACTCTTTCAGGGCAGGATAGCTGCTTTCGGATCGAGCCGCCAGAAAATCGATGATTTCGGCCACCGTGCGCAGTGCATGACCCAGGGCCAGCAGCTCTTCGGCTTCGAGGAAGGCGCCTTCGACGGCGGCTTTCGCAATCAGCGGGGCGATGTCGGTGAATTCTCCGCCGGGAAACCCGCTCTCCATTTGGAGGATGGTGCGCATCTCATCGGCCAGCGTGATGCGGTGCATCACCTCGTTGCTGTCCGAGGAGAACTGTTCCGCTTCGAGCAGTGCAAGGGCCGCTTCCGTGGTACAGAGCGATGCCACTTGTGCGCGGATGCGGTCGAAACCGACTTTGGTCTCGAAATGGGTCGGGTAGATCATTTCGCCTCTTAAGGATAGGAGATCAGGATAGGAGATCGCTATTTGTTTTTCGTCTTGTCGCGGCGTCCGAAGAGGGAGAACTGAACGTAGCGTTCGGGATGTTGTTCGAGGTCCTCGAGCAGCGACGCCAGTCTGTTCATGGCTCTTTCGAGCGAGTAATGGAGCTCTGAGCTGGTGAAGAGTTGTCCGACCGATCCTTGGCCGCGGTTGATGCCTGCGATAAGGTTGTTGATTTCGCCTATGGTGAGTGCAAGGTTGTTCACCACGCCGTACAGATCGGCTTGACGGAGCGTGTCGCAGATTCCGTCCACGTTGGCTATGATGTGGTCGATCCGGTCGGAGTTGTTGCGGAGGTTTTCGGCGAGGGAGCCCATGCCGGCGAGAATTTCGCGGATATGGTCGTCTTCCTGGGCCAGCAGCCGGTCGATGCGTCCCGATACCGATTCGAGGTTGGCTACCGTGCCTTTCAGCGGATCGGCGTTTTCGTTGAGAACGGTATTGACGGTTTCGAGCGTAGTGGACAGTTGTTTGATGGCGATGTCGATCTCATCCATCGTCGTTCCGATATTTTGGCCCATGCTTTCGAACAGGTCGCTATGGATGCGGGTCGGAATCGAATCTCCCTTTTGGAGGAGGGTTGTGGAGGAGCCTGGATGGATCTCGATCGCTTTGCTGCCCATGAAGTTGGTGCTGAAGAGACTGGCATAGGAGTCGGACGGGATGCCGACGGTGTGCTTTACCAACAACGAGACGATCACCTTTTCGCTGTTTTCAGACGGATCGAAATCGATGCTGTTCACGATGCCCACCTTCACGCCGCGCATCAGTACGGGCGACGACTTTTGCAGACCGTTCACCTGGTCGTAATAGGCGTAGTAGGTGATGTCTTTCGTGAAGATGTCTTTCCCTTTGAGGAAGTTGATGCCCATGTAGAAACACACGATGACGATCAGGGCGAACAGCCCGATTTTCGCTTCCCGCTTGATATTGATTTTATCCATCGTTTTACGCTGTTTTCACTGGTTATTCTTTGGTTTTGCGCCGCGCTTCGTCGAGCGAAATCGGGTTGTTCCCTTCGAATGCCACGATGAAGCAATCCTTGAAATTTCGTCGGGCAGCGTTTTGGGCTTTTTTCGCCTCGGCGAAGGTGGAGTAGCCGGCCAGGTAGTATTTGTACCAACCGTCGATACGACGTTCGGTCACTTTGCCCCGGTAGCTTTTGAAATGCGAACTGTTGGTGGCGATGGGGCTTTTCGAGGAACAGAGCTGGACGCAATATTCCACGGTCGTTTTCGTCGTTTCGGCCTTCTGTTCACGCTTCGGAGACTCTTTTCCCGTTGCGGGGGCCGCACTTTCGCTTCGATTTCCTTCGACTCGGGTTTTGTACTCTTTGAAGGCGTTGAAAAGCGCCTGAGCGATTTTATCCTGTCCCTCTTCCGAGGCGAGCACGCGTCGGTCGGCGTCGTTGGAGATGAAGCCCATCTCGGTCAACACGCTCGGCATGGCAGTTTTCCAGAGCACCAGATAGGGCCGTTGGCCTGTTCCTCGGTTACGCATGGGGGTTTGCTGTTGGTAATGTTTTTGTACGAGGTCTGCAAACACCATGCTCTGATCCATGTAAGCGTACTGCATGAGCGAAAAAATTATGTAGCTCTCGGTCGATCCCGGCACGTATCCTTCGTATTTGGTGGTGTAATCCTCCTCGTAGGTCACCACGTCGTTTTCGCGCATCGCTTCGCGGAGGTTGGCTTCGCTTTTGTCCATACCCATGACGAAAGTCGATGACCCAGAGGCCGATGTATTGGTGGCGGCATCGGTGTGGATCGAGATGAAAAGATCGGCCCCCGCCTTGTTGGCGATGTCGCCGCGCTCCATCAGTCCGATATAGACATCGGTCGTGCGGGTATATTTGACCGTTACGTCGGGAAGGTTTTTTTCGATCAGTTTCCCGAATTTCAGCGCCACGGCGAGGTTGAAATTTTTCTCCAAATACTTGCCCCGTACGGCTCCGGGGTCTTTGCCTCCGTGTCCCGGGTCGATCACCACGGTCCGTATGCCGTTCGGATTGTGTTGGGCGGAGACGTTGCTGCACAACAATCCGACAACGAATGTCGTTATTGCAAACAAAAGGGTCTTTGTGGAAAGATTCATTCCGTCACGAAAGGGTATCTGCGAAAAATTACCTATTTTTGTCGGCGAAACGGAAGATTTATTGCAAAGGCAACCAATCTGTTCCGGGGTTTTTGCCGACTTTGTCGGCAAAGGTAGCGTTTTTTTTCGGAAAAATTGAGTAACAGGGCGAAAAAATACAGGGTCTTGCCGGCGCTTTTTATGGTTTTGCTGTCGGCAGGATTTCTTTTTCCTCACTCTTCGGCCGGGGTTTCCCGTGCTTCCGAAGTGATCTCGATTGCATTGGAGGATACGCTCACCCTCTCTTCTCGCGATTCGCTCCGTCAGGTCCGTCGCGAATCCCGACAGCGTCGGGATGCGGAACGACGAAGTGGGGAGCGTCGGGATAACGGTCGTCGCGACTCTGTGCCTGCGGTGGATTCGGTGTTGTTGCCCGATCCTTCGTCGCTTTCGTTGTCGGCCGACACGATGTTATTGGCCGTCGATACGACCGCTCCTGTGAAAAAGAAGAAACGTTCGTTCTTCGATGACATCATCGAGGAGAAGAACAAGGACTCGCTCATCTACGACGTACGTCTGAAACAGGTCCATATCTACAACCAGGGCGATCTGAAGTACCAGAACATGCAGCTCAAGGCCGACTACATGCGTCTGAGCATGGACACCAAGCAGATTTATGCCTACGGCAAACTCGATACGGCAGGTGTTGCCACGCGTCCGGAGTTCAATCAGGGCGGCTCGAATTACACGATGGACACCATCACCTACAACATGGGGTCCGGCAAGGCGAAGATCAAAGGAGCCGCCACACAGGATGGGGAGGGCTATCTGTTGGGTCGTTCGATCAAGAAGATGAGCGACAACACGATCAACATGGCACACGGCAAGTATACGACCTGCGACAACCTTGAACATCCCCACTTCTACATCGAAATGACCAAGGCCAAGGTGATCCCTGGCAAAAAGGTGATCACCGGACCTGCCTATTTCGTAATGGAGGATGTCCCGATCTATTTCCTCGGGGTGCCGGGGGGATTTTTCCCGATCAGCAGCGGACCTCAGTCGGGATTCATCATGCCGACCTATGGCGAGGAGAGCCGACGGGGCTTTTTCCTGCGTGACGGCGGATACTACTTTACCTTTGGAGATTATGCCGACCTGACCCTGTTGGCGGGAATCTATACGCTCGGCTCGTGGGAGGCTTCCGCACGCTCCTCCTATGTGAAACGCTACAAGTACAACGGCACGTTCTCCGCCAATTATGCCCGGACGGTGATGGGAGAGAAGGGGGGATCGGACCGTATCAGTTCGGGAAACTTCCAGATCAACTGGACTCACCAGCAGGACCCCAAGTTCCGGCCCAACTCGACCTTTGCGGCGAATGTGAACTTCTCCACCTCCGGTTATAACCAGTATGCAGCGAACAACCTGCAGGATTTCCTCAATACGCAGACCAACTCTTCGATCTCCTATTCGAAAAACTGGGCTGGTACGCCCTTCTCCCTGTCGACCAACATTCAGCATTCGCAAAACTCGCGTGACTCCACGATCATGATCTCCTTCCCGAACCTTTCGTTCAACATGACGCGGATCAATCCTTTCCAGCGCAAGGAGGCGATCGGAAAGGCCAAGTGGTACGAAAAAATATCGCTCAGCTATTCGATGCAACTCTCCAATTCGGTGACGGCCAAAGAGCGCGATCTGTTTACGAAAGAGACCCTCATGGAGATGCGGAACGGTGTGATCCATAAAATTCCGGTCTCCGCTTCGTGGACGATATTCAAGTACCTCAATCTCTCCACTTCGTTCAACTATACCGAACGCTGGTATTTCTCCCGGACGCGCCAGGAGTGGGATCCGGTGGAGTTGAAGGTGGTCGAACTGGAGAAGGAGTTCGGTTTTTATCGGGTCTACAACTACTCGACATCCGCTTCGTTCAATACGAAGGTCTACGGTATGTTCCAGTTCAAGGGGAAAAATCCGATCATCAAGGCGATTCGTCACGTGATGACCCCTTCACTCGGTTTGAGCTATACGCCGAACTTCGGCGATCTGAAGTACGGCTTTTATGAGAATATCCAGAGCGACTCTACGGGTCGGGTGACGGTCTATTCGCCCTATAGTGGCGGAATCAACGGTGTCCCGGGACGTGGCGAGCAGGCTTCGCTGACCTTCAGTCTCGATAACAACGTGGAGATGAAGGTGCGCAGCCGGACCGACACGAGCGGATACAAGAAGATCAAGGTGATCGATAACCTGAGAGCCAGCGGCAGTTACAACTTCATCGCCGATTCGCTCAACCTTTCGATCATTCAGCTCAACTTGCGTACGACGCTCTATGGCAACCTGGGTCTGAATATCAATGCCACGTGGGATCTCTACAAAGTCAATGAGCAGGGGCGCCGGATCAATCAGTTCAATGTGGGGCACGGCAAGTTCGGCCGAATCGCTACGGCGAGCACCTCGTTCGGCTATACGTTCAACAACAAAAAGTCGGATCAGCCGGCGATCAACGACATCAACAGCGGAGCCTATGAATCGGCTTACGTCAATCCGTTCAACCTGAACTATCCGATGGATTACGAATTGCGTCGCAGGATGATGGTCACGAGTTACTACGATTTCAATATCCCGTGGAACCTGGGTATTAACTATTCGCTTTCGTATGCCAATACGGGTATCAAGCAGACCGTTACGCAGACGGTAGGGTTCAATGGCAGCGTGAACCTGACGCCCAAATGGGGTATCACGTTCAGCGGCGGATACGACTTCCAGACCCGGAAACTTTCGGCCAGCGCCATTACGTTGACCCGTGACCTGCATTGTTGGCAGATGTCGTTCCAGTGGTATCCGATCGGGGCCTTCAAGAGCTGGAGTTTCAATATTCAGGTCAAATCGTCCATGCTTTCCGATTTGAAGTACGACAAGTCGAGCAGCCGTTTCGACAGCTTGGGCGACGATTAGCCGTTGGTGCGGAAATAAAAAATGAAGGTCGTTTTCCAATAACTTGGAGTAACCTTAGAAAATTAGGGGAGGAGTAATAGCGTATAAAACGCCGGTCGGGATGGGGCTGCTCGCTACGGATCACTTGTTCTACTTTTGGTAATAAGCGGTACGAATGATGACTTGATAAAGGTCGGTTCGTAATATATTCTGCGTTTACTTGCTTTTGTGAAATTGCAAAATTTCTTCTCAAGTTTATGCCAAAATTACCAGGTCCAAGATTGGCCATGATATGAATCTCCTGAATGAGATGATCGCAGATCAATTCTGAATATAAATGTACAAAATTTCGGATGATTTTAAATGCTCTATGTTGTAATAGATAAACTTGTTCAGACATTGGTCTTATTACCCAACCATACAGGATATGTTTTGAATTATAAAAATGCGAAATGGATTCTGTTTTGATAAATAACTCTGCCAGATTTGGACGTTCTCTGTTCCAAAAAGGTTATTCAACGTTTGAGCAGATAATAGAGTTGCCATTATTGCATAAAAATTCCCAGACCATATCTTAATACGGTCTGGGAAAAATTTGGACGATGAACATCTATCGTTATTCGATAGGCATATCACTCATTGGGTAGATGACTTGTGTCGGTACCCAGGATGATGCATCCCAATAAGCGGACCATGAAGTCCGGTAGGTATTGAGTTGTGCATCCGGAACATAGATCTTATAATCCGCAGTATAATCCCAACCATCTGAAACCGGGAAAACTTCTTCACCCAATGTCGCCGGTGTCTCATCAGGGCATATAATGGTTTCCAATGCCAAGCACTCATTGAAGGCATGATTCCCAATCGATTCGAGTTGAGTGCCGAGATTAACTCTCTTTAGTGCCTCACACTGGCTGAAAACCTGTTTTTCAATGACGGTAACAGCATCGGGTATCGTAATTTCTTCCAGTGCATAACATCTTAAGAATGCATTGAATTTGATAGTTATCAGGCTTTCCGGCAATTTGACCTCCTGCAGATTCTGGCAGTCCTGGAATGTACATATATCAATAGTTTGAATTTTGTTCCCTTCGAAAACAACCTTTTTCAGAGGAGAAATTGGACTTGATGCTCCTTGAAATGCCGAACTTCCCAATAGTTCCACATTGGCCGGAATAACGATCTCGACTAATTTTGTCTTTGAAAAAGCGTATTCTGCAATTTCTTCGAGACTCTCGGGAAGAGTGATTGCCTCAAGGCTGCTGTTTTTAAAAGCATTGCTGCCGATAGTGGTAACGCCTTCTGGAAGGACAATGCTTTTCAGGGCAGTTTCGCCATTGAATGCGCTCCATTCAACCTCTGTTACCGTCCCTGTATAGGCCCATTTACCCTCACCCGTTTCAGTATTATAGGTGCATTGCTCCGCAACAAACACAAGATCACTACCCACAAAACGATTGTTGTAATCCAACTCCTGAGTGGCTGTATAGGTGATGTATTGGGGGTCTTTCACCTCTATTGTATTGTCTGTGCCGTCAAAATTTTCGTCGATGTCGATCGTTACCGATCCATTCACCGATAGCAGATTTCCGATGAGGGTGGTCAGGTAGTTTCGTTGGACAGGGATGTTGGTCGTAAAATCCCGACTGATGACAGGAGTTGCACCGGCCAACATATCGAGTTTGAAGTGAATGGCCTGCTGTTCCGGCGTGGCCAGCAGATAGTCGACGATCAGCGTCCGGTAGGTTGCCGTGGTATCATATCCCTTGGCATAAAATTTACCCCCGGTTTCATTCACTGCAATCGCTGCAGTATACTCCGTCGATGCCGTTGCATCTGTTTCTCCGACAGCCTCTCCGCTTACGGCGTTCAGACCGGAAAAACGCTTGCAGTCATAATAGCTGATCTTGAAATTATCCGGTTTGGCAATGCCTCGGTTGTTGTCATCCCAGTCGGTCGTGATGATACGTATTTTGGCGAAAGGCCGTTTCAGAGTCAGCGACTCATTGAGTGTCTGGCCGATTTCGATATTTTTCGTGATGAAAAAGGCATCGCGGCTTTCATTGTTGATCTTTTTATCCCGGTCGGCGTCGGTTATGATCGAGATATTGTTGAAATCAGCCGTGTTGTAATGTAGGTCTTCGGTTGATCCCTGTGCGACAAAATCGGCCCAGGCAACGAATTTGTAGGTGCTGTTGGGGGTCAGCCGAAATTCGAAGGTGGCGGGACTGTATGTGTCATATACTTTCGATTGAGGAGCGACAAGCACCTCTGTACCGTCGGCCGAATAAACGGCAAGCTGGTAACGCAGGTCATGTTGAGACCAATCGACATTCGTCAGACCACCTTTCGCGCTATTGGTGCCGTCAGCACTGCGTGTCAACTGCATCGCTTCCGGAGCATCGAGCTGAATACGCACCAAATTCCCAGCAGGATTGAGACCCGGTTGGTCCAGCTCCTGGGAACAAGCCGAGAGTACGAATCCTGTTATACATCCCAGCAACAATCTGCAAACTTTTCTCATAATTTATTGTTTTATTTAATAGATTGATTTGATCGTTTTTTAGTCGGGAATTACCACTACGAACTCATCATCGAAATCGTCGGCAATACCGATATCTCCGCTACCGATTTTTTTTGTCAAAAAGGGCCCCTTGACCACTGTTTCCCGGTTTCTCTGTAGTGGAATAGTAATGTCTTGATAATGGTTCAGTTCCTTATCTCCATCATAAACAAAGACATCGACCAATACGTGATCCTCCTTATTGCTCGACGTCAGCACGTAATCATAGGCCAACAACACGCACCCATCTTCTGCGAGGGTTGTGGGCGTAGTTTCCATGGTGCGTGTGGAGACAAAACGATTCGGGGTTTCCGTATCGACATTGTAACCGGCACTGATATATTGCTTATAAATGATTTGAATCCGAAGCTCTTCTATCCGATTTCCGCTATTTAAAAATTCCTGCAGATCGGTTGCCCACAACCGAAACCGTCCAACGGCTCTTTCCAACTGTACCGGCACGATATGGTCGGACGTCGTTTCGGCTCGTCTTTCACTCAGAATAATTGGATTACCCTTTCTGCTCTGATCGAAAACCACCGAGAAATTACAACTTCCCGCTGCTGAATTCTTGTGGTGATTATTCTGTGGTTTGTGATCCACATCGACTTCTACGGCATCCAGTTTTTCGGTTTTGAAATGCCAATCGCTCGTATTGTCTTTCAACGTGTAATCAGCCCATGTCAAGGCCCGGTAAATCCCTGCCGGAACCTGAAACTGCAAGGTGTCTTGAGGTGCTTCTTTCAAGCGATCTACCGCAATTTCACGACGAGCGACAAGGACCCCCTTGTCAATCTTATCCTCCGGAGACTCTATTTGATACAGCTCGGTAACAAGACGCATGTCGAGACGCTCGTCCGGAATATAGCTCTCTGATAAATTGGCTTCAAGTTCAGTTTCTTCATAATTACCCGTGTTGTCGTAGTTCAGTTCTTTGTAATACCGCGGAGGAGTTCGATCGGTATTCAGTTCAAGCAAAACCACAACACTCTTTTCCGTTGCGGGATATTCGTGTATGGTCGCATCGCAGGAAACCCACAAGGCAAGAAGGCTGCTTGCCAACAATATGTATATGCAGAACATTCTCATGACTCTCCGTTTTTCCGGTTCTTTTTGGAAAGTATCCATTTGTATGAGAGTGTCACGCCGGCACGAGTAATACCCCAATAACAACCCGACCCCGATTTGAATTTCTGGCCGTTGTTTTCATTCCGATAAGCGTCATATTGATACCGGGCAAATCCGGCTCCAATCGTAAATTCCAATCCCCAATGTTTGCTTTTACCGAGCGACAAGGCATAGCCATAACTCAATCCCAAGCCCCAAAGGGCGTGATTGGGATCCTGATAGCGCGTATCATCATTCAGCGCAATATTAAACCCGGCGACATGGGTATGCAGACCGACAAAATGTCCGACCATCGCCTTTTTGGACCACCAACGGATCTCGGGTTGTACGGCCAGCAGACGAATGTTGCGGGTCGACGAGATGTCGTAAGGAGAATACCATACCGGGATGTCGAAAGACCAATGCGTCCACGGACTAACCTCCAACCCCAGATTCGCAACCAACAACAGATCGAACAGCAGATTATTTTTAATCGCAATGCTCCATTTCGAGTCTTTGGGCTTGCTAACTGTCGTGGGGATGGTTTTAGGCAGTAAATCACAGGGAAGCATCGGAACAACCGGCCGCATCTCTCGTGTAATCCCGGATGCGATCGGGAGCTGTTTGGGATAAGCCGATACAATGGCCATGCGAGCATTTCTTAATGGAGGAAACAGTTCATCGATCAATCTCCGCCACGTTTTTCCTCCATCGAGCTTCCCTATTTTTTGCTTACGGATTTCGTTATCCTGCTCCTCGGACAGAATTGCTTGAATACGTTCTCTGTTCGGAAAATCCGGACGCTTCTCCAATGCCTCTTCCAATAATTTCCAATCCTCTCCCAGGTTGCATATATGGAACAGGCTGTAATCCAATCCGGTTTCTCGGACGATGTAGTCGGCCAGAGCTTCCGACCGGTATTGACCCAGCTTTCGGTTCCATTCCGAGGATCCCTCGGGAGAAGCACTTCCCTTGATCCATATCCGAGCGAGCGTTTTTGGGCTCTTTAGGATCGAATCAATGGCATCTTTCAGTTGCGGTGTTGTCCGGATACGGTATCTGTTGACATCGAAAATGACGGGGGTGAGGAATCGACCGACAACGACCAGTATACTGTCAGCCTGTTTTTGTTGATATGATACACTGTCTTTAAAGATGCAAGGTTGAACACAGGCATGAAGATTTTCCTGAGCATATAATTGATATGCCCATAAGAAGATATTTAATAAGACAATCAACTTCTTCATTCCTGTTTGCTATGCAATTTTTTCGCCGCTTAAAACGGTCGAACCGATAAAAGCGAGGTATAAATGGGGGTCGGTAAAATAAAATGGGGCGAAGGTGTTTCTAATTTTAGAAAATGCATCTCGGCAGGTTTCTTCGCTCTTTTATTTTGTAAACCAATGATTTGGTTGGTGTTTCGTTTGTGAAAACCTGCCATGTATTTTCCGTTTAAGAAAAATAAAACATGAAGATTTTCAGTGATTTATTCGGTTTCAGGCTGTTTTACAACTGTCAGAAACTGGATAAACTTTTAATGTTGCACAAAGTTACAGGGGAATTCCGGTCGGATTATTTCCCTTTTGTAAAAAGAAGTTTGCAAATCATAAAAAGAAAGATGCGAATTGTAAAAATAAATTTACAAATCGTAAAAAGGGCGAGCCGGAGGCTATCAGGCAAAAAATTCCGTAAAGATTATTCTTTTTCCGTCTGTTTCCGGTAGCGGTTCGGGGTCAGTCCTTCGTGACTCTGCACGAAGGCACGGTGGAAGACAGAGGGAGATGAAAAACCGCAGAGTTCGCCCACTTGTCCAACCGGGATATCCTTGCGGTTGGCAAGCATCCATTCCGCCTCGCGTATGCGGTAATCGCGCACCACGTTGCTGAAACTATCTCCGAAGCCATCGTTGAAGACACGGGAAAGATAGGTCCGGTTCAGGGGCAGGATATCCGATACATCCATGAGTTTGAGGTTCGGGTTCAGGTAGGGCTTTTCCTTCATCATCCAACTGGCTATCTCATCGCGGTAAGCAGGTAATTTCGTAAGAAATGCGCTTTCGCTCTCCGAGAAATAAACTTTGTCGGCGGACGATTGTTCTTCCATGAGTTCGGCTTTCTGGCATGCATCTGTTTCGTCCAGCGTAGAACTGAAAAAATTTTCCGTGTATGGATTATCGTGAAAGAGTCCTTTGTAAAGGGTATAGCAGAAGAAACATTGTACTGTGAGGTTATGTACAATATAACAGTATGTGTTTCCGTCGAAAAGCAACCAAAAATAGGCAACCGCGATCAGTACCACTCCGATACCGTATTGACGCAACCATAAAATGTCCAGGTTTTTGTCATTGGAATAATTGTTACGGCACCATTGTCGGTAGACGTCTTTATAACGCCAGGTCAATCGGAACAGAAATGCGAGATACACGACAATGGAGAGTCCCATCAAAAGGCGGTACCAGACGTTGAACTCGCCGAGATGTTCCCGGAATTGGTTCATATCGTGCAGTGCCAGCGGTTTTTGTCCGAGCAGGAACAAGACGATGTAATAAAACAGGGTTACCGACACATAAGGGAGCAGCAGGATGTCTGTTCGTTTCAGGTTGAGCCATCCCGGACGTACAACCTCTAAGGGATAGAGCAACAGGATGATCAGGTATAAGTTGCCGGTTATCAATACAAATGGTTCTGCCACGTCGGTTCGGGTGAAATTCAAATCCTGATTCCCCAGAAGCATTCCCACGACACGTACCACATAGACAAGTCCCCATGCCAACATGACGAATGCCAGTAGGCGGCGGGAACGATTATTTCGTCCGCGCAAAAAGAGAAGGAACGCACCGCCCAGACAGATAACGGTTGCCATCGTGTGTAATATCGGCAAAATATTGGCGTAATCGGGCATAATCTCCAGCGTGTGCAAATTTGTAAAGGACGGCGTAAAATTAAAAAATATTGTAGAATAAGTTTCCCAATATGGATGTCGCAAAACGGTATTAAATGGAGAATGAAGCTCAAAAGACGTTCGGTGTTCCTTGCCCGAGTTTGTTTACATTAGGCGGTTCTTGTGTACGTTCATAATGCTGCGAGACTTGTCTTTTCAACGCTTTGGCTGTCGACAGTTACACATTGCGGAGCAGGGCAAATGTGTTACGCGAAACGGCGGCATTTGTCTGTAATCGATCGGTTCTCGGTATTGAACATCCGGATGATCTCCTACCGAGGAAGATCAGTAGGCGCATTTTTGTGAAACCGTTTTTGCGGTGTCCCGGAACTTTCATGTTGTTCCTGAGTCGGCCAATACCTTTTTGTACGTAGTAAGATCGGGTTGTGTTTGGTTTCGGCGCCCAGTCCGAACACAAAGACTTATAGTTTGTAGTTGAAGGTATTGATAAAAACTTTTTTGTATAGGAAGATTTTGATATTCATGCATTTGCGTATGATTGTCATGACTGTCGGCCAAGGCTCGGTTTAAATGCAAAATTTTCGTCATGATCGATGTGCCGTTTACTTTATGCAACAAGACACATTGAAGAGTTGACGGTTCCGTTCTTGTTTTTCCTTCTGATGACTGTTACCCGATGATTGATTCTCCTACTTCTGCATTTGCAAATGACCGGATTTCTATTTGTCGGTTTGTCGGCTCCTGTATATCTGGATGGATATGTGAAACCCTATTACCATATGTATAAGTTTTCAACGGAGACAACATCGCCTTTTTTAAAAAACCGAACATATCTCATATTAAGGTAGAAAGGGATAATTTGGAAAATCTGTAACATTTTTTTCTTGCAACGGTTTGTTTAATAAAGGTCGAACTGTTGATATTGCTTTGCTATTTTTGATGTGTGCAGTTCGGACCTTTTTATGCGATTGCGCAGAAAGTATTTAAATGCTTGGGTGTCGTTTTCGCATCTCCCGGGCAAGTTCCCTGTCGCGTCCGTTCGTCACTTCGTCGAGCAGCGCATGGAATCGGGGCGAGTGGTTCTTATGCACCGTGTGGCAAAGTTCATGGAGAATGACGTATTCGATCAATTCATCCGGAAGTAGCAGCAGAAAGAGCGAGAAGTTCAGGTCGTTGTGTGCGGTGCAACTGCCCCATTTGCTGTGAGTGGCCTTGATGGCGATGTTCCGGTAACGAAATCCGTGTCGGGTAGCCAGCCGGTCCACCCACGGAGGAAGTAGCTCTTTGGCTTCGCGACGGAGCGCTTCCACGACCCCGCGGCGTGCCGCTTCTTGTACCTGTTCCGAGTCGGCGGAACAGGAGTGCGGATACCGGACGATGATCTCCTCCTCGGTGATCCGTACGCTGATGCGGACGTAGTCACCTGCGAGGAGGCGGAGCCGGTGTCGTCTCGTCGGGAAGGAGTCGGCGAGCGATACGACGGGGTTTTGTGCCTTTTGTTTTGTCCGTACCTGTTCCGCCCACTCCACCTTCTGCTCCAGAAATCGAAGGGCGCGCCGTTCGGAGACCAGAGCGGGGAAAGAGAGCCGTATGCTCCCGTCGGGACGCACGGAGAGTGTAATGCGGGAGGCTCTCAACGTGCGGGAGAGGGTGATCTCGCCGAGACGGGGATGGCATACGATCTTCTTCAAACTGTTCGGTCGGTTTCAGCTCGCTTCTTCAAGCTATTCGGTCAGCTTTTGTTCGGCCTCTTCCACCTTCTCGAAATGGAATTGCGCCAGAACGTTGTTCATCAACGCGGCGATCTGTTGGTTGCAGAGGTTGCCGATACTCCCGGCATGGGTGTGGTGCACTTCGGTGTGGGGCTGGAATGTGCCGTTTTCGATGGAGAGCCCCACCTTCTTGTAGGCTTCGCGGAAGGGGACGCCCTGCAGCACCAGTTCGTTTACCGTCTCCACGCTGAACAGGTAGGCGTATTTCGGGTCTTTCAGAATATCCTTGTGCACTTCGATATGTTCGAGCATCATTTTCGCCATGGCGAGCACGTCGCGGATCTCCGAGAGGGCCGGGAAGAGCACCTCCTTGAGGAGCTGCAGGTCGCGGTGGTAGCCGACGGGGAGGTTGGTCGTCAGCATCGAAATCTGATTGGGAAGCGCCTGGATCAGGTTGCATTTGCCGCGGATGATCTCCCATACGTCCGGATTCTTCTTGTGGGGCATGATGCTCGATCCGGTGGTCAGTTCGGGCGGGTAGGAGATGAACCCGAAGTTCTGGTTGAGGAATAGCGTGTTGTCCATTGCAAGACGTCCTACGGTAGCGGCAATTGCAGCGATTCCCTGCGCCACGACCCGTTCGGTCTTTCCGCGTCCCATTTGGGCGTAGACCACGTTGTAGTCCATCGAGTCGAATCCCAGCAGGCGGGTGGTCATCTCCCTGTCGAGCGGGAACGAGGAGCCGTAACCGGCGGCCGAGCCGAGCGGGTTGCGGTTGCAGATGCGGTAGGCGGCCAGCATCATCTGCAGGTCGTCGACCAGACTCTCCGCATAGGCGCCGAACCAGAGCCCGAACGAAGAGGGCATTGCGATCTGCAGGTGGGTGTAGCCCGGCATGAGAACGTCGCGGTAGCGCTCCGAAAGCTCCTGCAGCGTGTCGAACAGACGACGTGCTTCGTGCGAGATCTCCATGACCTCCTTGCGGAGGAAGATGCGCAGGTCGACCAAAACCTGGTCGTTGCGTGAGCGGCCGCTGTGGATCTTCTTTCCGGCCTCGCCGATTCTTTCGGTGAGCAGGAACTCCACCTGGGAATGAACATCTTCCACCCCCTCTTCGATGCGGAAATTGCCGGCCCGGATGTCGCGCCAGATCTTTTTAAGTTCTTTTTGTACCCGTGCCAGATCCTCTTCCGACATGAGCCCGATGGTGGCGAGCATGCGGGTGTGTGCCAATGAACCGAGCACATCGGCTTCGGCCAGCAACAGGTCCATTTCACGGTCGTGTCCTACGGTGAAGCGATCGACATCTTTGTCTGCTTCGATGTTTTTTTGCCAGAGTTTCATATCTTTTTTCTATTTTTTTCGGTTACAGGATCTGTTCGAGCATGCGGATGTAGAGGCTGATACCTTCACGGATTTCGCTGAGGTGGACGAATTCGTCGGCCATGTGGGAACGGGCGCTGTCGCCTACACCCAGCTTGAGGGAGGGGATGTCGAGCAGGGCCTGATCGGATGTGGTGGGCGATCCGTAAGTGGTGCGTCCGAGGGCCAGACCAGCCTGGACGATCGGATGGTCGACCGGAATGGAGGAGGGTTTGAGCCGGGTGGAGCGGGGAATCACCTCGCTTTGCACGTGTTTGCGGATGATCTCCACCACCTCTTCGTTGGTGTAGCGGTCTGTCACACGTATATCTACCGTGAAGCGGCATTCGGCCGGCACGACGTTGTGCTGGGAGCCGGCAGAGATGATCGTGACGGTCATTTTGACGGCGCCGAACAGGTCGCTCTCTTTCGGGAAACGGTAGGTGCGGAACCATTCGATATCCTGCATGGCGCGGTAGATCGCATTGTCGCCCTCTTCGCGCGCTGCGTGTCCGGCTCGGCCGTGAGCCACGCAATCGATGACGATCAATCCCCGTTCGGCGATGGCCAGTTGCATGAGGGTCGGTTCGCCGACGATGGCGAAGTCGAGTTTCCCGAGCATCGGAAGGATGCTTTCCAATCCATTTTTTCCGCTGTTTTCCTCCTCGGCCGTGATGGCTACGCAGAGGTTGTACCGCAGGTCTGTCCGTTCGTAGAAGTGGAGGAATGCCGCCATGAGCGATACGCCGCTTGCTCCGGCGTCGTTGCTGCCGAGGCCGTAAAGCCGGTCGCCTTCGATGGCCGGATCGAACGGGTCGCGTGTGTAGGCGCTGTTGGGTTTCACCGTATCGTGGTGGGAGTTGAGCAGGATGGTCGGTTTCGTCGGGTCGTAATGGGCGTTGTAGGCCCAGACGTTGTTTCCGTGGCGGAACACCTCCCGCACGCCGTGGTTTTTCAGATGCGCTTCGATGAGCGCCGCGGTCTTCTCCTCCTCCCGGCTGATGGATGGGGTGCGGATCAGGTCGCGCAACAGCGCCACCGCATCCTGATATAGGGTCTCTTCGTTCATGGTGGTATCTATTTCGTTGTGGTCCTTTGTCTGACGGTTTCGAAAAGCAGGACGGCTGCTGCCGCACCCACGTTGAGCGATCCGATTTCGCCCCGTTGCGGGATGGCGGCTTGGTGGTCGCACAGTTTCAATACTTCGCGGGAGATGCCTCGTTCTTCGTTGCCCATTACGAGGACGGTCGGTCGGGTGAGGTCGATGCCGTAGAGAGTTTCTTCGCTCTTTTCGTTGGCACCCACGATTTGCAGGCCCGCCGATTGCAGTGCCTTGATCGTGTTGCGGATGCTGCCGACCCGGCAGACCGGAATCCGGTTGAGTGCACCGGCCGAGGCTTTCATCGCATCGCTGTTTGCAGGGGCGCCGTTTTTCGTTGGCACGATGATCCCGTGGGCCCCAGCACATTCGGCGCTGCGCGCGATGCCTCCGAAATTGCGGACGTCGGTCACCCCGTCGAGGATCACCAGCAGAGCGGGATCCTCATCCGACAGGCGGTCGATCAGCTCCTCCAGTTCGGCGTAGACGATGGGCGATACGCGGGCGACCACTCCTTGGTGGTTGCCGCGGGTCAGGCGTGCGAGTTTTTCAGGCGGAACTTCCTGCGTGGGGATGCGATGCCGGTGCGCGATTGCTTTCAGTTCCGACAACAACTGTCCCTCCGCTCCCTTGCGGATGTAGAGCTTCTCCACGGGTCTCCCGACCTCGATGGCCTCCATGACGGGACGTATCCCGAAGACGATATTATCCATTGTTTGTCTCTTTTTTCAAACTTTTTTTCACGAGTCGTCGCATTTTGCGGATGGCTTGTTCGGGAGCCTGACCGTGCATCGGTTTCGTGCCGCCCACCTGGAGACTCCGCATACGGTATCCTGCTGTGCGGAGCACCTCTTTCACACGCTTGGCGGCTCCGCTGCTCTGTCGAAAGAGGATGTTGAACGGCCACGGGGTGGTACAGGTTGTGACGACGATTGCCCGACAGCCTTTTCGTCGGGGTTGAGGAATCCCCATGCGATTTTCGCCCATGAAGACCGGTACTGTCCTGTCGAACAAACACTTGAGCTTTGCACTCATGTTACCCCAGTAGGTTGGGGTTCCGATTACGAGCAGATCGGCCGTGGCGATCCGTTCGGCGAGGCGGTGACCGTCGTCTTCCGGGAGCGAACAACGGCCGGAGGTTCGGCAGGCCATGCAACCACTACAGGAGACAATCTGGCAGTCGTAGAGATCGATCCGCTCCACGACGTGCCCGCAAGCGCTCTGCTCGGCCTCCTTCAGCAGGGAGCCGACGATGCCGTTCCGACGCGGCGATCCGTTAAGAATCAATACGTTCATGCCTGATCCTGCAGCAATTCCAGTTCATACCCCAATTTCTCCCACTCGTGCATCTCGTGGGCGAGCCGTTCTTTGAGCCGGTTGTATTCGGTGAAAATTTTACCATCCGTCGGATCGATGCCGTGGGCGGTCGGGTCGGATAGTTTGAGGTCCCATTCGGCAATCTCATGCTCCAGCCGTTCGATCTCTTTCTCGGTACGGTCTATGGCATTTTGCACTTTGCGTATGGCCTTTTCGGCCTCTTTCTTTTTCTGGTAATCTTCGCGATTCCGGGCAGTGCGTTCGGTTTCGGAGGCTTTTACCTCTTTCTCTTTGAGCTCCACCTCGTGCAGCGACTCCAGTTTTCGTTTTTCCAGGAAGTAGTAGATGCCTCCCAGATACTCCTTGACGCCTCCGTCGCGGAATTCATAGACTTTATCGACCATTCCGTCGAGAAATTCGCGGTCGTGCGATACGACGACCATCGTGCCGTCGTATTTGCGGAGCGCGTTTTTCAGAATGTCTTTCGAACGCATGTCCATGTGGTTCGTGGGCTCGTCCATCACCAACAGGTTGCAGGGTTCGAGCATCAGACGGGCCATTGCCAGGCGGGAGCGCTCGCCCCCGGAGAGTACCTTGACTTTCTTGTCGATGTCGGCACCGCGGAAAAGGAAGGCTCCGAGAATGTCGCGCAGACGGGTGCGGATGTCGCCTACGGCCACCCGGTCGAGCGTGTCGTAGACGGTGAATTCGCCCTCCATCAGGTCGTCCTGGTTTTGTGCATAGTAGCCGATGCGTACGTTTGCACCGAGCCGGATCGATCCTTCGGTCGGCGAAAGCTGACCGATGAGCATGCGGGCAAACGTGGTTTTTCCTTCGCCGTTGCGGCCTACGAGGGCAATCTTGTCGCCGCGTTCGATGGTGAAGTCGGCCCCGCTGAAGACATGCTTTTCGCCGAAACTTTTGCCGACGTTTTTGACTTCGGCTACGATTTGTCCCGAACGGGGAGCCGGAGGAAATTTGATATTCAGGGTGGAGAGGTCCTCCTCGTCGACCTCGATCCGTTCGAGTTTGTCGAGCTGTTTGATGCGGGACTGCACCTGGTTCGATTTGGTCGGCTTGTAGCGGAATCGTTCGATGAACTCTTCGCTTTTTTCGATCATCCGCTGCTGGTTGTTGTAGGCGGCGAG
This sequence comes from uncultured Rikenellaceae bacterium, assembly GCA_944321925.1. GTDB lineage: Bacteria > Bacteroidota > Bacteroidia > Bacteroidales > Rikenellaceae > UBA940. The sequence continues at coordinate 43,622 of CALUND010000010.1, read as the reverse complement.
CTGCTGGGCTCTCCGTTCCGCACGCAGTTCCACGTAACGGCTGTAGGGGACTTTGTAGTCGTAGAGTTTGCCGAGCGAGATCTCCACCGTGCGCGTGGTGACGTTGTCGAGGAAGGCGCGGTCGTGCGAAATGAGCAGCACGGCGCCGCTGTACTCTTTCAGGTAACCTTCGAGCCACTGGATACTCTCAATATCGAGGTGGTTGGTCGGTTCGTCCAGCAGGAAGATCGATGGCCGACGCAACAGCAGTTTTGCCAATTCGATCCGCATGCGCCACCCTCCGCTGAATTCGCTGGTCGGTCGGTCGAAATCGCTCCGTTTGAATCCGAGTCCCAGCAGGGTCTTTTCGATGTCGGCCTCGCGACTTTCGCCTCCGAGCATGTGGTATCGGTCGGTGGCATCGTTGAGCCGGTGCAGAAGCCGTTCGTAGGAGTCGCTTTCGTAATCGGTGCGTACGATCAGTTCTTCGTTGATGCGGGCGATTTCTTGTTCCAGGGCGATCACCTCTTCGAAGGCTTTGGCGGTCTCTTCGACCAGCGAGGTCGTATCGGCCACCTTCATCTGTTGGGGCAGGTAGCCGATCGTGCAATCGGCGTTGCGGGTAACAGCTCCCGAGGTGGGTTGTTGTTCGCCCGTGATGACTTTCAGCAAGGTGCTTTTGCCCGCACCATTTTTTCCGACCAGACCGATGCGGTCTTTCGGGTTGATGAGCAGCGAGATGTTGTTGAAAAGGTCCCAGCCTCCGAAGCTGACGGTCAGATTGTCTACGGCGATCATTTAAGCGTGGAGCATTTTGAGTATTTCGTTTTCAGGGTCGGCTGCACGGAAGACGGCACTTCCGGCGACCAGAACATCGCACCCCGCATCGAACAGTTCCCGGGCGTTGGATGCCGAGACGCCGCCATCGATTTCGATGAGGGTATCGTATCCTCCGCGGTCGATCATGCGACGCAGTTCGCGGACCTTTTCGGTGCTGCCTTCGATGAAGCTCTGGCCGCCGAACCCGGGCTCGACACTCATGATCAATACCAGATCGAGTTGTGAAAGAAGTGTTTCGATCCGACTCACCGGGGTGGCGGGTTTGATCGAGACGCCGACCTTCGCTCCGCTTTCGCGGATCAATTGCAGGCAGGTTTCGATCTGGTTCGTAGCCTCGATGTGTACCGTAATAAGGTCGGCGCCCGCCTCTGCGAAACGTTTCACGTAGCGTTCCGGTTCGACGATCATCAGGTGAGTGTCCATGAATTTCGGCGATGCCTGTCGGATGGCCTTCATGACGGGAAACCCGAACGAGATATTGGGCACGAAGACGCCATCCATCACGTCGATGTGGATCCATTCGGCCGCACTGCGGTCGATCATGCGGGTGTCGCGATCGAGATGGCCGAAATCGGCCGACAACATGGATGGTGAGATGATTCTGGCCATAGCGGTGCTGTTTTCAAGGCAAAGGTACGGAGATTTTGTCAATTTTTATACCTGTATTTTACAGAATAAGCAGACGGGCGGCTGTTCGGTAGGGGCGAAGTGGAAAACTTTGTTCCGAATTAGTCTCTGCTTTCAGTTTTTCCTGCGATTCTTTCGCTATATTTACAGAATATAGGATGCGGTTCTGCCGAGTCAAATTGGAAAACAGAGGTTTTCCATTTGCCTCTGCTCTCACCTTTCGCTATATTTGCAAAAATACCGTGCGAATTGGAGGGCCGCGTCCCTGCTGCATGGGCTGCGGATTTGCTACGGACGTTTTGCGGTGTGATTTCTGAACGATTCGAAAATGGAGTGGAGTGTAATTCTTGCGATAGGATTGGCGGTAGTCGCGGTCGCGACAGCGGTATGGGCTTCCGCTTTGCTAAGAGATAATCGGCATCTGGCGAAAGAGCGAGAGAACCTGCGCGGAGAAAAGGAGGCGTGCGAATCGCAATTGCGTGTGTTGATCGGAGAATTGGCCGGTGCGAAAGCGAAGGCGGAGGAGTTGAAAGAGCGTATGGAACACGAGCGGGCCGAACAGCAGCAGTTGCGCGATTACGTGCAGCATGAGTTCAAATTGTTGGCCGGGGAGATTCTCGAGGAGAAATCGAAACAGTTCAAGGCGACGAATCGGGAGTCGTTGGAGGTGTTGCTCAAACCGTTTCGTGACAGCATGGTGGAGTTCCGGGAGCGGGTGGAGAAGATTCATTCGGAGGATCTCCATCAACGGGGTGCCATTCAGAACGAGATAGAGATGCTCCATAAGCTCAATCAGCGCATTACCGAGGAGACCACCAACCTTACAAGGGCGCTCAAGGGGAGTGGCAAGGTGCAGGGCGATTGGGGCGAAATGATTCTGGAGACGATTCTCGAAAATTCCAATCTTCAGCGGGGAGTACACTACCTGGTGCAGGAGAATTTCCGGAACGAAGAGGGCCGGAACGTGCGTCCCGACGTGGTGCTCAATCTGCCCGAGGGCAAGCAGGTGGTGATCGATTCGAAAGTCTCCCTGACCGCTTTCGTGGGGTATGTGAACGCCGAGAGTGAAGCCGACAGGGACTCTTTCCTGCGGGAACATCTCCGTTCCGTGCGGGCTCACGTGGCGGAACTTGCGGCCAAGAGCTACCAGACTCTCCCTGGACTGAATCAATCGCCCGATTTCGTTATCCTCTTTATGGCCAACGAACCGGCATTCCTGACCGCCCTGCAGCACGACAGCACGATCTGGAGCGAAGCCTATGAGAAGAAGGTGATCATCTCGTCGCCTACTAACCTGTTTGCGTTGTTGAGAATTGTCGACGACCTTTGGAAACGCGATACCCAAAGTCGCAATGCTCTCGATATTGCCGCCGTGGGGGCCAAGCTCTACGATAAATTTGTCGGATTCGTCTCCTCGCTGGAGGATGTGGGTCGCGGTATCGATGCCCTGCAACGCAACTACGAGAAGGCCTACAAACAACTTTCGGGGAAGGGCAGCCTGGTATCACACTCGCAAAAGTTGGTCACGCTGGGGGTGAAGGCATCCAAGAAACTCCCCGCCAAACTGATCGAGGAGAGTGTGGATGAAGAGACCGAAGAGCCTGATTCCGAAATCTGATAGCCTGCCTCGGAAATCTTCTGAATTGGTTTTCAGTCGGGTTTTGTCTATTCCGCTTGTTCCGACGCTTGTGAATTGCGGAGCGTGCGGGCCAGCGTGTTTTTGAAAGTCCCTACCGGAATGTTCCGGCGGATTTCGCCGTCATGTGCGATCGAGAGACCTCCGGTCTCTTCCGAAACGACAATCACTACCGCGTCCGATATTTCGCTCATCCCGAGTGCTGCACGGTGACGCATGCCGTACGATTTCGGAACTTGTAGTTTGGTGGAGGGAAGCACGCATTTGGCTGCGACGATTCGGTTGCTGCGTATGATGACTGCGCCGTCGTGCAGGGGCGAATTTTTGAAAAAAAGATTTTCGAGCATGGGGGTGGAGAGTTGTGCGTCGATGACGATGCCTGTGTCGACGATCAGCGTAAGATCGCTCTCTTGTTGAATGACGATAAGTGCACCTGTTTTTGCTTCCGACATCTCCGTGCAGGCCCTGACAATGGGAGACAAATCGACGGAATCATTGCTCTCTCCGCCGAAAAATCGACTGAAAAAATTCGGATGCCTGTGTCGGCTTTTCAATCCGATGGTCTGCAAAAATTGACGGATTTCGGGTTGAAAGACGACGATCAGTGCGATGACGCCGACGCCGATGACATTACCGAGGATGCCGGATAGTAGCTCCATATTGAGCGCTTTGGTCACTACCCAGATGATGTAGACGATAATGATTCCCGTGATGATATTCGGTGCGCTGGTGCCTCGGGCCATGCGATAGACGTAATACATGAGCGCGGCCACGGCTACGATGTCGACGATATCGATGATGGTGATATGAATGAAATCCATTTTTTTGCCTCTTTTCCGACACTGCAAAGCTACAAAAAAAAGAACATCCGCCAAGATTTTGGCGGATGTTCCGAAAGGCTTTGTGGTGATTAGGCTTTGGCTGTATTCACCTCTTTATTGTCTTTCTCCTTTTTTTGCGAGCGGCGCATCATGTCGTAAGCGACAGGCGTTGCAACGAATACGGAGGAGTAGGTTCCGACGATGATACCGAACATCAACGCGAATACGAATCCGCGGATCACCGTGCCGCCGAACAGGAAGATGGCGAGCAGTGTGACGAGGGTCGTGCCCGAGGTGTTCATTGTACGCGACAGGGTCGAGTTGATGGCGTGGTTGATGTTATCGCGGATGTTGCGCTTCGGATAGAGCGTCTGGAGTTCACGGATACGGTCGAAGATGACCACCGTGTCGTTGATCGAGTAGCCGATGATCGTCAGGATCGCAGCGATGAACGACTGGTCGACCTCCAGCGTGAAGGGCAGGAATCCGTAGAGCAGCGAGAAGAGTCCGAAGATCAGGAGGGCGTTGTGGGTCAACGATACCACGGCACCCATACCCCATTGCCACTTCTTGAATCGGAGGATAATGTAGAGGCCGATGGCGAGCAAACTGAAGAGCACGGCGATCAACGAGTTGACCTTGATGTCATGAGCTACGCTCGGGCCCACCTTGTCCGACTGGATGATACCGTATCTTGTCTCTTGCGTGCTGCGGAACTGGTCGAGCGTCAGCCCTTCTGCGAAGAGCGGGTTGAGCGCTTCGTGAAGCATGCTGTCGACTTCGGCCGTTGCATCGTCGCTCTGGTCGTCGAATTTGTACTGGGTAACGATACGTTTGTCGTTGTCGCTACCGTACTGTTTCACTTCGTAGCTTCCGTTTTTGTCGTCCTCATCGGTGAAGACCGCAGCAAGGGCGTCACGTACCTGATCGTCCGAAACGGGTTGGTCGAAGTGGATCACATAGGCACGACCTCCGGAGAAGTCGACGCCGTAGTTGAGTCCGCGGGTAGCGAGCGAAACGACGGTCGCCAGGATCAGCACGCCGGAGATGATGTAGGAGTATTTCCGTTTGCCGATGAAGTCGAAATGGGTGTTATAAAGCAGGTTCTCGCTCCAGCGACGGGAGAAACGTACGGTTTTGCCCTTCTCCATGATCGATACGAGGATCATGCGGGTAATGAAGATCGCGCAGAAGAGCGACGTGATGATACCGATGATCAGGGTCGTGGCGAAACCTTGCACGGGACCTGTACCGAATACGAAGAGGACGATACCGGTGATGAGCGTGGTGACGTTACCGTCGATGATTGCGGAGTAGGCGTTACGGAAACCGTCGGCTACCGACATGGAGAAGCCCTTACCGGCTCTGAGTTCCTCTTTGACACGTTCGTAGATGATCACGTTCGCATCGACCGCCATACCCATCGTCAGGACGATACCGGCGATACCAGGCAGGGTCAGTACGGAGCCGAACGAAGCGAGTACGCCGAAGAGGAAGAAGAGGTTGGCCAGAAGAGCGACATTGGCGATCCAACCGGCCGTGTTGTAGTAGAGACCCATGTAGAGGAGTACCAGCGCGAAGGCGATGATGAAGGAGAGCATACCGGAACGGATGGACTCCTGACCCAAAGAGGGACCTACGACGGTATCCTGGATGATATGTGCCGGAGCGGGCAGTTTACCGGATTTCAGTACATTGGCGAGGTCTTTGGCCTCCTGAATGGTGAAGTCTCCCGTGATGGACGAACGGCCTCCGGTAATTTCATTGTGTACGGTCGGTGCCGAGTAGACGTAACTATCCAGTGCGATGGCGATCCAGCGGCCTTTGTTATCGGCGGTCAACCGGGCCCAGGTGTGAGCGCCCGAGGCGTTCATGGTCATGTCGACTTCGGCCGTGGAGCCCCGTTCCGTATAGGTTTCGCGGGCATCTACGATCACACCGCCGTCAAGCGGAGCTTTCCCGTCGCGGGTATTGGCCTTGATGGCGTAGAGTTGATAGGTTGTCTCCTGCACGTCGATCGGTTTGACGCCCCACATCAGTTTGAGGTCGCGCGGAAGCATCTGTCGGATCTGCGGCATCTGGAAGATGTCGTTCACAGCAGCCGTATCGCTGAAGAGTGCGACGCCGATAACCGGACCTTCGCCGATCTGTCCGTCCTGGGAGATGATCGGCTGGAGTTTCGAGAAGAGCGGATACTGTTCAGCGAGCCGTTTGTTATCGAGGGCCGGGTCGACGTTGGCGTCGGTGGTTCCGAGTTGTTCAAAGATGTCGGTCGTGTCGTTTGCTGCAACCTCCTCTGTTTCCACGGTCTCAATCGTTTCGACACTCTCTTTGTCTTGGGTTGCCTGGGTAGCCTGATTGATCTTGATCAGCTCCTGGTTGACCTGGTTGAGAATGGGGTAGATTTCGCTGTTGGCATAGGTTGCCCAGAACTCCAGTGATGCGGTACCCTGAAGCAGTTTACGCACACGTTCTGGCTCCTTCACACCGGGAAGCTCCACCAGAATGCGACCCGAATTTTCCAGACGTTGGATGTTGGGCTGCGTCACACCGAACCGGTCGATACGGTTACGCAGCACGTTGAACGAGTTCGAGATGGCGCTTTCGGCCTGTTCGCGGAGTACGCGGATTACCTGTTCGTTCGTACTCGAGGGGGAGATCTCCTCCTTCAGTTCGGGCGTATTGAAGATGTAGGCCAGGGGAGCACCGTTGGAAAGCTCGTCGTAAGATTTGGCAAAGAGCGTGATGTAATCTTCGCGGCTGTTGGCCTGGGCCTGACGGGCTGCTGCGAGGGCTTCCCGGAAAACGGGATCTTTACTGTCGTTGGAGAGCGCTTTCAGGACATCCTCGACCGAGATTTCGAGCATCACGTTCATACCGCCCTTCAGGTCGAGACCGAGGTTGATCTCCTTCTCCTTGCACTCTTTGTAGGTGAACTGGATGAACCCGAGATTGTAGACGGTTTTTGACTTGAGCGAGTCGAGATAGAACTGTTGACGCGCCTCCTGCTCCTCGGGAGCGTATTGGGCGGCGTATTGTTCCGCTTTTTTCTCCACCCTTTGGGTTACAAGGGTGAACGAAAGTTGATAAGCACAGGCAATTGCTAGCAAGATTGCCAGAAGTTTCAGTGCGCCTTTGTTCTGCATTGTGTTTGGTTTTATTTGTTTTTAGTTCATTCCTTTTGTAGAAAAGGGCAGTCGGTTAGAGCGCAAAAGTATAAATTTTTTGTGAACTTCCATATCATTCCTTTATAAAAAGTAGTGTGCGGCGATCAAAAAGGATGATTCTCTCTTTTTCGGTTTGCAATAAAAAAGCGGGTACGGAATTGTTCCGTACCCGCTCTTGCTGTCGGTAGCTCGACGAGCGATTATTTGACTTCCTCGAACTCTACGTCGGTCACGTTGTCGCCACCCTTCGAGGCGTTGTTGTTCTCAGCCGAACCGGCTCCGTTGTCGGCCGGACCCTGGTTGGGGGTTCCTTGAGCCTGCTGGCTGGAGTAGATGTCCTGGCTGGCGGCCTGCCATGCGTTGTTGAGCTCGGCGGAAGCGGCATCGATGTCGGCAATGTTGCCCGCTTTGTGGGCCTCTTTCAGTTTGCCGAGAGCTGCTTCGATCGCACTCTTCTTATCGGCCGGAATCTTGTCGCCGTACTCTTTCAGCTGTTTTTCGGTGCTGAAAATGAGGGTGTCGGCGGTGTTGATCTTGTCGATTCGTTCGCGCTCCTCCTTGTCTTTCGCTTCGTTGGCTTTCGCCTCGTCGCGCATCCGTTGGATCTCCTGTTCGGTCAATCCGCTCGAAGCCTCGATACGTATCTTCTGCTCCTTGCCCGTGCCTTTGTCTTTGGCCGACACGTTCAGAATGCCGTTGGCATCGATATCGAACGTCACTTCGATCTGCGGAACGCCCCTCGGAGCGGCGGGAATGCCGTCGAGGTGGAAACGACCGATGGTTTTGTTGTCGCGGGCCATGGGCCGTTCGCCCTGCAGAATGTGGATCTCTACGGAGGGCTGGTTGTCGGCAGCCGTGGAGAAGACTTCGCTCTTCCGGGTCGGGATCGTGGTGTTGGCGTCGATCAGCTTGGTGAATACGCCGCCCAGGGTCTCGATACCGAGCGACAGCGGAGTCACGTCGAGCAACAGCACGTCTTTGACCTCGCCCGTCAGAACGCCTCCCTGGATGGCAGCACCGATGGCTACTACCTCATCGGGGTTGACGCTTCGGTTGGGTTCCTTGCCGAAGATCTCTTTGACCAGCGATTGGATGGCCGGGATACGGGTCGAACCGCCCACGAGAATCACTTCGTCAATCTGGTCGGCAGTAAGGCCTGCATCTTTGAGCGCCAGTTTGCAAGGCTCTACGGTAGCGTGCATCAGTTTGTCGGCCAGTTGTTCGAATTTGGCGCGGGTAAGCGTTACGACCAGGTGCTGCGGCACACCGTTGACCGGCATGATGTAGGGCAGGTTGATCTCGGTGGATGCGGAGCTCGAAAGTTCGATTTTTGCCTTTTCGGCAGCCTCTTTGAGTCGCTGCATGGCCATCGGGTCTTTACGCAGGTCGACGTTGTGCTGGCTCTGGAACTGATCGGCCAGGAAATCGATGATCACGTGGTCGAAATCGTCGCCGCCCAGGTGAGTGTCGCCGTTGGTCGATTTCACTTCGAACACACCGTCGCCCAATTCGAGGATCGAGATATCGAATGTACCGCCACCCAAGTCGTAGACGGCGATCTTCATGTCTTTGTTCTTTTTGTCAAGACCGTATGCGAGAGCGGCTGCTGTCGGCTCGTTGATGATTCGGCGCACTTTCAGTCCGGCGATCTCACCGGCCTCTTTGGTGGCCTGACGCTGCGAGTCGGAGAAGTAGGCCGGCACGGTGATGACGGCCTCATCGACCGTGGTCCCCAAATAGTCTTCGGCCGTTTTTTTCATCTTTTGCAGGATGATGGCCGAGATCTCCTGCGGCGTGTATTGACGTCCGTCGATCTCGACACGAGGGGTGTTGTTGTCCCCGCGGACCACTTTGTAGGGGACGCGTTTGATGTCGTCCTGAACCTGGTCGTATGTTTCGCCCATGAAACGCTTGATCGAGAAGATCGTGCGTTCGGGATTGGTGATAGCTTGCCGTTTGGCCGGGTCGCCCACCTTACGCTCTCCTCCGTCGGTGAATGCAACCACCGAAGGGGTGGTGCGGTGACCTTCGCTGTTGGGGATGACAACCGGTTCGTTGCCCTCCATGACTGCGACGCAAGAGTTCGTCGTTCCTAAATCAATACCAATAATCTTTCCCATAGTTGTTTATTTTTTTAAGTTTTGTTCTTTAAAATTTTGTGTCGGTTTCTTTTGTTGAGCCTCTACGTTTCATCTGTTTCAACCCCTTCTTCTCAAAGGTTATGCCAACGCACTGTTTCCACGGATTTCGGAGAATTTGTATGACAAAAAGTGCTTTTTTGTCAGTCGCGACTGACAGCGGACCTGACAACCGGACACGGCTTCGTGGCGACAGGCATTTTTTAACAAAAGCCCTTCGTTTTTTCGTCCGGTTTATTTTGACACATCTTTTTTTTTGTTTAATTTAGCATGCAGAACAGATAAAAATTAATGTTTCATTAAACTTTCAAGCATATGGTCATTACCTTTAATGAACTCCGTCGCATAAAGGATAAGCTGCCAAGCGGGAGCTCGCAGCGTATAGCGGATGAATTGGGCCTCGATGTGGAGACGGTCCGTAACTATTTCGGTGGCCGGCATTTCGATGCTCAGAACAGTGTCGGCATCCATATTGAGAAGGGCCCCGATGGCGGTGTCGTGACGTTGGATGACACAGCGATTCTCGATGCGGCGATGCGCATCCTCAATGAGCAAAAGTAACGAGGGAAAGGAGAAGAGTTAAAAAAGAGAGAATCTTGCAGGATTCTCTCTTCTTTTTTTTAGATCTCTGGTTCGGCATTGGCATCCATGGCCGAACGGAATCGTACAACTTTTCTCGGGGCGATGCGTATTTGCATCCCTGTTCGCGGATTACGTCCTATGCGTGCTGCTTTTCGGGTCATAATGAATGAACCGAATCCTGCGAGGGTGACTCGTTCGCCTTGTCGCAGAGCCTCCGCTGTGACGGAGATGAATGCGTCCACGCATTTCCGGGCATCTGTTTTGGAGATGCCTGTTTCCATTGCAATAGCGTCGACAAGTTGAGATTTGTTCATTTTAGTTTTGAAAAGTAAGTAGTTTGAGGCTTTTCTTTTGGGTTGTTAAATTCAAAAAAGAATAACTATGTAATGCGAAAATAGTGGATTATTTTGGAAAAAAATTATTTAAAACATTTTTTTTTATGGAAATAACAGTGTGTCTTTAGGCACTTTTTGCGTCTGTTTTCTTACGTTATATTCTTTTAAGATATTTGGAAAAGCGGAGAATAGATTATACTTTTGCGCCGGAGGGATGGCAGAGTGGTCGATTGCGGCGGTCTTGAAAACCGTTGAGCTGCGAGGCTCCGGGGGTTCGAATCCCTCTTCCTCCGCTGAAAAGGGTGTAAATCTTGCAAATGCTTGATCTACACCCTTTTTTTATACCCCCCCCCAAAAAAAAATAAGTTTGGATGTTTTGTATTATTCTGTTTTGGGATTTAGTCTACCATTATCGTTCCACTCTCCATAAAGAATACCTTTTCTGGTATTTTCAATAAATCTACTCAGGCGCTTCTTGAAGAGTTCCGGCTGATTCTTTTTAATTTGAATCGTATCGATTCTGACCTTCTTGTAAAGTTTCGGGAGTTGGAGAGAGTTATTCCATACTATAGGGTCCGACTGTAATCTGCATAGAATGTCACTATCTATCACGAATCCTTTGTCCGACATATCCGGTAAAACTTTCCTTCCAGCATCTGTCATCAATCCCAATCTCTCCATTCTTCTACATCGCTCTTTATTTAGTTCAGACCAATTACTTTTGGGCTTTCTGGGACAAAGTTTCTGTGCAGTTGTGTTATCAGGTAGTTTTTTGGTGGTACTGTCTATCCAACCAAAGCACAAGGCTTCTTCTACAGCATCTATGTACCAGAAAGTTCCGTCCTCTTTCGGTCTTCCCCGTTTTACCACTACCCAACATTCGGTTGCTTTATTGTGATTCTGCAGAAGCCATTCACGTAGTTCTCTCCTTGATTTTACTCTCAATAAATTATGTATTTCCATTTGTAGAACTATGAATTTTCCAATAATGCAACAAAGATAATGAAAAAGAGTACCCCAAAATCCATTTGATTATTCCTTGTCTTCTAAATTTGAACGATTTAACAATTACAATTTTCCCTATTTTTTTCTCGGTTCTTCTGTTGGTCTTCGTAAGCTTTGCAGTAATTTATCAAACTGTCCCTTGAACCATTCGCCTATTAGCTGCTTATTTGTCAGCACCAATTTATTATCATCAACCGAACTTTTCCCTACTCTTAAAATATCATCCTTTATTTCGAAATTCCGTCTGTGCTGCTTTGAATAGATTTTGCCGCTGCATTTCAGGGCTTTTTTCTTGACTATAAGACTTTCTGTCATTTCTTTAGAGAATCCATCTTCCTCCACTAATTATTGTGGTTTACACCCAAATTTACGTTCCAAATGTAAGTTTGGGTGTTCGCTTTTTTCCCTCCAAGATCTCGTACTCGAAACGGAATCAGCAAGGATTTGCTTACGGGTATTGAAAATCAATTATTGAGATACTGATTTTGGGGTTTCTGTGAGACCAGCGAAATTTATTCGCTATATTTGTAGAATAATAGGATGCGGCTCGGCATAGCCGACCCTGAAAACTTCGGTTTTCATTCGCCTCTGCGCTCGCCTTTCGCTATATTTGTAAATATGTTGTTCCTTTTATACATTCATTTGCGGTAATTCTCAATTCACAAAAACGTATGAAAAATCTTAAAATACTGCTTGCTATCTTGTGTGCAATAACCATTAGCAGTTGTGTATCATTAAAGCCTGTGTCTATATCCCGTCAAAGCCCTATCACCGGATATAAATATGCATATATTACAACTACATCCAGCTTAACCTCAGGTAGTGGTGGTGTTTATGGCAATACCAATGGAGTCTATGGGGCTGCACAAACCAAGAGTGTCAATCCAAGTGACATTATTTCGGGGACTCTCATAAAATATGGGTTTTCTATTGTCCCTGAAATAACCCCGGAGATTGCAGATGAGACAATAATTGTCAATTATGGAGAGAGTGGCAGACGAAATGTTTTCTGGGGATACACGATTGAAATCACGATACAAATTTTAGCGGCAAACAACTACGACGTCATCTGTACGGGCACTGCGGAAGGAGTGGGTTCAACAGAGGCCGATGATATTCGAATTGCGATAACGCGGGCATTAGAGGGAATCTTTACCGCTGAATAATCTAAAAATTAGGATGCTGAAGAGCATCCTAATTTTTTATCCGAAGTTCGTTGTTGGCCGTTTCTCCTGCCAGAGACGCGATACTTTCGATTTGCTAATGGGTAGGCTCGCCGGTGGATATGCTGTATGCCTTGACATGTTGTTCTGTGAGCCGATGGGCGACGATCGTCAGCATAAATCTTCTTTTAATCTTAATGGGCGTGGCGAGCCGTTGCTGATGAAAACACTTCGTGTTGAATGTGCCGTTGTGCTCTCAACAATCACTCCCCACATAGCATTCCCATTTTTTTAGTCGGGTTGTTTCGGTGAGCCTGATCGGTTTGTCGTTACTTGGCCCATAATCCGGGAATAGATCCTATTCCGATCATCTTTTCCGAAAGAGACATCTTTCCCTGATCGACGTTTTCCCGGCGAAGGTTTGATGTGCGTCGGGATTACGGCAGCGCGACCGGATCCTTTCCGGGACCGTTATGGCCGGAAATGCTGCATTCGATGTTTCGTTGTTTGAGGGGCCTTTGTCCGATTGCGTGTGGAAATTTGCGCCGTTTCTCCGGGACGGTCTCCGTCTGTGGTCTCTCCGGTGATCTCCGGAGTCGTTACGCTTTTTGTCGTCCTTGTGCGGCGACGGCCTCCATCTGTTTTTTGACCTCTTCGGGATCTCCGAGAAAGTAGTCGCGCTGCAGTTGCAAATGTCGGTCGAATTCGAATACGTAAGGAAGGGCGGTCGGGAGATTGAGCGTTACGATCGCTTCGTCGGAGAGACCTTTCAACTTTTTGACGATGCCGCGCAGGCTGTTGCCGTGGGCGACGACGAGAATCTGGTCGACCCGTTGCAGGGCAGGGAATATCTTTTCGGTCCAGTAGGGCATCAGGCGGGCGATCGTCTCTTTGAGCGATTCGGTGCGGGGCAACTCCCGGTCGGGAACTTCGGCGTAACGAGGGTCGAATCGGGGATTGCGAGGGTCCTCCTCGGTCAGGGGCTCGGGCGCTACATCGAAGCTGCGTCGCCACAGTAAAACCTGTTTTTCTCCGTAACGTGCTGCCGTTTCGCTTTTATTGAGTCCTTGCAGGGCGCCGTAGTGTTTTTCGTTGAGTCGCCAGCTTTTTTCCACCGGGATCCACTCCCGATCGCATCGGTCCAGTACGGCGTTGAGTGTTTTTACGGCTCGTTTGAGATAGGAGGTGAAGGCGATTTCGAAGGCGAACCCCTCTTTTTGCAACGTTTCTCCGGCACGATACGCCTCCTGAATTCCTTTTTCCGACAGATCGACGTCGGTCCAACCGGTGAATCGGTTTTCCCGGTTCCAAATGCTCTCTCCGTGGCGAAGCAGGACGATTGTTTTCATGGTTTTCGGTCGATTGGTTTGTAAAGAGCGCAGCAAATCGTGTGCAATAGATTCAAAATAAGGCGGACCGATTCGAAACGACAATACCTGAAACAGGGTAAAAACGGGGTAATTGCAGGTGTTCTCTGCGGTTACGGCGGAATCAGAGAGGGGAAGATTCGATGTGACGACAGGAAAATGCCTTTTCGAATCCCATTTCGTCCGATTGTGGAACGGCATTTGTCCTGCATGTCGGATAAACCAACTTTACGTTTATATAAATAGTTTTCATCATGAAAAAAGTATTGTTTGTAGTGGCTTGTGCACTGGCGGTTGTCGGTGCCGGAGCGCAGGAGAAGGTGGCTTTCAATAAGATGCCGAAAGCCGCGCAGGAGTTCGTTCAGAAGAATTTTTCCAATGACAAGGTCCAAAACGTGGAGAAGGGCCACAATGCCGACAAAACGGAAAAATACACTCTTTTCTTTACTAATGGCAACATGATCGCATTCGATAACCAGGGCAATTGGACAGAAATCGACATGCAGACCGGAGCCGTACCGACAAGCACGGTTCCCGCGAATATTACGTCCTACGTCTCGAAAAACTATTCCGGAGCTAAGATTATGCAGATCATGAAGAACCAGAACGGTTACATGGTGAAACTTTCGAGCGGAACCTCTCTCAATTTCGACAAGGATGGCAAACTGTTGAAAAAAGAGAAAAAATAGCTTGTTGACTTTTTGCGTTTTTGCCATAAGCAAGGCGATGCCCGATCAGAGGTGTCGCTTTTTTTTTGCGGCGGGAAACCCTCGGGCGGAACGGGATGAGGAACGCGATGTCTTGTTTCGAGATGGGCTCCGAGAGGGCAAATGGGGTAGGGAGTCCGGTGTTTTTCGAGCGATTTGCAATGGAATGGATTTATGCGATCGGTTATGGGCCGGTGGATGGAGGAGTTGTGACCGTGCGTCGAGCAGTGTGGTTGTCCGATGGCCGATCCGAAGCTGCGATAAAATATAAAAGAAACAGCGATAAAAAAGGCTGCGACCGAAAAGTCACAGCCTCCATACTGAGGTAAAAAAGTGCGGAAAGATAGGGATTCGAACCCTAGGTACAGTCACCCGTACACCGCATTTCGAGTGCGGCCCGATCGACCACTCCGGCATCTTTCCAAAATGTTCCTCTCCGACTCTCTTCTCTCGTCAGCCGACCCCTTGGTCGGGAATTTTCGAAGCGCCTTTGTCGAAAAGCGGAACAAAGGTAGTGAAAAAATCTTGTCGCGCAAATATTTTCTCGCAAAACCTTCCGAAGAGCGGTTCGTACGGAGATGGCGGGATACTCTCCGATTGAACGATTCTCGCTTTCGCTACCACCCTGTGTGGGCTTTTTCGTGGCTTTGTCTCCTGCATGCCCGGTTCTGCCGAGCGATGCGCGATCGGAATCATTCCGATCGCGCATTCCGACGCTCAGAGCGTTTTGCCATTCACTGAACGGTTCTGTCGGCCGCAGGATCGTGGTGCGATTTTTCGACGGCTCCCAAATACGGCCCTCTTTTCGGTTCAATGGCTTGACCGAACACTCGATCAGAATTTGACTCCGAAGGTCAGGGCGACCATGTGACGATTGGTTTTCTGTTCGAAATAACCGCTTTGGGCGATGGGTTCTTCCGGACCGGCATCGGTGATCATCTGGTAATAGAACAGGTCGAACGGATTGCTTTTCGAGTGGGTATACACATAGGCCAGATCGAACGTGCAAGCGCCGAAGGTGTATCCGAGACCTGCCGTGATGTTGTAGCTCTCGTAGGGAACCGGATTGGAGAAGGCATTGCTCAGATCGTTGATGCGGGTCCGAACCATGGAGCCGTAGTACCCGCCGCCGGCACGGATGGCCCATTGGGGCACGGGGCGTACCTCAAGACCGGCCCGCAGGATGTTGGATCCGGTCAGATATGTTTTAGCGTCGTATTTGAACGCCTCTTTGACGCTTTCCATTACATCGGTCAGCCGCATGCCGTTATACCACGCCCGTTCGTAATCTACGGATAAAATAGCGAACGAACCGAACGTGTAGGAGATGCCGGTCAACAGGCGGGTCGGCGAGTTGAAGTTGTAGTCGAATTTGTTGGTCGGAGTCTCTTTGTAGGTCTCCATGTCGGAATAGACCGCATCCATGGCTGCCTGATAGCTCTGGGTGAGGGAGATGAAGGTGGGCGTGTGGACGGCGAGTCCGATCCGCAATCTCGGTATGGGTTGCAGTACCGCGCCGAATTTGAAGTTGACGCCTGTGCCGTAATATCGGGTGCGCTGATCGTAAAGCAGGTAGTTGAGCGGATAGGCCGCTTCGTTGTTGTTGTAGCTTTCGTCATACCAGCAGGTCTCTTCGTAGCGGATGCTCTGCAATCCGATGGTGGCTCCCAGATAGAGGATGTTCTTCAGGTTGACGCCTCCGGAGATCGTGTATTCGTCGATACCGCCCCGGATTCGCGTCTTAAGGAAGGAATTGACCGTGGCGTTTGCACTGATCGAACGGTCGAGCGTAAAGTTGCCGTCCTCCTCTCCGAAGACGAATTCCGTCTGGTAGGCGAGCACCGATCCCCATTCGTTTACGAAGATGTTGCTGTTACGGAACGGCTCCGAACTGCTGTTCATGTCCGTTTGGGTGATGCCGGCCCGTTGCATGTCGTAGAGTTGGTTGATCATTACGTCTCCGATACCGTATCGTTCGGCATTGACACCGAATCCCGAAAGGGCGTTGAAGTTGGCCAACTTGTTGTATCCGAATCCGATCGTGAAGCTGGTCAGCGTGCCGCTTCCCTGGAAGACGTTGAGGGCCAATCCCACGTTGTTGAGGTTGTATTTCGTATTGGTGTTGTCCAATGTGTAGAGCGATCCGTTTCCGGAGTGGGCCGTTCCTGTGGTGGTCACGGTGATGGCCTGGGTGATTCCGAACTGCGAACTCTGGTACATGCCGAGACCGGCCGGATTGATGTTCATCGATGACAGATCGGCTCCGAGTGAGGTGAATGCCCCGCCCATGGCGGCTGTACGTGCCGTGCCGAAGGTGTAGTTGTATTGGGAGTTCCGCAACATGTCGGTGATGTCGAAGTTGCTCATTCCCATTAATTTGCCTGCGACAATGACTTGCGGTTGCGACCCTTGGGCCATGGCGGCTGCCGTTCCGAACAGAAGAGCGACGGCGGTCGATAAATATGCATGTATTTTCATAATCGACGGTTTTGCTGATGAATTTAGAACCGTTTTCTATCGGCCTCCTACGGTCCGTCCGCTGCCTCCGCCGGAAGAGCCTCCTCGGAATCCTCCGCCGGAACTGCTGCCCGTAGAGCCGCCGAAGCTGCCCCGATTGAAACTGCTTCCTGTCGAACCGGAGTTTTCACGCCGGTAGGTCGTATTGTTATTGTTGGTCGATCGATTCGTGGTTGTTCCTACGGTCGAATTGGTCCGGTTTCCGCTGGTGTTATAGCGGTTCTGGGTAGTTGTGCCGCGGTTGCTGTTGTTATAGTTGTCGAATCGATTCGGCCGACTGGTAGTCACATTTTGGCGGTTGGTCGTACCGCTGTTGATCATCGGGCTGTTGGGCGAACGATAACCGTTGTTGAACGTCCGGTAGTTGCCGGAAGTGTGGTAGGTCGGACGATGGGTCACGTTTGCATAGTGGTGATCGGGTCTCCATCCAGGTCCCCAACCAGGTCCCCAACCAGGTCCCCAGCCCGGTCCCCAACCGGGTCCCCATCCAGGTCTCCAGCCCCACCAAGGATCGTACCAACTGCCCCAGCCGAAACTCCAAGAGGGTCCCCACCAGCTGTTCCAGCCGAAGGAGAAGGTGAATCCAGGACTCCATACGCCCCACAACGAACTTACGTAGCGCGGATCGACCACAACCACATCGTAGAAGGGGTCGTAGTAGCTGTATCGATAGTCGTAGTACGTTGCCGGAAGAACATAGACGGGCGAGTCGAAGAGATAGAGTTTGCGTGCATATACGCTGTTGCCGATCGGTTCGTCGTTCGAAGAGCCGTTCCGATAGCGATCTTCGGCTGCATCCGCTTCGGCCTCAGCCAGAAGGGCTTCGTATTTTGCCTGACGGGCGCGGGCTTGGGCTTCGGCCAATTCGGCTTCGGCCGCTTCACGTTGGGCGATGGCCGTTCTGTCGTGTATGGAGTAGAGGTCGTCGCTCAGGGTCACATATCCGGTCGATGTGCATCCCGAGAGGGTTGCGACAAGCGCCGATACGAGAATTGCCGTGTACAATCTGCTCTGTTTCATAACATCTCGACGTTTCGTAGTTAAGTGTTTTATTAAATAACGAAAACCATACCAAAAAGTTGTATGTTTTCCTACTTTAATTCTCATTTGTACGGACGTCCCGATTTTGTGCGATTTGCGGGGAAGACATCGTCGAGAATACGTTTTGCAGATCGATGTCCCGCACGTCGCTGTTTTTTGAATCGGGCTACTCTATAAAACAAAGGTAATAAAAAATGTGACAGGTGCTAATTTTCGAGCGGCGTATCTTGTCGAAAGATGCCGATTCGGTGTGAAATTTCGGAAAAATAGCGTACCTTTGCCGGGTTAATACGGAAAAGTAACGCAATCATGGCAAAAGAGCTCAAAGAGTTGACGAATCGGGAGGAGAACTACTCCCAGTGGTACAATGATCTGGTGGTGAAGGCCGGACTGGCGGAGAATTCCTCCGTGCGCGGCTGCATGGTGATAAAACCTTATGGCTATGCGATTTGGGAGAAGATGCATGAGATACTCGATCGCATGTTCAAGGAGACGGGGCACGTCAATGCCTATTTCCCGCTTTTCATTCCGAAATCGTTTTTCAGCCGGGAGGCCGACCACGTGGAGGGTTTTGCCAAGGAGTGCGCGGTGGTGACTCACTATCGGCTGAAGAACAATCCCGACGGGAGCGGCGTGGTAGTCGATCCCGATGCCAAACTGGAGGAGGAGCTGATTGTCCGACCGACCTCCGAGACCATCATCTGGAGTACCTACAAGAATTGGATACAGTCCTATCGCGATCTCCCCATCTTGTGCAATCAGTGGGCCAACGTCGTGCGGTGGGAGATGCGTACGCGTCTGTTCCTGCGCACGGCCGAATTTTTGTGGCAGGAGGGGCATACGGCTCACGAAACGCGCGAAGAGGCGATCGCCGAGGCGCAACGCATGATCGGAGTCTACAAGCAGTTCGTCGAGGAGTATATGGCCGTTCCGGTCATCGTGGGGCATAAGAGTGCCAACGAACGGTTCGCCGGGGCGGAAGATACCCTGACCATTGAGGCGATGATGCAGGATGGCAAGGCTTTGCAGAGCGGTACGTCGCACTTCCTCGGACAGAATTTCGCTCGGGCATTCGATGTGCAGTTCGCCAATCGCGAGGGAAAACTCGAATACGTCTGGGCCACTTCGTGGGGTGTTTCTACCCGACTGATGGGGGCGCTCATCATGGCCCATTCCGATAACAACGGCCTGGTGTTGCCTCCGAAGCTCGCCCCCATACAGGTGGTGATGATTCCGATCTATAAGGGAGAAGAGGAGCTGGGCAAGGCGGTGGATGTTCTTCGCAAGATCGCCGATGAGCTCAAGGCGAAGGGAATCAGCGTGAAGATCGACGATCGGGACAATGTCCGTTCTGGCTTCAAGTTCGCCGAATACGAATTGAAGGGCGTACCTGTACGGCTGGCGCTCGGTCCGCGCGATCTGGCGAACGGGACGATCGAACTGGTGCGTCGCGACACCCTGGAGAAGGAGACTGTTCCGCAGGAGGGGCTTGCCGATCGGATCGCGGGCCTGCTCGACGAGATCCAGCAGCATATTTTCGACAAGGCGCTCCGTTTCCGCAACGATCGGATTACGCGGGTCGATACGTGGGATGAGTTCGTTCGGGTGCTCGATGAGAAGGGCGGTTTCATCTCTGCGCATTGGGACGGTACGACCGAGACCGAAGTGGCCATCAAGGAGGCTACGAAAGCGACGATCCGTTGCATCCCGTTCGATGCGGTGGACGAGGAGGGCGTCGATGTCTTCTCCGGCAAGCCGTCTCACCGACGGGTATTGTTCGCACGCAGCTATTGATCCGATTCCGCTGGCAAGATAGATCGATTCGGGGCAAGCCTTTTCGCTTGTCCCGAATTTTTTTCGGCGTTCGGATTTTTTTACGGGGTTTCGATCGTGCCCATCTGTTGGCTCCTTGGACGGGGGTGTTGCTGTCGAGCTTCATGTGGTGCTCGGGTGTTTTTATCGGGGAGTGGCGCGATATGGTGTAATTCTTCATGGAGGCCGATTTCCCCGGAGACGCTCCGTTTCGATTCGTCGTCAGCCCGATTTTTGTCGGATTTCGGACGAACGGATCGGATGGGTTGGGTTGTCGCGCTGACGTCCTGTTTCGTGATGAACGGTTTCCTGGGCCGCGTGCGCAGTTCGGCGGCTTGGAGTTGTCGTCGAAAATACAGTTCGGAACAATATGAAAAACGGAATCCGGTCGGATAGGTCGGAGGTATGGCATCGTGTGGTCTATCTGGTGGTATGTCTGTCGGTCGGACGATTTTGGGGGAATGGCTGTTTTTCTGTTTTGGGGAACGACCCGTTTTGGCCTGCTTTTTGGACCTCGCGGAGCGATGATGCGACATTGTCGACAAGAAAAATTTTAAATGAAATCGAACTATGGAATCGAATGCTCCGAACCGATGCGAATGGTCTGAGACCATCGAAAAACAGATCTCCAGAGTCCCTTCGGGTTGTTACCTGGCTGCGGCTTTTCTCTCGATGGCCGTTTCGGGTACCTTGAAATGTGTGGGACGCAAACATGCTGCACTTTTCATAGGCCAGTGGGCGGCTCCGTTGCTGGTCCTGGGCCTTTACAGCCGATCGAACCGGGAGAAGGGTGGTAAATGAGTGCCAAACGGGCGCCGATCGCCCGGAGGTTTGGTCCGTTCTGTGGCGGAAGCTGCGGATACGGAGTGAAAAAACGGACTGGACGGTCCGTTTTTTTGTCGGGAGAGTCGGAAGCCTTTCGGAATGTTGATGCGGTTCTCAGGCTGCTCTTTCGGATAAATGCGGATTTTTCTGCCATTTCAACTCCTTTCCATCGTCCTCCCCATCGAAGGAGACGAACAAGGATGTCTGAGGTTCTCTCCGTCTATTATGCTCCGGCACACGACGACGAGATGTTGAATGTACGGGTCCGTATGCTGTGAGGCGTTCGGTCTGTATCGGATTGGGATGGTCTCTCCAGATTTTTTCAGGAGACCGTGCCCGACCTGATCGAATCCATGAAAAACAGCGCGGTGGTCTTTGTCTGTTTTCTTCGAACAACAAAACTCCCGGCTTGCGGCCGGGAGTTTTGTTGAAAAAGACGCAAGGTCTCCTTATGCCTTGTTCTCGGAACCGAGCACGTTTTGCACCTTGTGCATGTAGAGTTTTTTGAGCTCGTCGCGTGCCGGGCCGAGGTATTTGCGGGGGTCGAATTCGGCCGGTTTCTCGTTGAAGATCTTGCGGACCGTAGCCGTCATGGCCAGACGACCGTCGGAATCGATGTTGATTTTGCAAACGGCCGATTTGGCTGCTTCGCGGAGCTGCTCTTCGGGAATACCGATCGCATCTTTCAATGCGCCGCCGTTTTCGTTGATGATCTTCACATATTGCTGCGGAACGGAGCTCGAGCCGTGGAGAACGATCGGGAAGCCGGGGATACGTTTCTCGACCTCTTTCAGGATATCGAAACGCAAGGGGGGCGGAACGAGAATACCGTCGGCGTTGCGGGTGCACTGCTCGGGACGGAATTTGTTGGCGCCGTGCGAAGTGCCGATCGAGATGGCCAGCGAGTCGACGCCGGTCTTTTTCACGAAGTCTTCCACCTGAGCGGGGTCGGTATAGGTGTGGTGTTCGGCCGAAACCTCGTCCTCAACACCGGCCAGAACGCCGAGCTCACCCTCGACGGTTACGTCGAACTGATGGGCATAGTCGACAACCTTTTTGGTCAGAGCCACATTCTCTTCGTAGGGCAGGTGCGAACCGTCGATCATGACCGACGAGAAGCCCATGTCGATGCAGCTTTTGCAGAGTTCGAAGCTGTCGCCGTGGTCGAGGTGAAGCACAATGGGAATGTTCTTGCCCAGCTCCTTGGCATACTCGGTAGCGCCTTGGGCCATGTAACGGAGCAGCGTTTGGTTCGCATATTTGCGGGCGCCGCTCGAAACCTGAAGGATCACAGGCGAGGAGGTCTCCACGCAGGCCTGGATAATGGCCTGCATTTGTTCCATGTTGTTGAAGTTGAAGGCAGGAATCGCATAACCGCCTTTGATTGCCTTGGCGAACATCTCACGGGTGTTCACGAGGCCCAAATCTTTGTAGGAAACCATAATGCGTTGTTTTATAATTTGAAGTTGAAAAGATACATTATTAAAATATTTGCAAAAGTAGTGATTTTTTTGGTTATCCCCACTATTTTTCGCGGCGATGGCGGGAAAAATTCCTCTTTTTTCTGCTTGTGTTATTTTCGGAACAGTTTTTCGGTTTAAATTTCCTACCTTTGCATTCGGTTTCGGCGGATCCGACGGATCGCTATCGGGTTGCGCGTCCGGGCTGTTCCTCCTGGGAGCGCGATGCAACCGACAGGGTGCGGCATGCGAGTTGTTTCCTCTGGTTTGTAGTCCGGCCCGCAGAGATTCGCACGAAAGTCTCGACACAGAGAACGAACAAAATCAAAACAGATAAAGAGCCATGTCAGAGTTTAAGTATCAAGAACCGTTCCCGCTCGGGGAAGACACCACCGAGTATCGTCTGCTTACCAAAGACTATGTCAAAGTTGAAACGTGTGGCGACCGCAAGATTCTTCGGATCGATCCGGCCGGACTGGAACTGCTTTCGCGAGAGGCTTATGCCGACGTGTCGTTCTATTTGCGTGCGGCGCATCTCGAAAAGCTCGCCAAGATTTTGAACGATCCAGAGGCTACCGACAACGATAAGTTCGTGGCCTATACGATGTTGCTCAACCAGACGGTGGCTGCCGAAGGTCAGCTTCCCACCTGTCAGGATACCGGTACGGCCATCGCCATCGGCAAGAAAGGCGAGGATGTCTACACGGGTGTGGACGATGCGGAATACATCTCGAAAGGCGTTTACGAGACCTATCGCGATCGCAACCTCCGTTATTCCCAGGTGGTTCCTTTCTCGATGACCTCCGAGCAGAACAGCGGCAACAACCTGCCTGCTCAGAT
The DNA here is from genome assembly GCA_944321925.1 of uncultured Rikenellaceae bacterium. GTDB lineage: Bacteria > Bacteroidota > Bacteroidia > Bacteroidales > Rikenellaceae > UBA940. Next base: position 20,760 of record CALUND010000010.1, on the reverse strand, counting down.
CGATATCTACTCCACGAAGGGCGCGGAATACAAGTTCCTTTTCATTACCAAAGGCGGCGGCTCGGCCAACAAGACCTTCCTCTATCAACAAACCAAGGCCCTGCTCAACGAAGCATCGCTCGACCGTTTCTTCCGCGAAAAGATCAAGGACCTCGGTACTTCCGCCTGTCCGCCCTATCACCTGGCGGTTGTAGTGGGTGGAACTTCGGCGGAAGCCAATCTGGCGGCGGTCAAGAAGGCGTCGGCCGGTTATTTCGACCATTTGCCTACCTCGGGGAACGAGGGCGGACGCGCATTCCGCGATCTGGAATGGGAGGATCGTATTCTGAAAATCTGCCAGGAGAGCGGCATCGGCGCACAGTTCGGCGGAAAATATCTGGTGCATGACGTGCGTGTGATCCGCATGCCGCGCCATGCTGCGTCGTGTCCCGTGGGGATCGGGGTTAGCTGCTCGGCCGATCGGAATATCAAGGCGAAAATCAATGCCGATGGTATCTGGCTGGAGAAGCTGGAGAAGAATCCCGCACGCTTTTTGCCCAAGACCGCTCCGGCGATGGCCCCGGCCGTCGACATCGATCTCGACGAAGGCATGGACAAGGTGCGCGAAATACTTTCGAAATACCCGATCAAGACGCGCCTCAATCTGAGAGGTACGATGATCGTGGCTCGCGATATCGCCCATGCCCGCATCAAACAGATGATCGACGAGGGCAAACCGATGCCGGACTACTTCAAGAAACATCCGGTCTACTATGCCGGTCCGGCCAAGACGCCGCAAGGCATGCCTTCCGGCAGTTTCGGTCCGACCACGGCCGGCCGTATGGACCCCTATGTCGATCTGTTCCAGAGCCTGGGCGGTTCGCTCGTGATGGTGGCCAAGGGCAATCGTTCGCAAGAGGTGACGGATGCCTGCCGCAAGCACGGCGGTTTCTACCTCGGTTCGATCGGCGGTCCCGCAGCCATCCTGGCCAAGGACAGCATAAAGAGTGTGGAGGTGGTCGATTTCCCGGAACTGGGCATGGAAGCGGTGCGTAAGATTTACGTGGAAAACTTCCCTGCATTCATCATCGTCGATGACAAGGGGAACGATTTCTTCGCCGATTTCAAACATTGATCTTCGGGAGCGTGAAAAATAGCTCCCGGAAGGACAATTTTCCTGATCGTCTTTGCGTTGACTCAGAGTAGACGAAAAGACGGTTCGAAGAGTAAATTTTATATGAGACGATTGTTGTTGATAGGCGTGATGCTGCTGTCGGCTTTTGTTGCGAGGGCCGACGAGGTCACCTTTGAGGCTCTGTCGCCGAAGGTGGTGACGCGCGGAGAGGTTTTCCGGGTGGAATTCACGCTCAATGCGGAACCGAGCGGGTTCGTGCCTCCCTCTTTTCAGGGTTTCGATGTGCTTGCGGGGCCGACGGAGGCTAAAAGCCAGAGCATACAGATCATCAATGGCGATGTGACGAAGAGCTTGACCTTCACCTATACTTTTGTGCTTCAGGGTAATGAGGCAGGAAAGGGAAGCGTGTCGGCGGCAGAGGTGACTGTGGAGGGCCAAAAATACCGTACGGAGCCCTTTACCGTGGAGATTGTCGATGAGGGAAGTGCACAGAGCAGCCGTCCGGCAGTGGTCGGAGGTGGAAGCAGTTCTGCATCGTCGGAGGCGACGATCTCCAAGGATGATATTTTCGTGCGGGTGACGGTCGACAAAAGTCGGGTCTACAAGGGTGAGCCGGTACGGGCTACCTTCAAACTCTATACGCGTCAGCCGATGAGTGGGGTGGAGAGTGCCAAATATCCCTCCTTCAACGGATTCTGGACGCAGGAGTTGTCCGATCAGAACTATCAGTGGCAGCGGGAGAATTACAACAACAAGGTTTACGACAGCCGTATCATTCGGGAGTATCTGCTTTATCCGCAACAGGTGGGTACGCTGCAGATCGAACCGTTCGATCTGACGGTAATCGCCCAGATCATTATAAAAAGCAGTCGGCAGTCCGTTTTCGATGACTTTTTCGGTGCCGGGCCTGAGGTGCAGGAGGTGCGACGCAAACTCTCCACCTCTCCTGTGCGCATCGAGGTGATGAGTTTGCCCTCCGGAGCTCCCGCCAGTTTCAACGGGGCTGTCGGGCAATTCTCGCTCGATGCCACTGCCCCCCAAGGAGCGATCACGGCCAATTCGGCTGCCACCTATACGCTTCGTATCTCGGGTCGGGGTAATCTGCCGCTCATCAATGCTCCGAAGGTGGAGTTCCCCACCTCTTTCGAACTGTATAATGTCAAGACGACCGAAAGCCTGAAAACCACGACATCGGGTATTTCCGGCTACCGGCAATTCGAATATCCCTTTATTGCCCGGGCTGAGGGACGCTATGTGGTACCTGCGATCGAATTCTCCTATTTCGATCCCCGCACGGCGAAGTATGAAATACTGTCCGCTCCCGCCTTGGAATTGGAGATTGCACGGGACTCTACCTCTGCCGGACAGACCTCTTCCGGAATCGTGAGCGGTCTCACGAAAGAGGAGATCAAGATTTTGGGACAGGATATCCGCTTCATCCGGCTCTCATCGCCGCAACTCGCACCCAAAGGAAGGTTGTTTATGTGGAGTCCGTTGTGGTTCTGTCTGATGGGTTTGTTCGTGGTGCTGTTCATTGTGGCCTACACGGTGGGAAATCGCTACCTGAAGAATATGCGCAACGATCGTTTCGTTCGGGGACGACGGGCCAATAAGATGGCTCTGCGCAGGTTCCGCGCGGCGGAAGATTACATGAAACAGGGCGATCAGCACGGCTTCTACGAGGAGATGCTCCGTGCCCTGTGGGGCTACATGAGCGACAAACTCGATATTCCCGTGGCCGATTTGAGTCGTGAAAACATCCGCGAGGAGCTCTATACGCGCAATATCCCCGACGAACAGGCCGATCGGTTCATCCGTATTATTGCGGAGTGCGAGCAGGCACAATATTCTCCGGTGGCTTCCGCGCAGATGCACGACATCTACAGGGAGGGTGTCGATCTGCTTTCGAAATTTGAATCGGCAATCAAAAGGTAGTCATGAAACGCATTCTTCTTTTGTTTCTGGTCATCGCACCGGTCGTAGGTCTTCGGGCCGCCGATCTGCGTGCGCTTTGGGATCGCGCCAACACCGCCTATGTGAACGAGAATTACCCGGAGGCGATTGCTTGTTACGACTCCATCGCCGTAACGGGGCAGGAGAGCGCAATCCTCTATTACAACATGGGAAACGCCTATTTCAAGGCGGGACAGATCGGCAAGGCGATTCTGTATTACAACCGGGCGCAACGGCTCGACCCCTCGGATGAGGACATCGCCTATAATCTGACAGTAGCCGGCAGTTATGCCAAAGACCATATCGAACCCATTCCCGAGTTTTTCCTCAAACGGTGGGTGCACGACATGCGCTCTTCGCTCTCGAGCAACGAATGGGCCGTCGCATCGCTCGTTCTTTTCGCGGTTTTTCTTGCGGCACTGCTGCTCTATTTGTTGCCCTTGCAGCGACCTCTTCGCAAGACGGGTTTTTGGTCGGGCGTGGTTGCGCTGCTGCTTTTTCTGATGGCGGCAGGCTTTGCTTCGACCGAACGGCGCGAGGCGATCGATGCCTCGTATGCGATCGTGATGAGCGGGGCGGCTCCGGTAAAGAGTTCTCCCGATGCTGCAAGCAAAGACCTTTTCGTGCTTCATGAAGGGACGAAGGTAAAGCTCCTGGACCAGTTGAACGGTTGGCGGGAGATTCAGTTGGCCGACGGCAAAAAGGGGTGGATTGATACCTCATCCATCGAGCAGATCGATTAAACGCAGATGTCGAGGTTGTTGGAAGATGCGGTCAGCGAGCTGGCCAAGTTACCGGGGATCGGGAAAAGGACCGCTCTCCGGCTCGCCTTGCACATGCTCCGTTCCGAGGAGCAGGAGGTGGCGCAATTGATCGAGGCCATCGGCCGTTTCCGGACGGGGATACGTTATTGCCGGGAGTGTAACAATCTTTCCGACGATGAACTCTGTCCGATCTGCAGCGATCCCGGACGCGATCGAGCCACGATCTGCGTGGTGGAACAGGTGGGCGATGTGCTTTCGATCGAGAAGACGAGGCAGTACAGGGGCTTTTACCATGTGTTGGGGGGTGTGATCTCACCCATGCAGGGCATCGCTCCTTCCGATCTGAAGATCGATCTGCTGGAGGAACGAATCGCGCGTGGCGATGTGCGGGAGGTGATTCTCGCGATCGGTACGACGGTGGAGGGGGAGACCACGCTGTTCTATATTCTCAACAGGTTGAGGCGATTCCCCGATCTGAAGGTGACGAGCATCGCGCGTGGAATCGGCTTCGGCGATGAGATCGAATACGCCGATGAGCTGACCATCACGCATGCCATACAGAATCGACAGAAACTCGATCTGAACAGCGATTGATGGCAACCGAAGTCGTTCTGTCTTCGGCCATGCAGGCGAGTCGGATATCGTAAAAATGGCAAAGCCGGTCCGAAACGACCGGCTTTCCCGTTTTTTTACGATTGTTTGTGCTGCCGATTGGCAGTGCGATCCGAAAACACCTGTCGGAGGGGGAGAAGAGATGACTCCGGCACTCTCGGTGGAAGATACGAAACTTTTTTCTTGACATTTTTTTCTCGACAAGACACTTTTTCTCGCCGCGGGTCGCTGTGGAGCCTGTGGCGGATGGTATATGCCGAGGCTGTGTTTCGAGGGGCTATTGCTCCTTTCCGGTCGATTCCGGGGCAGTTTTCCCCTCCATGACACCGATTACCTCGCCCTCTTTGAGCAGCATGAGGGTCGAACCGTCGATCCGGTAGCTGTCGGCTTCGGAGAGCATCTTCAGGAATTCGCTCTCCTGTTTTCCGTTCGGACAGGCCATGCGGGTCATGCCGATGTTTTCGTGAATGGAGAGGCGTCCGTTCGTCTGGCTGTAGCTGCCGAAGAAGCGGTTGCAGTCACCCACACCGTGGAATGTGGAGTCGCTCTCGAAGACGATCCAATAGTTCCCCTCGGGAACGATGCCCCGGGCATGCAGATGGGAGAGGCTCCATTCGGTTTGGAGCAACGGGAGCTGGTTTTTGGGGGTCGATTTCTGTTTGCGGCACGGGCAGCAGGCCGATACGGCAAGAAGTGTAACGACCACGAGGCTCCAGATGAAATTTTTCATAGTCGGTCGAATCAATCAATTTATTTCGAATCCTCACCCGCAGGGGAGGCTACAAAGTTATCTATTTTTCCGCATCGATCTTTCGTGCTCGGTGGTGAAATCGGAAGATCGAGGCCTGTTTTTTTCTTATCGGGGCAAATGAGGAGACGAAACCGTTTGTATCTGATCCCTATTTGCACTATTTTTACCGGGCAGATGAGACCTGTGGCCGACATTCGGATTTTCGGGTTCCCGTTGTCGGGTTCGCAAGTCTCCGATTAAGTAACGAATATCGAACCAAAATACTGTTTGAGATGAAAAAAATTATTTCGACTCCCGACGCGCCCAAGGCGGTCGGACCCTATTCGCAGGCTGTTGAAGCGAACGGTACGCTCTACATTTCGGGACAGATTCCGCTCGATCCTGCAACCGGCAAGATGACCGAAGGCATCGAGGCGCAGACGGTGCAGGTGCTGGAAAATGTGAAAGCCATCCTTACGGCGGCAGGTTATACGTTCGCCGATGTGGTTAAGACTACCGTGTTGTTGGCCGACATGAACGATTTCGGTGCCATGAACGCGATCTATGCCCGTTATTATACGGTCGATATGCCGGCTCGTGCCTGCTTCCAGGTAGCCAAGCTGCCGATGGGAGCTTTGGTGGAGATCGAGACCATAGCGGTAAAGTAAGAGCGTGAATCTTCGGGGAGGAGGTTGGAAAGGCCTCTCTTCCAAAGACAGAACGGCCGGTCACTCAAGTTCGGGTGACCGGCCGTTTTATGGTGGAATGTCTCGGTTTCGGGACTATTTGATGCCCAAGGCTTTTTTCACCTCTTTGGGCAGTACGTTCTTGTTGACCATGATGTTGGTCGTCTTGTAGGCCACGAAGGGGTAGGAGGCGTAGAAATAGCCTTTGTAGATGTGGTTGCCGACGCCCCAGGAGTTTTTAACCTTGAAATATTTGTTGCCGGCCTGGTCTACGGCGAGGCCAACGATCTCCATGCCGTGGTCGTCGGTCGTCTCATACCGGTCGAACGCATCCTGACGCAACTCTTGCGTGATTACCTTTTCTTTGCCCGGTTTGTCGAATTTGTAGAGAGCCCGATCCTTGTCGGCCTGGCTGAGGGCCACCCATCTGGCCAGTTCGGTTCCCTCCATGCTCTCCGTGTCGGCTTCGGGAACGATTGCCAAACCCTTGTTCCACGCGAATCCCTTTTCGCTCACGTCCGAAGCCCAGAGCACCGGATGTCCGGCCTCTACGGTCGCTTCGCAGACCTTCATGAACTCATCGAGCGGCAGGTTGTAGGAGAGTCCCCACGCCCAGTTGTCGGGCACCTCCAGCGCGAATGTTTCGTAGAAGGGATGGTGCGAGAAAGAGGTGATCGAGATATAGTCGTCCAGATCGACGCCCAGCGAAGCAGCGAAACTCTGCGGGGTGTACTCTTTGCCCTGATAGGTGAAGGTTTCGGGACATTTGCCGAGGTAAGCATCGAGAATGGCATTCAGTCCCTCCTGCCATGCGGTAGTCAGGCTTTTGTTTGGATTGGACACGATCGCATCGACGTAGGATTTGATGACGGCATCCATTTCGGCGTGTTTGTGGAGGTCCGTGCCGTAGTTGAGACCCGGATAGACCTCTTCGGGTACGATGCCGTAGGTGCGGATCATGTTGAATACGTCGTGGGTGGCTCCGCCGGCGGCGCAATTGGCTTTACCGTGCATGCGGACATATTTCACGGCCCGTTCGAAATAGGCGTTGCGGACGATCCACATTTCGGCCAGATCGACCTCGGGACCGCCTTGGGCTAAGATTTCGCTCTCGAGAAAAGCGAGGCCGGAGAAACTCCAGCAAGTACCGCTGCTGGCCTGATTCTTTACCGATGTCACCGGTACGGTTTGGGTGTCGGTGAATTTGTACCCCTCTTCTTGGGCCGAAACCGTGAAGCAGAGAAGTGTCACGGCGACTGAAACGATGAGTTTTTTCATTTTGTATGGTTTGCAGGTTAAAAATTGAATGAATTTTTCGGGTTTGAGGAAGCGACTGCGGGAAAGACGGTCGGGAGAGGAGTCCGTTTTTCCGGGGTCGTTTCTTTCGTTGACAAATATATACATTGCCGGCGAAAAAACAGCGGGGAATTGTCGTTTCGATGGCCAGAAAGTATTTTTTTTGAGCTGTTCGGTTGGCGGTTCCGGCATTCAGAGAGGTTCGTGGGCGGACGAAGCAAGAAACGAAGAACGTTTCCGGACAAAAGAACAAGGGATCTTCCCTTTCGGAAAGATCCCTCTTCCATGTGCGACGGACGTCGCAAAGAACTACTTTTTCACCCCTTGTGCGGTTGTCGGAGCACTTCCGGTGGGTGTTTTGCCTCCTTGTGCGGAGGTTTTCGTCTTGGGGGTGGAACTGCTGCCGCAGCCGCACCCGCTCTTTTTACTCTTTTCCATAGAACAATAGATAAAATGGGTCGATGTTCATCATGTCGCGGTAACGATTCGAACCTGTTGCCGCATCGTGGGCTGCCGGACTATTTTTTGCCGGAGCAGTGTGCGCAGTCGTGCGTGTGCGTGAAGACCTTTCCTTTGACCGGTTCGTGCTTGTCGAGCGCCAGTCGGGTGGAGGTGGGATATTTCAGCTTTTCGAGTTCGGCTACGGCATTGCGGATGTCGGTGAGCAGCATGTCGACCATGTCGCGGCTCATGCCCTGACGTACCACGATACGCATCACTACGTACTCTTCGAACTGGGCCGGGAGCGTGTAGGCCGGAACCATCCAGCCGCTCTGTTGCAGTTGAGCCTGCAGATCGTAGAGTGTCCATTTGGCGCTCTTCAGGTAGTTCGGTTTCATGTAGAAGATGAAGAGCGGATTGACCACCTCTTTGCTGTAGTTCTCGAACGGAGCCATGCGGGCGATCTGTTCGTGGCAGTAGCGGGCGATCTCCATGCTGTTTTGCTGAATCTGTTTGTAGCCTTCGAATCCGAGCCGGATGAAGTTGTAATACTGTCCGAGTACCTGAGCTGCCGGACGGGAGAAGTTGAGTCCGACCTGCGTGATATTGGCACCGAGGTAGTTGACGCTGAAGGCCATCTCTTCCGGAAGGTATTTCTTATCGCGCCAGATCACCCAGCCGAGACCCGGATAGACCAATCCGTATTTGTGTCCGGAGGTGCTGATCGAGAGAACCCATTTGAGTCGGAAATCCCATTTTTGCTCCGGCTTGAGGAAGGGCAGGATGAAGCCGCCCGAGGCCGCATCGACATGGATCGGAATGTCGTATCCGGTCTTTTTGTTGAAGGCATCGAGGGCTTTGTCGAGGGCTTCGACGTCGTCGTTGAGCCCGGTCCACGTGACGCCTTCGATCGGCACGACGCAGATCGTGTTCTCGTCGCACATCTTGAGCGCCTCTTCCGGATCGAGAGTCGTGTGTCGGGTCGTCAGAGGAACCTGTCGCATTTCGATCTGCCAGAGTTGGGCGAATTTTTCCCAGACCACCTGGAAGGCCGAACTGATGACGAAATTGGGTTTGTCGGTCGGTTTGCCCTGCGCTTTGCGTTTCTGTTTCCAGCGCAGCCAGGCCGCTACGCCGCCGAGCATGCAGGCCTCGGAGGAGCCGATGGCCAGTGCGCCGGCCTTCCACTGAGCCTTTTCCGGCGAGTTCCAGAGGTTCGCCAGCATGTTGATGCAGCGACCGCTCATGACGGCAATGCGCGGATATTCCGTCTCGTCGATGTAGTTGATGTTGATCGCTTCGTTCATCAGGCGGGTGGCATATTCGTCCATGTAGGTGGTGACGAAGGTGGCCAGGTTCAGGCGGGGTTGCGTCTGTGGAAACGTTTCGTCCTTGACCATCTGATAGGCGATCTCCGGCGTGGTCGGTTGACGGGGAATGGTGTCGGTGGGAGCCGGGGCAAGCATCGTTTCGGAGCCGAATACGGCGGTCTCGATCGTAGCCCGTTTGGTTGTGGTGTTTTCTTTCATGGTTTTGATGATTTTGTGAAACGAGATGATATTTTCGTATCCTCCGTAGCATCCATAAAACGTGCCATTTCCCGGGGAGGCCGATCCGATGAGAGTTTTCTTCAAACGGTCGAAAAGGAGTGCGGCCTCATGAAAAAAGTTCTATATTTGCATAATCCGTTCGGATCGGACTTCGGTTCGGCTCCGCGTGAATCTGAAAATCGATTGCAGGAATGATAACGGCAGAATCTTTTCGCATTTTTCTCTACGTCATGGCAGTGATAGGGCTGTTCGTATTCGTGGCTCTTTATTATGTGCGTGCCGGATACGGCGTTTTTTACAGCGCCAAGTGGGGTCCGTCGCTTCCGAACAGGTGGGGGTGGGTGCTTATGGAATCGCCCGTCTTCGTGGCGATGACGTTGCTCTGGCTCTTCTCGGAGCGGACGTGGCAAGCGGTTCCGTTGGTCTTCTTCCTCTTTTTCCAGACCCATTATTTCATCCGTTCGTTCGTCTTTCCCTGCCTGATTCGGGGAAAGGGCCGGATGCCGATCGCCATCGTGGCGATGGGGGCGTTGTTCAATACGATGAACGCCTTCATGCAGGGCGGATGGATTTTCTATTTTTCACCGGCCTATCCGACGTCGTGGTTCCTGACGCCGCAATTTATCGTCGGGACCTTGCTCTTTTTCTTCGGCATGGCTGTCAACCAGCACTCGGATGCCATCATTCGGGGCTTGCGCCAACCGGGCGATACGCGCCACTATATTCCGCAAGGAGGAATGTTCCGGTATGTCTCTTCGGCCAACTATTTCGGGGAGCTGGTGGAGTGGATCGGATTCGCCGTCCTGACCTGGAGTCTCTCGGGAGCGGTTTTCGCCTGGTGGACCTTTGCGAATCTCGCACCGCGGGCCGATGCGATTCGTCGTCGATACGAGACGGAGTTCGGCGATGAGTTCCGCAGCCTGCACCGCAAACGGATCATCCCGTTTATTTACTGATGAAAAGCCCTGAAACGTTATGGAACCTTCCGAAAACTCGATACTTTTTACCCCTTATAAGTTGGGCCCGGTTACCCTGCGCAACCGGACCGTGCGTTCTGCCGCCTTCGAAAGCATGGGCGATCGTTACAGTCCCACGCAACAGCTGCGCGACTATCATGTGAGTGTTGCCCGTGGCGGAATCGGTATGACCACGTTGGCCTATGCTTCCGTGGCGCGTAGCGGTCTCTCTTTCGAGCGTCAGCTTTGGTTGCGCCCGGAAATTGTACCGGCCCTTCACGAGATTACCGATGCGATTCATTCGGAGGGTGCAGCCGCATCGATTCAGATCGGCCATTGCGGGAACATGACCCATTGGCGTACGGCGGGACAGATGCCCGTTTCGGCCTCGGGAGGCATCAACATCTATTCGCCGACGGTCGTTCGGGCGCTGCGCGAGAGCGAGATCGTGGAGTTGGCGAAGGCTTTCGGCCGTGCAGTCCGGTTGGCGCGCGAAGCGGGATTCGACTGTGTGGAGGTGCATGCCGGTCACGGTTATCTGATCAGTCAGTTTCTTTCGCCCTATACCAACCATCGTCGTGATGCGTATGGCGGTTCGTTGGAGAATCGGATGCGCTTCATGCGCATGTGTCTGCAGGAGGTGATGGAGGCCGCGGCGGCGACCGGTTGTGCGGTGCTGGTCAAACACAATATGTATGACGGTTTCCGGGGAGGAATCGAGATCCCGGAGAGCATCGAGATCGCCCGTGAGATCGAGCGGTTCGGAGTCGACGGCATCGTGTTGAGTGCCGGTTTTGTCAGTCGGGCGCCGATGCAGGTGATGCGCGGGGCGATGCCGATCCGAACGTTGACCCACTACATGGATTGCTGGTGGCTGAAGTGGGGCGTTCGGATGTTCGGGCGGATGATGATCCCTTCGGTACCGTTCCGGGAGTGCTACTTCCTGGAGGATGCGCTCCGTTTCCGTGAGGCGTTGAAGGGACCCCTTGTTTATGTCGGGGGCATTGTCAGTCGCGAAGGGGCCGATCGGGTGCTGAACAGCGGGTTCCAGTTGGTGCAGATGGCCCGGGCGTTGGTGAATGAACCCGATTTCGTCGAGCGGATGCGCAGGGAGGGTGCCGGCTGTCGCAGCCATTGCAACCATCGCAACTATTGCATCGCCCGGATGTATTCGATCGATATGAAGTGCTGTCAGCACTGCCCCGATCTGCCGAAAAGCATTCTGCAGGAGTTGGAAAAGGAGCCTTGAAAATGAAACATGCAGCGGATGCAGGGAGGAAGACGGCCCTTGTGACGGGCGGTAGCAGCGGTATCGGACTGGCGCTGGCCGAAGGCTTGGCGCGCAGGGGATACGATTTGTTGCTGGTGAGCAACGATCCGGAGGAGCTTCTTGTTGCGCAGCGCAAGTTTTTTGTGCAATACCGGATGGAGGTGCGTACCGTAGCGATGGATCTTTCGGCGGACGGAGAGGCGGAGAGGCTCTATGCCCTTTGTCAGGGGGAGGGTTTGACGGTGGAGGTCCTGGTCAACGATGCGGGCATGTTCATCTATCGCGATGTGGCGGAGACCGACCTGACGCGTATTCGTACGATGCTCGGACTGCATGTGACCACACCGACGTTGTTGTGTCGTCTTTTCGGTGCGGATATGGCTGCCCGCGGACATGGTTGGATACTCAATCTCTCCTCCTATTCGGCTTGGATGCCGTGGCCGGGACTGGCCCTCTATAGCGCGACGAAAGGTTATTTGAAAAGCTTTTCCGAGGCATTGTGGGCCGAATTGCGCGAGAAAGGCGTGGGCGTTACGGTGGTGTTGCCAGCCGGGGTGACGACCGGCCTTTACGGTCTTGCAACCCGTTATCAGGAGTTGGGACGGAAGGTGGGAGTCCTCATGACGCCCGAACAGACGGCTGCAATAGCCCTGAAGGCCCTTTTCGCCGGGAAGAAAAAGTGTATACCGGGGGTATTGAATCGCTTGGCACTTCCCGGTCTCTGTTTGATGCCAGCCGGTATGGTGCGTCTGTGTCGCAGGTGGACGAAACGGTTTCAGAAATAGACAAAAATGTAGATCATCATGATAAAGAACCTTGTTTTCGATATGGGCGGCGTGCTCGTCGATCTGCATCCCCGGAGATGCGTTTCGGCCTTTTCCCGGTTGGGATTTCCGGAGATGGCTTCGTTGGTCGATTCGTGGCATCCGCGGGGTATTTTCGAACAATTGGAGCTGGGCCTGATCACCGGCGAACAGTTTTGCGACTATGTGCGGGCACAATCGGGACGTAATACCTCTTCGGCCGAGATTCATGCCGCCTGCGTCTCGTTCATCGATCCGATTCCCGATTATAAACTCGATCTGTTGGCCGAATTGCGGCGTCGTTATCGGGTGTTGTTGCTCAGCAACACGAACGAGATCGTCTATCCCTACATCGATGCCCACTCGTTGTGTCGGCGTGGCGGATCGTCGGCCGACTACTTCGAGAAGGTCTACCTCTCCTATGCCATGCACGACATGAAACCTTCGCCGACCATTTTCGAGAAGATGATTGCCGATTCCGGAATCATCCCCCAGGAGACGCTTTTCATCGATGATGCGGAACGGAACGTGGCGATAGGCCGGGAGTTGGGGTTTGAGACCTATCGTCCGGCTCCGAAGGAGGATTTGCGACAGGTATTGGCGCCGTTTTTGGGAAATTAGGCAATCGGGAGGGTGTTTGGTGCGTGCGGTTTTTGTAGGATCGTGGGCCGGATAGTCGTCGTTCTGCAAAGTTATTTCAAGTCCGGCGTGTGGGGGAAATAAAAAGAGTTGCATATTGATGCAACTCTTTTTTGATTGGTCGGGGTAGCGGGATTCGAACCCACGACCCCCTGCTCCCAAAGCGTAATTTGCCGATTTTTGCCGGTTTTTAACTTCTTTTGCTCTTATCGCGCAAATAGCTGTTTCTCAACGGCAAATATAATCTTTTTATTTCGTTTTTCTTTGATCTATTTCGATTAAATTTTTATCTTTGTGTGCAAATCGTGTGCAAATTCCCGGATTTGCACACAGAATAAACCAAGACCGATGCTGCAATACTCGAAAGATGGTATAACCGTTTCCGTCATGCTGGACACCCGCCGTCCGAAATCGGACGGAAAGTATCCCGTAAAGATTCGGGTTACCAGCAATCGCGAACGCCGCTATTATTCCACCGGCAAGGACCTGACACCGGAGGAGTGGGAGACGATGCCAACAACAAAGGCGCGAACATTGGCGTCGGTCCGCAAGGATATTGAAAGCAGTTATCAAATCGTCCGATCGGCTGTTGAGGATTTGGCCATTTCGGGCCGGTTCACTCTCGGAGCGCTCAATACCCGACTGAAGGGCGCCGTATCCGATACGGTAAACACGGCATTTCGGGCAAAGATGGAGGCGTTAAGAAAAGCCCAGCAGGTAGGCAATATGTTAATATACGACAATGTGCTGAAAGGGCTGGAGCGGTTTGCGGGTTCCCGGATTCACTTTGATTCTATTACCGTGGCGTGGCTTAAAAAATATGCCCAGTTCCTGCACGACGAAGGAAAGGCGCAGACAACGATTGCAATCCACCTGCGGACCCTGCGGGCAATCCTTAACATAGCCAGGCAGCAGGGAGTTATCCGCGAGGCGCAATATCCGTTTGGCCGAGGCTCCGGACAATACCACATACAAGCAGGAACGGGGCGAAAAATGGCCCTCACGCTCGAACAGATCGGGCAGATTGCCCGCTACGATGACGGGAGGCAGACAACGGCCAGGTATCGGGATTATTGGCTGTTCCTCTATTTGTGCAACGGGATCAATGTGGCCGACTTCGTACGGTTGCGTTATCGGGATATAATCAACGGGGAAATCTGTTTCATCCGGCAAAAAACCGAGCACACGCTCCGCACGCTGCGCGACATTCGAGTAGTGCTTACCCCTCCGATGCAGGAGATTATCGACCGCTGGGGGAATCCGAGACGTCCGGACGCATTCATTTTTCCGATACTGACTGGCCGAGAGGATGCCATGAAGGCCAAAAACAAGACAAAGGACCTGACGCACACAATCAATAAGCGCATGAATAAGATCGGCGATCAACTCGGAATCGGGCCCATTTCGACCTATACGGCCCGGCACTCGTTCGCCACAGTATTGAAGCGGGCCGGCGCGAACATTGCCTATATCTCCGAATCGCTGGGACATAGCGACCTCAAAACCACGGAGAACTACCTCGCCAGCTTCGAACGCGAGGAGCGGGAAAAGAATGCAGAGATATTAACGAAATTTTAGAGATAAATATATGAATAGAATCGACGATGTATTCAATTGGGTTGATGCGAAATTGCGTATCTGGATGTTGCTATCAATGGGTGATATAAACTCAAAATCCATACTTGAAAGTCAAAAGATGAAAATGGGACCTTGTGATGAACCTATATACATACAAGAATGTAATGAATATATTCGTGTATTGGAACGCACTCTAACATCTGTATCAGAATATAATTGTCGGTATATTTTCAAAAGATTATTGAGAATGTCTCATTTGTATTTTAACAACTTGCCCAAAGATGTACCTTTTATGTATTTGGAAGGATATAAATCAGAAGGGTTAAGAAATGTTATCTATTGGGATCTTCATGAGTTCTTTGCGGCTGTAAATAATTTGAGCAATGAGTTGGGTATCGACATAAAACAGTTATGTGAATGGGATTTGCCGTCTGTTAATTGGACACGGCAAATTGAATATCCGATTGATAATGATAAAAAGTATAAAACGCTTCCTCGTACTCACCGTATTGCGGCAATTTGGGGGTTGATTGATAAGTTAGGGTTGGCAAAATCGAAAGATAAGACTATCCTTGCCGCCTTTGTTGAGGCTGTAACGGGCGGAAATATAGAAGCCCGACCGCAAGATACCGTAGCTTATAAGAAATCGGAACCATCGGCAAAAAAGATTGCTGCCGAATGGCTGAAAAAAATTGGGATAGAATAAAAAATTTAGGAGCGTCCGACGTTTAGTCCGACGCTTATTTTGTTTGCTCCTTTGCGTCAGATATAAACCATAAAATATCGACGCAATGGAAAATTCAATTATCGTAACAACCCCGGCGCAACTGCAAACGATTATCAACGATGCAGTAGCCGCCATTCTTCCGAAACTTGCTGATTTCCGGCGGAAGAACGAACCCGTCGAGACCGACGGAATGAATGTCGAGGATGCCGCCCGTTTTATGACCGAACAGGGCATTCCTACCACGCGGGCGACACTATACGGCCTTATCTGCAAAGAAGCCATCCCTTACAAGAAATTCGGCCGCCGCGTGGTCTTCTCGAAAAAAGAACTCCTTGCCTGGATCGAATCCCGCACCGAACACCGAGAGGACTGCCGCTCGGCTGCTGCGCTGCGTATTGCCGAAAGTGCCAACTGTAAATAATCGCCGGAGGCATGAAGCAAAAAAGACAAGCCCCCGACGTCAGAGGCAGACGTGCAGGGGCATATCAAGCGCTGCACAAAGGTAATTATTTTTCTCTCGGATACCATCAACTGCGAGTATATAATTTATTGTTGCGCGGTGGTAGCTATTCTGCGGCGGATATATCTATCGCATTGGGTTTGTCTGATCCCCGCAGCGTAATACGAGGTTTGCGAAAAAAAGGCGTGAACATCTCTGATAAATGGTGCAATAGCGAACACGGAGGACGATTCAAACGGTATTTTATCCACGACGCGATATGAGTAAAGATTGTTATTACTTCACGCATGACAGCAACGCCAAGGATGACCCCAAATGCGTGCTAATGATCGAACAGCTTGGAATGGAGGGCTACGGCATCTATTGGATGTTGGTCGAGACCCTCCGCGACCAACCCGATTATACCTATCCCGTGGCCAATATCCCGGCCCTGGCACGTCGTTACAATACCTCAACCGAGAAGGTTCGAACAGTTGTTTACAACTACGCTCTTTTCACAGTAAAAGACGATCTCATATTCTTTTCTGAGAGCCTGAATCGCCGGATGCAAGCCTTTAACGAGAAGCGTGCAAAACGCTCTGAAGCAGGTCGTTTGGGAAACGCTTCCCGGTGGGGTACATCGCAAACGGATCGCAATGCGATTACAATGCGATCGCAAAGCCTCGCTATTAAAGTAAAGGAAAGTAAAGTAAAAGAGAAAGAGAGTAAAGAGAAAGTCGCCACGACACGCACGGCGTTTGTGGCTCCCTCGCTCCAAGAGGTGAGCGATTATATTTCCGAAAAAGGCTATACCGTCGACGCTCGTCAATTTGTGGACTTCTACGAATCGAAGGGCTGGATGGTAGGCTCGAACAAAATGAAGGACTGGCGGGCTGCCGTTCGGACGTGGGCCTGCCGTCAGAACCCGGCAAACACACAGATCCATGATATTGCCTCAACATACAAAGACCTATAACAACCTGCCCGCTGCCGAAATATTGTTGCCGGAGGCTCCAGAGCTTGAACGGGCGATCCTCGGCGCGCTGATCCTCGAGCCCTCCCTGCTGCCTGATGTGGCGGACATACTCACGGCGGATTCCTTTTGCGACCAGGTGAACGGTCAAATATTCGATGTGATGCTTTCGATGCTTTCCGAATGTGTGGCAATCGATCTTTACACGCTTTCGCTCCGGTGCAAAGGGCTGCCGAATATCGAACGTCCTGCCGCCTATCTTGCGGGACTCACCTCTGCGGTGGGCTCGGGGGCAAACCTCTTCGATCACGCTCGGCAGCTCCGCGAGATTGAGAATCGTCGTCGGCTGGTGCTGCTGGGAAACGAGCTGGCAGCTCGGGCCGCCTCGGGCGATTCGATGTCGGAAGATACGGCGGAATGGATCACCGGGCAGCTGGCGACGATTTCGGATGCATCGGCGCGAACCGCTGATCTTGTGGCGATGGATAATGCCGTTCGTGCTACGCTCAACACGCTGGAGAAACGTCAGCAGGCCCGACAGCACGGCGGTTGTGTCGGGGTTGTTACCGGATTGCTGCGGCTCGACGCTCTCACCGGCGGATGGAGAGGTGGCCAGCTTATCGTCTTGGCGGGCCGTCCGGCTATGGGAAAATCTGCCATTATGCTCCATTTCGCCCGATCTGCAGCGGCCTCCGGTATTCCGGTGTGCATATACTCACTGGAAATGCCTACCGAGCAACTGATCGGCCGGATGCTTGTCGGCGCCTCGGGCGTAGATGCCGGGGCGTTTCGTACCGGCGAGGTGGATGTCTCGGGATGGATGCAACTGGAACTTGCCGGGTCCGACCTGGCAGCAATGCCGGTCTTTTTGAACGATAGGGCCAATCTTTCGATGCGATCCATCCGGTCGCAAAGTAAGGCGATGTGTCGACGTGGTCGGTGCGGAATGGTCGTTGTGGACTACCTGCAACTACTCGACACGACAACGGCGAATCGGAGCGATACCCGGGAACGAGAGATCGCCGCTGCGAGCCGCTCGGCCAAGTTGCTGGCAAAGGAGCTCGATGTGCCGGTGATTCTATTGTCGCAGTTATCCCGCAAAGTTGAGGAACGGGCTGATAAAACACCGTTACTCTCCGACCTTCGGGAATCTGGAGCCATTGAGCAGGACGCCGATATGGTGCTTTTTATCGACCGTCCGGCTATGTACGGGATGCAGACCATCACGACAAACCGCTACGGGACAATCCCCGCGGAGGGCGTCGGACGGCTGATCGTTGCCAAGAACCGCGATGGTGCAACCGGAAACGTTTATTTCCGGCACAACTCCAGCATGACCCGAATTTACGACTACGACAGTCCCGGAGTAAACTCCGAGACTAAATCCGACCCATTTTGAAAAAACAAGCGATTTTAGTGCACGGAATACCGCCAATCTATAAATCAAATTATTCACCATTTAACTTTAACATCATGGAAGAAAAAAGTATCTATCAAATCGTGGAAGAGCGCCGGGAAGCTGAGCGTCTGGCAAGGGAGAGCGAAATTCAACGCTCGATCCACAAGAACGAGGAGTATTGGAAGAAGTTTTACAACTCGGAGCAGCCTGCATCGCAGAAAGGAACAGACCTCGGTAACGGGTACGTCCGGCTGGCCGGTGGAACGGTTGTGCGTGTAGGCACTGTCCTCGGACAAGGCAAGCGGGCCGAATATGACACGGACGATGGCCGGGTGCTGATTCGCAGAGTTGATGAAGAAACCCGAAAAATGCTGTAAAAAATGGACACTGTTAAAAAAAGCAAAACGGCAAACGACCGTCGAGAGAGTTGTTCCGCCAAGTTTGCGAAGCCGATGCCGGCATTATCGGGGGTATCGCCTCGACGCTGGGGGTAAGACGATCGACGGTTTACCTGTGGTGCAGCAAATATCCCGAGTTCAGACAGGCGCTTAACGATGCACGTGAGCAATTCATCGACCTGGCCGAAAGCAACCTGCGCAAACTTGTAGCCGGTGTTCCGGCTATCGAAACCGACGAAAACGGGAACAAGCGATTTTTGGGATGGATAGAGCGCCCTTCGGAGACGGCAATCATCTTTACCCTGAAAACCCGAGGTAAAAGCCGTGGATATGTTGAACGCTCCGAGATCGCCGCAGACGTTCATCTTCGAGGGTCGATCAATATTCGTGAGTGGGAGAGAGACCGCCTGCAGCAAAACGCCCGTATTGGCCGAAAATAGCGGCTTGTGCCCCCTGAAAGCCTCCGCCTCGTTGGTTTATATCAGACACGCAAAATTAATCAAATCGGGAGAAAAATGAGCAAAGCAAGACCGAATGAGAAACGGCGGGGCGGGGTACGGGATGAAAGCTGCATAACGATTGATCTCAACCGCCGCCAGTTGGCCGTCTTATTGGAACAGATACGGCATCGGTGCGCACAGTATCAACTCCGGGAGCAATCCTTATGGGCACGGCATTAATCAGAAGCAGAACAGCCACCTTGATGGGTGGCTGCTCTGTTTACTGGATGGGCTTATTGTTTGGGTTACAACACGGCAACTGCTTTGCGTATCTGATCCAATACAGCAGAAAGGCCGGTATCCCGGCGGGCGGTCTGCATATTGTAGTCCGACTGCATATTGATCCATATATAGGCTGGAATACCCGTGGCCGCCTCGATTTTCAAGGCGTATTCGGTCGTTACGGGCCGTTTCCCGTTCAAGACTTCGTTGAGGACAGTCGGGGAAACCGCTATGATCTCGGCGAATTTCTTTTGGGATATGCCACGGGCCTGCAATTCATCCTTGATCATTTCGCCGGGATGTATGGGGGTTGAAGGGATCAACTCGTGGGGGGAGTAGATTTTTTTTGCCGTTTCCATAGCGTCATTTGTAATGGTTGCTGATATCCAACAGTCGGCACACGGTGATTATCTGTTCGTTCATTTCCTCCCTGACAGTAAATTCAAGGCGGTATTTACGGTTGATGCGAACGGACGATATGCCAGCCTTGTCACCCTCCAATACCTCGTAATTCAGCGCATTGATGGGGTAAAGGTCTTGGATACAATTCGCCGAACCGAGTACGACAACCGCTTTCTGATACCCCCGTATCACCTCCGGCTGGTAACGATGCTTCTTGTCGCTGGTTCTCCCTTGCTCGAACAATTCACGCAAATACTCTTTGTCGAACTCGATGTACATTGTGTCACTTCAGTATCATAATGCAAATATAACGCATATTTTGGAAAAATTCGATATTTTGCGAATTTATTTTGCAAAATACTATATAAATCGGTACAGTTGAGGTTATTCCCCTTTCTCTATTTTAATTGTTTT
Organism: uncultured Rikenellaceae bacterium; assembly: GCA_944321925.1. GTDB lineage: Bacteria > Bacteroidota > Bacteroidia > Bacteroidales > Rikenellaceae > UBA940. Next base: position 894 of record CALUND010000010.1, on the reverse strand, counting down.
TCCGCAATGCGGGCAGGTGATCGTGTTAGTCGGCTGCGGGGCGAAAAGCTCCGGAACCGTAACCCCAAGGGCAACGGCGATTTTACGGAGAGTTGTGATAGTTGTATTTCCGTTGATCGCTTTTGATAGCCCGACACGAGAAATGCCGATCCGTTCTGCCAAATCTGTTTGCGTCATCCCATTCTCTTTGAGGATTTCGGCGATCCTAAACTCGTTATCCATAGATGTAAACATATTGTTTTGTTTTGCAAATATAAAAATTAAACATATAGTAAACAAATATTATTTATTTGATAATAAAAAGTTGTCAAAATATTTGCACGTGTGAATAATTATTGTTTACTTTGCATTGTCAAAAGATAACAAAAGGTTTACAACCATGAAAACCACCACACATAACGAGCTGCTAACCATTGCAAAGCTGGCCGCTGACTATATTACGAAGCTGAACGGCGAGAGCGACACGTTCGAGGTCGAGACCGAGAGCTTCACGGCCTGCATCAACTACGAGGCAGAGTATAAGATGGTGAGAGGCGGTGACAGTTATTGCGGCATTTGGGAGATGGTCCCCGAGTTGGTAAGTGAACAGACAACCGTCGAATCGCTTATGACCGATGACGGCGAGGACAAAGAGGCCGCCGAGTTTCTGCAAAAGATGTTGAACTAATCAAAATATGACCATGAAAACGACCGACCTTTCAACTATCATGTGTATGGCGTGGCGGTTCTACCGCACGACCCGCCGGGTCTTTGCCGAGTGCCTGAAACTCGCTTGGCGAAATTTCAATCTCGTGCGTCGTATGCACACCGAGGTGGTGCGATTCTACTTTCGCAAGATAGACGGCACCCTGCGTGAGGCGTGGGGCACGCTGCGCAGCGACCTTGTGCCGACCG
>CALUND010000009.1 GCA_944321925.1 uncultured Rikenellaceae bacterium | reverse complement strand
TTTGTTTGTCCACCCATTACTCCCATCGCCTCGGCTCATCTCAGACGGTTTAGTTTATTTGTGCAAATTTCATCGATTATTGCATAATGTGCTGATAATCAATGCAGATAAATTTCTTCAACGAGGAGGAGTATTGACACTCATCGAATAGGTTGAATAATTAAATACCAGCGCGATAAACAAATTATCTTTGTTTGTCGCGCTGGTTGTTTTTGTACTATTCGTAATTTCGTTGAACTTCTTAGTTTACAGTCCCGGCATGGAAATGATTCAGCATTTTGTATGTTTGATTGACACTTGGAACTGAATAGTTTAATCAATGCTCCATAAATAGATAAAAAATCTTGTTTCTTGCAGGTGTAGTATGTACGATTAATGCGGTACTAATAAATTAGTATAAAAAATATACTTGGTTTTTAAAATATTGTTGATTATTTTTGTGTACTAATAATGTTTTGTGTGCAATGAAACGATCGACATTACAAGACAGGATGTTCCCCGCGTGTCCAGTCAGGAACATTCTTGCAAGACTATGCGACAAATGGGCTTTGCTTGTCATTTACATTCTGGACAGGTCGGGAGAAGAAAAACTGCGATTTACGGAACTGAAACAGCAAATGCCTGATATATCGCAACGAATGCTGACAATGACTCTTCGTACATTAGAGGAGGATGGATATGTTACAAGATCGGTATTTCCCGAGATACCCCCGAGGGTGGAATATGCACTTACGGAACGGGCTAGGTCACTTAAGCCAATTCTGGATTCTCTGCTCAGATGGTCCGTTGACAATATGGATGACATCATGTGCGACCGCAGGAGATTGATGGCCGGAAATGAAGTGTTGAACAATTTTAATACAAATGAGAATGAAAGCAGCACAGATCAAAAAATATTCAAAGGAAATTAAAGTTTCCGTAAATGAGATTCCAATATCAGTGCCGAACGCCAATGAGATACTTGTAAAGGTTAAGGCGGCAGCCGTCAATCCTTTGGAGATTCTCCAGAACCGGAAGCGTAAAGTTGATACAGGATTACAGGAAGCCTTTCACGCTGGGAAATGAATGCTCTGGAGTAGTAGAAAAGGTTGGGAGTGGCGTTAAGGACTTTAAGGCAGGCGACAAGGTCTATATGAGACTTCCTTTGGACAGAATAGGGGCATTTGCGGAATATGTTACAGTCGATTATGAAGCTGTTGCCAAGATGCCGCACGGATATGATTTTGTTACGGCTACGGCAATTCCGCTTGCCGGTCTGACAGCTTACCAGGGGATAGTAGAAGAGCTTGAAGCCACTTCAGGAAAAACATTGCTGATAACGGGCGCGTCAGGCAGTTTCGGACAGATTGCAGTACCTGTAGCGATGGCTATGGGACTTCGTGTCATCGTGACAGGAAATACACGTTCAAAGGAAAAGTTTCTGAAAATGGGGGTTGCCAGGTATATTGACTATAAAGAGGAAAATTACTGGGAGATTCTGTCTGACATTGATTATGTCATAGATACTTTAGGGACCGGCGAATTTGAACATGAATTGTCTGTATTAAAGAAGGGCGGCAGATTGCTAAGTCTGAGAACTGGGCCGAATAGAATGTTCGCAATACGCAATGGGGTTTCATGGTTTAAAAGGATGCTGTTCACTATGGCCGGGAAGAAATATGATTCCGCAGCAGGAGAGCAAGGCAAAGAATACCGCTTCATGTTTGTCCGCTCTGACGGAGAGCAACTTAAACGGGTTACTGAAATAGTGGAAAAATACAAGATAATGCCTGAGGTTGACTCGAGAATATTTTCTCTTTCTCAGATAAACGATGCTCTTATGGTTGTTGCTCAAGGTAAAATGAACGGTAAGATAATTATCAGGATGTAAGGAGGATATGAATATGTGTACAGATAATTTGGAAAAAATGGATTGCAATAATAAGGCTACATACGAAATATGTTTCAGTCCGACTGGAGGAACGAAGAAAATATCAACTTTTCTTATCAATGGGTTGAGCGGAAAATCCATGAACATAGATTTGTCAGACGGCAATATGGCTTTTCAGGATATTTTTCTTTCCGCTGAGGATATCGCTGTTGTTGCAGTCCCGTCATATGGAGGCAGAGTGCCAGCTCCAGCAGCAGAACGCTTATCAGTGATCCACGGAAATGGAGCAAAAGCCATCATCGTATGCGTTTATGGGAATCGGGCTTATGAAGATACACTTGTAGAACTTCAGGATACGGTACAAAAGTCTGGATTTATCGTTGTGGCTGCAATTGCTGCCGTTGCCGAACATTCAATAGCACACCAATATGCTGCTGGCAGGCCGGATAGTGAGGACTATGCCCATTTGAAAGAGTTTGTTAGCAGGATTAAAGAAAAACTGAGTGAAGGGAGTTGTTCAATGCCGGTTATTCCGGGCAACAGGCCATATCGGAAAGCTGGACGCGCCGGTATTGTCCCAAAGAAGACCGGATCTTGTACCAAATGCGGCATATGCGCCATGAAATGCCCTGTGAAAGCTATTGACAAGGCCAATCCTGCTATTGTTGACAAGAAACTCTGTATCTCATGTATGCGGTGTGTTTCCATTTGTCCGAATAATGCAAGGAAAGTAAATGGACTGCTTCTTTACATTGTGAGTAAGATGCTTAAGAAGGTCTGTTCAGTACGAAAAGAATGTGAGCTGTATCTGTAACAGATGAGGGTTGCAAGATAGTAAACTTTCATTTTGTTTGTCCACCATAGCCTCAGACCGTCTCAGACGGCGTGGTTTGTTTGTGCAAATTTCATTGGTTATAGCTTAATATACTTTAATGTGCTGATAATCAATATATATAAATTTCTTCAACGAGGAAGAATATAGTGCGATTTTAAGCACAAAAACTACTATTAAATACTTGTAAATCGCTAAGATTTGCGGGTATTTAATTTGTTTGAACAACAGCGTTTGACCGTCTCAAATGGGGCGGTTTATTTGGGGGGATGCAGTTTCTCCCGAGAATCGTCAGTAGACTTAAATGATGCTGTCTTTGTGCCCTCTTTGGATAGATCGGACGATGTCGAGATCCTTAAGGACACTGTTTGTCAACTCATGACGTATGACAATCCCATTATTTATTCGTGATGAATTTGATCAGTCCGAATAAATATCGACGGAATCCCGGCGTATACGCAAGCACTCGATCAAACCAGTTGATATGTCGTGTGATATATTTAACGACAAGTCCCACATATACCATTGCAAATAGAGTTCCTATTCCGACAACACTCCATATCCATTTCCCGAAAAACAAGAAACTCGCACAGACAGCAAGAGTTACAAGCATCGTATCAATAATGATTTTTGCCTTGGGAAACGGCAGTTTGAAGACCTGGCTGACCGCAATTGAGATACCTTCTCCCGGCATTGTCAGTGAGCCGCACTTGATCTCGAAAGCAATTCCAATTCCCATGACTGTGCATCCGGCAAGTTGTATCAATGCCTATATTGCAAGGTTGTCGCATATCAGAAACTCCGTTAGCCACATGTTTAGATCAATTAGCTTCCCGAAAACAAATCCGAGAACAATCTGGAATATCTGTACGAAGTCAAATCTGTCTCGGAGAATCAAGAACTGGCATACGACAAACAAGCAATTCATAAGAATCGTATAGGTGCCGATTGTCCATTCCGGAACGATATGGATGCTTCCGGCCATTGAAAAGACGTAAGGTAATGAAGAGATGACACTGCTTCCGAGGTTGGAGCGTACACATAATGCAACGCCCAGGGTCATGATGTTTAATGATAGAAGCAGTAAAAAATGTTGCCAAATAAACGATATTATTTTGTGTCTCTTTGTTTGGCGATTCGACATTGTTTGCATTTCTTTTTCGGCTGCAAATTTAGGATTCTTTTGGCTATGTGTCTCGTGTTAATTTATAAAAAGATTTGATAATAGGCGACCTTATCCGCTTCAATGTTATTCGTATGCCTGCTTTCCCCCAGTCTCCTCTGAGCGTCTCAGACGGTGCGGTGTGTTTGTGTGAATTTTATTGGTATTAGGCTAATGGTTTGACAATCAATGCGTGTGGATCTTTTTGGTTGGCGGGCTACTGATTGATCTTCAATTGTTTACGATAAGGAAGCATTCAAAATTTGGGGGCTTTTTGTTAGGGGAGCAGCGATACATCGTATGCATTTCCGCGATAACTTCATTTTCCCGGTTTTGAAAAAAAGACGGTTCCTATTCCTGCGTAACATGACGTAATGCTTGTCTTAAATAGGCCGACAAAGTCGTTTCAAGTAGGACTTGCGCATGTATCCATCGAATGTCGGATTTATTTTTTGCTGATTGATCATTTTCATATAACTTTGATCTGTTTTTCGGGGATGATTTAGAAAAGCTTTTTATGTGTTAAGTGCTTCTTATATTAAGAAAAAAGTCTCGATTAACCGCATTTTTGTTTTTCAATAAATCTAAACAGCGTATTACGATGATGTGCAGTGTTAAACCGTTCGGAATAGCGTTTTTATTCTGCTTGCTCTGTTCTGTATATTCTTGCGACAAGTTGGACGGAGGTTCGGATGAGGACTCTGGCAGTGGTGGTACAGGCGGTGGGGGTGCGTACGTTCGTGAGAACCTGTCGGAAAACGGATCCGCCAACTGCTATATCGTATCGTCGGCCGGAGAATACCGATTTAAGGCCGTAAAAGGTAACAGTACAGAGTCTGTGGGGCAGATAGACAGTGTTTGTGTTTTGTGGGAGACATACGGAACCGATTATGCGCCGCGCAAAAAAGACCTTATAGCGGAGGTGGGGATAGATGATGACTATATAATTTTCAGGACGCCGGAAACATTCCGGAAAGGTAATGCACTCATTGCTGTTATGGATCCCGAAGGGACTGTCTTGTGGAGTTGGCATATATGGCTGACGGACAGGCCGGAAGACCAGATTTACAACAATGGAGCCGGCATCATAATGGACCGTAATCTGGGAGCAATTTCTGCATCCAAAGGAGATGTCGGAGCATTGGGCCTTCTTTATCAGTGGGGCAGGAAAGATCCGTTCCTGAACAGTTCTTCCATCTCTGAGTGTGTCGTGGCAAAGTCGACTCTGGTGTGGCCGGGTGCGGTTGTCTCTTCAAGGATTACCGGAACGATTGAATATGCAACAGCCAATCCGACCCAGTTCATAGGAGCTAATGAGAACAATTACGACTGGATGTATTTCCCCACGATGAATACTGAAAACTTTGGATGGAGTTCGAAAAAAACGATTTACGATCCGTGTCCTGTGGGATACCATGTTCCGGACGGAGGCCCTTATGGCATGTGGGCAGTGGCTCTTGGAACGGAATCACTTGAAAACAATCTTACTGAAACAGCAGACAACACAAACAAAGGGTTCGATCTTGGAGGTTTGTCCGGCACCACATACAAACTGACAGATGCCGATGTTTGCTGGTATCCTTTCTCCGGATGTAGAGATTCCAATGGGAGACTTGTACAAATTGGTGAAATAGGCAATTATGCTTCATGGTCGCGAGACATGATTATTGAGCCCCACGGTACAAACCACGTTACGAACTATTATTTTTCTATATGGGGTAATGACGGAATGTGTACCAGCAGCAAGAGTTTCAAGGCAAAGGGGCTGTCTGTCAGATGCGTCAAGGAGTAGAAGTCTGATATTGACTCGGCTGGTATCTTGTCCAGTTACATTGCAGGGAAGTTCACTTCGCTAAGGCCTGCATTAAGATGAACGTGTTCAGGACCCAGGAAACCGAGGGGAGTATGAGGTTCCGTCTTGCGGAAGATAGCGGCTTCGAAAAGAGTTTGCCCAAGAGACCTTATCTTGCGTGTTGAGGAGACATTTGTCGGATTTATATATTTATTGTAGCTTCGGACTGTCGTGGCGGAGATCGGTGTCGGTAAGAACCGTTCTTGCTGCTGAGGGTGACTGCGGTAGGGATTTAAATTTTTCCGGGTAATATTTTGCAAAGAGAAAAAAAGATACTAATTTTGTCCTCCGTTAAAACGCATTCTTAGCTCAGCTGGTAGAGCACGACACTCTTAATGTTGGGGTCCAGGGTTCGAGCCCCTGAGAATGCACCGAGCGACAGCCTGAAAGGCTGTCGCTTTTTTATTGGGTGATTGAATACCCGATTTTCGGAAATTTTTGGGAGAGAGTGTGTGGTCGGCACTCCGTATGCAGGGGACAGCAGAGGCGGCGGTTGATAAAAAATAACTGGTAATTCCTTGGATATTATGTCGGTTGACCTTTGGATTCTCATGGATGTATCGTTATTTTTGCAAGAGACGCCGTAAGGGCGATATGAGGTTTAATTCTTATTGGTGATCCAAATGAAAATGAGAATCGCTTTTTGTCTGGCCGGATCTCTTCTGGCCCTTTTGCCGATATCGGCAGAAACCCCGGAATGGCAGGATCCTGCCGTTAATCAGGTCAACCGTCTGCCGATGCGAACGTCATTCATCGCTTTTGACAATGTGGATGATGCACTGACCGGTTCGCGGGAGACGAATTCGCGATATTTGTCGCTCAACGGGATGTGGCGTTTCGATTGGGTTCGCGATGCGGATCAATGCCCCGCCGATTTCTACCGAACCGATTACGACGACAGTGCGTGGGGGACGATACCCGTGCCGGGAATCTGGGAGATGCACGGATATGGTGATCCCGTCTATGTGAATACGGGGTATGCCTGGCGGGGACGTTTCGCGACCAATCCGCCGGCAGTGCCTGTGGAGAACAACCATGTAGGTTCCTACCGTCGGGAGGTCGAGATACCCGCCGCCTGGAAAGATATGGATGTGTTCATCCATTTCGGGTCCGTGACTTCCAATCTGAAACTTTGGATCAACGGCGAGTGGGTGGGATACAGTGAAGACAGCAAACTGGCTTGTGAGTTCGATGTGACGCCCTATATGCAGGAAGGGATGAATCTGTTGGCTTTTCAGGTGCACCGGTGGTGCGATGGCTCTTACCTGGAGGATCAGGATTTCTGGCGTCTTTCCGGAGTGGGGCGCGATGTCTATCTCTATGCCCGGCCCAAACATCGTCTGGATGATGTGCAGGTGACCGCCGGTCTCGACGACTCTTACCGGCACGGGCAACTCGACGTGACGGTTGCCTTGACCGAGGGAACGGAGCGCGTGGAGGTGAAATTGTTGGACGGGGAGCGCGAGGTGGCTTCGACCACGTTGCGCCCGCAGACCGATGGCAAGGCCTCGTGGCATGTACGGGTGAACAATCCTCAAAAATGGAGTGCGGAGAGCCCCTATCTCTATACGTTGACGTTGGCGGTGCGCGATGCGGAGGGCGTGACGGAGGCTACGGCCATCCCGGTCGGGTTCCGCAGGTCGGAGATTCGCGGAAGTCAGTTGCTGGTCAATGGCAAACCGGTATTGATCAAGGGGGTCAATCGTCACGAGTTGCATCCCGACAGAGGATATTATGTGACCGAGTCCGATATGCTGGAAGATATCCGTGTGATGAAGGCGCACAACATCAATGCGGTGCGTACCTGCCACTATCCCGACGATCCGTTGTGGTACGCTCTCTGCGATCGGTATGGCCTCTACGTTGTGGATGAGGCGAACATCGAGTCGCACGGCATGGGCTACGGGGATCGCAGCCTCGCCAAGAATCCGATCTATGCCTCGAGCCACATGGAGCGGGTGACACGCATGGTGCAGCGGGATCGTAACCATCCTTCGATTATTCTCTGGAGCGTCGGCAATGAGGCGGGCCACGGAGCCAATACGGCGGCTTGTTACCATTGGATCAAGGAGACCGATCCGTCGCGTCCGGTGCAGTACGAACGGGCGGAGCTCGGCCCGGAGACCGATATCTACTGCCCCATGTATCTCTCTCCGGACGGTTGCGAGAGATACCTCGAGGGTGTCGCTGAAAAGTTGCAGGCTAAGGCTGCGGGCAAAAATTCGGATGGAGAGTCCGTGCGCGAGCCGCTGCCGCTTATCCAGTGCGAATATGCCCATGCCATGGGAAATTCGATGGGTAATTTCAAGGAGTATTGGGACCTGGTGCGCCGTTATCCCCACTATCAGGGTGGATTCATCTGGGATTTTGCCGATCAGGCCCTTCATCGTTACGAGGCGGATGGAACGGTGACCTATCTCTACGGCGGCGATTTCAACCGATACGATCCGTCGGACGATTCGTTTAACTGTAACGGGGTCTTTTCGGCCGATCGGGAGGGACATCCCCATGCTGAAGAGATGCGTTACCAATATCGGTCCATACATACTCGTCCGGTCGATCTGGAGCGGGGTGAGGTCGAGATTTACAACGAATATTTCTTCTCCGATCTTTCGAATTACGAACTGGAGTGGGAACTCGTGGCCGATCATGTCGCCGTAGAGCGAGGTGTGGTCGGATCGCTCCAGGTTGCGCCGCAACAGCGTCGTACGATTCGTCTCGGCTATTCGGCCGTTCCGACCGATGCGGCAGAGGTGATGTTGAATGTACGCTATCGCCTGAAACGGGCCGAGCCGTTGCTGCCTGCCGGACATGTGGTCGCTTACGATCAGTTGTGTGTCCGGGAGTACGATCCCGCTTCGACATTCGCACTTTCCCGGACGGAGCAGGCGCCTGTCGTCGAGCGGGACAAACGGTTCATCTACGTCGGAGGAGCGGACTGGCGCATGGAGTTCAACACGCAGAGCGGGTGGCTGGATCGGATCGTCTTTCAGGGACGCGAGCTGTTGCAGGAGGCATTGCAGCCGCAGTTCTATCGTGCGGTCACCGAAAACGACGAGGGGTACTACAAACACGGCCGGAACAAAGAGAAGATCGAACCGTGGCGTCGACCCGATTTGAGTCTCGTCTCCATACAGGGCGAAGTGAAGGAGGGGAGAGCTGTTGTGACCTCTGTGCACCGCATGGCCTCGACCGGAGCGGAGATAGAGATGACTTACGAGATCAATGGTGCGGGCCATGTATTGGTTACGGAGGCGATGAAGGCGGGTACACCGACCGTTGAGACGGGGGATCTGCTGCGTTTCGGCATGACCTGTGCCATGCCCGCTCGTTACGACCGGATTGAGTTTTGGGGGTACGGTCCTTTCGAGAACTACTCCGACCGCTATTCTGCCGCAAGGGTCGGTTTGTATCGGCAGTCGGTGGATGAACAGTACCACATGGGTTATGTACGTCCGCAGGAGTCCGGTACGCATACGGGTTTGCGCTGCTGGCGCGTGGTGGATGCCGGCGGATGCGGGGTGGAGATCGTGAGCGATACGCTCTTCTCCGCTTCGGCTCTTCCCTATTCGACCACCGATCTCGATATCTACAGCGGAGCTCCGAGACACTCCTCGGAATTGGAGCCGGCTGATGCGACCTACCTGAATTTCGATTTGCGGCAAAAAGGTGTGGGCGGTATCAACAGCTGGGGGACACAGCCTCTTCCCGCATACCGGTTGCCCTATCGGGATTATACGTTCCGCTTCATTTTACGTCCTTTGTAAAGTATGGCAGGGGTATCTTCGGGTTGAGATCCGAAAGATACTCCGGAAACCGATATTGTCGCGTACTCCGACTGTCCGGATCGAAGGAGCCGGGCGATGTCGTCCGATGAAACGAAGGTTCGGGCCCCTAGGTTCGAACCTTCGTTGTTTTCAGACCACCATGCGGAAAAGAGGCCGGAATCTCTTCGGAAAGGAGTAAAAAATCCTGCGCGAAATCTACGCGCAGGATTCGGAATGGTTAATGGTTATAAGTCGCAGAAGTTACTCTGTCAGGTAGCGGTTGAATCCTTTCAGTTCATCGTATGAAAGGGATACCTGTACGATGCCCGTTGCGTAACAGGCAATCTCGTAGAGGTTGTAGATGAAAGTGATGGAATCGGCCGACAGGGAGAAATTTTCCGTCGGGACGATTGTACGCGGAGAGGGGAAGAACCCACATTGCGTGAGACTGTCGATCGAGGGTACATTGTACTGTTCGACCAGCCGGTTTTGGATCTGCTCGGTCAAGGCGGTGCGTCCTTCCGCATCGAACAGGTCGTCGAGAGAGAGCGATTCGCCGTTGAGCCGATCGTAGTTTCTGGCCAGGATCCAGCGCATGCCGTGTGCTCCGCCGACGTATTCCGCTTTGTCCACCGTGTAGGCAATGAGGTGTTTGCCTACGGGTTCCACCTGGGATGAGGAGTAGAAATATCCTTTCCAGCGATTCCCGAAGATGGTGTCGTTGCCGTATTCCGTCTGGAGGTTCTGTTCATATTGAGCTGCAGCCTCTTGCGGGGTCCCTTCGAAATCGGATAACCCGAAGAAGAGTTGGATCATGGAGTCGAGAATGGCCTCATCGACAGCACCGTTTCCTTCCGGTGCCAGATAGGTGAAATCGTATTTCAGGTCGTAGGAAAGGCCATTGGGATTGTCTATGTTCTTCTCGACCGAGATCGTTTCGAATTTTGCCGTTTCCATCGGGGAGTTGCAGGAGAAGAACGTGCAACTCATCGTGAACAGAAGCACAGGGAATAAGAGCTGTTTCATGGTTGAAATGTAATGGTTGTTCTGTTAACAAGTATACTCAAAGGCGAGTGCAGAGGCGAACGAAAATCAAAGTTTTCGAACTCGACTATGCCGAGCCGCATCCTATTGTTTCCCAAATATAGCGAAATATTTATTGTCCGAGAAGAGAAATCGGATGTTTTGAGAGATAAGATCGTTTAATCCGCATTTTTGAATATTTTATGGCCTGTTTGGAGACGAATCGTCTTTTTTTTGTGGATGAATGGTTCGGAGTTTGCAGGCTTGTTCCGTCGGACCGGGGCAGAGGGACATTGCGGACGGAGTGGATTCGTCGGGTGTGTGCCGCGGAAATGTTTTGCGTGAAAAACAAATGGTTATGGAGAATAGGATTTTCGATTTTTTGGTCGGCCAAAAGAATTTGGCATTGGCCACTGTTTACGGCGACAAGCCGCATGTGAGAGTTTTCCGGACGATGTTTGTGGAGGGGGAGTCTCTGTTTTTTGCCACCAGTTCGGAGTGGGAACCCTATGCCGAATTGCAGATCAATCCGTCGTTGGAGCTTCTCGCTGCGGAGGGAAACATCTCTGTGCGGGTCGAGGGCAAGGCTCATTTCGATGTCTCGGACGAGATGGCCAGACGTATATGGAAGGGCTCCGATCTTTTGCAACGACTTTTCAGCGACTACCGTGATCCGGTCTATTTCCGGGTCCCGGTCCGGAAAATGCACTATTACGATATCTCAACGAATCCTCCTGCACAGCAGTTTGTGGATCGAACCAAAAAGTAGTCAGAGGTTCCGTTTGTTGCTGTTTCATGGCGAAGTCGCCGGAGAGAACCGATAGTTTCTGTTTCCTCTGTCAATCAAAAAACGAGAGGCGTCTGCAAAAGCAGGCGCCTCTTTGCATATTTCGGGCCCCGGTTCCCGTTGGCTTCCGGGTCTCGGGTCGATCGCTTGCGTGCTTGCAGCGTGATTATTCGGCAATGGCGTGATGGAATCCGTCGATTTTGTTCCATGCGCCGCGTGTGAAGTCGGGAATCTCCACCGGCATGCCTCCGTTGCGATCGGACAGTTCGCTCAGCGGAGCGATGCACGACCATTCGGCAGCATCATAGACATCCTGATCGAGCGGCAGGCCGTTGCGCAGGCAGTAGATGAGGCGATAGTCCATGATGAAATCCATGCCGCCGTGGCCTCCCACCTGACGCGCCTTTTCACCGATCTCTTTGGTGAGCGGATGCTCCCATTGTGCCATGAATTCGCTCATCTCTTCTCCTTTGAGGGGCGAATGAGCGTTGGGTTCGAGTGCAATGGTTTGGATCGGATATTTTTGGGCGAATCCTTTCGTTCCGCTCAGGGTGTGGAGCCGGTTGTAGGGGCGCGGACTGGTCACGTCGTGCTGGATCATGATCAGTTTCCCTTTCTCGGTGCGGATCAGGGTGGTGTTCATATCTCCCAGAGCATAGGTCTGTTGGGCTTCGGGGGAATCGGCTCCGAACTTCTGCTTGGCATATTCCGTCATACCGAACTGGTCGCTCGACAGGGAGACGAGGAAATTCATCTTGTCGCCCCGGTGGATGTTGAGCACCTGGCAGACGGGGCCGAGTCCGTGTGTGGGATAGGGATTGCCTTTGTGTTCTTCGTTGTATCTCAGCCGCCACATGCCCTGGTAGCCGCCCTCTTCTTTCGAGGCGAAGTTGAGGAAGCGCAGGTCGTGGATGTAAGCTCCTTCGACGTTGGTGATCTCTCCGAATACGCCGTGTTGCGCCATGTTGAGGGTGGCCATCTCAAAGAAGTCATAGCAGCAGTTTTCGAGCATCATGCAGTGGCGCCGTGTCCGCTCGGCGGTGTTGACCAGTTGCCAGCATTCGTCGAGGGTCATGGCTGCCGGGACCTCGACGGCAACGTGTTTGCCTTGTTCCATGGCATAGACCGCCATCGGGGTATGCAGTTGCCAGGGTGTGCAGATGTAGACCAGGTCGATGTCGTCGCGTTGGCAGAGCTCTTTCCACCCCTCTTCGCCGCTGTATTCGGCTGCTGAGGGAAGGTTGTTGTCCGATAAGATTTTTTGGGCTTTCTCCACTCTTTCGGGATAGAGGTCGCAAAGCGCCTTGATCTCTACGCCCTCCAACTGGGTAAAACGGTGTACGGCGCCGGGACCGCGCATGCCGAGACCGATGAATCCCACGCGTACCGTAGGAATTGGATCGCAGCGGAATCCCAACATGTCTGTCTGTCCGATGGGGCGGGGCGGGGTGTCGGTTTTCAACATGCCGCCGGACGGTTTGTCGCAAGCGTTTAGAAGCAGCGCGGCTGCGAGGAGTAAAAAGGATAGTTTTTTCATTTTTTTATTAGGGTTTTTATTCCGATTTCTCTTGAGACAATGTCCGGATGCATCGCATCATCTCGGCGTTGTGACGTTCCAGACTCTGGAGTAGGGTGAATTGTGCCCACGAACGTTGCCAGTTGTGCTCCGGGAAGGCAGTTTTGTAGTAGGTGTCGCCGTTCAGGTAGTCGGTGAGGAAACGCACGGTTTGCATGTAGGTCATCATGCGGGCACCGAAGGGAAGCATGGCTTTTTCAATCGGTGTAAGGAACGGAGAGGCTGTTTCGAGGTATCCGCGGGCAAAAGCTCGGAAGATATCCATGTTGAGTCCAACCTTCTCCAGATCGGGTTCGTCTTCTGCGCCGGTATTGCCGGCCGTACGGATGAAATCGCCGAAGTCGGAGAGAACATAGCCCGGCATGGTGGTGTCGAGATCGATCACGCAGAGAAAGTCGCCTGTCGAGCGGTCGAAAAGCATGTTGTCCACCTTCGTGTCGCAATGGGCGATTCGTTTTGGGAAAGAGCCTTCGCGGTGGAGCCGCTCGACCATGCACATTTCGTCGGCCCGCTTCATCAGCGCATCTACCAGCGGACGGGCTTTCCCCACTCTGCCGACCGGATTGGCCTGAACGGCATCTTTTAATTGTTGGATGCGGAGCTCCATGTTGTGGAAATCGGGGATCGTTGCACCGAGGGGTTCGCCGGGCAGGTCGCTGAGCATTTGTTGGAAGTCTCCGAATCCGCGTCCCGTAAGGTAAGCCGTTTCGGGAGTCACTTCATAGAGCGTGACGCTGTCGGGAATCAACTCGGTCATGCGCCAATACGTGTCGCCTTCTTTGAGGAAGAGAGCTCCGTCCCGGGTCGGCACGACGGTCAGGGCCTTCCGTGAGAGATCTTTTTCTCCTCTTTCGGCCAGGTGGTGCCGAATATGTTCCGTGATGCGCACGATGTTGCGTTGCATGGTCTCCACGTCGCGAAAGATCGCATGGTTGATCCGTTGCAGGATGTAGTCGGGCGTTTCGGCCGAAGAGGTGGTTATGCGATAGGTGTCGTTGATGTGCCCGCCGCCGAATGGAGCGATACTTTCGATCTCTCCCCGAAGGGCAAAACAAGAAGCGATGGATTGCAAAGAGTCCATGTACCGGTAGTTTTTAGGTTGTGGACCGCTTTCGCGGAACTGTCTTTGAGTTCAAAGATAAAAATTTTTTTGGAACAAACCTTTCTGAACTGTTGGAAATCTTCTTCTGCAGAGGCGTATGCGTTAGTCGGACATTTTTTTCGCAGAAAAGGGAGAGAATCTTTTTGGGAAAAGAGAATAAAGAAAATAATCGTTACATTTGAATGAAAAACGCTTTTCAAAACGGAGACCGATCATGTGGCAAATCGCAGTTCGAATCTATCGCTTCTATCGTGACGGATTTCGTCAGATGACCGTCGGACGCACTCTTTGGCTGCTGGTCCTGCTCAAACTGTTCATCCTGTTTGCCATCCTTCGGCTCTTCTTTTTTCCCGATGTGTTGAATCGTTTCCCCTCCGAAGAGGAGCGGAACGATTTCGTGCTCGAACAACTCACTACGCTTCCTAATGATTGATGCCTATGGATGCTGATTTCCTTCAGATGATTGATTGGTCGCGGGCGCAATTCGCCATGACGGCGATGTATCACTGGCTATTCGTGCCGTTGACGCTCGGTCTGGGTTTTCTCGTCGCGATCATGGAGACGATCTATTACCGGACGGGCGACCCTTTCTGGCGGCGTACGACCCGCTTCTGGATGCGCCTGTTTGCCGTTAACTTCGCCATCGGCGTGGCGACCGGTTTGATTCTCGAATTCGAGTTCGGTACGAACTGGTCGAATTATTCCCATTTCGTGGGCGATATTTTCGGTGCGCCTCTGGCTGTGGAGGGCATCATGGCCTTCTTTCTGGAGGCGACCTTCTTCGCGGTGATGTTTTTCGGTTGGGATCGGGTGAGTCGCCGTTTCCATCTTGCCTCTACCTG
Source organism: uncultured Rikenellaceae bacterium (assembly GCA_944321925.1). Lineage (GTDB taxonomy): Bacteria > Bacteroidota > Bacteroidia > Bacteroidales > Rikenellaceae > UBA940. The sequence goes on along the minus strand of CALUND010000009.1, from coordinate 9,675 downwards.
GTTGGTGGCGATCGGTGCGAGCCTTTCCGCCCTTTGGATTCTCGTGGCCAATGCGTGGATGCAATATCCTGTGGGCATGACATTCAATCCCGAAACGGCCCGCAACGAGATGACCTCCTTCTGGGAGGTGCTTTTATCGCCCGTGGCGATCAACAAGTTCTTCCATACGGTGTCGTCGGCCTATCTGCTCTCTGCGGTTTTCGTAATCGGTGTGTCGGCCTGGTTCCTGCTCAAGGGGCGCGAGGAGCGGATGGCCCGTGCGAGCATCCGTATCGCGACGATTTGGGGTCTTGTGTTCGCGCTGTTTACTGCGCTGACGGGAGATAAGTCGGGGGCTGTGATCGCCGAGGTGCAGCCGATGAAGTTGGCGGCGATGGAGGCGCATTACGAAGGGGGTGCGAAGGCGCCGTTGGTGGCATTCGGTGTGGTGAAGCCGGAACATTTGCGTCAGACGCCCGACGATCTTTTCCACTTCAAGGTGGCAATTCCGGGGATGCTTTCCGCCATGAGCTATCGCGATGTGGATGCCTACGTGGCGGGTATCGACGATCTGCTCTATGGCAATCCGCAGCAGGGTATTCTTTCGGCGGCTGAGAAGATTGAGCGCGGAAAAACGGCGATCGAAACGCTTGCTGCTTTTCGTGCTGCACGGAAGGCGGGCGAAACGATGCGGGCCGACTCTCTGAAGGCCCTTTTCAACCCGGATACGGAGGCCGGAAAGAGTTTCCTGGAGAACTATTTCGCCTATTTCGGTTACGGATATCTCTCTTCGCCGGAGCAGACTGTTCCCAACGTGCCGCTGCTTTTCTACTCTTTCCGGATCATGGTGGGCTGGGGTATGTTCCTCGTGCTGCTCATGCTGATCGTCTGGTGGCAGAACCGGAAAGGAACGTTGCCCCGACATCGTTGGCTGCTTTGGCTGATGATGCTCGCCGTGCCGATCACGTATGTCGCTTCGCAGGCCGGTTGGGTGTTGGCCGAGGTGGGCCGGCAACCCTGGGTTATTCAGAATCTGTTGCCTACGTCGGCAGCCGTGTCGGGCATCCCTTCCGGATCGGTGGTGGTGACGTTCTTCCTGTTCCTGCTCCTTTTCACCGGTTTGCTCGTGGCGGAGGTGATGATCCTGTGCAAACAGATCAAAATAGGTCCCGATAAAGTCTGAAGATCATGGATACGTTCGTTTTTTTGCAGCATTACTGGTGGTTTATCATCTCGTTGCTCGGAGCTCTGCTTGTCTTTCTTCTTTTCGTGCAGGGCGGACAGGGCTTGCTCTACACGATCGGACGGACACCCTCGGAACGGGATCGGATCGTGGACCTGCTCGGACGGAAATGGGAACTCACCTTTACCACGTTGGTCACTTTCGGAGGTGCGTTTTTCGCCTCATTCCCGCTTTTCTACTCGACCAGTTTCGGAGGCGCATTTTATGTCTGGATGCTGATCCTTTTTGTTTTTGTCATTCAGGCCGTCGCCTACGAGTACCGCCGCAAGCCGAATAATCTCTTTGGTGAGAAGACCTACGAATGGTTTCTCATGATCAATGGCTGGGCCGGTGCGTTGCTGCTCGGTGTGGCCGTGGGTACCCTTTTTACGGGGGCCCATTTCACGGTGGACCGGAACAATATCGTTCAGATCGGGGGCGATACGGTCATCTCGCGTTGGACCAATCCCTGGTATGGGCTGGAGGCACTTCTGGATTATCGCAATGTGGCTCTCGGGCTGGCCGTGCTGTTTCTCTCCCGCATTTTGGCGCTGGAGTATTTCCTCTGTGGAATCAACGATACGACGATCCGTGAGCGATCGCGTCGTCGGATCGGCTGTGCTGCCGTGCCATTTCTCCTCTTTTTCCTGCTGTTTTTCGTCAGCCTCTGTCTTTCGAAGGGGTGGGCGGTCGATCCGACCTCCGGGACGGTGACCGTCGAGCAGTACAAATACCTTCACAACATGCTTCAAATGCCCTACGTCTCGATCCCCTTGCTGGTCGGAGTGGTCGCAATCCTTTGGAGCATCTGGATCGGCTGGCGCAACGGCAGCCGCAGGGCGATCTGGTGGGGAGGATCGGGAACGGTGGTTGCGGTGCTCTGCCTTTTGTTGCTCGCAGGATGGAATAACACCTGTTACTATCCTTCGCTCTCCGACATTGCCAGTTCACTGACGATCTACAACAGTTCGTCGAGTGAGTTCACGCTTCGTGTGATGAGCTACGTCTCGCTGTTGATCCCCTTTGTGGTCGCTTATATCTGGTATGCCTGGCGGGCGATGTCGCATCCGCCCCGTACGGATTCGCACCGGGAGGAGGCGGACACTTATTGACGAAAGCCGCGGATGGATTCCGTTGCGGAGACCTGAAAAACGGGGCCGGTTTACGATAAAACCGGCCCCGTTATTTGTGTGAGGAGAATCTCTAACTCTTTTTCCCGAGTCGTTCGGCAACGGCGTCGACCAACGGCAGACAGGCGTCGCCTTTTTCCGGGGTGTAACCTTGTTTCATTTCGATCGGTTCGCCCATCAGTTCCCAACCCATGGCGGAGACGAATTCGGTCAGTTTCCGTACGGCTGTGCCGGCCCAGGTGAAGGAGCCGAAGCAGCCGAAATAGCGGTGCGGAATGCAGCGGTGCTCCAGGTCGCGCAAGAGGCTCTCGACGGGCGGGAAGAGATTCCCGTTGTAGGTGGGACTTCCGACGATGAGGGTGTCGTATTTGAATACGTCCCGAAGTACGTAGGAGGCGTGCGAACGGGAGAGATCGTATACGACGATTTGGGAGACCCCTTTTCGGGCCAACTCGCGGGCGATCCGTTCGGCCAGTCGGGCGTTGTTGCCGTACATGCTGCCGTATGCGATTACCACACCGGGGTCGGCATCGTAGCGACTCATGCGATCGTAGAGTCCGATCACTTTTTCCGTGTGGTCGATCCAGACCGGTCCGTGCGTGGAGCAGATCGTACGGACGGGAAGCGAACTCAATTTGGCCAGCGCTTTCTGCACCGGAGAGCCGTATTTGCCGACGATGTTGGCGTAGTAACGGTACATTTCGTCCCAGTAGCGTGTCGTGTCCAGTTCGCGATCGGTGATGCCGCCGTCCAGCGCTCCGAACGTGCCGAAAGCGTCGCCCGAGAAGACGACCTGTTCTTCCGGGGAGTAGGTGACCATCGTTTCGGGCCAGTGGACCATCGGGATCATATAGAAGACGAGCGTGCGTTTTCCGATGCAGAGGGTGTCGCCTTCGTTCACCTTGACGGTCCCTTCGGTGATGCCGTAGTAGCCTTCGATCATGGGGAGCGTTTTTGCGTTGCCCACGATTTTTACATCGGGATAGGCTCTTCGCAGTGCAGCGATCGATGCGGAGTGGTCAGGCTCCATGTGGTTGACTATCAGGTAGTCCACTTTTCTCTCTCCGAGAATTTCGGCGATTTTCGCAAGAAATGTATCGGTATAGCAGGCATCGACCGTATCGATGAGAGCCACCTGTTCGTCGATCAGGAGATAGGAGTTGTAGGAGACGCCCGAAGGCAGAGGCCAAAGACCCTCGAAAAGGGTTTTGGTTCGGTCGTTGACTCCGACGTAGTGGAGTCCGGGACGGATTTCTGTTCGTGTCATATCCGTAAGGTGTGTTTGTAGGGTGCTTGCATCGATTCGGTTGCACGCTGCGTGCCTGTCCTGCAATCGAGCGAAAAATTTTCGGAACAAAGATAGAATTTATTTCCGTGAAAACGAAGTCGTGGCCACTGTGGTTGAGGAATGCCGAAGAAGCCGCTGTGCCGCATCGTTTCTGCTGAGCACGAAGAGCATATCCTGTTTCGGAGGGTCAGCGTATCGGTTTGCGTCCGAGATGCGGGAAGGAAAAAGGGCTCCGGCACGTTCGTGTCGGAACCCTTTGTGCGGTCTGAGGTCGGGGCTGTCGCTGGAGATGACTATTTTTGATAGTCGTATCGTTCGCCTCGGTCGAGAATGGTCAGCGAAGCCTTTTCCGCCTTTTCGACCCGTCCGACGATGCGGGCCTCTACGCCGAACGACTCCGATACGGCGATGAGATCCGCTGCGATTCGGGGATCGGCATAGATCTCCATGCGGTGTCCCATGTTGAATACTTTGTACATCTCCTCCCACGGCGTTCCGCTCTGCTCCTGGATGGCCCGGAAGAGAATCGGAGTGGGGAAGAGATTGTCTTTCGTGACATGGAGTCCTTCGATGAAGTGGAGAATTTTGGTTTGTCCGCCTCCGCTGCAGTGGACCATGCCGTGGATTCCGTCTCGATACTCGGAGAGTATGCGGCGGATGATGGGAGCGTAGGTGCGGGTGGGGGAGAGCACCAGTTTCCCCATGTCGAGCGGGCACCCTTCGATGCGGTCGGTCAGACGGTAGCCTCCCGTATAGACCAGTTCGTCGGGGATGGCGTTGTCGTAGCTTTCCGGATATTTTTCGGCCAGGTAGTGGGCGAAGATGTCGTGACGGGCGGAAGTGAGCCCGTTGCTGCCCATTCCTCCGTTGTATTGTGTTTCGTAGGTGGCTTGTCCGAAAGAGGCCAGTCCGATGATCGCGTCGCCGGCCTGGATGTGCGCATTATCGATCACATCGCTGCGTCGGATGCGTGCGGTTACCGTGCTGTCCACAATGATCGTGCGCACCAGATCGCCTACGTCGGCCGTTTCGCCGCCCGTGGAGCGGATGTCGACGCCCAGGTCGCGCATCGTCTGAAGGAACTCTTCCGTGCCGTTGATGAGGGCCGAAATGACCTCTCCGGGGATCAGTCGTTTGTTGCGTCCGATGGTCGAGGAGAGGAGAATGCCGCTGACGGCCCCCACGCACAGCAGATCGTCGGTATTCATCACGATCGCGTCTTGTGCCACCCCTTTCCAGACGCTCATGTCGCCTGTTTCGCGCCAATAGAGGTAGGCGAGTGACGATTTGGTTCCGGCGCCGTCGGCGTGCATGACCAGACAGGAATCGGGGTCTCCGCTCAGTAGGTCGGGAATGATTTTGCAGAATGCTTTCGGAAAAATACCTTTGTCCACGTTGCGTATGGCGGCATGGACATCCTCTTTGGAAGAAGAGACTCCGCGGAGGTCGTATCGCGACGGTTTGCTCATAGAAGACGGGTCAATTTCGTATGGTGCAAAAATAGGGATTTTAATCGTTCGGAACGACGCAACCGATAAAAAAATATACGATTCCTCCCGCTCCGATCTCGGGAACCGTTATTTTCCTTCACTTTTTCGCATCCGTTGCTCGCGGAATGCCTCCCGAATGGAAAAAATCGTATCTTTGTAGGGCCGGAACTCTTGTTGAGGAGGACCGAGACCGTTTTTTTAACGCACCGTATTCGATGGCAGAAGAGAGAAGCATACGCAACATGGAGAGCGACATGGAGTTTGAGAATCGGATCCGGCCGCAGGAACTCGAGAGTTTCAGCGGGCAGGACAAGATCGTCGAGAACCTCCGTATCTTCATACAGGCGGCTCTGATGCGGGGCGAGTCGCTGGACCATGTTCTGTTGCACGGACCTCCCGGACTCGGCAAGACCACCCTGGCCAACATCATCAGCCACGAGATGGGCTCTTCGTTGAAGGTGACTTCCGGCCCGGTACTCGACAAACCGGGCGATCTGGCAGGGCTGCTGACCAATCTCAATGCCGGCGATGTACTCTTCATCGACGAGATCCACCGGCTCAGTCCGGTGGTGGAGGAGTACCTCTATTCGGCGATGGAGGATTACAAGATCGATATCGTGCTCGACAAAGGTCCTTCGGCCCGTTCCATTCAGATTGAACTGAACCCCTTTACCCTGATCGGAGCCACGACGCGCAGCGGTTTGTTGACCTCTCCGCTTCGGGCCCGTTTCGGCATAACCTGTCATCTGGAGTATTACGATGCGGGTGTATTGGCAAAGATCGTAAAGCGATCGGCCGGAATTCTGAATATCCCGATCGACGGCGAAGCTGCAGCGGAGATTGCCGGGCGGAGTCGGGGAACACCCCGTATCGCCAATGCCCTGTTGCGTCGGGTGCGTGATTTTGCCATGGTCAAGGGGGGCGGTCGCATCGATCTTCCGATTACGCAACTGGCCTTGAAGGCGCTGGGCGTGGATACCCGTGGACTCGATCAGATGGATAATCGCATCCTGTCGACTATCATAGGAAAGTTCCGAGGGGGACCGGTCGGCCTGAATACGATCGCCACGGCCGTCGGCGAGGAGGCCGGAACCATCGAGGAGGTTTATGAGCCTTTCCTTATCAAAGAGGGTTTCCTGAAGCGCACTCCGCGGGGGCGGGAAGCGACCGCTTTGGCATACAGCCACCTCGGCATCGACCGTTACAACGACGAAGGAACCCTGTTTTAAGACGGACGATCTTCTTCCGTTATTCGATTTGCGGCCGGATCATTTCCGGCTGCCTGTTTTTTCAGAAAGAGGCCGATTGGGAGCGGACGGTTCAAATTTCTCACCTCCCTTCCCTCCAAAAAAAACGGAACCGCTCTTCTTCGTTCAGCGGTTCCGTTGTATGGGCTATGACGCGATAGCTCTCTCGTGTCGGGGTTATTCGCAATTTTTGTACAGGTCGATCTCTCCGTTCTCTACGCCGTGGAAGATGCGGGCCAGCTCGGCGACAACCGGCGATACGAGAGCCGTCACGTCGGCCGATACCTCCTGCTTTTCGCCCTTGATGCGGTACAGCATGGCGGCATAGAGTGCCCGGAAACAGAGCTCGATATCGCTTACATCCTCTTTGCCGAGGGTTTCGCGCAATCGTGGCAGGGCAGGCATGAGCCGGGTGAAGTTACGCCTGTACTCCTCGCCGATGGGCAGTTGGAGCAGTTGCTCGTGGAGGTTCTGCAGGTCGGCGATGAGGTGGAGCGTGTGGTCGAGATGGCCTTGTTGCTCCTTGCCCTCCTTGCGCAGCAGATCGGCGAGCTCCATGTACCAGGTGAGCATCGTCTGTTTGGTTGCTTCATCGGTGTCGCGTGGCTTTACCAGTTGGGACCAGACCGCTTCGGGACTGAACTGCAGAGCGCGTAACAGGTCCTCCAGTTGCCAGAGGTAGAGGATGTATTCGGCGATATTTTCGCGTCGACGATTCTGGGCGATATCCATGGCCGGCGGGTTTGGGGGATTAGATAGATAGTATCTTTATGGTTTTGAGCAGATCGCGGTTGATCGGTTTGTCATCCCGGATGGCTTTGGTGAACGGTACGTAGACCAGTGCATCGTTTTGTATGCCGATCATCACGTTGCGTTGCCCTTCGATGAGTGCATTGATGGCAGCTTCGCCCATCCGGCTGGCCAGGATGCGGTCGCTCGCCGTGGGGGAGCCGCCGCGTTGGATATGGCCCAGAATGGTGACACGCGTATCGTATTGGGGGAACTCTTTTTTGACACGCTCGGCCATGCCCATCGCTCCGCCGGTGATTTCGCTCTCGGCAACCAGCACGATGCTGCTGTTTTTGCTTTTGCGGAATCCGTTTTGAATCAGTTCGGCCAGCTGGTCGACCTCGGTAGCGATTTCGGGGATGATGGCAGCCTCCGAACCGGTGGCGATGGCTCCGTTCAGTGCGAGGAATCCTGCGTTGCGGCCCATTACCTCCACGAAAAAGAGTCGTTCGTGGGAGGAGGCGGTATCGCGCAGACGGTCTACGGCCCAGGTGATGGTGTTGAGGGCCGTATCGTAGCCGATCGTCGTATCGGTTCCGTAGAGATCGTTGTCGATCGTTCCGGGAAGCCCTACGATCGGGATGTCGTATTCCGCAGCGAAGACGCGGGCTCCGGATAGCGAACCGTCGCCGCCGATGACCACCAGGGCGTCGATGCCGGCTTTCCGCATGTTGTCGTAGGCGATTTTACGTCCTTCCGGGGTTTTGAATTCGTTGCTGCGGGCGGTTTTCAGGATGGTTCCGCCCTGCTGGATGATATTGCTGACGGTTTGGGTCTTCATCTCGATGATCTCATCGAGGATCAACCCGTTGTATCCGCGCATGATGCCGCGGACTTCGAATCCGTAATAGATGGCTGTGCGGGTGACGGCACGGATGGCTGCATTCATCGCAGGGGCATCACCGCCCGAGGTGAGAATGCCGATACATTTGATCTGATTCATATGCCTTTTTTCCTTTCAAAAAATCGTGTCAAAGATAGTGCAAGACGATCGGAAATGCAAGGAGGTTTGCCACCATCCTTTGTCGATTTGTCGCCTGATTTCGAATGCCCGGACCCATTTGCGGTTGCGCAATGGAGCTTGGAGAAACAACATGCGACCGGATCGTCTGTGGGAATTTGTCCGGATTTCCCCTGCAAATGGAGTGCAAAACGGATTGGACCCGGTCGTCGGGCTCTCCCGATTATCTGCCTCTCTCCTTTCTGCCTCTTGTTTTTTCCTCCCCTTCCCTTCAAGATAAATACTAAATATAATTAGCTCATTGTAAGTGGTATATGATTTTATATTGCTGTTTGAGTAACAAAATAGCAACAATGTAAATTATTAAATGCAAAATACAGAAAGGGCTGGAGTGTATGCCGCAGGGAACCACATGCAAGATAGAGAACGTGCCTGGTATCGGGTTTGTAAACTTTATCGTACACACATGGTGAGAAATGTGTTTTGAGTTGTGTACAAAGTTTCGCAAAATAATATCATTCAATTCATTGTGGAATGAAACATTATTTGTATTTTCGCTATTGTAATTTGAAAAATGTCTTATCTATGATGTATGAATGGTGATAAAAGCACAGATAAATGCCACCCGTATATAACAAATATTTCTTGTTCAAACGGTGCTTCGCCTTGTCAGGCGGAGATTTTTTCCGTGCCATCACTGTTTCATAAGGCCATTTTCAGCTTCGAGAAACATCTGTACGATGTATTAAAAAAGTCTGTCGCAAATTTGGAAATGTGTGAAATTCGTGTAAACACACACATTCTGACTGGCATTCCCCGCGCGTTAATTTACTTATTTTCAAAAAGATATACAAGGATGGGAACTCTTTTTTCAGGAGTTTTCCGCCCTTTTCCGTATTCGTATGTCCTCTTTTATCCACCTTCAAACTGAATGATGTATGAATACAGAAACAATCCATATCCTGATAGCCGCCTGCACGCTGATTGCTGCGGGCATCACATCCTTCCCGTACAGGCTGAGCTACGGCAATACTTCATGGCTGCCCTGGTGGATGCAGCCTGACTGCAAATACCTTGAACGTCCTTATGAGTACGACTATCCGGCACGCAACATCAATCTGCTTTTTTCCGTTTCCGTTGTGGCAATCGGGATACTGGCGATGCTTTTCATACTGACTCCGGATCTGCCCGACGACGTACCGGCAGAAAGATGGTTTGCCGCCCTTGCAGTTCTTTACCCTGCCTATGCCTCCTGCCAGGTACTTTTCTGGCGGAAGGACTACGGCGACGGCTTCTGCTATGCCGGCAGGATTACGTCATTCAGCTATGGAAAGGTATATACGATTCTTCTGGCAGCTGCAACCACATTTGCCCTTTACCTGACAAATGTGGTGACATTATCTGTTTATCGTGGGGCGAGTATGGTATTCTGTCTGCTCTGCTGTCTGTTCCTCATACATGACTATATCCGGGTATTCCGGCTTCGTGGCGACAATGAATACAGTGACCCGATAGGAATAAAGGAAATGTACCCCGAAAGCCTCGGTCTGCTGGCTTTTCCGCCTCTTG